>NZ_LMIC01000001.1:0-614132 GCF_001428585.1 Duganella sp. Root198D2 | reverse complement strand
CTGGCTGAAAAATGCGTAGTGTTCGACCTCGCCAGGATGATTCAACGGCATTGCATACCTCTTTCCGACTAAATGGGCTATGAACGGCAGCTGTTGGCCGCTCTCGGCCTGACTAACTTATTTCAGCAAAGCGCTACTGCACATCAGGCACGCTTGCCTTTCAGCGCCTTATGTTCCCACGCTTGCTTGACCAGGCGCTTCACCACCGCAGCATCTGCCTTCGCCAGCTCGACCCGCACGCCAAGCACCTTGCTGCCCCAAATCAGCTTTTCGGCGAAGGAAGAATACAGCTCCAGCACTTCATCGCGCCTTTCGTCAGGGATGAAAATGTGGACGAATTCCTCTCCCGGCGGGACAGTGACAAAGATCTTTCCCTTCACGCGAAACGAGCCAAAATTGTGATGCGGCTCGTCGCTGACATCCGGCAGCGACATGGCGTAGGTGCGGACCGTCGCAAATTTCATTTCGCCGCCGGCTTCATGATTTGCGAGTGGACCTGGTTCACCATCATCAAGCCTGCGGAGCCGAAATGGGTGTGGTACTCCGCCACCATTTCACCCTTGATGATGACTGGATCTGTAGCCACCAGCGCCTTGGCCTCGTCGATGTTTTCAACTGCGAAGATGAAGATGCCGCGCGCGTCATCGACGCCATCCAGCGGGCCGGCATAGGCCAACTTGCGCTCGTTGGCCAGGCGCTGGATATTCGCCATATGGCCGGCGAACATCTCTGTCCGCTCCTGTCCGGCCGGTACCTTGTTCGGCCCCGTGCGCAGCACCACAAACACATACTTGCGCATGCCATGTTCATTCCCGCCCAGCGACTTTGCCAGCTGCGCATCGTACGCAGGCGATGTTGGCGCCTGCGCCTGTGCCGAGCAAGCCAGCAGCGCCAGCACCATCGCACTCAAGATTTTTTTCATTTGTCTCCCCTTATTTTTGGTATGCACTTTACTCTTCGATTGCTTCGATACCCTGTTCCTTGAGCTTATCAAGGTGATCAAGCATTTCCTGAAGGCGTTCGGGAGGGTGGCCGGTCCAGTCCTTGATCTCACCGATGATGCGCAGCGGTTCGCGCGAGCGGTATGATTTGGTAGGGTTGCCAGGGAAGCGCTTGTTCGTCAGGTTTGGATCATCCTCGATCGGGCCTGTCGGCTCCACGATATAGATCCTGCCGCGCCCCTCGCCCACTGCCAACTCGGCGCCCCAGGTTGCGGCTTCCAACGTTGCGCTGAGGTAGACAAAATTCGCTTGCCGCCTGCTGCCGTAATTGGATGTATAGCCGCGGCCAATCAGGTCGCCAACTTCCAGATCGGCTTTGGTGCCATGATAGAAAGGTCCCTCGATCACAATATCACCTTTAATTTTCGGCCACCGCTGATCGCAAAGCCCTCGCGCTCATAAAATGCCAGCGTCCTGTCGAACTGGGGTAAAGGTGGCGTCGTTACCTCCAGCCGCTTCCAGCCGCGCGAGCGGCCGAAAGCCTTGGCCTTGGAAAGAAGTTGCAAGCCCAGTTCTTTTGAACGGTATGCCGGGCGAACATAGAACTCCGGGATCGTGCCGAATGCGCCTTCAGCGTACAGTGAACAGCTTTCATAGAGCGCCACAAAGCCGGCGGCATGATCGCCATCCCAGGCGACAAAGACATAATACTTTTCCTGGGTGATGAAGGTTCCCAGCCGATCAATTGTCGCCGGCAAGTCAAAATTGAACGCCTGCTCGCCGATAGCGGCCATGATCTCGGCAAGCAGTTCACCGACCATTTCGGCGGTTTGAGAAACGTCGCGGTCCGTAGCGGCTCGAATCATCATGCACTAAACCTTTCTGGATCTGAAAACTGCCCTGTCAATTGCGGAATTCACGCAAGGCCTTTTTGAAGAAATGGCAAAGCGATTCATTGCCACAATTATGGCTCAGGAGTGTCTACAGTATCGGTGTCGATTCACAGTGCGGCACTCGGCCCAATTAATCATCCGAGTCGCCAGCCGAAAGATCCTCCCCTAGCAACTCAAGTCCTCCGATCACACCTTCATGGCGTGCCGCATCGTGCAGTTTGTAGGCTGAAAAGAGGCACATTACGAACGCCACAGCGCCGCAAGAGTAACACCAGACAGCTTCTTTGCCGTGCGGAGAGCGAAGCATGTGATCGAAAAGTGCGGCGGCAAAAATCACTGCGAAACAAGTAAAAGTGAATCGCCACCTCCGCTCGAACCGATCCAGTTCATCAGCACTCATGAGCTCTTCCATCAGGCTTCCCTCCAAGGATCAAGAACATCCACTTTATAAATCATAGCGCTCCATCAGTGCCTCGTGATAATCGACATTAGAGCCGGCGGCTTCGGCGAGGGCAATCCAGCACATTGGGTGCTCATAGCCCGCCGTCAGTTCGCGCAGCGTTTCGTCAATTGCGGCGGCGGGGGTGTCGGCGGGTGCCGCGACGAGGAAATAGACACCGGGGAGTTCGGTTTCCGTTTCATTGTCGAAGATTCTGTAGTCGTCATCACTGTGCACGATCCATTTCCAGCCACGAGCTGCGAACGCCTCAGTCAGAGTATTCAGCTCGCCCTCGCCGGGATGCGCGCCATCTACCAGGTAGCTGGTGCCGTAGCCACTTTGTTCGAGGACTTTGACGACCTTGTACAGTTGTACGAACTGGTTCGCCTCTCCCTCGTCGTCCGGAACGCTTTCAAGTGGTTGCGGATGGAATACGACCAACTGACCGAGGGTTTGACGCCGCATCGATCCCGAAAGCGAAACAATGCGCGCTGTGGCGGGGCCGGTACGGTGAGCGAAACGTTCCATCATTTCGCCGTCGTCCTCATACTGCACCCGTACGACTCCCCACTTTTCCTCAATCGGGCCCTCGCCTGCTTCGAACTCCATGCCAAGCGCAGCGCCCAACGCGCGCACGCTATCCCAGCGACGCAATGCGCTCGCAGCGACGATCGCTTCCCAATGTGCGTTCCCGGGCTCCCCCTCTTCGTCGATGATTTGCTCGAGCAAGATCAGCGCCTGCTCGAAATCGCCTTCACGCATTGCCGCAAAAGACCACAAGGCGCGCGCCGTTTCGTTACCCGGCTCCAGCTCGAGAACCGGCCTGGCGTGGCTGGCAACTTCATTCCAGCGCCCAGTTGCAAAAGCAAACCGGGCCAGGCACAAATGGGCCCGGATCGGATCGGATTCGCGCAGCATTCCGGCCAATGCCTGGGTACCCGCTTCCTCGCGGGCCTCGACCAGAACCGATTCCATTTCCTCGACTACTTCGGCCTTGGCAGATTGAGTGCGCAGGTAGGTCCACAAGTGGTCGCGGGCCGCATCCATTCCGCCGCAGGCACGCATAGCACGCGAAATGAGGACCGCCAGGCCTGCGTCCGAAGGCAGGCTGGCGGCCCCTGCCAGCAGCAGCTCCAGGTCCTGTTCGGCGTCAAGGTTTTCACCGCCGCTGACGTAATCAGCCAGTTCTTGCGCCGGCACGGGCAACTCGCGCACCGCAGGCATCGACGCCACCATCGCTTCCAGGTTGGAAAATGCTTCAGGAGCGCCCAGTGGCTGCTTCAATTTCGCGAGGTGCGGACGCGCAAGTTCCAGCATCAGGTTTGCCGACCAGCGCGCACCACGTGCAACAGCCAGGCGTACGTGGTACGCCAGGGCATCGAGGGTGAGACGGTGCGATCCAGATGCGCTGTACCGCCGCACTGCAGCAGCAGTACGGCGCCCAACCAGGTAATCGTTACGCCCAGGCGCCGACTGCAGAAGCACTTCAAGGCCGGCAGACAGGTCCAGGCATTCGCCAAACTCCTGTGCCTTTTCTTCCGGCGGCAGCATCGCCCACGCTTCCTCGGTTCGGCCGAGCAGCGCAAGCAGACGGAATCGCATGCAGGAACGGGCGTAGTGCTTGGGTGGATTATCGCTGTCAAAGCCCTGCTCTTCGATGTAGTCCAAAGTAGCGAGGGCAGTTTCAAACTGGCCCGCGGAAAATTGCGCTTGCGCTAATGGCTCGAACCAATCGACGCTTTGGTCCGCGCCGGTTTCCTGCAGCAAGGGCAACTGCTGGTCCGCAAACGCCAGGGCTTCCTCCGGCTTTGCTGCATCCACCAGGGCATTCATCATTTCGCTGCTGATGCAGCGGAAACACCCCCAGCTATTATCGATGCGCGCCAGTGTTTCCTTGCACACGGCGATGCGATCGGTCGCATAGCCTGCGCCGTCCACGTTCGCATAGCAGCAGGCGATGTCCTGGGTTGTGCACACGCTCTGCGGGCAATTGATGGTTTCGGGTCGATGCGCAAATTCGAACAGCGACACAGTGTCCTTCAGTGCTGCCTCGCCTTCCCTCCGGGTGCAGACCCGCGGATTGATTGTCCAGTGGCGGAAATACACCTCCAACCAGGGTAATCGCGCTGCCCGCGCTGCGGCCAAGGCTTCCGGCAACGCGGCTTGCGCGAGCTCCAGCCTGCCCCGGCTCGCATTGGTCGGAATCTCGTTGATCAGCTCCGCCAAACGGTGATTGCCGGCTTCCTCAAGGTCGCGGTGTGTGTCGAAAACCCACTTCCAGATATCCATTTGATTCCTTGTTATTCAGGTGTTGCTTGAGACCGGGTCAATACTTGCACAAGCTGGCTGAGGTCACGCAGGGCGCCGGTCAGTCCCTCCGCTGCCGGAAGCTTGCTCGTATCACCGGCCATCATCACGATCTTCATGGAGCGCAGCAGCGTCAGTGCATGCAGGCAGCCGGCAGTTTCGCCCTGCTCCCGATAAGCTTCCAGCAGGCTGGCGATCGCTGGGTTTTCGAGATTGATGTAAAGGCGCGACTTGATCTCGCCATTGATATTGCTGGTGAACTGGCGCACAAGTTGCAGCGCTGATTGGGCGATGCGCTGGTCCGATTCGTCCGACTCCAGTCTCTCCTTCAACTCTGCGTCCCGATCGGGAACGACCACCAGCGGCAGGTGCGCGGGCATGAAGCGTGCAGGCACCACCAGCTCACCATTGCCCAGGTGTCGCTTCAGCCATTCGGTGTGTTCTTCCGGCAGCTCGGCTTCCGCAAACAGCTGGCGGTTGCCTTTTTCGGTGCCGATCTCAATCAGCTTGCCACCACGCTGCTGTGCCCAGCGACGCAGGAAGCTGTGCACAGCGTAGCGATCGCCCTTCACCACCGGAATATGCATGGCCCGGCACACCATATCTTCGAAGCCGCCGCTGTCGCCCAGGCTAACGTGAATGGGACCATGTCCCTGCAGCTCCGACAAGGATAGGTCGCCGCGCGAGGTCGGAATGCGCACTGCGTCCAGCAGCAGCGTGAACAAATCATCGTTGCAAAGCGCCGCCGCCATCAATGCTTCGTTGTGACGGGCCAGGATCCGGCGCCATGCCGCAGGCTGGCTCGCCGCGATTTCTGCCAGTCCCTTTACAAGCGAATCGAGCAGGTCCGCCTGCGCGCATCCGTAATGGGCATCGCGTTGCAAGTCTTCGCGGCTGGCCGTCGGTGTAAGGTCATGTGACTCGATGACACCGCCGACAAAGCCGGCCCAGCGCGGCAGCAGGTCGCGGGCATCATCATCAAGCAGCATTCCGCGCACGAATACCTTCAGGTTGCGGTTGTCGCTGCTGCTGTACGTGGCGCCGTCCTGGATCCACAGGATGCCGCGCACGTCGCTGGCTGAAGTCTTTACCGGAATCGTGCAAATGGGTTCGAACTGCTGCTCGAATCGTGCTGCAAAGGCCAGGCTGCGCTTGCGCTGCTGCACCGGATGCTCGACTATATTGCCCTCCGCCTGGCGCCATGGCGGGGTGATTTCGTTGATACGTACATCGCCGCAATAGACCGGTTCCGGAAGCAAGGCGCAATAATGCCCCAGCAGGCGTTCCAGGCTGGAGGCGCTTGCCAGGTAGCGATGCGCCGGGCGCAGTTTCAACTCAATACAGGTTCCGATATTGCCGTCATTTGGCGCCGGTTCGACTGTGTAGGATTCGCCATTACTTGACTGGTAGCGCCAGGTTCGGCCAGGCTCCTGGTAGGAGGTTGTGATAACCGTAACCTGCTCCGCGACGACGAACGCAGACAGGAAGCCAAGGCCAAACATGCCGATCAGGGCGTCGCTCTGCGTGCGCAAGGTACGCGTGTAGCCTGCGCCAACTGTGGCGAGAAAAGCGTGGATTTCATGTTCCGACAGGCCGGAACCATTGTCCGTAATCCGCAGCACACCATTGAGCTTGTCGCCATCGAGCTGCAGTTTTCCAGTTTCCTGCCAATCCGGGCACTCAATGCGGCGGCGCGTGATGGAGTCGTGGGCATTCTGGATTAGCTCGCGCACCGCGACCAGCGGTGTCGAATAGAGATGTTTGCCGAGGACGGACAGCAGGCCGCCAAGGTCCACATTTGTTGCGTGTTGTTCTTTGATCATAGAAAAGAAAAAGGGCCGCGTATGCCAGCCCTTAAATCGTTGAAACGTTGGCGCCTCGCGAAGGCCAGGCCGTGAACATCATAGCTTGCGCAATGCAAGTAAAAACTCTCCAAATATCACGGGAGCTGCTTCCTTTAGCGCGGCGATCCACATTGGTTGTAATTACAGAACAGGTCGCCCTTGACATAAGATGCTGGCGTTAGTCGGCTTTTCGTCTAACTTGGCCCAATACAAACCGCCGTAGGAGTACAGGCGGCCGCGCACCATTTGGGCAGGTGCAGCGTCGATGGCGTTGTCACTGGCACTCGATGCTTCAAATGCTCCGTCGGGTTTGAAACGATAGGTAGTCCCACTATCGCAACTGCCTTCGCTGGAGGTGTACTCGGGCCATCGGCGAGCGTCCCATGACGTCACTGGCTTGAATTGCCGCAGCAGGGCCCATGCGCTGAAGTTCTTTCGCAAATACTCGATTCATCAGCTTTGATTGACTAATTTGCAATCCGTGCGGTTTGCCGCAAAAGGCGTGCTTCAGGCAAGCCCGGAAGGCCTTATTCAGCGCAATGCTGCGGCGACCTGGCCGCCAAACTCCGCCCCGTGCATACGCGCTGCCAGCCGGGTCGTGCGCACTGAACATGCCTTGGCCCCTGGGGAGCCATTTTGCTGCACGCAGCGATTATGGTGGAGCGCGGCAAAATCCTTTACCCCTTTGCTGGAGCCATGAACAGAGGCCAGGACGGCAACCAGCGCGATCGCAATTGCGACCTGCGCCTTGAACGGCAATGTCCAGTTATAGCGGATGAAGAACATGGAGCTCCCCTGAAAACCAACTCGCTCCCGATGCTACGCAGCCGATATTTCAGCTTGATGACCTGGCGCTTTCAAACCTGCCTCCGCTGGCGACGTAGAATGGAGGCACTATCCGGAAGGAGCATCCCGTGAAAATCACAGCCGCAGTCCGCAGTTCCGCCAATGCGCATGAGGCAACCGTCGCCACCAACGGCGTGTCGCAAGTACTTCAGGTGCCGGCGAAAGGCTCCGGGACGGGATCGGCAGTCAACGGTGGCGAGTTCCTGATGCTGGCCCTGGCCACATGCTATTGCAATGATGTTTACCGGGAAGCCGGACGGCTGCAAATTCCCGTCGAGGCGGTTTTCGTTGAAGCGAGCGCCGACTTTTCCGGGCGCGGGCTGGCCGCCACTAACGTACGTTACAGGGCCCGCATCACATCACCTGCTCAGGACGATGTGATTGCGGACCTGCTGCGGCAGACTGATGCCGTTGCCGAAGTCCATAACACCATCCGCTCCGGCACTTCGGTCACGCTGGATTGACGCCCGCAGTCTTATCGCTCATTTCGCAGGAGTGGTCAATCCCGCTGGTACAGCGCTTCGATAGTGCTCGATCCGAGCGAGTGTGCCTTCACCATATAGCCGGTGAGCGCACCCGATGCATTGTCCGGCAACTCGAGTTTTTGCGACAGCGCATACACGGTGAACTGGTAGCGGTGCACGCCATGCTTCTGCGGCGGGCACGCGCCACCAAAGCCTTTGGCGCCGTAGTCGTTGCTCATCGACTGGCTGCCCGTCGGTGCTGCTGCTCCAGCCGGCAAGGACACCACGTCCTTCGGGATGTTCACGAGTTGCCAGTGCCACCAGCCGCTGCCAGTCGGTGCGTCGGGATCGTGGACCATAATCGCAAAGGCTGCCGTGCCGGCTGGAACGCCAGTCCACGACAGTTGCGGCGACTGGTTTCCACCGCTACAGCCAAACCCCTGGAATTCCTGGGCCTTGGCCATGAACTTGCCGTTGCCGATGTCGGTGCTGGCCAGCGTCAGCGAACCCGCCAGCGCGGAGTTGGAGGCCAGCAGTGCTGCAAGAATGAGATAACGCATATGTGCTCCTGTAATGAAGAACGCATATGGTAGGCAGCAGCAGGAAAGCGGTTTAGCCCAAATCCAGCCAGAGTTTCGCCTTAATCGCTCATTCGCGCAGTGCTGGCCGAAATGCCGAGCTCTTAGAACGCGCAGGCTGACGCCATCTCCCGCCCCGCTTCGTCAGGCATCCTCGTTTTGCGCAGCTCTGTCGGAGTAGTGCCGAACAATTGCTTGAACTTGTCGGTAAAGCGCGACTGCGATTGATAGCCGCACTTTTCCGCTATGCGGCCGATAGGATCGAAGGTGGTCTGGACAAGGTGCAGGCCATAGCCAAGCTTCGCCCGGTCCTTGATCGCTTGCAGGGTTACCCCTTCCGCCGCGAGCTTGCGGCGCAGTGTCGATTCGCTGAGTGCCAACCGGCCGGCCACTTCGTCCGCTTTCAGGTCGCTGGCGAAGTCGGCGCTGATCATGCTGTGCACTTTGTGGCTAAGGCTTGGCGGCTGAACGACCGCGCTCACGTGCTCATACCCAAGGTGGTAGACCAGTTGGAGAATTTCCTGGCGGCGCGCGCCCCACATTGCTGGCGGCGCGAAGGACGACCATTCAACGAACTGCCGCAATGTATTCAGCAAGATCTGGCCAATCTGGCCCTGTACAAATGGTTCCGCCCTGCCTGATCTCGGGGGCAAGCAATGGAAGTCCTCAAACTCGAACTCGACGATCATGGCTCGGTATTCCGAGTCGCTCGGAATATTGCGCATGCTGATACTGGGGCGGTTCGACAGGATGATGAAGCTGCCGGCCAGGCAGTCAATCTCGCCGGGGTTGCCAAGCTTCTTGCTGCCATCCAGCACGCAGATAAGCATCGGCTTGATAATCGGCACATTGACGATCTTTTGTTCCTTGACCGAGGAATAGATGGAGAACGGCAGTGGCTTCCCCAGTTCGAGAAGCCGCTTCGCGTTAATCGTCAAAAGGTCGAGCGCCGCATTTTTCATCAATTTGCCTGAAACAGAATTTAATCCCGCAAGACTATTTTTTTCCGACGAGCTTGACACAGTATTGGGCAGCTTTCCGCGCCCAATGCGCTTGGTCGCGTGTGCAGCTCAAGCCAAATGGCGCATAAATCTCGCCAGCAAATGCGGGGGTAAGGTGGAGCGCTGCCAACAGCATCCAAACCGCATTTAAGACCATCTTCGTATCGCGCATCTTTTACTCCAATCCCCTCGTATACCCTGGCTGTTAATCGCCGAATCATAACTTCCCGAATGCAAGCAAAGTCTCTCCAACGGTAACAAAAAAGCCGCCGGGCTTTCGCACCGGCGGCTTTTTTTTTGTCAGCTCGCTGATTACTGTGCAGCAGCAGCTTCTTCAGCAGCAGCTTTCATCGACAGTTTCAGGCGGCCGCGCTCGTCGGTCTCGAGGACCTTCACGCGCACTTGCTGGCCTTCTTTCAGGTAGTCGGCAACGGCGTTAACACGCTCGTTGGCGATCTGCGAGATGTGCAGCAGGCCGTCTTTGCCAGGCATAACCTGGACGATGGCGCCGAAGTCCAGCAGCTTCAGGACGGTACCGTCGTAAGTCTTGCCCACTTCCACGGAAGCGGTCAGTTCTTCGATACGGCGCTTGGCTTCCTGGCCAGCAGCTGCATCGACGGAAGCGATGGTGACGATGCCGTCATCGCTGATGTCGATCTGGGTGCCGGTTTCTTCGGTCAGCGCGCGGATCACTGCGCCGCCCTTGCCGATCACGTCACGGATCTTCTCCGGGTTGATCTTGATGGTGATCAGGCGTGGAGCGAAGTCGGACAGCTCGGTCTTCACAGTCGGCATGGCCTTCTGCATTTCGCCCAGGATGTGCTGGCGGCCTTCTTTAGCCTGTGCCAGTGCAACCTGCATGATTTCCTTGGTGATGCCCTGGATCTTGATGTCCATCTGCAGCGCGGTAATGCCGTTGGCAGTACCAGCAACCTTGAAGTCCATGTCGCCCAGGTGATCTTCGTCGCCCAGGATGTCGGACAGGACGGCGAAGCGGCCGCCTTCCTTGATCAGGCCCATGGCGATACCGGCCACGTGTGCTTTCATCGGCACGCCGGCGTCCATCAGTGCCAGGCAGCCGCCGCAGACGGAAGCCATCGACGAGGAACCGTTGGATTCGGTGATTTCCGAAACCAGGCGCACGGAGTACGAGAAGTCTTCCGGTGCCGGCAGTGCGGCGATCAGTGCACGCTTGGCCAGGCGGCCGTGGCCGATTTCGCGGCGCTTAGGCGTACCAACACGGCCGGTTTCGCCGGTGGCGAACGGAGGCATGTTGTAGTGCAGCATGAAGTCATCGGTGTACTCGCCCATCAGGGCGTCGATCTTCTGCGAATCACGAGCAGTGCCCAGGGTCGCTACAACCAGTGCCTGCGTTTCGCCGCGGGTGAACAGGGCGGAACCGTGGGTACGTGGCAGCACGGAGGAACGGATCGAGATCGGACGCACGGTCTTGGTGTCGCGGCCGTCGATACGTGGCTCGCCTTGCAGGATCTGGGAGCGCACGACTTTGGCTTCCATGTCGAACAGGATGTTGCCGACTTCAACCGAGTCAGGAGCGTCAGCGCCGTGGGCGGCAGCTTCGGCAGCCAGGTCAGCCATCACTTCTGCGGACATGGCGCGCAGCTTGTCGGTGCGGGCTTGCTTGTCCTTGGTCTGGTAAGCAGCGTTGATCTTCGCTTCAGCGAAGTGGGCAACGCGGGCGATCAGGGCTTCGTTCTTGGCAGGTGCGGTCCACACTTGCTCAGGCTTGCCACCGTCGCGCACCAGTTCGTGGATCGCGTCGATCACTGCCTTCATCTGCTCGTGGCCGTATACAACGGCGCCCAGCATGATTTCTTCGGACAGTTGCTGCGCCTCGGATTCAACCATCAGCACGGCCGATTCGGTACCGGCAACCACCAGGTCCATCTCGGAGTCTTTGAGCTGGGAAGCGGTCGGGTTCAGGATGTACTGGCCGTTCTTGTAGCCGACGCGTGCTGCGCCGATCGGGCCGTTGAATGGCACGCCGGAGACGCACAGGGCGGCCGATGCACCGATCATGGAAGCGATGTCCGGATCGATCTCAGGATTCACGGACAACACGTGCACGATCACCTGGACTTCGTTCATGTAGCCCTCTGGGAACAGAGGACGGATTGGACGGTCGATCAGGCGGGAAGTCAGGGTTTCTTTTTCAGAAGGACGGCCTTCGCGCTTGAAGAAGCCGCCAGGGATTTTACCCGCTGCGTAGGTCTTCTCGAGGTAGTCGACGGTCAATGGGAAGAAGTCCTGGCCTGGTTTTGCGTCTTTACGCGCCACCACGGTTGCCAGTACCACGGTGTCATCCACCGATACCATTACCGCGCCGGATGCCTGGCGAGCGATTTCGCCGGTTTCCAGCGTCACGGTGTGTTGGCCGTACTGGAAGGTCTTCGTTACTTTGTTAAACATGGGTTTATCCCTCTTTCTCTTTAGCCGACAGATTTTCAGGAGCTGTCGTAGCACCTCACCACGGACGGCCAGTGGCCGCCTTACTGCAATAAAACTAACGGTTTAAAAAGTCAAAATGCCTGCGGCAGCGAGCTGGCGCAGGCATTTCTCGTTTAAACCTGGTAACGCAAGAATTACTTACGCAGGCCGAGTTTAGCGATCAGGTCGCGGTAACGGGTTGCGTCTTTGTTCTTCAGGTAAGCCAGCAGGGACTTACGACGGTTAACCATCATGATCAGGCCACGGCGGGAGTGGTGATCCTTGGAGTGTGCCTTGAAGTGGCCGTTCAGTTCGTTGATACGTGCGGTCAGCAGAGCAACTTGCACTTCTGGGGAGCCGGTGTCGTTTTGGCCACGAGCGTTGTCGGCGATGATGGCCGACTTGTTGATGTTTTCAACGGTCATTTTCTTACCTTTCACATGCGATGCACTGAGTCTTTGGAACCCGGAACATCGTGAATTACGTTTAATATAAAAATCCGGCCGGATGGCCAGACACGGGAGTATAACCGGAATGAGGGTCTAAAGCTACCGCCACACACGATCAGCCGTGAAAACCATTGTTCGAGTTGCTTTATTATCACTATTGCTGACTGCTTGCGCCGTCGCCCCGCCCTCCTGGCAGCGCGGAAACGACAGCTTCCGGCCGGTCCAGCTCGGGGTGACCACCCAGGCCGACCTGTTGCGCCTGTACGGCCCGCCAGACGACCGCACCTACCTGCAGTTACGCGACCTGACTGTCTGGAGCTACCGCTACAAGGAATCCGGCGTGTGGGACTCCATGATGCACATCATGATGGACCGCCAGGGCGTGGTGCGCGAAACCATGAGCGGCCCCGACCTCGAAAAAGAAGAGCGGGGCTTTTTCCGCTGAAACTACTGCACAGGCTCAAGGCCACTTTCTGTTTGGTCGTGCCAGATGCCATATTTATCGCCCTGCCATATAACAAGGTGGAACAGATAGGCATTAGCAAGCATGAGCAGGCCGCCAACCAGGCCAGCAGGGCTGAACAGGCCGGCCAGGCAACTCAGGTAGCCGCTGATATGGCTGGCGATGAGAACGCGGCGCGCCGTCTGCCGCGCGGGCTGCTCCAGTATCAGGTTAAACCAGAAGAAGCACTTCAAATGGATTGGCAGGTTTCGCCAATGGTCCGAGCTTTTGTCGATCACGAAATTCTCCTGTTTCAAGGTGGAAACATCAACTTCGAACACTGCGGCAAGACATTTCAATGATTCCAGGCTGGCGTTTTGCCCGTTTTCAATCCGCTGGATCGTGCGCACATTCAGCCCGGACATCTGGGCCAGTTGTTCCTGCGACAGGTTTCGGCTGATTCGGATTTTTTTCAGGATCATTGGTCTACCTCGTTGTTCGTGAGCCTTGAATATGGCGGAATTCGACGCCATCGACCACGACAATAGCCCGACATTCGCCCGAAAACCCGTTGCGGGTGGGCGTGAGCGAGGGAAAACTGGGGAAAGCAAGCGGGCCGCCCGCCGGGCGGCCCGTTTATAAGGTGGTGCGGCTTGGGTACTTAATCTTTAATCTCAAGCGCGCGATTGAGGCTCAAGGCCGCGAGCGAGCCGGCGGCACCGGACAGCAGGTACAGGCTGACATAAGCCAGGCCGAAGTGCGCCGACAAGCCCAGGGCAACCAGCGGGGCGAAGGCCGCACCGACCAGCCAGGCCAGGTCCGAGGTCAGCGCCGCGCCACTGTAACGGAAGCGTGACTCGAAATTGGCCGTCACGGCACCGGCAGCCTGGCCATAGGACAGGCCAAGCAGCGCGAAACCAAGCAGAATGAAGATGGTCTGTCCGGCATCCCCGCCCTGCATCAGCAGCGGAACGAAGCCACTGAACACGCCAATCATCACCGCCAGCGAACCCAGCGTGCGGCGGCGGCCGATGCGGTCTGCAATCCAGCCGGAAGCGACGATGCAGGCCGCAGCGATGAAGGCGCCGGCAATCTGGATCACCAGAAATTCACTGACCGAGCGCTCGGAATACAGCGTAATCCACGACAGCGGAAACACCGTCACCAGGTGGAACAAGGCGTAACTTGCCAGCGCAGCCAGGGCGCCGATCACCACGTTGCGACCTTGCGATTTAAACAACTCGCCAATATCGGTCGGCTGCAGCTCGCGCTCTTCCAGCAGGCGCGCGTATTCATTGGTGGACACCAGGCGCAGGCGCGCAAACAGGGCCACCACATTGATCGCGAACGCCACGTAGAACGGGTAACGCCAGCCCCAGTCGAGGAAATCTTCCGACGACAGGCTCGACAGCAGGAAGGAGAACAGGCCCGCCGCGATGATGAAGCCGGTCGGCGCGCCGAGCTGGCCCAGCATCGCGTACCAGCCGCGCTTCTCTTGCGGCGCATTCAGGGCCAGCAGCGACGGCAAGCCATCCCAGGAGCCGCCCAGTGCAATGCCCTGCCCGAAACGCAGCATGGCCAGCAAGGCCAGCGCGCCCAAGCCGCTTTGGCTATAGGTGGGCAGGAAGGCCATGCCGGCCGTCGAGGCGCCCAGCAGGAATAGCGCGGCTGTCAGCTTGGCCTCACGCCCGAACCGCAATTGGATCGCCATGAAGGTCGCCGTACCCAGCGGCCTTGCCAAAAATGCAAAAGAGAAGATCACAAAGGAGTACAGCATCCCGTCCAGGTGCGAGGCAAACGGGAAAAACACCGCCGGGAAGACCAGGACGGAGGCAATGGCATAAACAAAAAAGTCGAAATATTCGGAAGCCCGGCCAATCACCACACCGACGGCAATTTCGCCGGGTGCAATGTGCTGGTCGCTCGAATCGGATGGCCGCATCGGAATACCGTGGGCTGGTGCGGACATACTTTGCATGGTTCAGTCTCCTGTTTCTCACCGGTTGAGAGATATCACCGGTGCTTATTACTGTTATCTAACCTGCTGGTAGGACAATATGTCCAATTTCGCGCCTTGTCCAGACCCCTCAAAATAGAAAGATTCTTGACTTAGGACATTGTTTCTTGCGCATGCCTATATTACTTCTCCTCCTCGCAGCCGTCTGCCTTACAGGCTGCAATACCATCGTTATGAACCCTGCCGGTGACGTTGCTTCGCAACAGGCGCACCTGGTGACCATTTCGACGCTACTCATGTTGCTGATCATCGTACCGGTGATCGCATTGACTGTTCTGTTCGCTTGGCGTTACAGAAAAGGCAATACCAACGCTAAATATACACCTGACTGGGACCACTCGACCCAACTCGAACTGGTGATCTGGGGCGCCCCGCTGATGATCATCATCGTGCTCGGCCTGCTGACCTGGATCAGCACCCACCTGCTCGACCCATACCGTCCACTCAGCCGCATCGACGAAAAACGTCCGCTGGCAGCTGACCACAAGCCGCTGGTCGTGCAAGTGGTGGCCATGGACTGGAAATGGCTGTTCATCTACCCGGAACAGGGCATCGCCACCGTCAACGAACTGGTGACCCCGATCGACACCCCGATCCGCTTCAAGATCACTGCGTCGACCGTGATGAACTCGTTCTACATCCCAGCACTGGCCGGCCAGATCTACGCCATGCCGGGCATGGACACCACCCTCAACGCGGTGCTGAACAAGCCAGGTACCTATGAAGGCTTCTCGGCCAATTACAGCGGCGCGGGCTTCTCGCACATGCGCTTCAAGTACCACGGCGTGTCGACCGCCGACTTCGACGCCTGGGTCGCCAAGACCAAGGCCGGCGGCGGCAACCTGAACCGTGCTGACTATATGGCCCTCGAAAAGCCAAGCGAGCGCGAACCTGTGCGCCGTTATGGCGCGGTTGAAAACGAGCTGTACACCGCGATCATCAACCGCTGCGTCGAACCGGGTTCGACCTGCGCCAGCCAGACCATGGCCAACGATGCCGCCCGCGTGCGCGCTGTCGCCGCCAAGAAAGAAATGGAAGCGCGCATCTGCACGCCAAACGATTCCTACGCTGAAGCCAAGCAGGACGTCGCCCTCGCATCTACTTCCCGCAAGAACTGATTATGGAAAACCAAACCCTCCACCCCTTGCTGGGCCGGCTGAGCTGGGACGCGATCCCTTATCATGAGCCGATCCTTATCGCCACCTTTGCCATGGTGGTCCTGGGCGGCCTGGCCGTCATGGGCGCCATGACCAAATACCGCCTGTGGGGCCCGCTGTGGCGCGACTGGGTCACCAGTATCGACCACAAGAAAATCGGCATCATGTACATGGTGCTTGGCCTGGTCATGCTGCTGCGCGGCTTTGCCGACGCGCTGATGATGCGCTTGCAGCAAGCGGTCGCTTTCGGCGACAGCATGGGCTACCTGCCTCCGCACCACTACGACCAGATCTTCACCGCCCACGGCGTGATCATGATCTTCTTCGTGGCGATGCCGTTCGTGACCGGCTTGATGAACTACGTGGTGCCGCTGCAGATCGGCGCACGCGACGTGGCGTTCCCGTTCCTGAACAACTTCTCCTTCTGGATGACCGCATTCGGCGGCGGCCTGACCATGGTCTCGCTGTTCGTCGGCGAATACGCGAAAACCGGCTGGCTGGCTTACCCGCCGCTGTCCGGCATCCTGGCCAGCCCTGACGTCGGCGTGGATTACTACATCTGGTCCCTGCAGGTTGCGGGGGTCGGGACATTGCTCTCGGGGGTCAACCTGATCGCGACCATCGTCAAGATGCGCGCACCAGGCATGAAGCTGATGAAGATGCCTGTCTTCACCTGGACCTCGCTGTGCACCAACGTGCTGATCGTGGTGACCTTCCCTGTGCTGACCGCCGTACTGGCCATGCTGTCGCTGGACCGCACCTTCGGTACCCACTTCTTCACCAGCGATTTCGGCGGCGATTCCATGCTGTACGTGAACCTGATCTGGATCTGGGGCCACCCTGAGGTGTACATCCTGGTGCTGCCGGTCTTCGGCGTGTTCTCGGAAATCGTTTCGACCTTCTCCGGCAAGCGCCTGTTCGGCTACACCTCGATGGTGTACGCGACCGTGGTGATTACCATCCTGTCCTACCTGGTATGGCTGCACCACTTCTTCACCATGGGCTCCGGCGCCAGCGTGAACTCGTTCTTCGGCATCACGACGATGATCATTTCGATCCCTACCGGCGCCAAGATCTTCAACTGGCTGTTCACCATGTACCGCGGCCGCATCCGCTTTGAACTGCCGATGATGTGGACGATCGCCTTCATGATCACCTTCGTTATCGGTGGCATGACCGGCGTGCTGCTGGCGGTTCCTCCTGCCGACTTCGTGCTGCACAACTCCCTGTTCCTGATCGCCCACTTCCACAACGTGATCATCGGCGGCGTGGTGTTCGGCGTGTTCGCTGCAATTAACTACTGGTTCCCGAAAGCCTTCGGCTACAAGCTGGACGTGTTCTGGGGCAAAGTCTCCTTCTGGTGCTGGGTGGTCGGCTTCTACCTCGCCTTCATGCCGCTGTACGTACTGGGCCTGATGGGCGTGACCCGCCGCATGAGCCATTTCGAAGATCCTTCGCTGCAGATCTGGTTCCAGGTTGCCGCTCTTGGCGCAGTCCTGATCGCTGGCGGTATCGGCTCGATGCTGGTGCAGTTCTATGTGTCCTACCGTCGCCGCGATGCACTGCGCGACGTGACCGGCGACCCATGGGATGGCCGTACCCTGGAGTGGTCGACTTCGTCCCCTCCTCCGGACTACAACTTCGCATTCACTCCGCGCGTGTACGACAACGACACCTGGACCGATATGAAGCGCAGGAACTACCTGCGTCCAGTGACCGACTTCGTGGCGATCCACATGCCGAAGAACACCGCGGCAGGCTTCGTCATCGCCGGCCTGAGCGCCGCGACCGGCTTCGCCCTGGTCTGGCAGATGTGGATCTTCGCTGTGCTCGGCCTGGTGGCCACTGTGGGCGCCGCGATCATCCATACCTTTAACTACAAGCGCGATTACTACATCCCGGCCGAAGAAGTCGTTGTGACCGAAGCCGAGCGCACCCGTACCCTGGAGGCCGCCAATGTCTGAACTCGTTCTTGATCCTGCAAAGGCAGGTGCGCACGGCGCGCAAGACGACATGCCGTTCCACGTCCGCGAACACCATCCGGAGAACGGCACCCTGTTGGGCTTCTGGCTTTACCTGATGAGCGATTGCCTGATCTTCGCCGTCCTGTTCATCGCTTACGCAGTCCTGGGCCGCAACTTTGCGGGCGGCCCGTCCGGCGCCGAACTGTTCGACCTGCCGCTGGTGGCACTGAACACCAGCTTCCTGCTGCTATCGTCGATCACCTACGGCTTCGCGATGCTGGCTTCGCAGCGCGCCAAGCTGGGCACCACCCTGGTATGGCTGGCGGTCACCGGCCTGTTCGGGCTGGGCTTCCTCGGCCTGGAAATGTTCGAGTTCGTGCACCTGATCCATGAAGGCGCCGGCCCGCAGCGCAGTGCTTTCCTGACCTCGTTCTTCGCGCTGGTCGGTACCCACGGCCTGCACGTGACCTTCGGCGTGATCTGGCTGGTCACCCTGATGTTCCAGCTGAACCGCCACGGCCTGACCGAAGCCAACACCCGCCGCCTGATGTGCCTGTCGATGTTCTGGCACTTCCTGGACGTGATCTGGATCGGCGTCTTTACCTTTGTCTACCTGATGGGAGTCCTGCCATGAGCGCACACCACGACCACGAACACGGCCACGGCCATGGCGCTCACGACGACGGCCATGACCACGGCAGCCTGAAAAGCTACGCCATCGGCTTCATCCTGTCGGTGATCCTGACCGCGATTCCGTTCTGGCTCGTCATGGGCCATGTGATCAAGGACTCGAGCACCACCGCCTTCGTCATCCTCGGCTTCGCTGCAGTGCAGATCGTGGTTCACATGATCTACTTCCTGCACATGAACTCCCGTTCGGAAGGCGGCTGGAGCTTGCTGGCACTGATCTTCACCATCGTCCTGGTCGGCATTGTGCTGACCGGTTCGATCTGGGTCATGTACCACCTGAACCACAATATGATGCCGTCCATGGGCCCGGCCGGCAGTTCCTCCGTGCAGCAGATGCACGACATGCCTTGAACAAAGCGCGCACCGCCTCCCCGCGGGCGCGCCTTTTTTGGGCCGCCGGGATTTCGCTCGCCTGCGCAGTATTCCTGGCGCTCGGAACCTGGCAGCTGTTTCGCATGCAGTGGAAGCATGAACTGATCGAGCGCGTCAACCAGCGCGCCCATGCAGCTCCTGTTTCCGCCCCCGCCCCTTCCGATTGGCCGTCCCTTACGGCCGACAATGCCGAATACCGGCATGTGCAAGTTTCCGGCACCCTGCTGCTCGATCGCAGCACCCTGGTGCAGGCTTCGACCCAACTCGGGCCCGGCTTCTGGGTCATGACGCCGCTGCAGACTGCTGCGGGCGACATCGTCTTCGTTAATCGCGGCTATATCGCCGACCGCAAGGCCGGCACCGGCACCGGTACGGCCCGAGCCGTGCTTACCGGCTTGCTGCGCATGAGCCAACAGGACGGCGACCTGCTGCGCAAGAATGATGCTGCCGGCCAGCGCTGGTATTCGCGCGACGTGCAAGCCATTGCTGCCGCAAGCGGCCTGGCGAAAGTTGCCCCCTACTTCATCGATGCCGACGCCAGCCCTGCCCCGCAGGCCGGGCAGCCCGTCGGCGGCCTCACCGTGATCGCTTTCCGTGATAATCACCTTGTATACGCGTTGACTTGGTATGCTCTAGCGTTGATGATCATCGGACGCACATGGCAAATCACTCGGAAAACACGGCGGAACCTGGCGGAATGATGTCCTTGTCCCTCGCGGCGGGCGTCGGCGACACTACCGGCCACAAAAACATGCTGTACCTGATCCGGCTGCGCTGGATCGCGGTGCTGGGCCAGGTCACGACCATTGCCGGCGTCACGCTTGGCCTGGGCCTCGAGCTGCCAATGCCGCAGATGCTGACGGTGCTGGCCTGCCTGATCGCCTTCAACATCGGCAGCCATTTGCGCTGGCACGAGAACCCGATCGTCACCAACAACGAAATGCTCCTGGCGCTGCTGGTCGACGTGGCCAGCCTGACGGCGCAATTGCATTTCAGCGGCGGCACCACCAATCCTTTTGCTTTCCTCTACCTGCTGCAGGTGATCCTGTCGGCGGTGCTGCTTGACGCCTGGGCTGCCTGGACCATCGTCGGCATCACAGGCGCCTGCCTGGGCGGCCTGGCCATGTTCTCCAAGCCGCTGCCCCAATTGCTGGAGAATGAAAGCGCCTTCGCCGGACTATACGTAGTGGGCATGCTGCTCTGCTTCCTGCTGAACGCGGGCCTGCTGGTGATCCTGATCAAACGCATCACCGGCAACCTGCGCGAGCGCGATGCTCACCTGGCGGACCTGCGCCAGCGTGCCGCCGAGGAGGACCATATCGTGCGCATGGGCCTTTTGGCATCCGGCGCCGCCCACGAACTTGGTACGCCGATGGCGACCATGGCGGTCCTGCTCGGCGACTGGCGGCGCATGCCCGAATTTACAGGGAACGCGACGCTGCAGGAGGAGATCGAGGAGATGCAGACCCAGCTCCAGCGCTGCAAGACCATCGTTACCGGCATCCTGCTGTCGGCAGGCGAGCTGCGCGGCGAATCGTCAGCCAAGACCACCCTGCGCTCCTTTCTTGACGAGATGCTGGATGAGTGGCGCAGCAACCGTCCGGTCCTGGCTTTCGAATACGACGACCGGTTGCCGAGCGACCTGCCGGTAGTGTTCGACTCCGCACTCAAACAAACAATTTTCAACTTGCTCGACAACGCGCTGGAGGCCTCGCCGCTATGGGTCAAGCTGGAAGCGTCGGCGGACGACGAAGTACTGAAGCTGGCGGTGAGCGACCGCGGCCCCGGTTTTGCTCCGGCCATGCTGGCGCAATTCGGTAAGCCATACCAGTCGAGCAAAGGGCGTCCCGGCAGCGGCCTGGGGCTGTTCCTGGTGGTGAACGTGATTCGTACGCTGGGCGGCACTGTCGAAGCGCGCAACCTGGACAAGGGCGCGCTGGTCGAACTGCGCCTGCCGCTGTCGGCAATTGCACTCGAATAGGAAAAGCATCATGACGACAGAGCGCTTATTGCTGATCGTGGAAGACGACCCGGCATTCGCACGCACCCTTTCCCGTTCGTTCGAGCGGCGCGGCTACACTGTCCTGCGCGCGAGCAACCTGGAAGAAGTCGGCACGCTGCTGGCGAAGCACACGCCAACGCACGCCGTGGTCGACCTCAAGCTGGAAGGCAGCACCTCCGGCCTGGCCTGCGTGCAGGCCTTGCACACTCATTCGCCGGCAATGCTGATCGTGGTGCTGACCGGCTTCGCCAGCATCGTTACCGCTGTCGAAGCGGTCAAGCTGGGGGCCTGCCAGTATCTCGCAAAACCTTCCAATACGGACGATATCGAGTCAGCCTTCTCGCACGTCGCCGGCGTGGCCGAGGTGGAGCTGACCAACCGCTCAACCTCCATCAAGACGCTGGAGTGGGAGCACATCCACCAGGTGCTGGCGGAAACCGGTTTCAATATCTCGGAAGCCGCGCGCCGCCTGGGCATGCATCGCCGCACCCTGGCGCGCAAGCTCGAAAAACAGCGCGTCAAATAAGATATGGGGTTCCGCGACGCCATGCGCTCCTTCTTCGTCGGGAAAAACGAGAGTGATGGTCCAAGTGCTCCGGTGACAAGGGTCGACATGATGCGGCCGGAGGGGCCGCGTCATTACCTGAAAGCCGTGCCGGGCAGGCAAACCGGGGCGAAACGCCCGCTGGTCGTTGTATTGCATGGCAGCGGTGCTTCTGCCGAACAAGTCCTGGGACTGGCTTTCCCCTTCTCGCCGCTCTCGGTCTGGCTGGAGATCGCTGAACGCGAACAGGCCGTCGTGGTGGCACCTGACGGCATCAAGCTACGCGGACAACGCGCATGGAACGATGGTTTTGCCGCTGTGTGGAGCAATCCCCAGTGCGACGACGTAGCCTTCATCGGCGCGGTCATCGACCGCGCCATCGCCGAAGATGGCGTTGATCCGGAGCGGGTTTGCGTCATCGGCGTATCCAAGGGCGGCATGATGGCTTACCGGGTTGCAGTGGAACTCGCACCACGGCTTGCCGCATTTGCCACAGTGCTGGCGGCGATGCCGCAGCGGGCTTGCTACAGTATGCCGACGATCCCCCTTCCCGCCCTGATTGTCGCGGGCGAGCAAGACCCGTTCATTCCCTACTCTGGCGGAAAATCGTTCGTGACGCTGTGGTTCGCGGCGCCGGCACTCGGCATCGAAGCCACCACCGCCCTTTGGCGCAAGCTGGCCGGCCTGGAAGGAACTCCAGCCGTCGAGCAGGTCCCGGCAGCGCAGGGCGATTCAACACGAGCCATTCGCCATACATGGGGTGACGATTCCAGCGCACTGCAAATCGTCCTGTTGAAGATCGCAGGCGGCGGCCACGCTGAGCCGAGCCGCAAAAAACGCTATCCGGGCATGTTCAGTCTCTTTCCGGGGCAACAGAATGCCGCTGTCGAAATCTCGGAAGAAGCCTGGGCCTTCTTCAAGGACAAGCGCCGGGCCAAGAAATCACGAAGCGGTTTCGAGGGCAATGCGCTCGCCAAGGCGCTGCAGTAGCAAGTGCACGTGGTAGCCGTCCACAAAACCGTGGTGGGCCTGGACGCAAAACGGCACCGTCATCGTTTCGCCCTCCAATTCGCTATAGCGCCCCCAGGCAATTAAGGGAATGTCCGCGCTTTTGTACTCGTAGATCGGGTGCTCGATTGCGCGCATGTCGAGCCACGGCATACAGGTCGTGTAGACATTGTTCTTCTGCTCGCGCGGCGTCAGGTCGCGGCCGGTGTTGATGAATTCACGCGTGGCACGCGCCTCCACGCCCGCCGCAAGGCTGCGCGAAATGAACTCGGTGCGATCGGTCGACATGTCGAACTTCGCGTAATTCAGGTTGTTGTCCAGGTTGATGACCGTATAGCCGCCATGAAAATCGTCAATCTTGATCACCTCCCCTTCGAACTCGCGATACAGGAAGTTGTCGACATCCTTCACGCTCATGTACAGGCAGTACAAAAGGAAATGGAAAGGCGGCAGCTGCCGCTCCTTGCAGTAGTGACGGAACTCCGGCAGCCTGGCGACTACGCTCAGGTTCAGCAGTGGATTCGCATATTGGCGAAACGACTCATAACGGTCGCGGCGAAGTTCAAATTTATCCATGATTGTTCAGACCTGAGGGTTGAGCCGTTCGATTTTGGAGTGCAGTTTATTGAGGCCGGCAAGGTAGGCTTTAGCGGATGCTACGACGATGTCGGGATCGGCGCCGACGCCATTGACGATGCGGCCGGAATGCGCCAGGCGCATGGTTACCTCGCCTTGCGATTGCGTGCCAGGGCTGATGCCGCTGATGGCGAAGAGCACCAGCTCGGCGCCGCTTAGCGCCTTGCTTTCGATGGCGTTGACCATGGCATCGACCGGGCCGTCACCGGTGCCTTCAGCGCTGTGTTCTACGCCGTCGATTGAAAACACGACGCGCGCAAACGGCAGTTCGCCGGTTTCCGAACGTTGTGCCAGCGAGACGAAGCGGTAATGCTCGCCGCCGGATGCGGCTTCCTCGTCGCTCACCAGGGCCATGATGTCTTCATCGAAAATCTCGGACTTGCGGTCGGCCAGTTCCTTGAATCGGGTGAAGGCGGCGTTCACTTCAGCCTCGGAATCAAGCCCGATACCCAGTTCCTGCAAGCGCTGCTTGAAGGCGTTGCGGCCGGAGAGCTTGCCCAGCACGATCTTGTTGGCAGTCCAGCCCACATCCTCGGCGCGCATGATCTCATAGGTTTCGCGCGCTTTCAGGATGCCATCCTGGTGGATGCCCGACGCATGGGCGAAAGCATTGGCACCGACCACAGCCTTGTTCGGCTGCACGGCGAAACCGGTAATCTGGGAAACCATCTTCGATGCCGGCACGATCTGCGCCGTATCGATGCCGCATTCCAGGTTGAAGTAGCCGGCGCGCGTGCGCAGGGCCATCACCACCTCTTCCAGCGCGGTATTGCCGGCGCGCTCACCCAGGCCGTTGATGGTGCATTCCACCTGCCGCGCACCGCCAATCATGACGCCGGCCAGCGAGTTCGCTACTGCCAGGCCAAGGTCGTTATGGCAGTGCACCGACCATACCGCCTTGTCGGAATTCGGGATGCGCTCGCGCAGGCGGCGAATGGTCTCGCCATACAGCTCCGGTACCGCATAGCCCACGGTATCGGGGAAGTTGATGGTGGTGGCGCCTTCGGCGATCACGTTTTCCAGCACGCGGCACAGGAAGTCCTCTTCCGAACGGCTGCCATCCTCGGGGCTGAATTCAATGTCGTCGGTGAACTTGCGGGCGAAGCGTATGGCCAGCCTGGCCTGCTCCAGCACCTGCTCCGGCTCCATGCGCAGCTTAACCTGCATATGCAGCGGCGAGGTGGCGATAAAGGTGTGGATGCGCTTGCGCGCGGCCGGCTCCAGCGCTTCGGCAGCGCGCGCCAGGTCGCGGTCATTGGCGCGCGCCAGCGAACACACAATCGGCTCGCGCACGGCAGTGGCGATGGCACGGATGGATTCGAAATCGCCCTGCGACGCAGCAGCGAAACCCGCCTCGATCACATCGACCCGCAGCTTTTCGAGCTGGCGGGCGATGCGCACCTTTTCTTCGCGGGTCATGGAAGCGCCCGGCGATTGCTCGCCGTCGCGCAAGGTGGTGTCGAAGATGATGAGGCGGTTATTCATGGAATTGCTCCTTCTGAATTGCCGCCCCAGCGGCCTTATGATTCGTCTTCTGGCGAAGTTTTCTCGATCAGTTTGACCGGGTTGCCTTTGACCAGGCGGGTCAGGTAGATCACGTAGCCCGACAGGCCGTAAGCCACGAACAGCACGAACAGCACCTTCGGCGGATCAATCGAAATCAGCGCGAAAAACATCGCAATCGCAAACACGGCCAGGAATGGCACCGACTTGCGGAAGTTAATGTCCTTGAAGCTGTAGAACGGCACGTTCGACACCATGCTCAGGCCAGCGAATACCGCCAGCACCCATCCCTGCCAAGGATAGAACACGCCATCCACTTCCAGGTCGGTCAGCAGCATGACGAAGCCGGCGATCAGGGAAGCGGCGGCCGGCGATGGCAAGCCCTGGAAGTAGCGTTTGTCGACCACTTCGATATTGGTGTTGAAGCGTGCCAGGCGCAGCGCGGCGCCGGCGCAGTAGACGAAGGCCGCGATCCAGCCCAGCTTACCGAGACCGCGCAGGGCGAACTCGTAGATCACCAGCGCCGGGGCGGCGCCGAACGACACCATGTCCGACAGCGAGTCGTATTGGGCGCCGAATTCGCTTTGGGTGTTGGTCAGGCGTGCCACGCGGCCATCCAGGCCGTCCAGCAGCATGGCGACGAAAATCGCCCAGGCGGCGTGTTCGAAGCGCTGGTTCATGGCCATGACGATGGCGAAGAAGCCGCAGAACAGCGCACCAGTGGTGAAGGCGTTCGGCAGCAGGTAGATGCCGCGCGAACGCGGCTTATCGAGACCATCGGCCCCCTTGCGGCGGGCGAAGCGGCTGAACAGCGATTGTTTGCCGGCGGCGTTCTTAGACCGGCGGCGGGGAAATTTGGCCATACTCTTCCATTTTTATACCAGGGTGACCCCTATTATAGAGGACACCCAGTATGGAAGTGGCAACTTTGGCTTACTTGAACTTGACCTTGCCGACGACGCGCATTTCCAGGGTGGTTTCGCCTGGTTCGAAGCTTGGCTCAGCCACGGACTGGTCCATCTCGGCCTTGGCGGACATGCGGGCGAACATTGGGGCAGGCGCGCCGCCTGGGCCGCCACCGTAGTTGCCGGAGCCTTCGTAGTCGATGGTGTCCAGCACCGCGTCGGTCACTGGGCGACCCATGGCGGAGGCGATGGAGGCAATGCGCTCGTTCAGGTTCTTGTAGGTTGCGGCGATGCGGGCATCATCCAGCTTGCGGGTGGCAGCTGGGCTCAGGCCAAAGGACAGGCCGTTCAAGGTCAGCACCTTCTGCGCAGCAGCAACGGTCTTCGGCAGCACGCCGATATTGGTGGTGGTCATCTGCACGTACTGGCCAACGCGCCATGCGGTCGGCTGGCGCACCTTGGCAGTGGCGCCAGGCGGCAGCGGACGGTCTTCCGGATAGACTGGATAGGTATAGTAGCCCTGGGTTTTCAGCTTGGCTTGCGGGTCCTCCTTCTTCAGGATGTCGAGACCCTGCTTGATCTTCTGGTTGACGCGCGAGGCGGCAGCCGCCTTGTCCTTGTCCTGCTCTTCAATCGCCAGCACGGCCACGGCCTGGTCGTTCGGTGCAGTGACTTCACCATGGGCAGGCACGATGACGGTGGCGCCTGCGGTCGGGACGGATTGTGCGATGGCAGCCTGGGCACCCAGCACCAGCGCGGCGGCAGCTACAACTTTCTTGACGGTCATTGTTATTCTCCTTGCTTGGTTACGATGGAACGCACTTTAACTGAGATCGCACTGCAGGTCTGTCACAGTTCGTGAGCGTTTGTAACATGACGATTACTTAAAGCGGACTTTGGCCGTTGCGCGCAACTGGAGCCGGGTTTCGCCAGGCTGCAGGCTTGGCTCCTCGACTTCGCCAATATCCTCACGATTCAACTTGCTGCCAGTGACATATATCTTGTCCACCGGCGACTCGCCGAAGTCGAGCGATTCAAGCTTTGCATCGCTTACCGGGCGCCGCATCGCACCGGCAATGAAGCCAACCTGCTCTTCAAGGCTGCGATATGCCGCCTCTACCCTGCGCTGCTCAAGTTTCGTGGTGGTCTCTTCGCTCAAGCCGAAGTTGACACTTCGGAGCGCAAGGACCTTTTGGGTCGCAGCAACGGTCGCAGGCAAAGCAGCCAAATCGCCAGTAACAAGCCGAACATGCTGACTGACGCGCCAACCGACTTGCTGCGCTTCGCGTTTCTGGAGCTTGGCAACTGCTTCGTCATACACCGCATAGGTTCGGTAGCTGTCAAGGGAAAGCCGCGCCTTGGGATCGGCCTTCTTCAAGGCTGCAATGCCCTGTTTCAGCCGCAAGTTGACGTTCGATGCCAGCACTGCCTTGTCTTTGCCTTGCTCCTCGTAGCCAAACACAAGCTGCGCCTCGTCGTTGGGCGTGGTAACCGATCCAACCGCCGTCACTGTAACGAGCGAATTTTCGGTGGGCAGGGCTTCGGCCATCGCCATCTGTGCAGAACCGAACATCGCCAGCAGGACCAGGGGCTTGAACATGCGAATTCCTTTCGGGACCATTATCGAAGCTCGAATGTAACTGAAACTGATACAAAAGTGTCATCTGCCTGACATCCGTCTATGGCATCATCGCATGTCGTCCACTCCATTCATTAACAAGGAAAATGGCAAAGTACCTGATTCCCGCACTGGCCCTGGCGGCCTCGTTCGGTGCTTACGCAGCGCCGGCCAAACAACCTGCACAACCCAAACTCGTCCTGGTGATGGCCGTCGACGGCTTGCCGCAGGAACAGGTGACGCGCTACGCCCACCAGTTCGGCCAGGGAGGCTTCCGCCGCCTGCTCGAGCAAGGTGCATGGTTCAGCAATGCGCACCAGGCGCACGGCATAACCGTGACCGCCGTCGGCCACGCCGCCATTTTGAGCGGCGCCTATCCCTACCAGCACGGCATCATCGGCAATAACTGGGTGAACCCGGCAACCGGCGGCAGCATGTACTGCACCGAAGACGCCAACTACAAATACGTCGGCAACGAGAAGACCGATCCGCACGACGGCACCTCCCCTGCCAACCTGCGCGTCGACACGCTGGGCGACCAGCTGCGCTATGCGACCGGCCAGCAGTCGAAGGTCGTTACCGTATCGGGCAAGGACCGCGGCGCGATCCTCCTGGGCGGCAAGACCGGTACGGCGTACATGTATATGGAAGAAAGCGGCAATTTCGCCTCCACTACCTTCTACATGAAGGAGCATCCACAGTGGGTGCAAAAGTACCAGGCAGGCAAGCCGCAGGAACGATACTACGGCGTGAAATGGAAGCCGCTGCTGGCCGATTCGGCTTACGCCGGGGAATATGGCGATGTGCCGAACCTGCAGCTCTCCAGCGAGTCGGGCCAGACCGATGCCACCTATTACAAGCGCCTGAAAGAGTCGCCATTCCTCGACGAGCTGACCGTCGAATTCGCGCAGGCAGCGATCGAAGGCGAGAACCTTGGCAAGAATCCGGCCGGCGTACCGGACTTGCTGGGCGTAAGCTTCTCCGCGCACGACCTGGCGAACCACGGCTACGGCCCGGAGAGCAAGATCTCGCACGACCACTTGCTGCGCCTGGACCGCATGCTGTCCAACTTCTTCTCGTACATCGACAAGCGCATCGGCATGGACAATGTGCTGGTAGTGCTGACCGCCGACCACGGTTTCGCGAATACCCCGGAATTTGCCAATGAAGTCCAGAAGGCCGGCGTCAACCGCATCGACGGCAAGAAACTGGCGGAGGACCTGAATGCCCACCTGTCTTCCAGGTTTGGCTTGAACAAAGGCGTTTCCGCTTATTCGATTCCGAACCTGCACCTGGACTACGCCCAGATCGAAAGCAAAGGCCTGAAGCGCGAGGATGTTGAAAATGCCGCGGCCCGCTTCCTGCTGTCGCAGCCAGGTCTGGCCGATGTGTTCACCCGTACCCAGATGGAAAGCGGTGCAGTCGGCGGCACACGCATTGCGACCCTGATGCGCAGGGCCTGGAACCGCCAGACTTCCGGCGACCTGATGGTAGTGGCCAAGCCGCACTGGATCTTTGGTTTTCCGACCGGCAAAGGCACCACACACGGCTCGCCTTATGCCTACGACACCAACGTGCCGCTGATCGTGATGGGCAAGCCGTGGGTGAAGTCCGGCCAATACGGCCAATACGCCGAAGTAATCGACATCGCCCCCACCCTCGCCTACCTGCTGAACGTACGCCCGCCAGCCGGCGCCGAAGGGCGCGTCCTCACCGAGGCGCTGAAGTAACGGCACAGCCCGTGTCACACCATGGGGTCACCCCCAAGTGTGACACGGGCTCGTCCCTCCGCAACGGCCGTGTTCGTGTCACACCCTGGGGCCTGACCCCAAGGTGTGACACGAGCTCTACCGTAGGTATAAAAAAAACGGCCCCGAGGGGCCGTTGAAGTCTGCTTCTAGGGACAATCAGTTCTTGGACTGGTCGACCAGTTTGTTCTTGGCGATCCAAGGCATCATCGCGCGCAGCTTGGCGCCGACTTCTTCGATCTGGTGCTCGGAAGTCAGGCGGCGGCGGGAGATCAAGGTCGGTGCACCGGCCTTGTTCTCGAGGATGAAGCTCTTGGCGTATTCGCCGGTCTGGATGTCTTTCAGGCACTGGCGCATTGCTTCCTTGGTGGCGGAAGTCACCACTTTCGGGCCGGTCACGTACTCGCCGTACTCCGCATTGTTGGAGATCGAATAGTTCATGTTGGCGATGCCGCCTTCGTAGATCAGGTCGACGATCAGCTTCAGCTCGTGCAGGCACTCGAAGTAAGCCATCTCCGGCGCGTAGCCCGCTTCCACCAGGGTTTCGAAGCCGGCTTTGATCAGTTCCACGGCACCGCCGCACAGGACTGCTTGTTCGCCGAACAGGTCGGTCTCGGTCTCTTCACGGAAGTTGGTTTCGATGATGCCGGCCTTGCCGCCGCCGTTGGCCGATGCGTACGACAGGGCGATGTCGCGGGCGGAGCCGGACTTATCCTGGTACACGGCGATCAGGTGCGGCACGCCGCCACCCTGGCGGTAGGTGCCGCGCACGGTGTGGCCTGGCGCCTTAGGCGCGATCATGATCACGTCCAGGTCGGCGCGCGGCACGACTTGGCCGTAGTGCACGTTGAAGCCGTGGGCGAAGGCCAATACGCCGCCTTGCTTGATGTTCGGTTCGACGTTTTCTTTGTAAACCTGGGCGATGTTCTCGTCCGGCAGCAGGATCATCACGACGTCGGCATTCTTCACCGCTTCGTTCACTTCCGCCACTTTCAGGCCCGCCGCTTCAACCTTGTTCCAGGAGGCGCCGCCCTTGCGCAGGCCAACGGTCACGTTCACGCCGGATTCGGTCAGGTTCTGCGCGTGCGCGTGGCCCTGGGAGCCGTAGCCGATGATGGCAACGTTCTTGCCTTTGATGAGGGAGAGGTCAGCGTCTTTGTCGTAGAAAACTTTCATGGTCATTCCTTGGGTGTGAATTCGTTTGAATTGTCGTTCAATTATTTAAACTTTGAGGATGCGCTCGCCGCGGCCAATGCCGGAGCCGCCTGTGCGGACGGTCTCCAAAATCGAGGTGCGGTCAATCGCATCGATGAAGGCGTCCAGCTTGCTCTTGGCGCCCGTCAGCTCAATGGTGTAGGTCTTTTCGGTCACGTCGATGATGCGGCCGCGGAAGATGTCGGCGGTGCGCTTCATCTCTTCGCGCTCCTTGCCGACGGCACGGACCTTGATCAGCATCAGTTCGCGCTCGATGTGCTGGCCTTCTGTCAGGTCCACCACCTTCACCACTTCGATCAGGCGGTTCAGGTGCTTGGTGATCTGTTCGATGATGTCATCGGAACCGGTGGTCACGATGGTCATACGGGACAGGGTCGCATCTTCGGTCGGCGCAACGGTCAGCGTTTCAATGTTGTAGCCGCGGGCGGAGAACAGGCCGACCACGCGGGACAGCGCACCCGCTTCGTTTTCGAGCAGTACAGAAATAATATGGCGCATGATTACAGGTCCTCCGAGCCAAGCAGCATTTCGGAGAGGCCTTTGCCGGCTTTCACCATCGGCCACACGTTTTCACTCTGGTCGGTAATGAAGTTCATGAAAACCAGGCGGTCTTTCATGCCAAACGCTTCCTTCAAAGCGCCTTCGACGTCGCCCGGTTTTTCGATGCGCATGCCGACGTGGCCATAAGCCTCGGCCAGCTTTTCGAAGTCCGGCAGCGAGTCCATATAGGACTCGGAATAGCGCGAACCGTAGTCGATCTGCTGCCACTGGCGAACCATGCCCAGGAAACGGTTGTTCAACAGGATGATCTTCGGCGTCAGGCGGTACTGCTTGCAGGTCGCCAGCTCCTGGATGTTCATCTGGATCGAGCCTTCGCCGGTAATGCAGGCGACGGTGGCGTCAGGATTGGCCATCTGCACGCCCATGGCATACGGCAGGCCGACACCCATGGTGCCCAGGCCGCCGGAATTGATCCAGCGGCGCGGCTTGTCGAAACGGTAGTACTGCGCAGCCCACATCTGGTGCTGGCCCACGTCGGAGGTGATGAATGCGTCGCCCTTGGTGATGTCGTACAAGGACTCCACCACCTGCTGCGGCTTGATCACCAGGTCGGAAGTGGCGTACTTCAGGCAATCGCGGCCGCGCCATTCGTTGATCTGCTTCCACCAGTCTTTCAGCGCGGATGCGTTGGGGCGCTGCTCGGTCGCGTCCAGCTGCGACAGCAGTTCGACCAGCACGTCCTTCACGTTGCCGACGATAGGAATGTCCACTTTCACGCGCTTCGAGATCGAGGATGGGTCGATGTCGATGTGGATGATCTTGCGCGGGTTCTGGCTGAAGTGCTTCGGATTGCCGATCACGCGGTCGTCAAAGCGGGCGCCGATCGCAATCAGCACGTCGCAATTCTGCATCGCGAGGTTGGCTTCGTAAGTGCCGTGCATGCCGGGCATGCCGACGAAGCATGGGTCGGATGCGCGCGAGCCGCCAAGGCCCATCAGGGTATTGGTGACAGGGAAGCCGAGCTTCTCAACCAGCTTGTTCAGCTCATTCGATGCATGCGCCAGGATCACGCCGCCGCCGGTGTAGATCATTGGCCGCTCGGCCGACAGCAGCAGCTGCAGCGCCTTGCGGATCTGGCCGGCGTGGCCTTTGTCTACCGGGCGGTAGGAACGCATCTCGATCTCTTTCGGATACGAGTACACGTGCTTGTGCATCGAAATATCTTTTGGAATATCGACCAGCACCGGGCCTGGACGGCCGGTCTTGGCGATATAGAAGGCTTTCTTGACGGTTTCCGCCAGGTCCTTCACGTCCTTCACCAGGAAGTTGTGCTTGACCACCGGGCGAGTAATGCCGACGGTGTCGCATTCCTGGAACGCATCCTGGCCAATGGCGTGGCTCGGCACCTGGCCGGAAATCACCACCATCGGAACGGAATCCATGTATGCGGTGGACAGGCCGGTCACCGCATTGGTGACGCCAGGTCCGGATGTGACCAGTGCCACGCCGACTTTGTTCGAGCTGCGCGAATACGCATCGGCGGCATGGATAGCGGCCTGCTCATGGCGAACGAGGATGTGCTGGAATTTGTCCTGCTTGAAGATGGCGTCGTAGATATAGAGGACGGCGCCGCCGGGATATCCGAAAACATGTTCTACGCCTTCCTCAGCGAGGCAGCGGACAAGGATTTCGGCGCCCGTGATGGGAGCTTCGGTATTCATGAAACATTCCTTTCAAGGTCCATAGGAGATTGATCGGATGCTCTTGCCTAGCGAAGTGGGCGTCACCGTGCACGACTCTCGGCTTCCCTTCTTTCTGCGGTGACACTGACCCTTCCCCCATGCGTAGCTGGAGTACAAGCCGGTGCTAAACGCAACTCGTTTGGCCGGAGTTTTGCAGCGGTTTCTGGCCTACCTCTCGCGCTTGTGGCACGGGTTAGAGCAAACTGCTGACAATAGAAAGCTGGTTTTCCAGAACGGCTTTGTGTGCCTGTGCCGAAGAACCGGGGAGCCTTGTTGTGTACAAAGCGTCCTTAACGTTACCGCGCTGCACCATATTGGTCAAGCTTATTCTGCTTTTTTTGTTAAAATGCCGGATTGTTCAGACTAGCGATATAGCGCAGCCCTCTTCCCGACGCATGGCCACAGACAAAGAATTATCGGATTTCCTCGAAAGTGTCGAGCGCCGCGCCTTCAAGCAAGCGGTTTACGCCGTCCGAAAGGACGAGTCGGCCCTGGACATTGTGCAGGATGCCATGATCAAGCTCGCCGAAAAATACGGCGACAAGCCGGCAGCCGAATTGCCGGCGCTGTTCCAGCGCATCCTGCAAACCACGATACTTGATTATTTCCGCCGCGAAAAAGTCCGTAATACTTGGGTAAGTCTTTTCTCGGGCCTTGGCCCCGGCCAGGAAGAGCATGAGGACTTTGATATACTGGAATCCTACGAGGCTGAACAGGGTACCCAGGCGGCCGAGTCGAGTGCGGATCAGGTAGAACGGGCACAAATCTTGCAGATAATTGAAGAAGAAGTGCAAAAACTGCCTACGCGTCAACGAGAAGCGTTCCTCATGCGTTACTGGCAGGACATGGACGTAGCAGAAACTGCCGAAGCGATGGGATGTTCCGAAGGGAGCGTAAAAACGCATTGCTCGCGAGCAACACACACTCTCGCTGAATCGCTCAAAGCCAAGGGAATTAAGTTATGAACACCGAAGACACCAACTTTGCATACGGCGTGCGGCGCGCGCTCAATGAAAAGCTAGACGATCTGCCAGCCTCGACCACGGATCGCCTGGCCGCGGCCCGCATGGCGGCAATGAAGCGCAAGAAGGCCGACGCTCCGGCCCGCGTGCGCGCAAGCCGTACCGCCCCGGCTGTAGCCGGCGGCGCCAGCGGCTTCTTCACCAACCCGTTTGCCTGGTTCAACCGCGTCAGCGTGGCCCTGCCATTGCTGCTGCTGATGGGCGGCATGGTGGGCGTGTACCAGTACGAACAACAGCAATCGATCGTGGAACTGGCAGAGATGGACGCAGCTTTGCTGTCCGATGAGCTGCCGCTGTCTGCTTACCTTGACCAGGGCTTTGGCGCCTATCTCGAGACTCGCGAGCAATAAAGTATGGCGCGTGTAAGTGGCAGGACAAAATGGATCGCTGGTGTAATCGCGTTAGCAGGCGTGGGAATTGCTGCCGTCGTATGGCTGGTGAGCCGCCCTGCTTCGCCCCCTGCGCCGGCGCCTTCGACTGCCGCCACCGCTGCAGCGCCTGCCAAGCCAGTGGGTGAAAAACCCCACTGGTCCGACCTGAAACCTGCCCAGCAACAAGCCCTGGCGCCGCTCGAGGCGACCTGGGAAGAACTGGGTCCGGTGCGCAAGCAGAAATGGATATCCATCGGCAATCGCCTGGCCAAGATGAAGCCGGACGAAAAAGCGCGCGTGCAGGAACGCATGCGCGAATGGGTGGCGCTGTCGCCTGCCGAACGCAAGTCCGTGCGCGAGAACTTTGCGCGCGCCCAGAAGAAAGCCACGCCACCGGGCCAGCGGGCGGCCGAGTGGGAGCAGTACCAGCAATTGCCGGACGAAGCCAAGAAAGCCCTGGCCGATGCGGCCGCTGCCAAGAACAATAACCAGGTCGTAAAAACTCCTAGCCTGGCGCAGTCCACCGTGAAGACTCCGGCTCCGGTCAAGGCGCAAGGCCATGGCCTGGTGCCGGCGCCGGGCACGGTTCCAAAAGGCACGGTACCGCCTGCACCGATCGGTTTGCCGCAGGGCTCGCCTGCCATCGTGCCCCCGGGCAGCGCACTGGGCGCGGGCGGCGTTGCTCCGACGACATCTGCCGCCGCGCCGGGCGCCGCTGCGTTCAACGCTCCAGTTGCGGCACCTGCCACAAACACGACTGCACCGGCTGCGGATGTGACCGCGCCGCCCCCCGTTACCCCAGCCGCGCCGAGTGCGCCACCAGCGGTTCCTAATGCAAGCAAATAACGTAGTTCCGACCGTCAAGCGCCGCTTGATCGCAATGGTTTACGAGATCCTGCTCGGCATTGCCGTGCTGTTCCTGCCATTGCTGGTCGTTGAATTCGCCACCAAAGCCGCTGTTACGCCGTTTGCCTGGCATGCGCGTCAGGCCACTGTCTTCCTGGCGCTGGGCGCCTACTTCATCCACCAATGGAGCCGCAAGGGGCAAACCCTGGCCATGCAGACCTGGCGCATCAAGCTGGAATTCCCGGGTTACAGCCACGTACCGCTGAAGATAGCCACGCTGCGCTACGTTCTGTGCTGGGCGTGGGTGATCCCCGCAGTGCTCATCGGCAACGCCTTGCACCTGGAACACTGGCAGGCGATATATGCACTGCTGGCTGGCGTGCTTCTGTGGTCACTGACCGCCTTCCTCGACAAGGACCGCCAGTTCCTGCACGACCGCATCGCCGGCACCCGCCTGGTGCAATTGCCGAAACCCGAGAAAAAAGCCGCCAAAGCCGCCTGAGCACTCGCTATACTGGACTTGGACAAGGGAGGCAACCATGGACAAGGACAGCAGCTTTACTGGCTCAATTCCGGAAACCTACGAGCGCGCCATGGTGCCGCTCCTCTTCACCCCTTACGCGATCGACATGGCGCGCCGCCTCGCGCAGCGCCGTCCTTCGCGCATCCTGGAAGTAGCCGCCGGCACCGGCGCCGTCACCCGGCTCCTGCTGCAGGAAATCCCCGCCGCGCAAATCGTCGCCAGCGACCTCAATCCCGCCATGCTGGAGCAGGCGCGCAAGGCAGTCGTTTCGCCGCGCGTCGAATGGAAGGAGGCCGACGGGCAAGCGCTGCCCTTCCCCGATGGCAGCTTCGACGCCGTGGCCTGCCAGTTTGGCATGATGTTCTTTCCCGATAAGGCGCGCGGTTTCAGCGAGGCGCGCCGCGTGCTGAAGCCGGGTGGGCTGTATTGCTTCAACGTGTGGGACGGCATCAGCCACAACGATTTTTCCGCCACCATCAATCATGCGCTGGCCAAGGTGTTCCCCGAGGACCCGCCACGCTTCCTGGCGCGGGTACCGTATGGCTGGCATGACGTCGACGTGATTCTCGAAGAGCTGAAGCGCGCCGGCTGGAGCGGCAACATCGAGCATGAAGTGGTGACGGCAACCAGTCGTGCCGCATCCGCAGCATCCACTGCTACTGCCTTGTGCCAGGGCTCGCCGCTCAGGGCGGATATTGAAGCGCGCGATCCGGCGCGCCTTCAGGAAGCGACCGACGTGGTGATCGCAGCCTTGACCGATAAATTCGGCAGCGGCGCCATCGAAGGCAAGATGCAGGCGATCGTCTTTACTTGCGAGGCGTGAACTCGTAGACGCGAGCCCCCTCGCCCACGTCTTCGTCGTCATCCAGCGCCAGGTCGCCGCGCTCGAAAGCGGCGACGACTTCGAGCGCCTGCTCCAACTCGTCTTGCGGCACCATGACGCGCGCACCGCCGATGGCAGGCGCCAGCAGGAGCGCGGCCTGCATGTGCTGGTCATCCATCACGGTGGCATTCAGGCCTGCCGCACGCAGGCATCCACACAGGATGAAGGCGTCCGCCGGGATCAGGCAGCGGCGAACGAGGGAAAAATCATTATCCATGTCAATAATAGCCATTGCCTTAATGGATCGAATTTACCATATCGTCAAGACTTGGGCACCTTGAACGGGTCATTCGGGTCCTCATTGCAACGCAGCCAATGCCGGGTACCGTAGCGCATGCCGGATTCGGCTACGCCGACCTTGCCACAAGCGCCTTCCAGCGGGGGGAGCGTGTACTGCCGCAGCACGCGCCCCTTCAGGTCCAACTCAAATCCCCGGCCGCTCACCATCATGGGGAGGTGGCAATCCTCATCCTCGCTGCAATACTCGATGCAGTCCTGGCAGGTGTAGGCCACGCCTTCCTGGAAGGCATAACAAACGTCGTAAATTGGCGGGACGACGACCTTGAACGACGTGACTTTGAAGTAGCCACATTTGCCGTTCGAGCTGAAACGACTGACGCCTTTTTCGGCTTCGCGATAGTCGAAATCGCCAGTCACGTAAACTCCTGGCATAACGACCACGCCATTGCGATTGACAGCATCAAAATAAAAGGTCTCGTCGTTCCAAAGTAAATCGATGCCTCTTTTGTCTGGTTTAAGCCGCTTCAGGTACTGCGGTTTGAGACGGCGTGTTTGACCTTCGGTAGTGAAACAGTCGGCAGTCCAGCGGTCAGTTTCCTTTGAAGGACATTGGGCCTTCGCATCGGCCACCACACAGGTTGCCAGCATGAACAGCAAGAGCAGGTACTTCATCCCAGCTGGCCAAGCATGACGGTTTTGCCGCCAAAGACGTTCATCGCCTTGCCGATGCCTTCAGGGCCAACTTTGACGTGAACCGCGAAATCGGACTTGCCTTCGAACAGGTCTGAGCCGTCGTCGTTGGCCAAGATCAGTTCAACTGCTTCGCCGTCTGCGTAGTTTTCTGTTTCAACGTGGACGTTCAGGTCAACGTAATGGCGCGATGCTCCCTCGAGTGGAGTTTCGTCGTCGCCATAAGACCACCAGATGCGCTTGATGGATTTTTCCTGGCCACCCGCAGCCGTCGACTCGTTACCGCCTTCGTTCGCGGCGAGTTGGGTACTTGCCGCGCCGCTTTTCGCCATTGCAGGCGCCAGCGCTGCGGAGGCGGCCGTAGCTGCGGCGGGCGACGGGGCAGGCCCTGAGCCCCCAACTCCTCCACCGCCCGGCGCCACGATATCGGTAAATTGGCTGGCCACCAACGTCGCACCGCAAGACGTCTTCATGCCGGCAACAGCAACTCCCTTGCCGAAGATCGTCGTGGTCTGGACGCCTTCAACGATCGTGTGGGAACCGCTGCATTTGGGGCACGACACTTTATGGCCTATGAACGCTATCGGCTTGCCATGGCAAATATCCGTTTGCGAACCTTCCAGTACTTTTCCGCCGTGACTCGTCGAGTCACCGAGGCGAATGACTTCTCCTGCCATCTTCTACCTTTTTCCCAGCCTTGGGGCTGGACGCGTATTGCAAATCAACGACTTCTCACCGCCGAAGTTGTGGGACCGGAAACGAATTGCAAACCAGCATAGGATTCCCGTTTTCCATTTTTCCGATCTCTGCAACGCCAATGTCCCCACACGCATTTTCAAGTGTGCGTGGCACAAACTCCCTGATCACCTTACCCTTCGCGTTGAGCTTGTAACCCTTCCCTCCAACAAGCTGTTCATTCATGCAGTCGGGGCCTACGCAATACGATACACAATCGCTGCAAACGAACGCTTGGCCCTGATGAAACGGGCAACACGCATCGTAAATCGGCGGGCCGAGGATCTTAAAGGTATCGCTCTGAAAATAGCCGCATTTATTGCCGGATCTGAAGCGGCCAACACCATGTTCCGCTGTCGGGTAATCGAAGTCGCCCGCATGCACAATGCCGGGCACGACCACCACACCTTCCCGATTGACCGCCACAAGTTCCAGCGATTCTGATAGTCCAATCGTCTCGAAGCCAAATTTGTTGGGCACTATGCGGTTCCTGTACTCGGCTTTCACCTGACGCACTTCGCCCTTCGTTTCGAAACAGGATTGCGACCAACGCGTCCCTTTTTTCAGCAGTGGGCATTTGTCTTCAACCTCAACCGCGGCACTTGCACAAAAGCTCGCAAGCAACCAGACAAGCGCGACAAGCGTTTGGCGCATCATTTCAGTTCCCAGAATTTGATCCTTGCGACCTGCAGTAGAACCGTTTTGCCGTTAGGATCCACAAAAGTCGATGTCAACCAGAAATAGCAGCTGCCGACCTCGCGATCGTCGGGCCGGGCGCAAATGCGAGCTCCATAGCCTTGCCGTCCCATAAAGTAAAGTGCCCGGTGGCGCCGAGATAGCCGCTCGTTTCGAAAATAACGATGCCATTTCGACCGGCAAGTTTCATATTCAATAGTTATAGCAATCCCCGCCTTTCAAATTACCACAATCGCTAGGAGCTTTACCAAGGATAGCCTCGAGAAAGATTGCTTTGGGCAATACTAGCATTTTTAACAACGCTGGCGCGTAACGAATGGAGCAGAGGGAGCTTGGCTGTGAAATGAGCCAGGTGTTCGAGCAGGCGAGGACGGGTGCAGGCAGCAGGCGAACCAGGGCGCCAGATTCCAGGCTGGCGTTGCATTGGAGTTCCCGTGCCAACGCGATGGCCAGGCCGGCGGATCGCGCCGCTGGTGCAGCGCCAGACGAAGCGGCCTGCCGCCGCCCTACGCTAGAGCCCGTGTCCCACTTGGGGTGTGACCCCATGGTGTGACACGGGCTGGGCAGTAGGTCTTAGAAGCGCTCGTAGCCTTGCAGGTAGCGCCATTCGCCGGGCTGGAGGCCGGACATGGAGATGCGGCCGATGCGTTGGCGCTTGACGGCGGTGGCTTTCAGGCCGACGTCGGCGCACAGCTTGACCAACAGCGCCGGTTTCGGCGGCTTCACGGCGAAACGCAGGCGGTGTTCGTTTTGCCAGCTTACCTTGCCTGCGCCCTGGTTGAGAAGCGTGAGGCCGTTGTCGATGATCTGGCCTTCGACTTCGACGATCAGTTCCTGTTCGACAGTGGCGCCTTCGTCCACCAGCTTGCGCGCGACGCGGAAGTCTTGGGTGAACACGAACAGGCCGCTGGCTTGCTTGTCCAGCGCCAGGCAGGCGGTCAGGTTGCGCAGGTGGCGCTTGAGGAAGCGGATGCGCTGGGCGTCCTTGCTGCGCGCTTCCGGTACCAGGCAGGCCAGTGCATCGGCGCCGGCTGGCTTGTTCAGCAGGATCGTTACTGGCGCGATATCGAGCAGGGTTGCGTCCGGCGAAAGCACGACTTCTTGCCCGGCTTCGACGCGGGCGCCCGGTTCCTCGACGAGTTCGCCGTCAACCGTGACGTAGGCGCCTTCGATGTAGTTTTCCGCTTCGCGGCGCGAGCATGGAACCATGTCCGCTACGCGCTTGGCGAGGTGGACGGTGTTGTCTTCGTTGTTCATTATTGCTTGAAGTAGTAGGCGAAAACGGCGGCGACTTTTTCCAGGTCGGGGCGCGAGACGTCCAGGTGGGTCACGAGGCGCAGTGTCGGGGCCATCGAGACGCGGATGCGTTCTGCTGCCAGCGCGGCGTTCAGGCCTTCACAGGCGTCGCGCGGCATGGTGACGAACAGGATGTTCGTTTGCGGTACGCTCACTTGCAGCACGCCGATTTTGGCAAGTTCGGCGGCGAGCCAGCTGGCGTTGGCGTGGTCTTCGGCCAAGCGCTGCACGTTGTTCTGCAGGGCGTACAAGCCTGCGGCTGCGATCACGCCGGCCTGGCGCATGCCGCCGCCCAGCATCTTGCGCCAGCGCTTGCCTTGCTCGACCAGTCCTTTGCTGCCGCACAGGACGGAGCCGACCGGGGCGCCGAGGCCTTTGCTCAGGCAGACCGAGACGCTATCGAAGCCTTTCACTGCGTCTTGCAGCGGGATGCCTTGCTTGACGGCAGCGTTGCAGATGCGGGCGCCGTCAAGGTGGGTGGCCAGGCCGTGCGCGTGCGCAAGGCTGGTGGCTTGGGCGACGTATTGCTGCGGCAGGACTTTGCCGCCGATGGTGTTTTCCAGCGCGAGCAGTTTGGTGCGGGCAAAGTGGAAATCTTGCGGCTTGATGGCAGCTTCGATGTCTTGCAGGGCGATGCTGCCGTCTGGCTCGTTGGTGATCGGCTGCGGCTGGATGCTGCCGAGGACTGCGGCGCCGCCGCCTTCGTATTTGTAGGTGTGGGCGTCCTGGCCGACCAGGTACTCGTCTCCCCTGCCGCAGTGAGCCAGCAGGGCGATCAGGTTGGTCTGCGTGCCGGATGGCGCAAACAATGCGGCTTCGTAGCCGAAGAGTTCTGCGGCATAGGCTTGCAGGGCGTTGACTGTGGGGTCGTCGCCGTAGACGTCGTCGCCGACCTGGGCGGCGAACATGGCCTCGCGCATCGCGGGGCTGGGGTGGGTGACGGTGTCGCTGCGCAGGTCGATCCAGCGTTCGCCGTCAGCCGCGATCAGCGAACTCGCGCCAGCGCCGGCCGGATAGCCGGTGCTCACGGGGCCACCTCGGCGGATGGCCCGGCGTCGGCGGCGCCGGTGTAGAAGCGCTGGCCCATTTCATCCAGGCCGATGGTGGACAAGACTTCCTTCAGGCGCTCGGCAGGCTTGCGGCGCGGCAGGTTCTTGTACGTGGCGACGATCAGCTCATTCTTCATCGAGTGCTCCCAGCCTACGAGTTCCGTGACAGTGACCTGGTAACCGTGCGATTCCAGCTGCAGGCAGCGCAGCACGTTGGTGATCTGGCTGCCGAATTCGCGGGTGTGAATCGGGTGGCGCCACAATTCGGTGAGTACGTTCTTGCCCAGCGAGGAGCCTTTGTTCTTGCGCAGCACGGAGGCGACTTCGGCCTGGCAGCATGGCACCAGCACGATGTGCCTGGCCTTCTTCTTCAGCGCGAAGTCGATGGCGTCGTCGGTGGCGGTATTGCAGGCGTGCAGCGCCGTGACGATGTCGATCTGCTCCGGCAGCTTGTCGGAAGTGGTCGATTCGGCGACCGACAGCGGCAGGAAGCTCATGCCGGGGAAGCCGAATTTACGCGCCAGTTCTTCGGAACGCGCCACCAGCTCTTCACGGGTCTCGATGCCGTAGATGTGCGAGTCGTCGCCCAGCGCTTTGAAGAACAGGTCGTAGATGATGAAGCCGAGGTAGGACTTCCCTGCCCCGTGGTCGACCAGCGAGACCGCGCCTTTGGCCGAACGCACGTCGTTCAGCAGCGGTTCGATGAACTGGTAGAGGTGGTAGACCTGTTTCAGCTTGCGCCGGCTGTCCTGATTCAGCTTGCCGTCGCGGGTGAGGATGTGCAGCTCCTGCAGCAGCGCGACGGACTGCCCGGGCTTCACTTCAGGGATGTCGGTGACCGTTGTGGGCAGCGCTGCAGCTGCGGGCTTACTGCGCTTCATCGATCCACGCCTGCTGGATGGCTTCCAGTACTTTTTCGCCGCCGCGCTTATGGTCGTCGTCGAAGCCGTCCAGGTCGACGATCCAGTTGTGCAGGTCGACAAAGCGCACGGCGGTCGGGTCGACGTCCGGGAACTTGTCGTACAGGGCTTCGGCAATCGCCGTGACATCACTCCATTTCAGCATGCTGCACCCCGGCTCAGTGGCCGCCTTCGCTGGCGTGGTTGATCGTGTACTTCGGGATTTCGATGACCAGGTCTTCTTCCGCCACGATGGACTGGCAGGACAGGCGCGAGCAGGCTTCCAGGCCCCAGGCTTTGTCCAGCAGGTCTTCTTCGGTGTCGGTCGCTTCGTTCAGCGAGTTGAAGCCTTCACGCACCAGCACGTGGCAAGTGGTGCAGGCGCAGGACTTCTCGCAGGCGTGTTCGATGTGGATGTCGTTTTCCAGCAGGACGTCGCACACGGACTTCCCTGCTTCGGTTTCGATCACGGCGCCTTCGGGGCACAGCTTGGCATGCGGCAGGATGACTATTTGTGGCACTTCTATTCCTCGGTCAATTAAACAACCTGGTCCAGCGTCTTGCCGGCCAGTGCGCTGCGCACGCTGCGGTCCATGCGGCGCGATGCGAATTCTTCAGTGCCCTGGGCCAGGGCTTCGTAGGCGGCTTTCACCGCGTAGTGGTCGGCTTCGCCGCTGCCGGATTTCACCAGCACGTCCATGGTGGTGGCCATCAGGGCGTTGACGGCGGCGCGCTCTTCGTCGTTCAGCAGCGCACCGTCTTCGTCCAGCGCCGACTGGGTGGCCAGCATGATGCGCTCGGCTTCCACCTGCTCTTCGCGCAGGGCGCGGGCTTTCATGTCGGCTTCCGCTTCGGTGTGCGATTCGGACAGCATGCGCGCCACGTCGTCGTCGCCCAGGCCGTAGGATGGCTTGACGGTGATCGAAGCTTCGACGTTGGAGCGCAATTCGCGTGCGGAGACCGACAGCAGGCCGTCGGCGTCCACCTGGTAGGTGATGCGGATGCGCGCAGCGCCGGCAGCCATCGGCGGGATGCCGCGCAGTTCGAAGCGGGCCAGCGAGCGGCAGTCGCTCACCAGTTCACGCTCGCCTTGCAGTACGTGCACTGCCAGCGCGGTCTGGCCGTCCTTGAAGGTGGTGAACTCCTGCGCACGGGCGCAAGGGATGGTGGAGTTGCGCGGAATGATCTTTTCGACCAGGCCGCCCATCGTTTCAATACCCAGCGACAGCGGGATCACGTCCAGCAGCAGCCAGTCGTCGCCCGCGGCGCGGTTACCGGCCAGCAGGTTGGCCTGGATGGCGGCGCCAAGCGCTACCACCTTGTCCGGATCGATGTTGGCGTGCGGGATGGTGTGGAAGTACTCGCCCACCGCGCGCTGTACGTGCGGCATGCGCGTTGCGCCGCCCACCATGACCACGCCGTCGATGTCGTCGGCGTCGAGGTTGGCATCGCGCAGGGCCTTCTTCACCGCGTTCATGGTCTTGGCGACCAGGTGTTTGGTGATGTCGGCGAAAATTTCAGGGGTGATGCGCTGGTGGACTTCTTCGCCCGAACGCAGCATGGCGTCGATGGTCACTTCCGGCTTGCTCGACAGCAGTTCTTTGGCTTCGCGCGCTTTCACCATCAGGGTGGCGGTGTCTTCGTCGGACAGCGGTGCGAGTTTTTCCTGCTCGTGCACCCAGCAGAACAGGCGATGGTCGAAATCGTCGCCGCCCAGCGCGGAGTCGCCGCCGGTGGCCAGCACTTCAAACACGCCTTTGGACAGCTTCAGGATCGAGATGTCGAAGGTGCCGCCGCCCAGGTCATACACTGCGAAGATGCCTTCGGAGCCGTTATCCAGGCCGTAGGCGATGGCCGCGGCAGTCGGTTCGGACAGCAGGCGCAGCACGTTGATACCGGCCAGTTGCGCGGCATCCTTGGTGGCCTGGCGCTGCGCTTCGTCGAAGTAGGCCGGCACTGTGATCACGGCGCCGACCAGGTCGTCGCCCAGCGAGTCTTCCGCGCGCTGGCGCAGTGTTGCCAGGATTTGCGCCGACACTTCGACTGGCGATTTCACGCCGGCCACGGTCTTCAGCTGCACCATGCCCGGAGCATCGACGAAATCGTATGGCAGGTTCTCGGCGTAGGCGATGTCCTTCAGGCCGCGGCCCATGAAGCGCTTGACCGAGACGATGGTGTTCTTCGGGTCGGTGGTCTGGTGGGCCTGCGCCTTGTAGCCGATATTGGCATGGCCGTTTGGCAGGTAACGCACCACGGAAGGCAGCAGCGGATGGCCTTCTTCGTCGTTCAGCACTTCTGGAATACTGCTGCGGACGGTCGCTACCAGCGAATTGGTGGTGCCGAGGTCGATCCCCACAGCCAGGCGGTGCTGGTGCGGGGCGGTCGACATGCCCGGTTCGGAAATCTGCAAAAGAGCCATGGTGAAACCTGTCTTGTTCTTTTACGCCTCGATGGCGTCGTAAGCGAAGCGCACTTCTTCGCCAAATTTTTCGATGAACATCAGCGCGCGCACACCCTGCGCGACGGCGTGATAGTCGCCGCTATTGCAATGCTGTTCGATCTGCGCCAGCTGGCCCTTGCGCGCGGCGCGCAGTTGGCCGTCCAGCTTGTCGAGCAAATCGCCATCCTTGCCGGCGCGCGCTTCGGACAGCTCTTCGCGCCATTCCATCTGCTGCATCAGGAATTCCATCGGCATGGCCGTGTTGGATTCCATCTTCAAATCGACGCCATTCAGCTCGCACAGGTATTGCGCGCGCTTCTGCGGATTTTTCAGGGTCTGGTAAGCCTCGTTGGAGCGGGTCGACCATTGCATGGCGACGCGCTTTTCGGCATCGGTGGCGTTGACGAACTTGTCCGGATGGACGCGGCTCTGGACTTCGCGGTAGGCGCTGTCCAGGGCCGCCGCATCAACGGCGAACTGCTGGGGAAGCTGGAAGAGGTCGAAGTGGTTTTGCACGATGAATTAGATGCGGAAGCTTTCGCCGCAGCCGCAAGCGTCTTTCTCGTTCGGGTTATTGAACTTGAAGCCCTCGTTCAGGCCTTCGCGCGCGAAGTCCAGCTCGGTGCCGTCGATGTACGGCAGGCTTTTCGGGTCAACGAAGACCTTCACGCCGAACGACTCGAAGACGGAATCTTCCGCAGTCACTTCGTCCACGTATTCCAGCTTGTAGGCCAGACCGGAGCAGCCGGTCGTGCGAACGCCAAAGCGCAGGCCAATGCCCTTGCCGCGACGCTCGATGTAGCGGTTGATATGCTTGGCTGCTTTTTCGGTCAGGGTGATTGCCATACTTCCTCCGCGCGCTGCTTAGGCGCCGTGTTTTGCCTTGTAGTCGTTCACAGCCGCCTTGATGGCGTCTTCGGCCAGGATGGAGCAGTGGATCTTCACCGGCGGCAGTGCCAGTTCTTCCGCGATCTGGGTGTTCTTGATGGCCAGCGCTTCATCCAGCGACTTGCCCTTCACCCATTCGGTCACCAGCGAGCTGGAGGCGATTGCCGAACCGCAGCCGTAGGTCTTGAATTTCGCGTCTTCGATCTTGCCGTCCGCGCCGACCTTGATCTGCAGCTTCATCACGTCGCCGCAAGCAGGTGCGCCGACCATGCCGGTGCCGACGGTCTCGTCGCCCTTTTCAAAGGAACCGACGTTGCGCGGGTTTTCGTAGTGGTCGAGGACTTTTTCCGAGTATGCCATTTTGATGCTCCTGTAATCTAAGAATTCTGCTCTGCGCTTAGTGCGCTGCCCACTGGATGGTGGAGAGGTCCACGCCATCCTTGTACATTTCCCACAGCGGGGACAGTTCGCGCAGCTTGCCCACTTTGCCTTTCAGCAGTTCGACCGCGAAGTCGACGTCTTTCTCAGTGGTGAAGCGGCCGATGGTGAAACGGATCGAGCTGTGCGCCAGTTCGTCGCTGCGGCCCAGGGCGCGCAGCACGTAGGACGGCTCCAGCGAAGCCGAGGTGCAGGCGGAACCGGACGATACGGCCAGGTCTTTCACGGCCATGATCAGGGATTCGCCTTCCACGAAGTTGAAGCTCACGTTCAGGTTGTGCGGCACGCGGTGGTCCATGTCGCCGTTGACGTAGGTTTCTTCGATTTCCTGCAGGCCCGCCGCCAGGCGGTCGCGCAGGGCGCGGATACGGGCGATTTCGGAATCCATTTCTTCCTTGGCCAGGCGGAACGCTTCGCCCATCGCCACGATCTGGTGGGTCGGCAGGGTGCCCGAGCGCAGCCCGCGCTCATGGCCGCCGCCGTGCATCTGCGCTTCGATACGCACGCGCGGCTTGCGGCAGACGTACAGGGCGCCCACGCCTTTCGGGCCGTAGGTCTTGTGCGCGGTAAAGGTCATCAGGTCGACCTTCAGCTCTTGCAGGTCGATCGCCACCTTGCCGGTCGCCTGCGCGGCGTCGCAATGGAAGATGATGCCCTTCTTGCGGCAGAAAGCGGCGATTTCCTTGATCGGCTGGATCACGCCGATTTCGTTGTTGACCATCATGACCGAGATCAGGATGGTATCCGGGCGCACCGCCGCTTCCAGCTGTTCGATGGTGATCAGGCCGTTGTCCTGGGTGTCCAGGTAGGTGGCGTCGAAGCCCTGGCGCTCCAGTTCACGCACGGTGTCCAGCACGGATTTGTGCTCGGTCTTGACCGTGATGATGTGCTTGCCCTTGGACTTGTAGAAGTTGGCCGCGCCTTTCAGGGCGAGGTTGTTCGATTCGGTGGCGCCGGAGGTCCAGATGATTTCGCGCGAGTCGGCATTGACCAGGGCGGCCACGTGGCCGCGCGCTTCTTCCACCGCTGCTTCCGCGGTCCAGCCGTACATATGGCTGCGGGATGCAGGGTTGCCGAATTGTTCGCGCAGGTAAGGGATCATCTTGTCCGCAACGCGTGGATCGATCGGCGTGGTCGCCGAGTAGTCCATGTAAATCGGGAAGTGCGGCGCGGTCTTGAATTCTACCGGTGCTACCTGGGCGACGTTCTTTTCGGGGGCGTTCATCTAAATTACTCCAATTCGGTTAACCGAGGGCTGCTTGGTTGCTGTTGCGGTGCACATGGACTGGCTGCTCTGCCGCGGCCTTGGCTTTTTGCTGGTCCACCAGGTCCTGCAGCGACACGGAATCCAGGTAGTCGACCATCTTTTCGTTCAGGGTGGCCCACAGTTCGTGGGTCATGCAGCGGGTGCCGTTCGCGTGGTCGGCGCCGTGGCAATTCTCCTTGCCGCCGCACTGGGTTGCATCGAGCGGTTCGTCAACAGCAATAATGATGTCGGCGACGGTCACCTTGTCTGCCTTGCGGGCCAGGCTGTAGCCGCCGCCAGGGCCACGGATCGATTCCACGATTTCGTGGCGGCGCAGCTTGCCGAACAATTGTTCGAGATAAGACAGGGATATCGACTGGCGCTGGCTGATTCCGGAAAGCGTTACCGGACCTTTGCCCTGGCGCATAGCCAGGTCAATCATCGCAGTCACTGCAAAACGGCCTTTGGTAGTCAGACGCATCACAACCTCGGTTCAACTCAGTTAAAATATCGCTCTGTTCTCGCACATCAAAACCTGATTACCTGAACGATTTAGTCAAGTATAACAGACTTGCGCAGACCTTGCCGGACACCATTAGCTGTCCGCGGGGCAATACGCGCCACAGTTACCGCTTCAGCAATCCCATCGGGCCGAACAGTGCCTGCATTTCCTTATTAGCAATAAACGACAGGTTGTACGGATGCTCCGCAACGATCTGCGGCAGCGCCTGCACGCTTGGCAGCTTGTTAAGCTGCTCGGCGATCTTGCCCCACAAGATCAGTTTTGGCTGTTTGGCAGCCAGCGCCTGCATCACCGTTGCGAAGAATGGCAGCCAGGCTTTGGCATCTTTCACTGGGGCAACATGCGGGCGGAATACCAGGGAGGCATTGAGCAACAGGAAACCGTGGCTGTGCAGGCGTTCCTGCATCTCGGCCAGGGTCTGGATGGCGGCACCGTCCTTGGCGCGGGTCGCGCAGGCGGCCAGCGCTTCGCCGGCGGTATTCGACTCGTCGAGCTGGCCGTCGGCGACCAGCAGCATTTTCATGAAATTGCGCAGCGAGGTGGCCTTGTTGACCGGCTTGGACAGGCCGCCGCCCTCCTGTTCCGACCACAGGCCTTTCACGGCGCCGTCCATGAAGCAGACGCCGGTGGCGCTTTCGGCGCGCGGGTATGGGCCTTCCCCTACCAGCACGTAGCGCACCTGGTCCAGCGGCTGCTGGAAGGCAGCGAACAGGCGCAATTCGGTCGGCAGGTAGCTGTCGGCCGCGAGTTCAGCCAGGTAGGCCGGGCTGGCCGCCGCTATCGCATCCAGGCCGCGCTCCAGGATCGGGCGCCACGACGGGTGGGCGCGCTCGAGCGCTTGCAGGATAGGGCTTGGAATCGTCATGGCGGCTGTCGGCGATGGGCAAAGGCGAGATTGTATCGCCGCCAGCCGCCACGGTCTATGGCTTGGGCTTTTCAGCGCCGTAGACTTTGGCCAGGTAATCCACCATGGCGGGGATGTCGTCGTCGGAGAATTGGGCGCCGAACGGTTTCTTCATCTTCTTTACCGTGGCTTCCCAGTAGCTGCGCGGCGAGGCAGGCGGCTGCATCTGGGCATACTGCGCCGAATGGCACAGCAGGCAATTGGCCAGCACCAGCTGGTAGCCGGGCAGCGTGCTTTGCCTGTAGGCCGCCGTTTCGTCCGGCAGCCTGATTTCGGCAGCGCTGGCTATGCCTGCGCACAGCAGGAGCATGATGGCGATAGTCTTCATCGGATTTCCCCTCAGGCCGCGATGACGCGGGTGGTTTCCACGACATTGCGCATGTAGCCGGCCGCGTTCCACAGCGCGCTTGAGGGCTGGCTTTGGCCAATGCGGTTCAGCGCGCGCACCATCAGCGCGTGCTCGCCCTTGCCCGGCTTGAACGCTGCGCTCCATTCGCGGAACGAATATTTGCCCAGGTCCTTGCCGAGCGCGGCAGCCTGCCAGCTCCTGCCGCCATCGGCCGAGAAGGCGACTTCGCTGATGCCGTAGCCGCCATCGAAGGCGATGCCCTTCACCAGCACCGGCTTGCCGGCCTTGAGCCGCGCCCCGTCCTGGTGGCTGGTGATGAAGGAGCGCACATTGAAGCGGTTGATCGGCACGGTCCCGGCAGGCGCGGTGCCGGGCGCCACGCAGGCGCAGGCATTGTCGGCGATGCGATAGGCGCTGGCGACCCAGAAACCGTCGAAGGGTTTATCAAGCACGTTGATGTCGGACAGGTGCTTGATCCAATAAGTACCGTAGTAGCCCGGCACCACCAGGCGCAGCGGATAGCCGTTCAGCATCGGCAAGTCCTCGCCATTCATTTGCCAGGCCAACATCACTTCCCCATCCAGCGCGTGGTCGATATTGAGCGACTTGATGAAATCGGGGCCGTCGCCGGCCGGCGGCGCATCCAGGCCGTTGAAGGAAACCTGCAGCGCGCCGGCCTTGACGCCGGCCCGCTCCAGCACTTTTTTCAGCGGCACGCCGCTCCAGCGCGCATTGCCCATGGCGCCGTGGGAAAGCTGGCCGCCGTTGGCGCGCGGCGCAAAGTGGCCGCGGCTGTTGCCCGAGCACTGGTTGACCGCCACGATCTCGACCGGGTCGGCAAGCTGCTTGAGCTCCGCCAGCGACAGTTCCAGCGGCGTGTTGACGTGGCCGCCGATTTTCAGGCGGTAGCTTTGCGGGTCGATCTCGGTAGGGATGGCGCTCCAGTGGTAGCGCACGAAAAAGGCATCGTTCGGCGTCAGCACGCCTTCGCCAAACACGCTGAACGGGGTTTCGAGCTGCGGCGGACGGCTGGTCTGCAAGATCAGCGGACGTTTCTGCGGAAACGCCACCAGTTCGCGCTCGCCGTTTTCGAAGGGCAGCATGACGCTGCGCGTCGCCGCCAGCGCCGGGCTGGCCAGTGCCGTCGCCACGCCCGCCATGCCTGCCTGCTTCAGGAATTCACGTCTTGGAATGCTGCCTTTCATGCCTGCCTCCCGGTGGGTGATTCGTTCCGAGATGCAAATTTAACATGCTATTCCGTGCGCAAATCGGAATTCTTCAGCCTGACGTTGGCGGCACGCAGCTTGCGATACAGGAGGGCCAGCGCGAGCAAGGCGGCAGCCGCCAGGCCAGCCGCTACCGACCAGGCCAGCCGCAGCTTCGACCGGTTGCGCAAGTCTTTGCTGTTTTCATCCTTGCGGCGCAGGAGTTCTTCATCTTCGCGCTCTTTTTTCTGGAGCTGGGTCTGGGCCGAGGTGGCGTCCAGCGCCTTGCGCCGGGCCCGCGCGTAGACCTGCAGCGCCAATTCCTTCAAGCCCACATACTCCAGCGCGCGGGCGTATTCGGAGAGCGCGTCCGCATCCATCATTTCGATGTTGACCGCCTCGATCGCTTCGCGCCCCAGGTCAAGCTGGCCCAGGTAGATCAGGGCGATGCCTTCGTTGAACTGCGAAATCTCCGCCATTTCGGTGTTGCCGGTGGCCAGCGCCGCCTGCTTGGACTCGCGGCTGAGCGACAAGGCTTCCCTGTAGTCCTGGCTTTTCAAGCTCATGTCGGCCAGCGTGACTTGCAGCTCGGGCACATCTTCGTCCATATGGTGCTTCTGCAGCCACGCCACCACATCGTTGAGGGCGTCGCGCGCACGCGCCACCTGGCCCGCGCTTTCGGCGATTTCCCACTCGGCGTAACGGGCCCGGATCATGGGGCCATCGAGCGGGATCAGCGCGGCTTTGGCCTTCAAGACGTCGATCGACCTGAGCGCCTCCTGGCTGCCGCCGGCCAGGCCATTGAGCGCATACGCCCGGGCACGCAGCGCCATGAACTGGGCGATGGGCTGCCCCGACTTGTCCGCCAGCGCCACCGCGCTGTCGATCAATTCGAGGCCCTTGCGGCCATTGCCGCGCCGGATTTCATCCTGGCCAACGGTCAGGATCACTTTGGCCTGCAGCGCAAAGTCGCTGGTCTGGTCGGCAAGCTGGCGCGCCATGTCCAGGCTCTTGCTGGCCGCCTCCCTGTCTTCGAGCGCGGAATACAGGTAGGAGCGGTCGAGCAAGCTGTTGGCGATGATCGTCTCGTCATCCAGTTGATGGCCGATGCGCTCTTCTTCGGCCACTGCCTGCAGCGACAGCGCGCGGTCGGAGCTGCGGGTGACTTTGCTCAGGATGGAGTAGTACGCCGCCTGGTCGCGCTGCGGCCACTGGCCGACCTGCGGTTTCAGTTTTTGCAATTCGGCCAGGGTGCCGTAGGTGGCGAGGTAGGAAAATTCCCGCAATTGCCCCAGGCGCAGCGACGCGTCCTGGCCCCGGGCGGGCAACTGGATCAGCGCGGCAGCCAGGAGAGGCATGCCCAGCATGCGCGGAATATTGCAAAACATACAGCTTTCGATTTGATAGGAAGTAAATATATTTTACTGCCCGGCAAACAGATCGTGGGAATTCAAGATCGCAAAAGCGATTTCCGGGTGCCGATCCAGGCATTTCCGTATCGCAGCCGGTACAGCTTGGCGCGTCTTGCGGCACAAACCGGGCCGCTCGCCCAACTCGATCTGGAAGCCGCGCACCGTCCGCACTTCGTTCGGGCCGGGGGCAATGCGCACCGAGACGCCGAGCTGCTCTTGCAGCCGCTGGCCAACGCGCATCAGCTCAGCATAGGTGGCAATGGCTTCAATGCGCTCGATCAGGCGCTTCTCTTCCTCCTTGGTCAGGCGCAGGATGCGCGTGTCCGCCTGCGGGTCCGCCAGCAGCGAATCGCGGTCGCAGTCGCAGGCGCCCGGCGGGCATTCCTTGCGGATGGGGAAAGGCGGCGTCGTCATCGTCCCAGTATCCGTTGCTTGCATCGTGCTGTCAAACGCGGCCGGGACGGCGTTTGACCAGGACGCCTGTGCGCGCCGTACAAGTTTCGTACAGTGCAGAATTGCTAAAACACAGTTAGAGAAACGCGTGACGATCAAACCGGAAAGCTTGCAATTCCTTGCTTCCCCTGGCGCGCTAGGCCAGCAGATTGCGGCCTTCGACTGGTCGTCCACGCCGCTCGGCCCGCTTGAAGCCTGGCCGCAAAGCGCCCTTCCACCGACACCACGGATACGCGCCTGAATGCGCGCCGCCTGGCCGCGCTCTCGACCCTGTCGGCCAGCGCCCTGCGCGAACAGGACCTGGCAGGCGAGGCCTGCGACCTGGCGCTGTGGCGAGCTGGTGGCGGGGCAATTGTCGGCCGCCGTGCAAAATGCCGGCGCCGCGGCGGAGCAGCGCCAGCGCGCCGAAGCACTGGCGGAACTGGACCGCGTCAAGACCGCCTTTTTCAGCAATGTGAGCCACGAATTCCGCACGCCGCTGACGCTGATGCCGGGCCCTATCGAAGAAGCGCTGAACGACGGTGCCAGCCGCCTGCCTGCCGCGCACCACGCGCGTTTGCAGCTGGCCCAGCGCAATGCCCTGCGCCTGCAAAAGCTGGTCAACACCCTGCTCGATTTTTCGCGCGTGCAGGCCGGCCGCGTGCACGCCGGCTATGCCCGGGTCGACCTGGCCGCCCTCACCCGCGACCTGGCCAGCGGTTTCCGCTCGGTGATCGAGAGCGCAGACATGCTGCCGCAGCTGTTCGACACATTTGGTGGCCTTGTCCGGCTACGGCCCACCGGCCGACCAGGCGCGTTCGCGCGCGGCCGGTTTCCCGGTCCATCTTATCAAGCCGATTACACCGGCCCAGCTCTACTCCGTGCTGCGCGACTAAATGCGCGATAACGTTGCAAAGCTGCCACGATAGTTGCTCCTAGGTAAATTAAATTGCACGCAACCGTGCTACACTCGTTTCCCCTATGCGCCCCCCTCTACCGACCAGCATTCCTGCGCCTGGCTGCCCTTGTATGGCTGGCCTGCGCCTGCAGCCATGCCCTGGCCGATGAGCGGCGCGTGCTGGTGCTGTATTCGCTCGGCGCCGATTCCTCCTCGGCCTGGCAAAGGCTGGTGCACAAGGGCCTGTACCAAGAACTGGAACGCAGCAACCAGGGTGGCACGCCGGCCATTTTCGAAGAGCGCTTCGACGCCAACCGCGTCGGCGAAGATAAATCGCAGGAGGGTATGGCGCCCTACCTCGCCACCAAGTACGCCGACGTCAAGTTCGACGCCATCGTGACGGAGAACTTCGTGGCGGCGCGCTTCCTGGCGAGCCATCCGGAACTGTTTGCCGGCGTGCCGCGCCATTACGTCAACCACGGGCGCGAGCGATGGCAGCCGCGCGATGGCCTGGCTTATGAGGTGACGTCCGATTTCGAGCGGGCCATCGGCGTGATTCCGCTGGTGGCGCCGGAAGTACGGCATATCGCCATCGTCGGCGACAAGACTGCGCGCTGCCGGCTCTGGCTCGACCGCATCCGCAGCATCACGCCGCGCTTCCCCAGGATCCGCTTTGAAATCTGGGACGATGGCGACGTCAATGAGCTGCGCCTGCGCGCCGCGCGGCTGGACCGCAGCAGCGCGATCTTCATGCTGGCAGCGCTGCGCGGCGAAGGCAGTGCGCGCATCCAGCCGCGCGAACTGGCGTTGCAGATTTCGGCAGCGAGCAAGGCGCCGCTGTTCACGCATTCCGAATCGCTGGTGATGCCGGGCGTGGTGGGCGGCTATGTGGTGAGCGGCGAGGCGGTGGGACGCATGATGGCGCGCCTGCTGCTTGGACAGCCGGCCATGACCAGCCAGGTGGAAGGCTACTATTTCGACTACCCGACGGCGCGCCGGGCCGGCTTGCGCAATATCCCGCCAGAGGCGGTGATACTGAATCGCCCGCACAATGTGTGGGAGCTGTACCGCTGGCAGATCCTCACGGCCGGCGCGCTGATTGTCCTGCAAGGCATGCTGATTACGGCGCTGGTGCTGTCGCTGCGCTCGCGGCGGCGGGCGATGTCCGAGCTGGCGTGCGAGCGCAGCAGCCTGGAGGACCGCATCCTGCAGCGCACGCTGGAACTGCTGCAGGCCAATCGCAAGCTGGAGGCGCTGGCCACGACCGATCCGCTGACCGGCATCGCCAACCGGCGCAAGATGACCGAGCAGATCGCGCAGGAGCTGGAGCGCGCGCGGCGCTTCCACCACCCGCTGGCGCTGTTGATGGTCGATATCGACCACTTCAAGCGCATCAACGATAGCTACGGCCACGAAGTGGGCGACCAGGCGATCATCCAGACCGCGACCTTGCTGACGGCCAGCCTGCGGGCGGTGGATATGGTGGCGCGCTTCGGCGGCGAGGAATTCGTATTGCTGATGCCGGAAACGCATATCGCCGTTGCCACGCATGCGGCGGAACGCCTGCGCGAACAGGCCGCCGGCCTGCGCCTGTGCACCGAGTCGGGGGTGGAGGTGCAGCTGACCATCAGTATCGGCGTAGCGGCGGCCGATCCGCATGGCGCGCCCGATACGCCTTCCTCGCTGCTGGTGCGCTCCGACAAGGCGCTGTACCGGGCCAAGAAGGAAGGGCGCAACCGCGTCGTGCAGTTCTGAGTTCTGAGTTCTGAGCTGCGAGTTCTGATTACTCGGCGTCCGGCTGGGCGGACGGATGCGCGGCCTTGAACGCCGGCAGGCCGGCGCAATTGGCGGCAATGCGCGCCACGCTGGGGTATGGCGCCAGGTCGATATCAAAGCGCTGCGCGTTGTACACCTGCGGCACCAGGCAGCAGTCGGCGATGGTCGGCGTATCGCCGTAGCAGAATCGCCCCATGTCGCCGTCGCGCTCCAGGTGGGCTTCCAGCGCTTTCATGCCCTCGCCCATCCAGTGGTAGTACCAATCCATCTTCTGTTCTTCGCCCAGGCCCATCGGGCCCTTGAGGTGCTTGAGCACGCGCAGGTTCATCAGCGGATGGGTGTCGCAAGCCACGGTCTGCGCCAGGGCGCGCACGCGGGCGCGGCCCACGGCATCTTGCGGCAGCAGCGGCACCATCGGGTGCACCTCTTCCAGGTACTCCATGATGGCCAGCGATTGCGTCACCACGATGCCGTTGTCTTCCAGCGCCGGCACCAGGCCGGCCGGGTTCACCTCCCGGTAAGCCGGCGCGAGCTGCTCGCCGCCGTCGCGCAGCAAATGCACCGGCACTGCTTCATACGCCAGGCCTTTCAGGTTCAGCGCGATGCGCACGCGGTAGGCGGCCGAGCTGCGGAAGTAGGTGTAGAGCTTCATTCACGTTCCCCGTAATTGCGCACGGTCTGGTCGATGGCGCCGAAGATGGTCTTGCCCTGCGCATCATGCATCTCGATGCGCACGGTATCGCCAAATTGCAGGAAGCCGGTTTGCGCCTTGCCGCTTTCGATGGTCTCGTACATGCGCACTTCGGCCAGGCAGCAATAGCCCACGCCGCCGTTGGCGATGCTCGAGCCGTGCAGGTTGCCCTGCTTGTTCGATACGGTACCGGAGCCGATGATGGTGCCGGCGCACAGTTCGCGCGTCCTGGCGGCGTGCGCCACCAGCTGGGCGAAGTTGAATGTCATGTCCTCGCCGGCGTTCGGCTTGCCGAAGGGCTGGCGGTTGATCTGCACCAGCAGCGGCAGGTGCAGCTTGTTGTCCTGCCAGGACTTGCCCAGTTCTTCCGGCGTAACCGCTACCGGCGAGAACGCGCTGGCCGGCTTGGAGTTGAAGAAGCCGAAGCCCTTGGCCAGTTCGTTTGGAATCAGGTTGCGCAGCGAGACGTCGTTGACCAGCATGACCAGGCGAATGGCCTTGGCCGCCTCTTCATCGCCGGCGCCCATCTTCACGTCGCCGGTGATCACCGCCACTTCCGCTTCCAGGTCGATGCCCCAGGCTTCGTCCAGCGCAAACACCGGGTCGCGCGGACCGACGAAGCTGTCGGAGCCGCCCTGGTACATCAGCGGATCGCTGTAGAACGACGCCGGCACTTCGGCATTGCGCGCCTTGCGCACCAGTTCCACGTGGTTGATGTAGGCGGAACCGTCGGCCCACTGGTAGGCGCGCGGCAGCGGCGAGTGGCACAGGCTTTCGTCGAAAGGCTGGGCACCGGAGGCGCTGCCCTGGTTCAGCAAGGCGTAGATCTGCTTGAGCTGCGGCGCGGCGACGTCCCAGTTGTCCAGCGCATCCTGCATGGTGGCGGCGATGTTCGGTACCGGCTGGCAGAATTTCAGGTCGCGGCTGACGACCACCAGGCGGCCGTCGCGGCTGCCGTCTTTCAGGGAGGCGAGTTTCATGTATTTCCTTCGCTTTTAATCTTTATTCTTGTGGCGCGTGCATCCAGGCTGCGTGCTTGGGCGCCTTTTTCGTTTTAGACCATTCTTCCAGCATTTCCCATTTCACTTCGTCCAGCTTCCGCATCATTTCAGGAGTGCCGGTGTTGGCCGCCAGTTCCAGGCGGTGGCCGTTCGGGTCGAAGAAGTAGATCGACTTGAAGATGGTGTGATTGACAGGGCCCAGCACTTCAACGCCGCCGGCAACCAGGCGCTCCTTGGCGGCCAGCAGCTCGTCCATCGAAGCCACTTCCAGCGCCAGATGCTGCACCCAGGCCGGGGTATTTTCGTCGCGGCCCATGTCCTTCTGGGTCGGCAGCTCGAAAAAGGCCAGGATGTTGCCCTGGCCGGCATCCAGGAACACGTGCATGTACGGGTCGGGGGCCTTGGTCGACGGCACTTCATCCTCCGCAATGGCCAGCACGAAATTCATGTTCAGGTGCTTGACGTACCACTCGACGGTTTCCTTGGCGTCCTTGCAGCGGTAGGCAACGTGGTGGATTTGCTTGATTTTCATGGCAGGGCTCCTTTGTATCCCGCCATTAAACGCTTGTTTCAGCTATCATACAAACGATATTTTCACGTCAATTTATTAGTTTTCCTGATGAGTCCAACCGTTCGCCAGATGCGCGCCCTGGTCGCTGTCGCCCGCACCGGCAGCTTCACGGCGGCCGCCGACCTGCTGCATGTCACCCAGTCCGCCCTGTCGGGGCAGATCAAGGAGCTGGAACAGCTGCTGGGCGTGAAAGTGGTTGAGCGCAATACGCGGCGCGTGCAGTTGTCGGAGGTGGGACGCGAGCTGTATCCGCTGTTCGACAAGATGCTGCAGGACCTCGATGGCGCGATGGCCGACATCGCCAGCCGCAAGGCTCTGAAGAAAGGCATCGTGCGCGTTGCTGCGCCGCAGATGATGGCTTGCACCCTGCTGCCGCAGGTGATCGGCGCTTTCCGTTCGAGCTATCCGGACGTGCAGGTGCAGCTGGTCGACTGCCCGGTCGACAATGTGGCGTCCCGCGTGGTGAGCGGCGAGGTGGATGTCGGCATCGGGCCGGAGCGCGACCTGACGGCCGAAGTGGATGCAGCCTTGCTGTTCGAAATGCCGTTCGTGGTGGTGTTCCCGCCGGCGCATCCGCTGGCTGCCCGGCGCACGGTGGCCTGGGCGGAGGTCAACCAGCATCCCTTCATTGCCCTGCAGGGCCAATTCACGCAACGGCTGCTGCGCGACATGACCACGCTGGCGCCCTACAACGAGGTGACCTTCATGACCACCGCGCTGGCCATGGTGGCGGAAGGTCTCGGCATCACCGCCTGCCTGCCCTATGCGGAACCGATGGTACGCCGCTATGGGCTGGAGATGCGCCCCCTGGTGGAACCGGAACTCAAACGCAAGTTCTTCATCTACACCAAGAACTCCCGCACGCCTTCGCCCGCGGCGGAACGCTTCATCAGCGTGCTTGGCGAGTATTCCCTATAATTCGCCGTATGTCGCACAATACGATTGAAGCCAACCAGGCAATGGACAAGTTCGACGGCCGCCATGAGGTGTGGCTGTTCGGTTATGGCTCGCTGATTTACAAGGCGGACTTCCCCTTCATCGAACGCCGGCCGGCGCACATCTTCGGCTGGTCGCGGCGCTTCTGGCAGGGCTCGCATGACCATCGCGGAACGCCCGATGCGCCGGGCCGCGTTGCCACGCTGGTTCCGTCCGAAGGCGCCGTGTGCCACGGCATGGCCTACCTCGTCACGCCGGAAGAATTCGCGCACCTCGACCATCGCGAGAAAAACGGTTACCTGCGGGTGGCGATCGACATTCACTTCGAGGCCGGCAGCGTGGAAGAAGGCCTGATCTATATAGCTGCCGCCGACAACGCCGCCTGGCTGGGCGAGGCGACGGTTGAAGAAATCGCCCGCCATATCGCGTCCGCCTCCGGTCCAAGCGGCCCCAACATCGAATACCTGCTGCGCCTGGCCGCCGCCCTGCGCGCAATGGGCCACCATGATGAGCACGTGCACGCGATAGAAAGCCACCTCGCGCTGCTGTCCTCTGCGCGCCCTCGGTAACTACTACTGAAAGCTACTGAAATTTTTCCCATTAGAGCGCTACCAAGGCCGAAAAGCTCAAATTTCAGTAGTTTCAGTAGTTCTTTCAGTAGCTTTCAGTAGTAGTCCGCGACAGCTGCGCACAGGCCACCCTGTGCGGGTGCCGAAACGCGAACTCGACTTAGAACAGGTCCATCTGACCAGCTTTGGCTGCGGCACGGGCGCGGGCGCCGGAGGCAGGGATGTAGTCGGGGCGCTTGAACTGGGTGCAATCGAGGGAGCGGAATTTGCTGTGGCGGCCGTGGAAGCCGAAGCGGGTGATGCCTTTTTCGATGCGCTGTTGGATCAGGTCAGCCCACACCCCTTCCCCGCGCATGCGTGAGCCGAAATCGGCTTGGTAGTCTTTGCCGCCGCGCATGTCGCGGACGCGGTTCATCACGCGCTCGGCGCGGTCGGGGAAATGCGCTTCCAGCCATTCCTTGAACAGCGGGCTGACTTCCCACGGCAGGCGCAGCACGACGTAGGTTGCCATCACGGCGCCGGCATCGCGCGCGGCGGACATGATTTTTTCGATATCGGGCTCGGTGACGAAGGGGATGATCGGCGCGATGCTGACGCCGACCGGAATGCCGGCCCTGGCCAGCGATTCAATCGTGCGAAGGCGGCGCGCTGGGGCAGCGGCGCGCGGCTCCAGGGTGCGCGAGATCTTGCTGTCGAGCGTAGTAATCGTGATCGATGCGGCGGCCAGGTTACGCTCAGCCATTGGCGCGAGGATATCGATGTCGCGCTCGATCAGCGAGGATTTGGTAATCAGGCCAACCGGATGATTGCACTCGGCCAGCACTTGCAGCACGCGCCGCGTGAGCTGGTATTCGCGCTCGCACGGCTGGTAGGCATCGGTATTCACGCCCAGCGCGAGCGACTCCACTTCGTAGCCCGGCTTGGACAACTCCGCGCGCAGCAATTCCGGCGCATTCACCTTGGCAAACAGCTTGGTCTCGAAATCCAGGCCCGGCGACAGGCCGAGGTAACTGTGCGACGGGCGGGCAAAACAATAGATGCAGCCATGCTCGCAGCCGCGATAAGGGTTCAGCGAAACACTGAACGGAATATCGGGCGACTGGTTGCGCGTGAGGATGGTCTTGGCCGTTTCGGCAGTGACGATGGTGCGCGGCGGACGCAATTCGGCCTCGGCATCGTCCGGATCCGGCGCCCAGCCGTCATCGAACGCTTCGCGCTCTTGCAGCTCGTACCTGCCTTGCATGTTTGATACCGCGCCGCGCCCTTTTTTCGCCTTCAGCGATTGCGGCGGCAGTATCACCTGCCCTTCCAGTTCATGGTCCTGCATGGCGCGCCCCTATACATTACTGTATGTTTGTACAGTATTCTAAACTGCCCGTGCCGCGGCTGCAAGCCAAGCTGGTATCATGCGCACTCCTCCGGGATATCCCCCGACATTCAAAGAGCAATAACATGAGCAAATCGAACAATCTGCCCTCCTTTGGGAGCAGGATTTCCCTCGCCTTTGGCGCCTTTTTCAAAACGCTGGGCGATGCCCAATTCGCCGCACGCGTGCGTGACGACGGCATTGGCCCTGCCGCGCAACCGGCCCCCGTCCCGGCCCCCGTCCCGGCCCCAGCCGCAGCCCCGGCACCGGCCGCCGCGCTCCTGCGCGAAGCCACCCCCGATGCAGCACTGCAGCTCCTGTCGCTGTTCCAGCGCGAAGCACGCCTGATCGACTTCACGCAAGAAGACCTGTCCGGCTATTCGGACGCCGACATTGGCGCTGCTGCGCGCCTGGTGCATGAAGGCTGCGGCAAGGTGCTGCGCGAGCACTTCAGCATCGACGCCGTCCGCAGCGAAGCGGAAGGCAGCCGCGTAACGCTGCCGGAAGGCTTCGACGCCTCCTCCGTGCGCCTGACCGGCAACGTGGTCGGCAAGGCGCCGTTTACCGGCACCCTGAGCCACCGCGGCTGGCGCGCTTCCAGCGTGCGCCTGCCTAAACTGGCGGAAGCGCATGACGCCAACGTGTTGGCACCGGCCGAGGTGGAACTGTGAGCGAGCCGCGTTTTGCCATCGGCATCGACCTTGGCACCACCCACAGCGCGCTGTCCTACGTAGAACTGGCCGGCAGCGATGGCGAAAAAACCCGGCACGGCGTGCTGGGCGTGCCCCAGCTCACCGCGCCCGGCACGGTGGAAGAACTGCCGCTGCTGCCAAGCTTCCTCTACCTGCCGCACCCGGACGAACTGGCTGCCGGGGAACTGGCCCTGCCTTGGGCCACTGCCGATGGACAGGCCGCGGTGACGGGCGAAATGGCGCGCAGCCGCGGCGCCACCACGCCGATCCGCCTGGTATCGAGCGCCAAGAGCTGGCTGTGCCACCCTGGGGTGGACCGCCGCGCCGCCATCCTGCCGCATGACGCGCCGGAAGAGGTGTCGCGCGTGTCGCCGCTGGAAGCATCGACGCGCTACCTGAAGCACCTGCGCGCAGCATGGGACAACGCCCATCCGGACGCACCTTTCACGCAGCAGGCAGTCACGGTCACGATCCCGGCATCGTTCGATCCTGCCGCACGCGAACTCACCGCCGAAGCGGCGCGTGCAGCCGGCTACGACAACGTGACGCTGCTGGAGGAACCACAAGCGGCCCTGTACAGCTGGATCCAGAACAGCGATGGCCGCTGGCGCAAGGACGTCAAGCCGGGCGACATTATCCTGGTAGTGGACGTGGGCGGCGGCACCAGCGACTTTTCGCTGATCGCCATCCTCGAGCGCGACGGCAAGCTGGAGCCGCACCGCGTGGCCGTGGGCGACCATATCCTGCTGGGCGGCGACAATATGGACCTGGCGCTGGCGCACCTGGTGGCGCGCAAGCTGGCCGCCAACGGCAGCCAGCTCGACGCCTGGCAAATGCGCGCGCTCACTTACGGCTGCCGCGCGGCCAAGGAAAACCTGCTGGCCAATGCCCAGGCGGAAACCTGGCCGATCGTGGTGCCAAGCCGCGGTTCGAAGCTGATCGGCGGCTCGATCCGCACCGAGCTGACGCGCGCCGAAGTCACAACCTTCATCACCGATGGCTTCTTCCCGAAAGTGGAAGCGGCCGCGCGCCCGGCCGTGCGCGCGCGCGCCGGCCTGACCCAGCTTGGCCTGCCTTACGCGCAGGATGCGGCAATCACCAGGCACCTGGCAGCGTTCCTGGCGCGCCAGGCTGGCGCTACGGCGCAACTGGAGGGCTTTGCCGTCAACCCGGCGCATACCTTCCTGCACCCGAGCGCGGTGCTGTTCAACGGCGGCGTATTCAAGTCCGAACTGCTGGCCAAGCGCGTGATGGAAACCATCAACGACTGGCTGTACATGGAAGGGGCGCAACCGGCACGCATGCTCGGCGGCGCCGACCTGGACCTGGCAGTGGCACGCGGCGCGGCTTATTACAGCTATGTGCGGCGCGGCGCCGGCGTGCGTATTCGCGGCGGCACGGCCCGCTCCTACTACGTTGCGGTGGAATCGTCGATGCCCGCCATCCCTGGCATGGAGCCGCCGATCCAGGCGCTGTGCGTGGCGCCGTTCGGCATGGAAGAAGGCAGCGAGCTGGAATTGCCAGGCCAGGAGTTCGGCCTGGTGGTGGGCGAGCCGGTGCACTTCCGCTTCTTCGGTTCTTCCGTGCGCCGCCAAGACCAGATCGGCGCCGTGCTCGATTTCTGGGCGCCGGAGGAACTGGTCGAGCTCAACGAAATCCAGGCTACGCTGTCGCCGGAAGGCCGTTCCGTTGGCGAAGCGGTGCAGGTGCGCCTGCATGCCTGCGCCAGCGAATCCGGCACGCTGGAACTGCAGGCAGTGGCGCAGGACGGTCAGCGCTGGAAGGTCGAATTCGACGTGCGCGGCGGTGGCGAGGGCCAATGACGCAGTACCTGGTCAGCATCGACCTGGGCACCACCAATTCGGTGCTCGCTTTTGCCGCGCCGGGCGGCGACGTGCAGCTGTTCGAAGTGGAGCAGCTCACCGCGCCCGGCGAAATTGGCGGCGCCGTGCTGCTGCCCTCGTCCCGCTACCACCCTGGCGCCGGCGAGTTTGCCGATGGCGAGCTGCAGCTGCCCTGGCCGGAACCGGCGGTCGCGGATGCGCCGCCTGGCGCGGTCATTGGCCGCCTGGCCCGCAAGCTGGGCGGGCAGGTGCCGGGCCGCCTGGTGGCCAGCGCCAAGAGCTGGCTGTCGCACGCCGGCGTCGACCGCATGGCGCCGATCCTGCCGTGGGGCGCTGCGCAAGACGTGGCGCGCGTGTCGCCGGTTGCCGCCAGCGCGAGCTATCTTGCGCATTTGCGCGCGGCCTGGGATGCGCGCTTTCCCGGCGCGCCGCTGGAGCAGCAGCAAGTGGTACTGACCATTCCCGCCTCCTTCGACGAGGGCGCGCGGGCGCTCACGCTGGAAGCTGCGCGCATGGCCCGCCTGCCGGCTTTGCGCCTGCTGGAAGAGCCGCAAGCGGCCTTGTATGACTGGCTGTACCGCCACCGCGCTTCGCTGGCGCAGGAACTGGCCGAAGCGCGGCTGGTGCTGGTGGCCGACGTCGGCGGCGGCACCACCGACTTCACGCTGGTCAAGGTGGAGATGGCCGGCGGCGGGCCGCAGCTGACGCGCATCGGCGTCGGCAACCACCTGATCCTCGGCGGCGACAATATGGACCTGGCGCTGGCGCACCTGGTCGAACAGCGCCTCTGCGCCGACAGCGGCAGCAGCGCAGGCACGGCCGCGCCGCAGCGCTTGTCGGCGGGCCGCCTCGCCCAGCTTACCGAACGCTGCCGCGCGGCCAAGGAAGCCCTGCTGGCGGCCGACGCGCCCGAGCAGGTCAGCGTGACCTTGCTTGGCTCCGGCTCGAAACTGATCGGCGCCAGCCGCTCCGTCGCGCTGCGACGGGAAGACGCGGAGCGCATCGTGCTGGACGGCTTCTTTCCGCGCAACGAAGCGCAGCAGCCGGCGCAGGCCAGGCGCGGCGGCATCGTCGAATTCGGCCTGCCCTACGCCGGCGATCCGGCCGTCACGCGCCACCTGGCCGGCTTCCTGCGCCAGCACGCAGCTGCTGCGCGCGAGGCATTGGGGCTGCCGGACGACGGCAAGCTGCCCGTTCCCGATACGCTGCTGCTGAACGGCGGCGTGTTCCGCGCAGCCAGGCTGGCCGAGCGGCTGAGCAGCACGCTGGCGGCATGGCGCGGCCAGCCAGTACGCGTGCTGCGCAACGAAGACCCGGATGTCGCCGTGGCACGCGGCGGCGTAGCTTACGCGCTGGGCCGGCAAGGCCTGGCGCCCACCATCGCCGGCGGCTCACCGCGCAGTTACTGGCTGCTGCTCGATAATGCACGCGCTGCGGGCGTCACGCGCCGCGCTGTTTGCCTGCTGCCGCGCGGCAGCGCAAGCGGCAGCGAAGTACGCCTGGATGCGCGCAGCTTCGCCTTGCGGCTGGGGCGCCCGGTGCGCTTCCACATCGCCACTACCCTGGCCGACGCCGTGCCGCCGCAGGCGGGCGCCGTGGCCGACCTGGCCCCCGACGAGCTGGCCGCGCTGCCGGCCATCGCCACCGTCCTGCGCGACAGCCGGGATGCCGGCGCACGCAAGGAAATCACGGTGCAGCTGGCGGCCTCGCTGACCGAAGTGGGCACGCTGGAAGTGCATTGCGAAGGCAACGGCCAACGCTGGCAGCTCGAATTCCAGCTGCGCGAACATGGCGCGGACGATGCCGGCGGCGAAGGCGCGGATGGCGCAGATGGCCTGGATGGCGCCGCCGCGGCCGCGCTGCCGGCAGGCCTGAGCGAGGCGCTGGAGAAAGTCGAGCGCATCTTCGGCAGCCGCGCGCTGCAAGTCGATGCCCGGGAAGTGCGGCAGCTGCGCGGCCAGCTCGAACACCTGCTTGGCAGCCGCGAACGCTGGGCGACGCCCGTGCTGCGCCGCTTGTTCGACGCCTTGCTGGAACGCGCCAAAGGACGCCGCCGCTCGGCAGAACACGAGCGCGCCTGGATGAACCTGGCCGGCTACTGCCTGCGCCCGGGCTACGGCCACCCGCTGGACGAGTGGCGCATCGAACAGCTCTGGGCAATTTTCGAAGCCGGGGTGCAGTACCACCGGGACAACCAGGTTTGCGCCGAGTGGTGGACGCTGTGGCGCCGCGTCTGCGGCGGCCTGCCGCCGGCAGCGCAATTGCGCCTGCTGGACGACTTCGCCTTCAACCTGCAGGCCGATGCCGCCGAACGCGGGCGCCGTCCCGCTACCCTGGTCAACGGCAGCGAAGAGGACATGCTGCGCCTGGGCGCTTCGCTGGAGCGCATCCCGTCGGCCTACAAGGCCGAAATCGGCAACTGGATGGTGGGCGAACTGCCGAAAGCAAAGAACCTTGCCAGCCAAACCCGCTATCTGTGGGCGCTGGGCCGGGTCGGCGCCCGGCGCCCGTTCCACGGCAGCGCGCACGATGCCGCGCCGCGCGAAACGGTGGAGCAATGGCTGCAGGCCGTGATGCAGCTGGACTGGCGCAAGGTGGAACCGGCAGGCTTCGCGGCGGCGCACCTGGCGCGCATGACGGGCGACCGTTCGCGCGATATCAATCACGCCTTGCGTGCCGAGGTGGTGCAGCGGCTGCTGGCGGCGGGCGCCCCGCCCGGCTGGCCGGCCATGGTGCGCGAAGTGCTCCAGCTGGACCAGGCCAGCGAGCAGCGCATGCTGGGCGAAGCGCTGCCGCCAGGCCTGAAGCTTCTCAGCTAGCGCTGGCGCCGCGCGCGGCCTGCGCCTGCTGCTGCGCGACGAAGCCGTCGAAAGCGGCGATGACGCGCTGGTAGCGCTGCGCGTCGCCCTCCAGCTGCGCCAGCGCGTAGCAGGTCGCCTCCAGCGTCGACAGCTGGTCCGGCGCATGCGCCTTGCGGATCAGGTAATGCGACGGCGGCGTGGCGCGCAGCGGCAGGCGCGGCAAGGCCTGCAGGGCCGGGTTCAGGTACAGCATCTTGCGGCTCTTGCGCCAGGTGGCGTCCAGCACCAGCAGCTGGATGCGGGCCGGCGCCAAGGCCGCGCTGAACGGCGGCGGCGCGGCGATGCCGAGCGAGCGTTCGTCCGGCGTGTCAGGGTACAGCAGTACCGGCTGGCGGCCACCGGCGCCCAGCATGGCGCATAGCGCCGCCTCATCATACTGTTCGCCCACTTCGATCCGGCTGCCTGGCAGGCAAAGGTGCAGCAGGCGCGCGCTGCCCTTGGCGTTGTCCACTTCCATCGGGTGCTGCAGGATCAGGACTTCGACCGTGCTCGCCACCGGCGCCGCCCAATGGCAGATGCAGGTGGCGGCGGGGCGCAGGCAGGTGGCGCATTGGGGTCGCCGCGGCATGGTGTTCATGCCGCGGATCATACACTAGGCCTGCGGCGCGGCGCCGAGCAGCTCGTCCAGCTGCGCGACCTGCGCCGGATCCTTGACCACGGCGCGCAGCCATTCGTGCAGCGCCAGTTCGCCCCAGTTGGCGGCCTTCTCCGCCAGGTAGGCAACAGGGCTGTGCGGCTCCGTGCGGCGGAAGAACTCGGCCACCAGGCGCAGCTGCACCAGGGCGTGCTCGCGCGTCTGCGGCATGGCGGGCTGGCCCGGCGCGCCGGGTCGCGGCGCGCACGCCTTCGCTGCGGCCGCGCCGCCAATGGCGGTGGGCTCCACCGCCCGGCCTGGCGGCGCGGTGCGCTCGGCATCTTCGAGCGCACGCTGCACTGCGTCCCGCGCTAGCCCGAACGCCGGGCCATCCGCACCGAGGCGGGCATCGACCGCCGCCTGCAGCCGCTGTAACCCGGCCAGGCAATGCCGCGCATCCTGCAGGCCGGCTTCGGCATCGTCATCGGCCGCGCAGCCCTGCACCAGCGCCGGCGTGCGCGCCAGCAGCCAGGCCAGGCTGCCGCTGCGCAGCTCGTGCCCGCCGCCGTCGGGCAAGGGATGCAGCTGCTCCCAGAAGCGTTCGCACAAGCCGGCCAGCAGCAGGAAGCCATCGCCCAGGCCGCGCATGCGGTGGGTGTGCGCCCGTGCCTCCGCCAGCCACACGGCCAGGCGCAGGTCCTTGCTGCGCAAGCGCAGCAGCTCGGCACAGCGATTGGCCACCAGCGGCCAGTCGGCGCTATGCAAGGGAACGGCCCACTCGCCCTGCTCCAGCGTCGGGTCGTCTTGCCGCCGAGCGGCCGCAATCGCATCCATGCAGGCGTCGAACGAAACGTCCTCGCCGCACGGCTGGCCGACGCTGACCGGCACCAGCAAGTCCTCAGTGGTGAACATACGCCCTCCTATCTGGTGGTAATCCTAAACTGGCCCTGGCGCGTCACGCCCACCTTCACTTTCGCCACGGGCAGGCCCTCGGCCATGCGCGCCAGGAGCACATCGGCGACGCCCGGCAGCAGGCTGCCATGCAGGATGCTGTCGATATTGCGCGCGCCCGAATCGGTCTCGGTGCAGCGCGCCAGCACCGCCTGCACCAGCGCATCGTCCCAGCAGAATTCAGCATGGTGGTTCTCGCTGATGCGCTGGCCGACCCGGCCCAGCTTCAGCGCAATGACCTGCGCCAGCGCTTCGTCTGAAATCGGGTAGTACGGCAGCACTTGCAGCCGCCCGAGCAAGGCCGGCTTGAAATGCCGCGCCAAGTGCGGCCGCAGCAGCGCGTCCAGTTCCTGCGGCGTCGGCAGCGGCGCTGCGCCGCGGTTCAGGCAGGCCTGCATGATGGCGCCCGAACCCAGGTTGGCGGTAAGGACGATCACCGTGTTGCTGAAGTCGACCATCTGCCCCTCGGCGTCTTCCAGCACGCCGCGATCGAAGACCTGGTAGAACAGTTCCAGCACATCCGGGTGGGCCTTGTCGGCTTCGTCCAGCAGCACCACGCAATAAGGATTGCGCCGCACCGCCTCGGTCAGCACGCCGCCCTCGCCATAGCCAACGTAGCCGGGCGGCGAACCTTTCAGGCCCGCCACGCTGTGCGGCTCCTGGTATTCGCTCATATTGATGGTCACCAGCTTGCGCTCACCGCCATACAGCAGGTCCGCCAGCGCCAGTGCGGTTTCCGTCTTGCCCACGCCGGACGGTCCGGTCAGAAGAAAGATGCCTTTCGGCTGGCGCGGATCATCGAGCCCGGCACGCGCAGTGCGCATGCGCTGCACGATGCTTTCGACGGCGTGCGGCTGCCCCAGCACCCGCGACTCCAGCGCAGGCTTGAGCTGCTGCACTGTGCGTATCTCGTCGCGCAGCATGCGCCCGACCGGAATCCCGGTCCACGCTGCAACCACGCCTGCCACGACGTGGCGATCGACTTCCAGCGGCACCAAAGGCGTCTCGCGCTGCAGCGCCTGCAGTTGCTGCTGCATCTCGGCCGCTGCGCCAGCGTCGTCCTGCTGCCGCAGCGCGAGCACGCGGGCGCACAGGTCGCGCTCGCGCTCGTGTCGCGCCGCCAGCTCCGCATGCCAGGCTTGCAGGCTGCCCCGCTCGTCGCGCAGCGCCGGCAGCGCCGAAGGTCGCGCATCGGCGGCGCCGGCGCCGCAGGACGCGTCCCGTTCCAGCGCCGCGATGCGCGCCGACAGGCGCTCGATCTGGCAGGCTGCATCCTCCAGCAGGGCCGGCAAAGCGCACTGCCCCAGTGCCACGCGGGCGCAAGCCGTATCGAGCACGCCAACCGCCTTGTCGGGCAGCTGGCGGCTGTTGATGTAGCGATGCGCAAGGCGCACCGCGGCCGTCACCGCGTCGTCCCGCACCCGCACGCCGAAGTGCTGCTCCATCAGCGGCACCATCGCGCGCAGCATGCCTGCCGCAGTATCCTCGTCCGGCTCCTCGACCTTGACGACCTGGAAGCGGCGCGCCAGGGCGGCATCTTTCTCGAAAAAGCGCTTGTACTCGCTCCAGGTAGTTGCCGCGATCGTGCGCAACTCGCCGCGCGCCAGGGCTGGTTTCAGGAGGTTGGCGGCGTCGCCCTGCCCTGCCGCACCGCCGGCGCCAATCATCGTATGCGCTTCGTCGATGAAAAGGACAATAGGGTGCGGGCTGCGGCGAACCTCGTCGATCACATTTTTCAGGCGGGCTTCGAACTCTCCGCGCACGCTGGCGCCGGCCTGCAGCAGCGCCAGGTCAAGTGCGTGCAGGGCCACACTGCGCAAGGGCGGCGGCACCTGGCCCGCCGCAATGCGCAAGGCCAGGCCTTCCACCACCGCAGTCTTGCCCACGCCAGCGGCACCGGTCAGTATCGGATTATTCTGGCGCCGGCGCAGCAGGATGTCCATCAACTGGCGCACCTCCGCCGCGCGCCCAATAACCGGGTCGAGCTTGCCCTCGCGCGCCAGCTGGCACAGGTTGACCGTATATTGCGCCAGCGCCGGAGCCGGCGCCGATGCGGCCAGCTGCGCCGCCCCGTCCTGCGTCGCAGCCGGCAGCGCGCATTCCACCGAGCCGGCGACGTACTTTTCCATGCGGTGCTTCAGGCCATCGACCGGGAAGCGCGCGAACAGGCCCGAAATTCGGGCCGCCTGCTGCGACAGCTCCGATTCGGTCAACAAGGCAAGCAGCAGATGGCAGCTGCGCACCTGGTCAGGCTGCGGCAGGGCCAGCGAGGAAATCAGCCAGGCATGCTCGAGCAATAATTGCAGGCGCCGCGCGAATACCGGAACACGGGTCGCGGCAATGCGCACGCCGGCCAGCTCGCGCCGCAAGTCCGCTTCGAGTGCGCTCATGCTGACGTCGCTGCGCCGCGCTATCGCCTGCAGGTCGCATTCCGGCTGTTCCAGCAGCGCAAGCAGCAGGTGCTCCACATCCACTTCGCCGTGCCCCATGCCGATAGCGATATTTGCGGCGCGGGTGGCACCGGTGCGGCAGGTGTCGTTCAGTTTTCCAATCAGGGTTTTCAGTTGAATGCTCATGCAATGGCTCCGCGCTTGATGGAATAATGCAGCGATGACGGCTGCAAGGCGGCGCTGAAGCTGACGGCTTCGTTTGCGCCATGCACCCGCAGCATGCCGGCAATGACGATATCGATGCGGTTGACAGTACCGTTGCGCTCGGCCAGCGTCACCTGCACATTGCATAGCCGCGGTTCATGCCTTTCGACGGCCTGGCGAATGCTGCTGCAGATGCGCAGCCTGTCTTCGCTGCTGCTATGCGACAGGCCTGCGAAATCGGCCAGCCCGAAATTCAGGATCGACCCTGCACATTCCGGGTACGCCTGCAGCAGCTGCCTTGGCAGCGCCGTGCGCGTGTTCAGCAGCGCTTCGAGGTCGCGCGCCACGCTTTCCTTCACCTGCTCCGGCGACAGGAAACGCGCGCCGGGCTGTGCCCCCAGCAAACGGTCCAGCAATCCCGGCCGGTAGCCGCCCATGCCGCACCTCCGAAAAAAACGGCTGCAGCACTTGCGCGCCGCAGCCGCAACTCCCTCCAAGAATCATGCGACGCGGTTGCTGGCCAGGTCCCAGCCGCCGGACGTATTGCCGCCCATGCCGCCCGAAATGCGCTGCTGCGTGTACTTCCAGCGCACTTTCGAGAACTTGAAGCCCACTTCTTCGGTCAGGATCTCGCCTTCCCCGACCGAAGGGGAAACCGCGCCAATCAGCACGTTATCGAGTTCGATTTCGAAGTACTTGACCCGCTCCCCTTGCGCATCGGCGCGCATGAACTCCAGCTTGGCCTTGGGGATGGTACGGCCGGCGGAGCAGGTTTGCAGCAGGATCGGCGAAGCCAGGTCGGCCAGCTTGGTGATCACCACGTCGCGATGCTCGCAGCGCTCGGCCGTATGGCCGCCGCCGGTGGATGAGGTGGCGGAACGCGGCTGCTCCACCGCCCAACTGACCGATTTGCATTCGATCCAGTCCTTATGGCGCTCATCGGTCGACTCGCCCTTGATGCCTTCGATTTGCAGGTACACGTCAATGGCCATCGCAATACTCCTTCTCAGTGGTTGGTGGTTTGCGGCAGCTCCGCCACGAGGCGAAGGGAAACGGTCAGCTCGTCGAGCTGGAAATGGGGGCGCAGGAAGCTGACGGCGCGAAATACGCCGGGCCGCCCCGGCACTTCGCTGACCTGCACCGAGGCTTCGCGCAGCGGGAACTGGGCCTTCTGTTCCTGGCTGGCGTTATCGTCCAGCAGCACGTACTTCATCAGCCAGCGATTGAGGAAGTCTTCCACGCTGGACGCGGCGGCGAAGCTGCCGATCTTGTCGCGCATCATGGCCTTCATGTAGTGCGCAATGCGCGACACGGCGAAGATGTACTGCAATTGCGACGACAGCACGGCATTGGCGTTGGCTGCGCCGGAGCTGTAGCGCACGGCCTTCTGCGCCGACTGCGCGCCGAAAAATGCTGCATAGGCGGTGTTCTTGCAGTGGACCAGGGAAATGAAGCCGAGCTCACTGAGTTCCTTTTCGCGGCGGTCGGTGATGGCCACCTCGGTCGGGCATTTCAGCGCCACCTCGCCTTCGCCGGTCTTGAAGGTATGCGTCGGCAGGTCGTCCACCAGGCCGCCGCCCTCCACTCCGCGAATGGCGGCACACCAGCCGAATTCCTCGTGCGCCTTGGTCAGGCGCGCCCCGAACGCGTAAGCGGCATTGCACCACAGGTACTTGTGGTGGTCGCGACCATCCACGTCTTCCACGAAATTGAAGCCCTCCACCGTGGTGCCGTCGAGCGGGTTGAACGGCAGGCGGCCCAGGAAGCGCGGCAGCGTCAAGCCTACGTAGCGCGCGTCTTCCGATTCCCGGAAGGCCTTCCACTTGGCGTATTCCACGGTATCGAACACCTTGGCCAGGTCGCGCGGCTTGCCAAGGTCGCCGTAGCTCTCCAGCCCGAACAGTTCGGGCGAGGCGGCGCTGATGAAGGGCGCGTGCGCAGCAGCAGCGAGGTGCGACATCTGCTCGATGAAATAGATGTCCTCGGGCTGGCGCGAGATCTCGAAGTCCCCAAGCAGCGCCGCATACGGTGAACCGCCGAATGTGCCGAATTCCTCCTCGTAGACTTTCTTGAAGATGGTGCTCTGGTCGAAATCCAGCGCGCTCTGGAAGTCGCGAACCAGCTCGCGCTTGGTGGCGTTGAGCAGGCGGATCTTCAGCGCCGGCCCGGTGGCCGTGCTGCGCACCAGGTAATGCAGCCCGGTCCAGCTTTGCTCGAGCTTCTGGAATTGGGGCGCATGCATGATGGCGCTGAGCTGGTCCGAGATCATGCGGTCCAGCTCCGCCAGGCGGGCGTCGATGGTGGCCGACAGGCTATGCGACATATGCACGGTGCCGGTCATCACTTGCCGCGCCAGTTCGCCGATGATGTCGCGCGCCCGTTCATGCTCGCTGCTGGATTTGGCCACCTTGCTTTCCTCGACAATGCGGTCCAGCAGGTCGGCGTCTTCAATCGCGGCCGCCGTTGCAGGCTTCAATTGCGCGCTCATTCAATCCTCCTTGGGCACAATGGCCGCCAGGTTTTCCGTGTTTTGCAGCACCTCGGTCAGCAGGTCTTCCAGCCGGTCGTTGCCTGCCAGCTTGTTGCGCAGGTCGGCCAGCTTGCTGCGCGCTTGCAGCAGCTTCTCCAGCGGGCCGACCTGGCGCACGATGGCCTCCGGCCTGAAGTCCTGCATCGATCCGAAGCGCAGCTCTACCGGAAATTCCCCGTCCCCGCCCAGCCGGTCCGGCACCTGGAAACTCAGCACGGGGTTCACTCCGGCCAGCACTTCGTCGAAGTTGCTGCTGTCGATGTTGACGAAGTTGCGCTCCTTCAGGCGCTTCTGCGGGGAGTCGGGATTGCCGCCAAAGTCGCCCAGCACGCCCACTACAAAGGGCAGCTCCTTGTTTTCCGTGTCGCCGCCGACTTCCACGTCATAGGTCATCTGCACCCGGGGCGGACGGACCTTGGTCAGGCGCTTCTGCACGCTGTCGCGATTGGCCATGGCTGGCTCCTTATTTGAGGGCGCCGAAAGGATCGGCAGCGGTGGATGGGTTAGGCGACGTGCGCGATGCTGGCAGCTTGATCGGCGGCGCAGTCTTTTTCAGCTGGCGCGAGCCGGCTACCGGAACAAGCACCTCCTCGCCGAGCGTGTTGCGCAGCGTGCGCGCCAGTTCCTGCGCTTCGCTGCGCACCGATCCACCAAGGCCGCTTTGCTGGTTCAGATCCGCCAGGCTGCGCGTCGCCAGGCGCAGGCCGCTGACGGCGATGATGCTGAGGGCCTGCTTGTCGGCCGGATCGCGCTGCAGCGCCTCCTGCGCCTGCACAATGGCCTCACTGTAATTGCCACGTTCAAAACGCATCTGCGCCAGTTGCAGCCAGGGCGCCTTTGCGGAAGGGTAGCTTGCGGCAGCGGCCTTCAGCGCCGCCTGCGACTTCTCGTTCTGGCCCGCTGCTGCGGCGCGGTCGGCTTCCGCCAGCATCTTCTCCAGCGTCTGGCGGCCGGCCCGTTCGCTGCCTTGCAGCGGCACCTCTACGGCGCATCCGGCCAGCGTGGCCGCGCCAATCAGTCCTGCGGTCAATAGTTTGCGCATCGCTCTCTCCTTCCGCAAAGTGAAGGCCATTATTGAATCGATGCGCGAGCTCGCCATTGCGTTGTCTCAAAGGCCGCCGACATCGCCGCGCCGCAGTTTGCGCCCGCGCAAACGCCTGCTGCACGGCGCCGGTTTTAATGGATACTTCAACCAAGGAGGCCGGCATGACTTTACCTGCGAAGATCCTTTGGAGCGAAGGCCTGTTCCTGCGTCCGCAACACTTCCAGCAGCAGGACCGCTATCACGAGGCGCGCATGCACGCGACCGTGCTGGCGGCCCAGCCAATGCTGTGGGGCGTGCAATCTGTCGAGTGGGATACGGCAGCGCTGGCAAACGGCAAACTGCGCGTACTCGCCTTGCGCGCAATTTTTCGCGAAGGCGAGTTGTTCGACGCGCCCGCCAGCGACCCGCTGCCGACGGCCATCGACCTCACCACTTTGCCGGCGGAGGTACAGGAAATCTGCTATCACGCCGCGCTGCCGTCGCAGGAATCGGACCGCTTCCAGCAGGCGCAGCGCGAGACGGAAGACTTGTTCAGCGACGCCTTGCCGGCCGGTCTGACCTACCTGCGCAAGCAAGTACGCCTGGTATCGGAACTGGAACCGCGCGGCGCTTATGACAGCTTTCCCCTGCTGCGGCTGCGCCGCGTCGTGTCGGGCAGCTTCGAGATCGAGCCCTCGTTCATGCCGCCTTCCCTTTCCATCAGCGCTACGCCACGCCTCAAGCTCCTGCTGGACCAGCTGATGGATGCGCTGCAGGCCAAGATCAACGCTTTGCAAGGCCATATGCGCGAGCCAAGCCGCAACGTCATCGAATTCCGCGGCGGCGACGTCTCCTCATTCTGGCTGCTGCACACGGTCTCCACTTCGGCAGCGACCTTGCTGCACCTGCTGCGCCATCCCGCGCTTCATCCGGAGCGCCTGTACCAGGCCATGCTCGGCCTGGCGGGTGGCCTGATGACGTATTCGCGCCTGGCCCACCTCGGCAACCTGCCCTGCTACGACCACGCGGCCCCCGGCCCGGCCTTCCTGCAGCTCGATGGCTTGATCCGCGAACTCCTCGATACCGTGATTTCGGCGCGCTATTTCGCCGTCTCCCTGCGCGAAGAAAAACCCGGCTATCACATTGGCAAGCTCGATTCAGGCAAGATCGGCGCCGGCGCCAACCTTTACCTTGCCATCGCTGCGGCCATACCGGTGCTGGAATTGGTCGAAGCAGTGCCCTTGCGCGTCAAGGCCGGCGCACCGGACGACGTCGAGCAATGCGTGCTGTCGGCCATGCCAGGCGTGAAGCTGGTGCACGCCCCGCAGGTGCCTTCCGCCATCCCGGTGCGCCCGGACACCTGCTACTTCACGCTTGAGAACCGTGGCGTACTTTATGAGCAGATGCTCAAGGCGCAATCCATTTCCATTTATGTTCCAGCAGGGCTCAAGGAATTGAGGCTGGAATTGCTGGTGGTGGCCGCATGAACCATTTCATCGAGCGGCGCGCCGCGCCGCCGCAACAACGCGTCCCGGCACTGGTGGACTTGATGCACGAAGGCTTCCACATGCTTTCCCTGCTGCGCCATGGCGGTGCGCCTCCAGGTGAAGCGCAATTCGCCGGCGCCATCCGCAGCTTCCTGGAAGATTTGGGCAGCCAGGCGCGCGACCTGCACATCGCAGCCGATGATATCGAGAGCGCCAAGTACGCCTTCTGCGCCGCCCTGGACGAAACCATACTCGCATCCACTTTTCCCTTGCGCGATGCCTGGGAGCGACGTCCATTGCAATTGCTCCTGTTTGGCGACCAGCTGGCGGGCGAACACTTCTTCGACAAGCTTGAGCAGCTACGCCTGAAGGGCAGCGCCAGGCTGCAGGCGCTGCAGGTATTCCATATGTGCCTGCTGCTCGGCTTCAAGGGACGCTATGCATTGGATGATGCCGACCGTCTTTCCTGCCTCACTGCGCGCCTGGGCGAGGAGATAGCCCACCTGCGCGGCAAAGACCACGGCTTTGCCCCGCGCTCAGCGCGGCCTGACAATATCTCGCACAAGCTGCAAAGCAACGCGCCACTGTGGATCAGCGGCGGCGTGTTCGCGCTGACGGCGCTGGCCTCGTTCGGCGCCATGCGCTATTCGCTCGCCAGTTCGACCAGCGCCACGCTGGCAGCCTACCAGGACGTGGTCAAGCAGCCCCCGCGTCCAGCCACCTTGACAATGACGCTGCCCTAGTCCGCGACCCGGAATTCGATGCGCCGGTTGCGGGCGCGCCCCTCGGCGCTGGCGTTATCTGCCAACGGCTGGTCCGGGCCCGCACCCGCCACCGCAATGCTGGCGGCGGCAATGCCTTTGGCCGCAAGATAGCTGCGCACTGCGCCGGCGCGAGCCAGGCTGAGCGCCAGGTTGGCTTCGCGCGTGCCGGTGTTGTCGGTATGGCCGATTACTTCCACCTTGCGCCCGCCAATCTGTCCCAGCGCTGCCGCCATTTCATCCAGGATCAGCATCCCCGAAGGACGCAGCACCGCCTGCCCGCTTTCGAACTCGATGATGCGACGCGCCAGCACGGTGTCGAGCACCTTTTGCGCCGGGGCGTTGACGCGCAAGCCGTTGCTGATGGTGTAAGTGGGATTGAGGCTGTTTGCCAGTTCGCTGGCCACCTGCTGCCGCAGCGCCTCGTTCGCAACATCGCCGCGGATCCCCACCCGGTTGCCTTCGACCGTCAACTGGCCCTGGGTCACCTGCATCAGCGGCTCCGCCAGCAGCTTTTGCATATGCGCGCTCCAGTTGGGCGGCGCCACCACGCTGCCGATCGCCATCTGGTCTACCACGCGGGCGGCGCCATACAAGGCGCGCGCCCGTTGCAGGATGGCGGCCTTGGTCGCTTCGTCCGGCACCGTGCCGGCCACGACGACCGGTGCAGTCTGCGCGGCAGGCGGCATCCAGGCCAGGTAGAAAACCAGGGCCAGCTTATGCATGGCAGCCTCCTTTGTCAGCAGAAAGTCTCATGGAACAGTTGAACGGCCGTCGGCAGGCCAAGCTGCCCCTGCTCCAGGCAAGCCGCCAGGCGCTGCAACGGTGCGTCGCCATGCACTGCGCCTTCCGCCCAGGCGCAGTCGCCAAGGGCCACCATGCCTTCCCGGGCAGCATCGGGGTCGATTACAGAGAACAGGCTGGCCGGGTTCGCGCCGTCCAGTCCCAGTACCAGCGAAGGCTGTCCGGCGAGCGTCGCATGGAACATGGCAATCTCCAGGTCCTGGCATGCCAGCAGCGGCGCCGCGAGCGACATCCAGAAAGCCGCAACCGGCGCCCTCAGGACCGCTTCGCGCGGCAATGGCAAGGCCAGGCAGCGCGAGGTGACCGGAACGCGTTCGCGCAGCGGCGACAATAGCAGTCCCAGTGCCAGCAGCAGGTGCCGCGCCGATGTGCTCCCGCACGGCCCGGCCAGCGAGCCTTGCAGGCTGGCCAGGCAGGAGCCGGCCATGTAGTCCGCCAGGGCCGCCGCCGCCAGCCCGGCGCCGCTTAGAGGCACCGGGCGCAGTCCATCGACCGGCCGCACAGCGGCAGTTGCCGCGCCTGCCGCGCTAGCCAGGCCTTCCCAGGCCGGCGCCAGCGCCAGCGGACTCAATGGAAGGAACTCACGCGCTTGCGCGACGTGGTGCACGGCCATGCAGGTGAACGGGAAGCGGCGAGCCGACTGATCCCGGCTCGCCAGCAGGTGCCCGCAGACCACCTGGCGCGAACGCGTGCCGATAAACGCGAAGTCCAGCGGCGGGCAAGCGTCGTAATGCTGGCGCCAGCGCGGATTGGCGGCAAGGCGCTGCATGACGGCCGCCAGCCATTGGTCCATCAATTCCACCAACACCTGGTCGCCTGGCGAGCGCACGAAATCACCGCATCCCGGCAGCTTGCCGAAATAGGCGATGCGCTGCGACGGGGCGTTCATGGCGCGCTCCCTTTGCCGGCCACGGTCTCAGGTAAGCGCATGCCGCGAAAACCGCCGTCGCCCTGGGCGCTCCCCGGCGCGCTGGTGATGCGCAGGTCCACCGACACCGCGACAGCGCCACTGCTCCAGCGCAGTTCATGCACGCCCTCCTCTTTGCGCGTACGGGAGGCGGAATCGATCATCTTGCGCAGCCCCGCTGCCCCGCTCTCGCCGAACAGCTCCACGACCTTGCCTTCCGGCGTGACGCCACTGATTCGCACGCCGCTGCTGCCCTGCGGTCCCGGGTAGACCATGTTCACCCATTGCGGCGCGCTGTTGCGAAAGCGCAGCAGCTGGCCGTCGATCTCAATCGAGTACTCCGCCAGGCCGCTGGCGGCATGCGGCAGGAGCTGGAATAAGGTCTGCGTAGCCGATGCCACGCCGCCCGCCGCCAATGGCGCCATCCAGGCCGGAAAGCGCTGCAAGGTCTGCGGCGAGAGGCCGATGCCGATATCGGCCCAGGTCCTGGGCGCCAGCACATCGCCGCGCCGCACTACCAGCGCCCCCAGGGAGTTGCCGACAAACTTCGCAATCGCTCCCTCCGGCCCGAATACCTGGCCAATCTCCGCCTGGCTTGCTTCCGCGCTGCCAGCCGGCGCAAACGGGAACTTGCCAGCGAGCGTGCGGTTGAAAGGCTGGTAGACTTGCGCCTGCCAGGTCTTGTTGATCTCGGCCTCCGCCGGCGCCAGCAGCCCGGCAAAGACCTGGATCAACGGTCGTACCAGAAGCGGCCGGATAGCCTGCTTTTGCGCATCGTCCAGCCCCGCCATCATCTGTTCGTCGACGTGGCGCAGAGCCTCGGACAGCTCGGAACCCTGGCCTTCGAGAGTTTGCTGCATCAGTTGCCGGGCACCTGGACCGGGGTCGCCCTGGTTGCCGATGCCGTTCAGGCGCGCGCGCAGCCGCGAAAGGTGCTCGAGGTAAGTCCGCATCAGCGATCCATCCTTGTCGCGCGCTGCCAGCAATCCAGCCACCGGAGCGAACTCGCGCCCCAGCGCCCCGGCTTGCGGCAGCGCAGCCGCCACGGCTCCCGCCGCCGGCGCGCGCTCGAACAGCCGCGCCTTGAACCAGTGCGCCAATCCCTGCTCCGCCTGTTGCACGCCGGCCGCCGCAAGCCCCGGGCTGTCCCAGCTGGTTTGCGCCGCCACCGTGTTCCACACTTTCAGCAGCGGGGAAATGGCCGGGTCGCCCAGGCGGTTCATGGCCTCGACCGTGTGCGGAAAGTCGGGCATGCGCGCAATCACGACGCCCTGCAGGAATGCTTGCCACTCCTTTGCATATTCGGACTTATAGCTTTCGGTCAGCGCCTTCTGCACCTGCTCGGGACTGCCCTCCAGCGTCAGGTCGGTGCGCTCCGCTGTTTTCAGCACCCAATCGCTCGACTGCAGCGCGCTGTTGGCCGCCTCGCGGATCGCAGGCCGGACATAACCCTCCCACGCTTCGCGTGTAAACGCGCCAGATACGGCGTGGCTGCCCTGCACCAGCTCCCGATCCTGTGCGCCGACTATGCGTGCCACCGTCATCGCGGGATAGCGGGTACTGGCGCGCGCCTTGATTTCGGCATAGACGCGCTCGCGGGCGGTCATGCCGCGCACTACTTGCCGCAACTGGCCGCGCGCCGTATCGACCATCGCCAGCCGGGCTTCAATGCGCGGCCAGGCCGGATCGTTCAACTGCGACAGGTAAAATGCCAGCAAGCCTTCCGCGCTGCGCAACAACTGTTCGCGCGGCATGGCGCCACGATTGGTCTCCAGCCAGCTGCGCCAATGGCGCGTAAGCTGGTCGCCCAGGTGGCCAGTTTCCGCATGCGACTTATCCGCCAGCATCAGGTAGGTTTTCAGCGCATTATAGGAATCCTCGACGTTGCCCGCCTCGCGCTGGCCCAGGGCGAACAATTGCGTTTCCAGGCTGGCCGCAACAGGCTTGAGCAGGATCTCACCCATACCTTTGAAATACTCGCTGCGCAGCTTGCGGCCCAGCGCATCGCCCTGGTACAGCCCCATACCCAGCAGCCAGGGCGATTCGCGCTCCAGCGTATCCAGTTGCTCGATGCGGTCCTGCAGCAGCTGCAGCGCTTCCAGGCGCGATTGCAGGTCCGGGCTCTGCGCCTGCATCTTGACGGCCTTGTCCAGGTCGGCCGCCGCATTGGCGACCAGTTGCGCATTGCCCGAATACGACCAGGTCCAGGCGCCCAGGGCTGCACCGAGAAGCAGGATCGCAGCTGTAAAGCCGCCATTGCGCAGCAGCCGCTGCTTGCGTGTCGCATATTGGGAAACCAGATCCTTGTCGGCGAAGATCACTTCACGGAAAAGCCGTGGCAGGAAATATCCCGCCCCGCTCCCAGTGCGCGGCGCAGCATCTGCCGGCAGCGCCAGGCCGAAGCGCTGGGCCACCCGCAGCGACTGCGCGCACAGCGGCTGTCCTTCCTGCAGGGCACTGGTGAAGTAATAGCCGCGGAACAAAGGGCGGAACTGGAAGGGGTTGTCCTCGAACAGCGTGGCCAGGAAAGCCATCAACGGCGCACGCAGGGCTGCGAACTCCAGCGGGAAGGTATGCACGCCAGCGGGCACCAGTTCGCGCCGCCGCTGGGTCATGCTGGCGATTCCCATCTCGCGCAACCCTTGGCACAACTCATCGAAGCTCTGTTCGAAGAACGCCAGCATGTCGCCGCAGCCGACCTTCTGCTTGAACGGCATGGTGGCGCCCCAGGGCCGTTCGCGTTCCGGCGCGTCCGCATCCGCGAAAAAATCGGCAAAGCCGGCTACCAGGTCGGCTTTGGTGAACATGACATACACTGGCGCGAAGACTTCCAGCTTTTCGATCAGGTCCTGCACCCGCTGGCGCAGGCTGCGCGCAAGCTGCAGTACCGGCTCGGTCTCGTCGCCGCGCAACTCGGCGATGCTGACCGCGATGACGATGCCGTTGATCGGCGCCCGTGGCCGGTGCTTCTTCAGCAATTCCAGGAAACCATGCCACTCCTCCCGGTCAACCGCTTGCACCGCGTAGCGGCCGGCAGTATCGAGCAGGATGCCTTGCGCAGTAAAGAACCAGTCGCAGTGGCGCGTGCCGCCAACGCCCTGGATGGCTTTCTGGTCGGCGAACGGGAACTGCAAGCCGGACTGCGTGATCGCGCTGCTTTTTCCCGCGGCCGGATTACCGATCACCATATACCAGGGCAATTCGTACAAGGCGCGCGCGCCGCTTGCGTGACCGAGGCGCGAGTTCCTGATCGTGCCGAGCGCCTCCAGCAATGCGCTGCGAACCGCTTCGAGGTCGGCCTCGGCACGCGCCTCCGCCGGCGGCGCCGGCTCTGTTTCACGCCGCCGTGCAAGATAACGGCGGACGCCGCAAACCGTCAGCGCCAGCACCGCCAATGCCGCGACGCCGGCCAGCGCCCACACCAGGGCCAGCTGCAGAAGTCCGGCGCCGACGAAGAGTAGCCCCGCCACCACAGCAAAGGCCAGTATGTTCAGGGTGCGCCGGTCGGTGAGCAAGTACCAGGTTCGTTGCAGCATGATGGGCCGGAAAAGGGGGGCAGGTTGGCCGATGTTGCCATCAAGCGCTGCTCTCCTTCTTGAGCCTCCTCAAGCCCTGGTGCCGCGTGTGCGCAATTCGGTGTGGCCAAAGTCCATCATGGTCCAGCGCCCGCCCCATATCATGCCCGCCGCTTCCGCGGCCTCGCCGTACAACCGGTAGCCGCGCATCGCCCAGGGATCGCGTTCGCTGATGACCAGCTTTCCCTCGCGGATAAAGGCGCAATCGGCGGCCAGCCCGAACTGGTGGAAGCTTTGGAATGCCCGGGCGTTGCTGACATGGCTGCCGGCCGCGGCCAGCCTGTCCTGCCGTTCGGGGCTGCGGTAGCCTTCAAGCAGGACCATCTCGTAGCCATGGCGATCGCGCATCACGCCGAACACCAGTAGAAGGCGCCGCGCGAAATCCTGGTCCAGGCGCTGCCAGTCGCGGTCAGCCTGCGACAGCATGGGGCGCTGCAGCTCCACTTCCGCAGTGGCGAAAGCCAGCGGCGGCAACGGTGGTGGCGGCACCAGTTGCTCGCCTTGCAGCAATGCCGTGATCTGCCGGTCGGCCGGGCGGGCGCTGTCGTCGAAAGCCGGCACCATCTGGCGTGGCCGCAGCAAGCGCACCAGCAGCGGCGGAGCCAGGGCCAACAGCGCAGTTCCGGCGCCGATCAACAGCATGCGACGCTGGCGTGGGCTGGGACGGCGTTTTGGAGGGAACAGGACCAGCCAGCCGGCAGTGCTGGCCGCTACGAAAATGCCCGCGACGATAAATGGCAACATGGTGCGATCCATCAATACGAAAGCGCATGCAGCGCGCGACACTTCAATCCTATGCCGTCCCGCAATTGGACGGCTCGAGCGAGATCAAGCTTTGGGAGGACTCATGCGGCCCGACTTGTTTGCAGGCCCCGCGCTGCGGGATGATCGCCATCGCATCCTGGCGCGGCTGGCGAACGGCGGCAGCGTGCCGGCCCCGGTACGCCGGTGGATCCGGTGGGATGCACCGCAGCGCGCGCACCTTGCCGCAGTGGCGACGCTGCTGGCAACGTGCGCTGCGGCCTGGGCTTGGCTGCAGGGCCATGGAACGGCACCTGAACGGCAGCCGGAATTGCCGGCATACCGAGCGCCGCCCGCGGCTTTCACGCCGCCCGCACCCTCAACGGCGGCCGCGCAGCAGGCCGCGACCATCGTGAACGCGGCAATGCCGCATCGCGAGCTTGCAGCCGCGCCGCCGGCAGGGGCAAAGCCGGCAGGATCAATAACGGTACACCCGCGCCCTGCGAAGGCAGCTGGCGCACCGCACAAGCTGCAGGCCCCTGCTGCGGCGCCCGAAAGCGATGAAGATGTCGACTTGCTGGCGGCAATGCTCAAGCACGCAAAGCCGCAGAAGCCTTCGCCTGGCTTGCCAAAGGATTGATGAACGCGGCCATGGCCTGCAAAGTGGCCCCTGGCTGCTCGATATGGGGACTGTGGCCGCAGCCTGGCAGCAGCAACTGGCGGGCACCGGGCGTTCCCCGCTCGATGGCATCCAGTTGCGCGCCGGAGCCGTAATGGTCGTCGCTGCCCTGCATTGCCAGCAAAGGACATGCGATCGCCGGCAGCAGGTATTCGATATTCCACTGCCTGAACCAGGGCGCCAGCCAGGTATCGGCCCAGGAAGCAAACACCTGCTCCGCCTTGTCGCCGTGATAGCGAGCCAAGGCGCGCATCTTGCCGGCAGTGTGGGCAGCCAGCACGGTCCGGATGCCCTCGATCGTCATGTCTTCGACAAACACGTGTGCAGCAGCGCTGATTACGCCGCACAAGCCAGGTGGCCGACCCGCCGCATAGATCAGCGCAATGCTGCCGCCATCCGAGTGGCCCACCACGATATGCTCGCGGCCAGGCGCCAGGCGCTCCATCACTGCCGGCAGTTCGGCCAGCGCAAACTGGTGCAGGTAGTGCACGCCGCGCGGCGCAAGCTGCGCTGAGGACCGGCCATAACCCTGCCGCTCATACACCAGGCCTGCGCAACCGGTGGCAGCGCAAAGCCGTTCCGGAAACTCCTTCCACATCCGGATGCACCCAAGACCCTCATGCAGGAACACCAGTAACGGCTGGCACGGATCGCCTTCGATCAGCTCATAGTGCAGTTGCGCGCTACCCAGTTCCAGCATCGGCATACATGGCTCCTAGTGCAAGGCAAACTCTACGCGGGCAGCCGCGCCGGCCTTGGGCGCAACCAGGAAGATGCGCTCCGGCGCCACCTTGCCCTGTCCCACCAGCCAGTCCTTGGCTGCTTGCGCGCGCCGGTTGCCGAGGGTGATGAAATCGTCCTGGTCAGGGTTGATATTGGCCAGCATCAGCTTTTCCATTTCCTCCGCAGGCAGCGATTTGGCGAAACCCAGCGCATTGCGCGGCTTAATGAATTTTTCTTCTTTGTAGGCACGCTCCAGCAAGGCCGCGCGCTCCTCGCCGGTCACCACAACCCCGCCTTCCGGCAGCGCGCCGCCGCGTGCCTGCAGCTCGCGCGTCTTGAGCTGGCGCAGTTTGCGCTCCAGCGCCACGTGTTTGAGCGCCTCCAGTTCCGCAGCATCATCGAAGCGGCCGGTAATATCGAGCTTCAAGGCGGGGCGCTCGGTCAGCGCCTTGGCCAGCGATTTCAGCTTGCCTTCAGATGCCGGCAGCAATGCCGCACGGCCCTGGTCGAACTCCAGCATCGACAATTCCTCGCCGCCGCCAAACAGGGAACCGATCAGGGCAAATGGCGAAGTGACAGTCTTCATGATGGCGTTGCCGATCACCTTGAGGATGATGCCGCCCAGCGAGAATTGCGGGTCGTCCAGCGAGCCGCCAATCGGTACGTTAATGTCGATCACGCCATTGCGGTCGCTAAGCAGTGCCACCGCCAGGTTCACCGGCAGCTTGGTGGCGTCCGGATTGGTGCTCTCCTTGCCGAAGGTGAGCTGGTCAAGCACCAGGCGGTTTTCCGCCTTCAGCTGGCGGTTTTCCAGCGCATACGAAACTTCGAAAGTCATCTTGCCTTTTTCGATGCCGTAGCCGACGTATTTATCGGCATAAGCCGAGAGCTGCGACAGCTCCATGCCGCGCACTTCGGCGCGCAGGTCTAGCGAAAGCTCGTGCTTCAGCGGATGCACCCGGCCGGCGATCAGCAATGGCGCCCCGCTGACGTTGCCGCGCAAGTCGACATTCGCACTGTGCGCCGGATCCGACGACAGGCCACTCACAGTGCCGCCCAGTTCCTTCAGGTTGGCCGTGTAGTTCGGCTTGATGAAGTTGTCGGTAAAGCGCACGCGCCCGCCGGAAAGCTGCACCTTGCCGATACGGATCGGCGGCAGCGATTCCGCAGGCTTCGCAGGAGCCGCCTTTGGCGCCGGGGCTGGTGTCGCGGCGGCAGGCGGCGCTGCTGCCTGCGCCACATCATTCGCCTTTGCCTTGGCATCCTTGACTGCCTGCGCACGGGCGCCAGCCTCGGTCAGGCTCTTGCCCTCCTCGCCTTCCTTGCGCGTCACGTCCTGCACGTTCAGGCGACCGTTCGGGTCAATGATCACGCGCGCGAAGAAGTCGTCCAGCGCAACGCGTTCAATGTTCAGGGTGAACGGCTTGAAGTTCACATCCATGCCGCCAAATGCCAGCGACTTCCAGCTCAGGAAATCATTCGAACTGGACTTGTCGACCGTAGAAAGACGATTCACGCTGACATCGCCTTTGAAGCCGCCAGCCACCGCACCGTCCTTGCCCGTTTCAAGGCGCAGCCGCGCCTTGCTGGAAACGGCCGCCTGCAACAGGCGCAGGTTCACGTAATCGGTGACGTAAGGCTGCAAAGGCAGCAGGTCGAAATTCTTCAGCTCCAGCGCCAGTTCCGCATTCAGCGGCGAAGGCGCCAACTGGCCCTTGAGTTCCAGTTCGCCTTTATTGACGGCGGTTTTCAGCGCCACCTCGGCAGACGCACCAGGCACATTCGAGTAGCCTTCGACGGTCAGCGCCAGCGGCGACAGCTTGAAGACAGTCGGCTCTGCACGCAGGTCTTCACGCAGCTTTGCGTTCCACTCGCTGATTTCCAGCTTGCCCACCTTGACCTGCATCGGCTCTTCGCCAGCCGCTTTGGCCGCCGTCTTGTCGCCGCCAGCCTTTTCCGCCAGCTTGCCCTGGTGGACGTCGATTTCCGCACTCCCGGACGTGACGGATGCAATATCCAGCGTGTGCTTGCCGCCATCGAAGGCGATGTCCTGCACCACCAGCCCGAATTTCGCCAGGTCGGCGCGCAGGTTGCCTTGCGGCGTTTCATCGGCGTAGCGCAAGGCCGCGCCGTTGACAGCCAATTCCTTCAGCAGCACGACCGGACCAGCGCCGGCCGGCTTGGCCGCAGGCGCCGCTGCCGGCGCAGCATCCGGGGCTGCGGCTGGAACCAGCTGGGCCAGGTTCAGCACTCCCTCCTTGCTGCGTTTGACATCCAGTTCCAGCCCATCGATATCCACCCTGGCGACCTCGAAACGCTGCGCCAGCAGGTCCAGTTTGCCCAGCTTGACCTTCAGCGCAGCCAGCTTGGCCACCTGCGTGCCATCAAGCTGCTGCAACTGCGCACCCGACAGCATAGCCGCCCCGCCCAGCACCAGCGATGCCGGTTTTTCCTTCGGCTGCACCACGGTCAGGTTAAGCTGCGCCTCCAGGTGAGCCGACGGCAGCTTGAAGCCCGGTTTGAACGGCAGGTAGCCGAGGTAGTTGGTCAGGTCGACCTTATCGAGTTTCAGTTCAAGCGCATAGTCCTTCGGCTCCGCGAACGGACGCGCCTTACCCTTCAAGAGCAGCGGTGCACCGTTGATATTGGCGCTGAACAGCGGCTCGACGAAAATCGTCACGTCGGCCGGCAAGGAAGAGACAAATGGCAGGCCCAGTTTCAGGTCCTGCACCTTGTGTGTCACGCCGGCCGGCTTGTCCTCAAAAGACAGGCTGCCCTCTTCAAGCTGGATGTTATTGACCGAGAAGCGCGCAGGTTCCGGCGACGGCGGCTGACTAGCGATCAGTTTCAGGATATCGTCGATGTTGTAGCGGTTATCGGCATTGCGCGCCAGGTGCACATACGGCTTGCTCAGGCGGACTTCCTGCACGACTGGCGCCATCTTGCTGACGGACTGCCACGACAGGTCCGCACCCAGGCGATCAAAGCTGGCAAAGACCGTGCTGCCGTCCGGCTCCATCATTTTCAGGCCGCGCACCGAAGCGGCCAGCGTGAAGGGGTTGAACGAGACTTCCTCAATGCTGAGCTGGCGATGCAGTTTTTCCGAGGCCTGGCTGGCCGCCTGCGACTTGACGATTGCCGGTACGGCGAGAAAGCCGATGCCGGTATAGGCAAGCAACAGCCCGGCCAAAGTGCCCGGGACAAGGTATTTCAATGGTGGGATCTTCATAACCCGCTATTGTAATCGCACACGCCCTGCGGGAAAATGCGGGACAACCATGCCTTTTGTGCATCATTGAAGCTCACCGCAGGCCCGTAAGTTCCGTCAGTATAGGCCTTCTCCAGTGTCTTGAGCTTGCATTGGAAGGTGTCGCCCCGGATTGATTCGCCCGCCACCATGCGCGGGCTGCTGTGGATCGGGAACGCCTGCGTGCATGCGCCAGGCCTGACGCCATCGAGGATGCCGCCCCACGCATCGGGGCCGGAAGCGAGCACACTGCCGGCGCTGTCCACGCAGCGGTCGGCAAACTCCACCGGCGCGCTGCCGGCGGTGAGGTATTTGTCCAGCACCTCCACTGCCTTCATCACCTGCCCCGGCAAATCGGTATCCGGCTGTGCAAACCAGATAACCTGGCGCTTTGCCTCCACCGCGTTGGCCGCCAGCAGCCGTGCACGGACCGAGAAAGCCTGCCGTGCATTGTGCATGTCCAGTTCCGCCTCGCGATACGGGCGCAGGTCAATGACAGGAATGCCAAGCCGCTTGCCGGTGAATACATGGCCTGACTCGAATGCCGCACGTATTGCCCCTTGGTCGCCCTTGCGCCGCAATGCCGGCGTACCGGCCGGCTCGCGGCAAGTCGCGCTGCGATGCATATTGGCCGAGTCGAAAGGATCGTCGTCCGGCTTGTACGGCACGAAATCGCGCTGCTCCTTCCAGCTGCCGGCGCAGGCGTTCAGCCGCAGGAATTCATCGGCATCCAGCTTCCCGGCGGCCAGCGCCGCAAGGCCATATTGAACACCCACATTATCGAGCGGGATTGGTGCGAAGCCTTCGGCATCCGTGCCATAGAATTCTTCCAGGTCGTTCCAATGCGTCCACTTCACCTTGGCGAAGGCTTGCGGCGCATAGCCATAGAAGGCAATCGCCTTGTCGAATTTACTGTCGCGGAATTGCGGATTCAGCACCGTCGGCATCGCAAAGCGCCAGCCATTGATGCACTCGGTGGTGCCGGGCTTGCCGGTAAAGGGGTTTTTCGCGGTGTCGCTGGCATTCATGCCCTGCACCAGGGACTGGCGGCTCCAGATCGCCCAGGGCGAGTTCGGGTCGCGCGCCACCTCCTCGCGGAAGTACTGGCCAAGCAAAGGACAATCGGAAATCGGAATCGATTGCGTCACCATGTCCGGATACGACTGCACCGGAATTCCCGCATCGATCAGGCCGGGACGATTTTGCGCAAACATATACTGCTGCACCGCCCCGCCCGAACCGCCGATGCCGATGGTATACACCGGCTTGCCGTAGGTTGCGCTGAAGTAGGCTTTGGTCTGCGCCGCCGTTTCCTCGGCCAGCCGCATATTGTAATGAACCCCGCTCTCGTTGCCGGACGAATTGGCAATCGCATAGCCCTGCGCCAGCAGCTTCGGCATCAACTGCTTCTCCGAGCCGTTCAGCGCACCGTTGAGCCACAGGGCCGTCCCCTGCTGGTGGCCGATGCCGACGCCACCGCGCATCCAGTAGACCAGCTTGCGATTCCAGGGCGCGCGCTCCAGCATCGCAATCGTGTAGATGAAGCGGTTGATGGTGCCGGCCTCCACCCGCACCACAAAAGGAAGCGACGCCCCGTTTACGTCAACCATCTTCATGTCGGACGGCGGCGTCTTGTACCCATTCTCGATATCGAACGGTTTGAAGCCAGCACCGGTGAAGTAGAAATACTGGATGCGCGGCTTGATCGCGCACTGGCTGCTATAGCCAAGCACCTTGCCCGCGTCGTCGCGCACCGGGTGCCCGATGCCCTGCTGGTTGTCGACCAGCGGCTGGCCAAGGCCGGATTCCAGCGTGCGGCAAATGAAAGGCTGTTGCTGGTGCTGTTGCTCATGGTGCTGCGGGGTGCTGCAACCTGCCAGGGTGATAGCCGCTAAAGCGGCCAGAATCCAAGCTTTCATGGCGCCTCCTCCTTGGCAGCCAGTGTAACGCGGCTATTGCAATTGTGCCTATCGCTTGCCCGCCAATTCCTGCGGCCGATACCACAGCTCGCTGCGCCCCAATGGCGTTTGCGGCGGCAAGTCGGGGTTAGGAATGCGGAACAGGCGGCGCCGCGCCAGGCCGGAGCGCTTGATCAGCGACCCCTTGTGCGCCATGAACAGCGCTTGCAGCGAGCCGTCCTGCACCATCGCCTCCAGTCCCGCCTCGAGCCGGGTCGCCAGCGCCTCCCCTTCCGCATCGCGCCGCGTAAAGAAGTAGCGCGCCAGAGGGTAGTAAAGCGCGATTCCCGGTTCCACCTCAAAGCCGAAGCGCTTGTGCCATCCATCGTATTCGCTCAAAGCCTCATCGACAGAGCGCGACAGGGCATCAAAGCGTTTGACTTCCAGCATCGAGAACAAACCGTCGTAATTATTCCCCTCCACCACCTTGAATCCGCCGGCCTGCAAGATGCCCACATCGACCCAGCCCTTGCCCTGGCCAATGCTAAAGCGGCGCAACTGCTCGAGGGATTCGACCTCCGCAAAACGGGGCAAGTCTTCGTGGCGTACCAAGAGCAAGCGATAGCCTATCAGGCCGCGGTCAACCGGAATGCGCACCGGACGAAACTGCAGCTCCAATTGCGCCGATGTGGCGCGCACGAAAAGATTGATGGAGCCAGCACCGGCTGCTTCGGCGCTTACCCGCGCCGGCGACATGTATTGGCTGGCCTGGCGCAACTCGTACGGACCAAACCTGGCGCGGGTCTTTTCGAGCGCCGTGCGCAGCACCTCCCAATCGTACAGGTAGCGGCTGTCATGCTCGGACTCCGGTCGTGGATAGACAATCTGCTGTGATGCCTTTGCGGGACTTGCTACAGCCGGCTGCATTATCAACAGGGCCAGGAATAGCAGGCTGAAAAACATGGTGCGATCCTTAACGTGGCGCACTTAAGCTGCGCGCAATCGCGTCCCGCAATGCAAACAAATGCCGGTTGCCGTCGAACTCCGCGCGCGGCCCGTTACCGGTATGGACAATCACGACCCGCGCAACCGGATCGACAAAAATGTTCTGGCCGTTTACACCCCAGAACATGGCCCGGCCCCCGGCAGCCTGCGGTATCCAGATATGCAAACCATAATATGGCGGATGCGAAGGTTGTGGCCTGTCGGTCCGCAGCTCGGTCATCTTCGCAATCCAGTCGGCGGGAACCACCTCTTTTCCATTGACACGGCCCTGGTTCATCACGAGATATCCGAGCCGCGCAAAATCGTGCAGGGTTGCTGCGAACTGGCCTTGCACGCCCTCTTCGTCGTGGTAGTTCTTGATCCAGTACCCTTTGGCTTCCGCCCCCATCGGAATCCACAGCTTCTCTTGAAGGTAGCTCGTGAGGTTCTTCCCACCCACGCGCTGGGCCAGGGCGGCGCCCAGCAGAGCGGTTTGTGCGCCGTTGTATTTGAACACTGTCCCTGGCGCCGCGGCGCGCTCCTTTTTCCTGCCCAAATATTCGCGTATATCCTGCCGCGGGTAGATCAGCGGATTGACCGCCCGGTTATCCGAATCAGCGCCCGGCTCAAAGGAATTAAACAGCGCCGCCCCGGAAGACATGCGTAGCAAGTCTTCCACCGTGTCGTCGGCGAAGGCGCCCTCCTTGAAATCGGGCAGCACCGCCGAAATGTGTTCATCCAGCGCCAGCTTGCCCTCCTTGACCGCGATGCCCATCAGCAAGGCGAATATGGTCTTCGACATCGAGGCAGACAACAGGCTGTCGCCTGGCTTGCGGCCCTGCAGGTAGCGCTCGAAGACGATCTGGTCTTCTTTGAGCACGAGGAAACCAGTGGTACAGAATTTCGCCAGGTACTGCTCGAGCGTGTAAGTGTTGGGATCGTCGCGCAGCTTGTAACTCACCTCGCCCAGCGCCAGGCCTTGCTTCAGCGGGAATGGTACCGGCGCGGCATTTGCGGTGTTGTGTGGATTGCCGTTCTGCGGATTGAGAAAGCCCTCGGAACAGTCATTTCTTGCCCACGCCTGTGAACTCAAGGCAAGGCCGGTTACCAGGACCAGCGTGCCAAGGGAGGTGCCTCTAGTCTTTTTCATGCCGATGAGCTTAACCCGAAACGAAGAAACTTGACTAGAATAAAATTCTAGAACAGTATTCTAGCCATGACCCAAGTCGACCGAAAATCTGCCATCCTGTCCGCCTCCCTCGCCGTGTTCTGCGAAAAAGGGATCGAGGCCGCGTCGATAGAAGACATCCGCCAGCGCAGCCAGGCTTCGGTGGGGAGCATCTATCACCACTTCGGCAACAAGGAAGGCATCGCAGCTGCCCTGTTTACACAAGGACTGGATAATTATTGGCAGCAGATCAAGACCAACGTGGCCCAGGCCAGCAACGCCGAATTCGCCATCCATGCCATCGTCAGCACCCACCTGCAATGGATCGTCGAACAGCCCGACATGGCGCGCTTCCTGTTTGCACGCCGCCAGGCCGTCAGCGCCGAGCATGACGATGCGATCCGCCAGCGTACCGCGGGTCATTTCAAGGAAGTATTCGAAAAACTGAAACCCTGGTTCAAACAGGGCGTGTTGCGCCGCTTGCCGATCGAACTGTATGGTCCCCTGCTGCTCGGTCCCTCGCAGGAATTGGCGCGCAACTGGCTAGGTGGGCGTATTGGCTTCAATCCGCTGGATGCCATTGATGAATTGAGCAGCGCCGCCTGGCGTACGCTGGCCACCAACCCGGCCCATACCGGCACCTCTTACGGAGCACCGAAACGATGAGCGCCACCCGCCTCACGCTGCAAACCCAGGACGGCCAGCAACTGGCAGCCTACCGCCATGATCCATCGCATGCGCCGCGCGCACAAGTAGTAATCGCGCCCGGCATGGCGATTCCCCAAGGCTTCTACGCCACCTTCGCCGCATTCCTGGCGGGATTGGGGTACCGGGTGTGGACTTTTGACTACCGCGGCATGGGCGAGTCGCGCGAAGGCCCGCTGCGCCGCTGCAAGGCGGACATCACCACCTGGATTGCGCTCGACCTGGAGTCCGTCGTGCAGCACGCTCAAAACCAGGACGCCGCACTTCCCCTATTCCTGCTTGGCCACAGCCTGGGAGGCCAGACAGCGCCACTGCTGCCGTCCATCGGCAAGGTGGCGGGATTGATCAACATCGCCGTAGGCAGCGGCGCCACGCGCCACAACCAGCCGCGTATCCAGCGTACTGCACCGCTGCTGTGGTACGTGCTGACGCCACTGTTATGCAGGCTGCTCGGTTATTTTCCCGGCAAGCGCCTCGGCATCCTCGGCGACATTCCGCGCGGCGCAATGATGCAATGGCGCCGCTGGTGCCTCACGCCGGACTACCTGCTCACCGGCGAACCCGGTGCACGCGAAGCGTATGCCAGCGCCAGCTTCCCTGTTCTCGGCCTCACCTTCAGCGACGATGAACTGCTGCGCGAATCAGGCTCGCGCATGCTGCATGAGGCATACACCAGCGCCAAAGTTGACTACCGCGTACTCAGCCCCGGCGCATTCAACCAGGAACGCATCGGCCATTTCGGCTTCTTCCGCTCGCACCAGGAAAAAGTACTGTGGCCGCTGGTCGGCGAGTGGCTCGAGCAGCATTGCTGATTACTGCGCCAGCACACCCGGCAGAATTGCTTCCATCGCGTATTCAAGCGCCGTACGGACATTCTTGACTTTGTCCGCCCCCGTCATTTTGTTGAAGGTATCCATGCCGGAAGAATCGGCTGATGGGCGCGCCAAGATGAAAGACTGCTTCGCGGTACCTTCGCCAATCACGTTCAGGGAGTCCGCCTCCAACAGGCGGACGCGCACATAAGCGAAAGGCGCAACCATGCCGCGCGACCGGGTATCGTCACGGCGGTTGAGGGTATCGATCATGTCGTCTACATAGAAGCCCAGGCCCTCAAGTGCGCCGCTTCCCACTGTCGCGTCGAGCAGCTTGATCGCAGCGACGCTACGGAATTTGCTGATGACGATCGCATGGCTCACTCCCTGCTCTTTCAACAGGGTTTTCAAGTAATCGCGATCCTCCACATGCTGCTCTGGATGCTCGAACAACTCGTTCTGGGCACCGTACAAGCCCTTGTCCTGCGTCGTCATCAGATCCAGCTTTACATTGGGCAGCAGTTTAAGCAGCAACGAGCGGGCCGCGATAATCGCGGCCTGGTCAAACACCTGGTCTTCCATCGGTCGCACTTCGACCGGTGAACTCTCTGTCCGGCTTCCAACCTGATGGCGCTGCACATGCAGGGCCAGGCTGTTGCCGGCCAATGAAAGCACGGCAACGCTACGGATTGGAGCAGTTTCAGCCCGTACGCCCACGCTCACGAATGCCAGCAGGACGGAGAAGAAAACTTTGGCAGCGGACATTCCTGGAATCCTCATTAATTTCAACTAATGCAACATTATAGGTGCTGCCATTAGGCATCATGGTTGCAATGAACCCACACTCCTAACAAGAACGAAACAGTTATCAATTTGGTAAAATTAAACGCATGAATATCACTGCCATCACCTACGCGGTTGAAGCCGGCGTCAGCGTCGACGAGTTCCGCAACCTTCTGGTCACATCAGGCCTGGGCCGGCGCCGTCCGGTGGACGACGCCGCACGCCTGGAGGCCATGCTCGCAAACGCCAACCTGGTTTTAACGGCACGCATGGACGGGAAACTTGTCGGTATCGCGCGTGCGATAACGGACTTCTCGTTTGCCTGCTACCTGTCCGACCTTGCAGTCAGCGACGAGGCGCAAGGACAAGGTATCGGCGCACGCCTGATCGAAGAAATGCGCACCCATCTCGGGCCTACCGTCAGCCTCATACTCAGCGCAGTGCCGGAAGCAGTGCCCTTTTACCAGCGCATCGGCATGGCCCCGCTGCCCGACTGTTTTTGGCACCGGCGCGAGTTCTAGTACTTGTTCCGTTCAAATGAAAACGGCCCCGAAATTTCCGATCGACTCTTTCCAACTGCTGCCGATAGTGTTTCTGGCGCACACGCCGCTAGCATTTGCCTGCGCCATGCAAAGGCTGTGGAAAGACGATGCGTGGCAAAGGCTCCGCCAAACATGAAACCATCATCACGGCACTGGCCACTCCCAGCGCACCACTTGAGAATTGAGACAGTGTCTGAAAATGACTGTCAGATGGGTTAGAGTCCTGCTTGACGCGCAAACGGCCAATATCGACGTTAGCTTACCTAGGAGAGTTTAATTGTCCTTTGACCAAAATCCATACGCCCCAGGTAGCGCGCTAGCGCAGAGGGAGCGGGTTTCTGGGGAACCTGCTTCAGCCACTCGCCGCTTTTGGACTTTTGTGGCCGACACGATCGCCATACGTATAGGGTTTCTGGCTCTGGAGATCGTATACGGTGTGTGCTATGGCCTGGAGGCGCTTGGGGAACTAAATGGCGTCAAGTGGTGGGGCGTCTACATAATTTTTTATGTCGCCTACTACGTTGCACTTGAGGTACTTTTCGGCAGGACGGTAGGAAAGCTTTTGACCGGCACGCGCGTTGTGACCAGTGAAGGGCAAGCGCTATCTATACCTACCGCACTGCTGCGTACGTTTTGCCGCTTAATTCCACTCGAGCCGATGTCGTTTTCATTGGGTGAGACGTGGTGGCATGATTCACTCAGTCGGACGCAGGTCGTGCGTACGCGAGGCACAAGCTAATCCAAGCCGACACCCCTTCCCGGTGCGGCAATTCTTAAAGCAGAGTACAAGCTCGCGTTGCTCCGGCACCGAGCGTCGCTGACATCGAGCCGAGAACGGTCAAACGCTGATAATCTTGGTGGCGTATTCGTGCGCACCAGACTTTTTCCTGGCGGCCCATGCCACGGCTTCCTGCGCCTGCGCCATCGTCAGGATTGATGCCTTTTCCTTGTTCTTGATGAAGGAGACGCCCTCAAACACGCCCTCCTTGCTGCGCATGACGCGTGCAAAGACCGGCGGCTTCTCCGGCTCACTGAGTTTGTTCTGTTGAATCATGTAGTGCTGTTCGTTGTTTTCCATTTTCATTCCTCGTAATGCAAAAAACCAAGCTGTGAAGGCTGGCCTTCTTATTGTATTGGCTCCCCGACCTGGACTTGAACCAAGGACCTGCGGATTAACAGTCAACAGATCCGCATTCCAATTCAGAACGGGGAAAACACCTTGACGACCTTACCGACTACATGGTCTGCCGGTACGAATCCCCATAGCCGGCTGTCGGCGCTGTTATTGCGATTGTCGCCGAGGACGAAATAATGCCCATCGGGCACGCGGCACTCTATGCTGTTTTCCGTAAAGTGGCACTGGTCCCTGGAGGGGAAAGTACGTTCCTGCCAGTAGGGAAAGCCCGCGCCTTGTGCCAGAATCGTATATCGCACATCCTGCAACTGCTCTTCGACCAGGCCCGAGTCATCAAGCTGTTTATTGGGCGAAGGCACACCGTTCAGCGTTACCTGCGTGCCTTCCACTTTAACTATATCGCCCGGCAAGCCAATCACGCGCTTGACATAGGTCGTTGCCGGCTTCAGGGGGAAGTCGAAAACCACCAGGTCGCCGTGTGCCAGATTTGCAGAACTGCCGCGCCCCAAATTGAGCCCATAGGCGCTGTAATGCCCATACCCGGCTTTTTTCGCCAACAGGATTGCCCCTTGCGGCAAGGTAGGCTCCATGGCGACCGACGGCACGCGGAATGGCTCGTACAGGAAAATTCGAACTGCCATGATCGGGACCACGAAAGCGGCAGCGATCGCCAGCATTCCTTTCGCCCGCGAATACCATGGACGTACCTGCAGCACGACGCGGCGAACCACGAAAAACATGAATACCGGCAGCACCAGCGACATCGCAGTGGCCACGTACATCAACGCCGCAAGGCCAGGAAAGATGGTGCCAACTACAGCGCACGCCAAGACAAGAATGGAGAAGCCGATAGCCCACCGCACCTTGCCGATATAGAGTAGCCCAAGCGGGCTCGAAAACAGCGACAGTACGACTGCCACCCATCGCTTGGGTTTCCATTCCATTTGTAATCTCCAATGCAAAAAGGCCATGTCGTGAAACATGGCCTTTTAAAATTCTGGCTCCCCGACCTGGACTCGAACCAGGGACCTGCGGATTAACAGTCCGTCGCTCTACCGACTGAGCTATCAGGGAAAAGAGGCCGCATTATATCGACCCAATTCAGGTTTGCCTAGTCCCCTGGAATTTTTTTTCGCGGGCAGGCGCAACTGCGGGACTTTTCGCCATCTCACGGTCGCAAACTTCAGGTTTCCATGAATCCGGCCACAGATGTTCGACAATATTGTCGCCCAGCTCTCGCCTTAACTTTGCGTAGGTGGCGCGGTCATTCGCACGACATGCAAAGGCAGCGAACTTGTTCTTGTTGTAGATCTGATCCGGATAACGCTGCAACAGGTCCTCAAAGCCAGCCTTCATGGTTTTCCAATCGGGATCGCCCGGCCGTCCGAAAGAGAGCGCGTCGTCGCAATTGCAGTCTCTGGACCAGAACAGGCGTGCATAGAGCCCGTCCCCCTCTTCACGCTGCGAGAGTTTGACTGCCTGGCGCGCAAAGCGCTCGAAATCACCAGGATTCGCGCCCCACTTGACCTCCATCGAGCGGCCCATCGCGAAATGCACTTGCTGCGATGCCGGGAACGCCTTCACCGCCTCGGCGTAGGCCGAGTTGATCTTGGTGCGTGACGCCCCGCTGTTGATCAGTGTCGAAATATTCAAGCTGTGCCACACCGGACAGTTGCCCGCCATCGCTTTGCTCTCTTCCAAGCGGGCCGAGGCCTTTGCCAATCGCTCGCGGAACAACTCCCATGCCGCCTCTGGAACGCTGCTCGCGTATCCGCCGCCGCGTCCATACCAGGCATAACTATCCCAATACATGACCTCAACGATTGCTTGCGCTGCCGAATCAGGCGATTCGCTACGCCATTTTTTCAGTTTTGCGCCCACGCGATCCCAGTCCCTCCAGGCGTCGAACATCGGATAAAAAGCCGAAACGAAGACCAGCAATTCTGGCTGCCCATCAGGCAAGCGCGAATCTGCCGCGCATAACGCTTGCAGTTGCTGGTCCAGTTCCTGGAAGCGATCCATGCGCCAGCTTTCATGCACGCTCATGCCGCGAGTGCTGATGATGCTTCGTATCTCACAATGTTTAGTGACCACGCCATCTGCGCACGGCAGACCGAAAGGAATCGGAGGCAGCTGGGACGTAGTAATGGGAGGGGCAGCGCGGCAGGTCAAACTGGCAGCACCCAATATGGCAAGGGATAGCAGGCGGGTTAGCAAACGCATTTGATGACTCTTCTCAAAATCAAAACACGCATTATGCTAAACATTTCCATATGGAAATATATTCAATTGTCACCAAAAATGAAAAAGCGGCCCGAAGGCCGCTTGCGATGGCGAAGCCGCACACTCATGCGGCGGCTTCAGCCCGGGATCAGAACGAACCTTTGAACTGCACGCCAAACTGACGTGGCTCGTTGATGAAGCCGGTCAGGTTGTTGAAGTCGATGGCGCCGGTGATGCGGCGCTGGTCGGTAATGTTGCGTGCGAAGGCTGCGACTTCGTACTTGCCGCCATCCCAGTTGTAGCCAACGCGCAGGCCGCCTTCGGTCAGCGGAGCGCCGGTGAATTCAACTGCTTCATACAGGAAGAAGTTCACCTTCGAACGGTAGGACCAGTCGGTCACCACGAACAGGTTGCCTTCGGCCAGCGGGTAGTTGTAGCGGGCGTTCAGGTTGATGATCCACTTCGGCGCCTGTGGCAGCGCATTGCCGTCGATGAGCACGCGGCCGGACGCATTGATCGGATCCAGCACGGTGCACTGCGCGCACTTGTTCAGGGACAGCGAAGGATCGCGGATCTCGGTGAAGTTGTACGACGCGCTGGCGGACATCTTGAAGTCGTTGGTGATGAAGCCTTCGATCTCGCCTTCGATGCCGCGGCCCTTGGTCTTGGCAGCGTTGATCAGCTTGGTGACGTTGGAGTTGCCGCCGACCACGGTCAGCTGCTGGTTCTTGACGTCGTAGTCGTACACGCTCAGGGAGGCGCGTGCGCGGCGGTTCCACAGGTCGGCTTTTACACCGGCTTCGATCGACGTGATGGTTTCGGCGTCAGCCACGGTGATCGGCACCGAAGTCGAAGCAGCAGCGATCGATGGTGCGCGGAAGCCGGTGGCGTAGCGTGCGTACAGGCTGACGTCGTTGTTCAGCTTATAGGTACCGCTCAGGTCCCAGTTGAACTTGTCCTTGGACTCCGAAACCGACTTAGGACCAACCAGGGTGGTACCGGTGGTTTCCAGGGTGTCGAAATCCTTCTTGTCTTCAGTGTAGCGCAGGCCGCCGCGCACGGTGAACGCGTCGTTCACGGCATAGTTCACGGAGCCGAACAGCGCCCAGGCTTCGTTCTTCTGCTGCGATTTCACGCGCGAAGTCTGGGTGCCGGCAACGTTGAAGTTGTCCTGGCCTGCCACTGCCTTCTCGTCGAAGTAGTACACGCCTGCCTGCCAGTTCATCGGGCCGGTGTACTTGGACTCTACGCGGAACTCTTGCGAGTACTGCTTGATGTCAGGTACGAAAGCGCCGGTGGCAACCTGGAACGGCACGGCAGGTGCATCGCCTGGATTGCCGCCGTCGATGTCGCCGCGCGAGTTGTAGCGGGCCACGGCTTCATAACCAGTGATCGAGTACAGCTTGTGCGCGCCCAGGTCCCAGCTCATGCGCACATTGGCGCCCTGGGTTTTCAGTTCCTGGTCTTCGCGGCCGTTGATGGCGATGCGCTCAGGATCGAAGCCGTCGACGAAGGTATTGGAACCCTTCTTGATGATGTTGGCGCGGAACAGGCGCGAGCTGCCGGTGGTCTGGCGCTGGTGCACGTTGAACAGGGCATTGAACACGCCGTTCGGCTGGTACAGCACCTGCACGCGCTCTGCGTGCTCGTTGTAGCCTTCCAGCGCATCAGGCTGGCCGGTGAAGGTGTTGCTGACGAAGTCGTCGCGGTGCTGGCGCAGAGTCGATACGCGCAGGGCCCACTCTTTCGACAGCGGCACGTTGGCGGCTGCTTCCAGGTTGACGGTAGCATCGCTTGCGTAGGAGACGTTGTAGAAGCCTTCCACGCCGCGCAGGCTTGGCTTGGCCGATTCGAACTTGACCACGCCGGCCGGGGTGTTACGGCCGAACAGGGTGCCTTGCGGGCCACGCAGCACTTCCACGTTGGCCAGGTCGAACATCGGGTAACCCTTCAGGATCGGGTTTTCCTGCACCACGTCGTCGTAAATCAGCGAAACCGGCTGCGAGGCGAACACGGCGAAGTCGGCGTTACCGTAGCCGCGGATGTAGAAGCGCGGGAATACACGGCCGGTCGACGATTCGACGTTCAGCGACGGCGTCTTGCCCGCCAGGACGCGAATATCCTGTCCGCCGGACAGCAGGATGTCCAGCTTTTCGGCCTTGAACGAAGATACGGACACCGGCACGTCGCGGATATTCTCGGCGCGGCGCTGTGCGGTAACGGTCACTACTTCCATTTGGCCGGCTGGGGCCTGGGCTGCTTCCTGGGCCATGGCGGCCATCTGCACAGTGGCCAGGCTCACCAGCACGTGCATCTTGGACAACTTCATCATGTTCTTTCCTTGTGGGCGGTTTGATGGATGTCCCCTATTCTCCCCACAGGTTGCGGTCTGTCGCCGCAAAATAGCGCGCATTATATACCCACTATAAGTTTCAAGCACTATTCCTTGACCGTCAGTGTGCTACCCACAGCTCCCGCATAGAACACCAGCAGCTTGACTGGCCCCTTGCCCACATTGCGGCCGTTATGCAAGGTATTCACCACTTCGGCCAGTGCCTGTCCGGCCACCACCCGCTTGACGGTCCCGTCTTTCAGGCTCACTTCCAGTTCGCCTTCCAGCACGTAGCCGAACGACGGCACAGGATGCAGGTGCCAGCCGGTTTCGCCGCCAGGGGCGATTTCAACCAGCAGCGCCGTGACTTCCGCCTGTCCGCCCGGATAGGCCAGCGCCGCGCCATTCCAGCTGGACGGCGACTGCAGCAATCTGGTGACCTTGATGGCAGCGGACTGCTCCAGCGCCAAAGCAGGCTGGGCAGCGAAGATGGCGAACACGGCAACGACAGAAGCGAAGTTTTTCATGGCTGTCTCCGGTTGGTATATGCCGCATGATAGACGCAGGTCAAAGCCCGATCAAATAGCCCTCTTAGACTGGTTTGATCCCCGCAACAAAAGGGGATTCCCGAACTCGCCAGGAGACATCATGAAGAATTTTCCGCAAGAAATGAGCCATGCCTCGGGCGCCACGCTGGCGCTCGATACCACCCGCCTTCTCGTCGCACTCAAACAGCCGAAAGAGCGTGGCGCCGTCGAACAATGCCTGCACAGCGTGGACCTGTTCCTGGAAGACGAAGCGGATGAAGGCATGGTGCCGGGTGAACGCGTCAACCATACCAAGACCCGCTACTTCGTGCAGTCGCGCCGCCCGCTGGATGACGGGCGCCTCGCCAGGATCGAAGAGGCCGGCGCCCAACTGGGGATCGACTGGATCGGACCGGTTTACCGCCAGGCCGGCCAGCGCGGCCGCCGCGCCCTGATGGCGCCCCTGCCGCACGTAGCCCTGGTCAAGCTGCGCCAGCGCGATGCAGGCTTCAAGCTGCCGGAAGGACTGGGCGCTAAAGGCGCGGCCGAACCGGCGATCCAGGAGGTCGTGGAAAAATCGCGCTACCTGAATGGCCACCATTATCTACAGATCAGCAATATCAAGGAGATCAACGCCTACCAGCTGCGCGAACGCCTGCGCCAGGTTCCCAACGCGCCGATTTCCGACTTCCAGTTCGAGACCATGCCGCTGCTGACGCCGACCTCGATCGCTCCCAACGACACGCTGTTCCCGCAGCAGTGGGACATGACGCGCATTGAAGCGGGCGGCCCCGGCACCACCGGCTGGGACATCACCACCGGCGCCGCCACCACCGTGGTCTGCGTGCTCGATGAAGGCTGCGACCTGACCCACCCCGACCTGCGCTTCGCCGCCCCCGGCATCAACCTCGGCACCATGAGCGGCGACGGTTCACCTACCGGCAACCACGGCACCGCCTGCGCCGGCATCGTGGCCGCCACCTACAACAACGGTACCGGCGTCACCGGCGTCGCCGGCGATGCGCGGATCCTGCCGGTCGCCTTTGACGCCTGGACCGACGTCGAAGTCGCCGCCGGCATCAACTACGCCTCCGCCAATGGCGCCAGCATCATCAGCATGAGCTTCGGCTGGAACGGCTGGAGCCCGGCCATCATCGATCCCGCCATCCAGAGCGCCTTCAATAACGACCTGGTGATGTGCGTTGCCACCCACAACTACAATGGTCCGATCACCTATCCCGCCACCAATCCGCTGGTGATCGCCGTCGGCGCCTCGGACGAAGTCGACAACCGCAAAACGCCGGGCAGCCCGGACGGCGAACCCTGGGGCTCCAACTTCGGCCCGCAGATCTCGGTGGTATCGCCCGGCGTGCACATCCCGACCACCGACCGGCAGGGCGCGGCGGGGTACAACGCCACCGACTATGACCTGGTATTCAACGGCACCTCCTCCGCCACGCCGCATGTGGCCGGCCTGGCGGCCCTGATCCGCAGCGTCTACCCGACCCTGGACAATATGCAGGTGCGCGGCCACATCGAACGCACCGCACAGAAAGTTGGCGCCGTGGCGTATGCCGACACTGCAGGCAAGTCGAACGGCAGCTGGAACCAGGAGATGGGCTACGGCCGCATCAACGTCTTCCGCGCCCTCGATGAAGCGGATGTGATGATCAAGGATGCCCCGTCCGACAGCGGCAGCGAGCCTTTCAGCGGCGGCAATTTCTGGGACTTCTCCGACATCGTGGTGCGCATCAACGACGACAACGTCTTTGTACCCAGCGACCCGCTGCAATCGAAGAACGTGGAACGCGGCCAGGCCAACTACATCTACGTGCGCGTCACCAACAAGGGCGCCCGCGACGCGCGCAATGTTTCGGTCAGCACCCGCATTACGCCGTACGTCGGGCTGCAGTTCGTCTATCCGCCCGACTGGAGCCAGGTCGACGCCATGCACGTCAGCCCCACCGGGATCACCACCAGCTTTGCCAACGTACCGGCCGGCGGCACGGTCATGGCCAAGTTCCGCATCGAAGCGGCGCAAACGGAAGACCTGTATGGCTGGCAGGCCAACCACCCATGGCACCCTTGCCTGCTGGCCGTCGTCAACTCCGACAACGACTACGCCTTTGCCACCGCGCCGCTGACCGGGGACCCGATCAGCGCGCGCCGCAACAACCTCGCGCAGCGCAACCTGTCGGTGATCGACGTGCTGGCCGGCGCCGGCGCAGCCTTCCCCTTCGTGGCGGGTAGCCGCTACAACCGTGAAGCGCGCATGACGCTGGTGATCGACCGCAGCCACCTGCCAGAAACCATGCCGCTCACGCTATCGCTGGATGAAGATGGTTCAGCCTTCCCTGCCATCGATTTCGACAACCAGGTCGACCCGGTGCCGGGCCAGACCCACGGCGATGAAGACATGAAAAAGGACTGCGGCCTGGTCTTCCTGCAAGACACCCGCGTCAAGACCCGTTTCGCCTGCTGTTGCGGCATTTTGACGCTGGCGAAAGGCTCGCACTTCGACTGCCTGCCGCATCGCACACTCGGCAATGTGGCTGTGGAAGGCGGCGACGTGGTGCTACGCAATGGCAAGCGTTATGTCGAAATCCGCCAGTCGGTGGTCAGGGTCACCATGGAAAAAGACGCAGCCATGATGTATCCGCTGGCGCTCCAGACCAGCGTCCCAGCCGCCTCCGCGCCAGGAAGCCAGTACCAGATCAACGTGGCCCAGCTCAACGATCAAGGGACGCCGGTGGGCGGTGCTTCCATGGTCTACCACGTCGCCTGACGGCGCGGCTTGTCCGCAAACCCGCAACAGTCGCCTCCTGGCACTGTTTGCGGGCCTGACAATTCGCAAGCAACTACCGATTAAACCTTTCGCTTTGACCGAAAAACAACTATTACCACACAAATAATTGCTTATCTGACACTAAATCCTATCAAAAGATTACACCCTCGTGCGATAGTGGCGCCCATATCACAACCTAATAAGTGATAGCAACAAGCCACTGGTAATCAATAGTAAAACCGATAGGGAGAAATGTTTTGACCAAGCAACTCGCACTGAAACAAGGCGCGTTGGCTGTACTGCTGGCATTCGGCGGTGCTGACTACGCACTGGCGCAACAAGCAGCCAGCCCAGCGCCGACCACCGTGTACGTCACGGGCTCCAACCTGAAGCGTACCGCCAAGGAAAGCACCAACGTTGTACAAGTCCTGACCGCGCAAGACATCAAGAACACTGGCGCGCAGTCCGTCCAGGAACTGATGAAAACCATCCCAGCGGTGGGCTCCGACAACAACTTCGACGTGACCGACGGCGGCTTCTCGCGCGGCGCGGCGACTGTTTCGCTGCGCAACCTGAGCTCGACCTCGACCTTGGTGCTGCTGAATGGCCGCCGCGTCGTGATCGGCGCTTACGCCGACCCGAACGACGGTAACTCGTCGCTGTACGACTTGAACAGCATCCCGGTCTCGGCGCTGGAACGCGTGGAAATCCTGAAGGAAGGCGCATCGGCAATTTACGGCTCCGACGCCGTTGCAGGCGTTATCAACTTCATCACCAAGACCAATTACCAGGGCGTGGAAGTCTCCGCCCGCGCCGGCGTCAATGACGACGGCAAGTTCGGCCGCCAGGGTATGAACCTGGTCGTCGGTAAAGGCGACCTGGCCACCGACGGCTACAACATCTTCGCCACCCTGGACGTAGCGCACCGCGACCGCACCCGCCGCGACGAAGCACGCGACATCGAATGGGACACCTACCGGACCCTGAACAACCGCTACGCCACCCAGTTCGGCAGCACTGTTTCGGCTTCTCCAGTGTTCTATCGCGAATCCGCACCGGGCTCGAAGAACTTCGGCGTGACCCAGGCCAACCGCGACCAGCGCCTGAATATTACGCTGAACTGCGATCCTTCCCAGCAGATCACTGGCACTCCTGCCACGGGGCTGCCTAGCACCTCCGTGTTCATGAACCGCAAGTTCTGTAACTACGACCTGCTGAAATACCTGGAAGCACAGTCGGCCGGCAAAGACACCAACCTGATGAGCCGCGGCGAAATCCGCATCAACGACAACTGGTCCGCATTCGCTGAGGTAGCCTTCAGCCGCTCCGAGCGTACCTATACCGGCACCAGCGGTCCGCGTGTCCTGGGCCAGTCCCAGACCACCAACTTCACCCAGATTGGCACCACCGACCCATTCCAGGCAATCCTGGAAATCGGCCATCCGGACAATCCATTCCCGAACGCTCGCGCTTCGGTGGGTTATCGCTTTGAAAACCTGCCAGCCGGTAACAACAACCGCAATGACTACCTGCGCGCCCTGGCCGGCGTACGTGGTTCGGCCATGGGTTGGGACATCGAATCCGCATTGCTGTGGAACGAAGCCCGCCGCAAGGACACCTCCCTGGGCCAACTGTACCTGCCAACCCTGCGCAAGCTGAACACCGGCACCACCCTGGCGCAACTGGCGGCCGACCCAACCCTGAGCCGTGACGTAACCTCCAACAACTCCTCGTCCTTCACCCAGATCGACCTGCGCGCCAACCGCGAATTCGGCCCGGAACTGCCTGGCGGCAAAATGGCTGTGGCGCTCGGCGGCGAATACCGCAAGGAGAAGATGGACCTGAATCCGGATGAACTGCTGGCAACCGGCAACATCCTGGGCCTGTCCAACACTGTGCTGCACGGCCAGCGCGACGTCAAATCGTTCTATACGGAATTCCGTGCACCTGTGCTGAAAACGCTGGAATTGAGCGCTGCCGGCCGTATCGACAAGTTCGAGAAACTGGAAACCAGCCGCGTGCCGCAGTTCGGCATCAAGTGGACCCCGGTCGAACAATTCGCCGTACGCGGTGCATACAGCCGTGGCTTCCGCGCTCCTGCGCTGAACCAGGTCACCCCGGGCGGTTCGCAGTTCTTCCTGCGTAACCTGTTTGATCCGAAGCGCTGCGAAGTCGACGAGAAAACCCCGAAACCAAATGCAACCCCACTCGATTGCGGCAAATCCGCAGCCGGCACCGGTGGTTTCAATCCGGACCTGAAGCCAGAGAAATCCAAGTCTTACACCCTGGGCCTGATCCTGGCTCCGCTGTCCAACGTCGGCATCACCATCGACTACTTCCGCATCCGCAAGGAAGGCGAAGTGATCCTGGGCTCCGCGTCCGAAGCCCTGAAGCACGAAGATCGCAATCCGGACAACATCGTACGTGACACCAACCCGGTTAACTTTGTGACTGACGCCAACGGCAACCCGATCCCGGGTACCGGCCCGCTGCTGATGGTCAAAGAGCCATGGCTGAACCAGGGCGCGAAAGATATCAAAGGTATCGACTTCGACGCGACCATCACCAACAAGCTCGGCTCGTGGGGCAACCTGCTGACCAAGTTCTCCGGTACCTACACGCACTCGTACAAGATCGCCCAGAATGCAGGCGACATCGAGCACAATGTGGTTGGCAAGGACCCAGGCCTGTGGGACTGGAACCTGAGCAACAACACCCGCGTGCCGCGCTTCAAAGGCTACCTGTCGACCACCTGGCGCTTCGCTGATGTTCACTCGGTCAACGCTTCGATCCAGTACGTCGGTCCAATCTCGCTGATGCGCCAGTACGACGCAGATACCACGTACGCTGCGCCGTTCTGCCACTACGGTACCAAGAAGCCGACCGATGCAGCGCCGAACCGCGACCCGAACGTGCCGCTGTATGAAGCCTACTTCCCGAAATGCCAGATCAACAGCTGGACTACCGTCGGCCTGGGCTACACCTACACCGGTATCCAGAACCTGACCCTGTCGGTGAACATCAAGAACCTGTTCGACGAAAAGGCGCCATACGTTCCGAACTCGGGTATCGACACCACCAGCTTCTACCCGCTGGGCGGCTACTCCGAGCAGCTGCACAGCAATCAGGGCCGTTACTTCAACGTAAGCGCAACCTACCGCTTCTAATTGAAGGTGCTGCCGCCCTCACGGGCGGCACAAAGCAAAAAGGCTTTGCGAGCGATCGCAAAGCCTTTTTTTTTCAGCGCCTGTCCGGTTCAGGCCAGCGCTTCCTTTGCCGCCTCTTCCGGCGTCAGTCCGTCATAGAACAGGTCGGTGAACCATTCAACTTGTTCTTCGATATGGTCTTGGGCCTGCTCCACCGTGGCGCCGCCTTTGACCAGGAATCCTTCCACCTCGATACACCACTGGATCAGTTCCAGGGTTTCCGGATCGAGCTCCTCTTTCTTTTTTGCCATGACATCCTCCCGCGCAAAGCAAAAAGCCCAACCGAATGGTTGGGCTTTCAGTACCGCGGTATTTTACTGCTTTTTCAGGCCAGCCGGCGGGCGAAGCGCCGCCGCAACTCAATTGCCCGGCAACAAGCTGTAGATCACCCTCGAATCCGAGCGTCGATAAAAGGCTTTTCTGTGCTCTGGCTCCCCGACCCGGACTCGAACCAGGGACCTGCGGATTAACAGTTCGGTGATCCCTCAAGGCCTTCTGGAAAATTGCAAAATTATTAATTTCGTGTTGTAATTCATTGTGATTTCTCCAACCTGAGGCCGTAAATATGAAGACACCCGCGTCGCTACTCTTCGCCACCATTGCGCTGGCGGCCCCGCTGGCATCCCAAGCCGCCGGCATCGATCTGAAACAGCTCGTCAAGGACGGCGTCAAAGCTGGTTCGCAGCAGCAGGCGTCCACGTCCACCCCGGACAACGGCAACAACGCCAACCAGGCGATGCTCGAACCTGGCCAACCCGGCAATTATGCCGTTCCCAAAGTGCTGGAAACGATGGGCGTGAAAATCGGCGACACCCGTCAGCAGGTCGACAAAGTGCTGACCAGCCAGGGATACAAGCTGGACGGAACCCACAATCATTTACTCGGTAATCATCTCCCGGGAATCTTGTTGAGCACAATGTACATAAAAAAATCGGGGCAGAATTCGCCATATTAGTCCGACCCGATGATCGATGTACGCTATGGTCCGCAATCGGGCAAGGTGCTGTCCATCCGGCGCAAGGAACGTTTCAACAATCCTGTGGTGAGCGAGGAAATCAAAAAGGCGCTGACGGAAAAATATGGCGCACCGACCAGCCAGTATTCGGGTGACATGAACTGGGTCGCTTACCGGCCAGGCTATGCGTACGGAAGCAAGAATTCGGATCTGGACGAGTGCAAGGCGCGCGGCAATGTCAATCTCACCGGATCGCTTGGCACCCCGCGCTTCCAGAACTGCCGGGTTGCTGTCAGTGTCGCGCTCGGTGATTCCAACAACAACGGGAAGGAATACCTAAGCATTGAAGTGATGATCACCGACTTCGCGACCAGTGAACCCGAGTTGTTAGCAGCACATGCAACCATGAAGCGCAAAGAAGCCGAGGAAATCGAAGCGCATAGAAAGGCACCAGTGCCGAAGCTGTAGCAGAAGGTAAGTTTAGACTTCGCTGGCGATCGGGTTCGTTCTGCTGACGGCCCACGCCATGCGAAGGCGCTTTGGACCTGATCTTAGTGCCCGCCCCACTCAACGACGCCGCAAAGCAAAAAGCCCAACCGGTTAAGGCTGGCTTCTCTGAATTCTGGCTCCCCGACCTGGACTCGAACCAGGGACCTGCGGATTAACAGTCCGTCGCTCTACCGACTGAGCTATCAGGGAAAAGAGGCAATATTATAACTGCCGTTACGGCTTTTGCAAAGCCTATTTTAAATCACATGCCGAGCGACTTCAAAAGTTCGTCTGCATCATCTGCCGCGACGGCAGCAGCCGCAGCAGGTGCGGCAGCCGCTTGCGCAGCCTGTTCGCGTTCCAGCAGTGTATCCGGATCTTCGACTTCGGTCTTCTCGAAGTCGTGCAGCTTAATAAACTCGGTACGGTCAATGGCCAACTCGAGGTAGAAGATATTGTTACGCTCGGTGAAGAAGGAGACGCGGCGCATTTCCGGACGGTCCAGCGGCGTATCCACGCTCAGCGTCACCTGCTTGTTCAGCACCAGCATCTTCGGCTGGTTCTGGGTAATGTTGGTATGCAGCTCGCCGCGCACCTTGCCGGTGAAGTCGCCGACGATCTGGTTCATCAGCTCGCCCATGATGTTCGCCACTTCGTCAGAAGTGAAGGAACTGGCCAGCTCCGACTTCGGCATTCCCATGCTGAGCATGTAGCGCTCGTAAATCTCCATCGCCGCCTCGGCCGAGAAGTTCAGCACGACCAGGCCGGTAAAGCCGCCATCGAACAATACGAAGCAGCCGATATCAGGTTTCAGGCCGACCTTGGTGATACGCTGCACCATGGCCGAGTAGGTAATCCGGCTTTGCGAAGCCAGGTTCAGGACGCGGGTGACCGATGAGCACAGGGTAGTCAGCAGGTCCTCGGTACCGTACACCACCCGTTCTTCTTTTGTAATCATTCTTCAAATGCTCCGGATTAAATCTAATAGATAACTTGAAGAATAACTGATTCCACCCCAAAAGCAAAAAAGTTGCCGCCGCAACGTGCGGCGGCACCTGTTTTACTGGGCCAGGTTGGTACGCGCCCCGGCAGTGGCAATTGCCTTGGCTTTCACGTTGGCCCCGGCAAGCGGGGTATAGGAATAGCCGGTCGGGCCATACGACTGGGTACTGCCCCAGCTGGTGGCATTGACTGCACCGCTCGGGGAATCCCAGGTAATGCCGCTGCCCACATAGTTGTCGCGCAACTCCCAATATCCGATACGGCTGCTGTCACGCGAAGTGACCGGATTTTTGACGTTCTCGAAATAGTTCGCCTCAATCAGCGAAATGCCATCCATGCGCACATTGATGCCGGACGTTTGCACATCATTGAAATAGTTATTGAAGATGTGCGTCATGCCGAAGCGCTGCAGCGGCAGGCGCGATTTAACGTGCTCAAAGCGATTGTTATGGTAGGTGGTGCGGGCATTCGCATTAGCCGTATCGCTGTCGCTGTAGCCGTTCAGCGCCACCTTCTGGTAGTTGTACACGTGGTTGTAAGACACCGTGATGTGGTGCGCCCCCTTCTTCATGTCGATGCCGCCGTCGAACGACGCATCGCCTGCGCCAGGGCAGGAAGTCAGCGACGCGAAGATGGTGTTGTGGTCGATCCAGATATTGCTTGGCTGGCCGGAGGACATGCCTTCGATCGAAATCGAATCAGCCGCCTCCCCGCCCTGCAGCAGGCCGATCATCATGTTCTGCACGATCACGTTGTGCGCATTGCCTGCAATGTGGATGCCGAAGTTGGCGCTCGAATCGCTGGCGCCGATGAGCGTGATGTTGCTCTTGTTCTTGATTTCCAGCGTCTGCGCCGGTTTTTGCCACTGCGCGCACACGTCGGTGATGGTGTTGTAATCGAATTTGCCGGTGTACCGCAGGACCAGGCCCGAATTATCGGTATAGGCGTTGATTTTCGCCTGGGCTTCGGCCAGCGTGGCGACATTGACCGGCGACTTACTCCCGCCGCCAGTCGTGGCGGCGCCATATCCAATCGGCCCTGCAACTGCAGATGTGGCTGCCGCGACTGCGGCCGCCAGGAAGACTACCTTGAGCTGTGTAACTTTCATGCGCTTGTCTCCTTCGCTTTCTGGTTTGAGGAGCGCACAGGATGCATTTAATTCAATTGATCGTCAATTGGCCGGACCAAAATACAACATTCGGACTTACCGCCTTTGTTTTGGCCGGACCAATATTCAAAAAGCAAACAAACTTTGCACTGTGTTATTGTTGCCGAATGAGAAAAATCTGGATCACCCTCTTCCTGCTGGCCGCCCTGCCCGCGAAAGCCGACCGCAGCGCTGACATTGACCGCCTCGCCGCCCGCTATCACGCCCTCGGCCAGCTGGATGGATCGGTATTGGTCGCCGACCACGGCAAGGTGGTCTACCACCGCGCCTTTGGCCTCGCCAACCGCGAATGGCAGATCCCGCACACCACGGACAGCGCCTTCCGCATTGCCTCCCTGACCAAGCAATTCACCGCCACGCTGATCTTGCAACTGGCCGAGCAAGGCAAGCTGCGGCTGGAAGATCCGATCGGAAAATACGTGCCGGAACTGCGTCCCGAAATTGGCAATCGCGTCACCCTGCACCAATTGCTGAACCATACTTCCGGCATCGTCGACTACGCGAACTACCCGGGTTTCTGGGCTAAGCGACTTGGCGAAAAAGTGTCCAGGGCCGACTTCCTCGCCATCATGAACCACCCATTGGAATTCGAACCGGGCAGCCAGGGCCACTACAGCAGTTCCAGCTACACGCTGCTCGGCTGGGTGATAGAAAAGCAGACCGGCAAGACCTACAGCGAAGCCCTGGACAGCATGATCCTGCGCCCGGCCGGCATGCAGCGCACTGCTTATGACGCGCCGGACCGCATCATTCCACGCAAGGCTTCCGGCTATGTGCGGGCGCTCGGCGAGTATCGCCCTGCCGACCCGCTCTGGATACCCAATATCGGCGCCGGCGGCGGCGTAGCCAGCACCACCGGCGACTTTTTCAAGCTTGATCGCGCACTGGCCGGCGACACCCTGCTCAGGCCAGAATCGAAACGCAGGATGTTCACCGCCTACATCAAGGACGATGTGTGGGGAGACCTGGGTTACGGTTACGGTTGGCTGGTTGGGACGCGCACCATTGCCGGCAAACCGCGCCTGGTGCACGAGCATGGCGGCAACGGTAACGGCTTCCGCACGCTGGTCACACGCTACCCGGAAGACGGCAAGCTGGTCGTCATCCTGCTCAACGAAGGCAATGGCAATAAGGGGCCGGAGATTTACCAGATGCGCCGCGATTTCACCGACGCGCTGTATGGGCAAGCCGTGGCACAGCCCAAACCGGCCCTGCATGACTTGCTGGCGGAAGAAATCCGCCGCACCGGCGCAGATGCGGACGCCGCTTTAGCGCGCTTCGGCGCCTTGCTGAAGCAAAGCGGCAAACCCCAGAATGGCGACGGCCTGAATCGGCTCGCCTACCAGTATGCCGAAGCGGGCCGCCCTGCCATCGGCATCGCGATCCTGCAACGCGCAATCGAGCTGTTCCCGCAAGACGGCAACCTGTACGATTCGATGGGAGAACTGCACCTGGGCCTTGGCGACCAGGCCAAAGCCCTTACCGCCTACCAGCGCGCACTGCAGCTGGATCCAGGCAACACGAATGCTGCCGCAATCCTGAAAAAGCTCGAGTCGGAATAGCGAGGCTCAATACTTGGCCTGGCAAGTCCGATACTTGTTGTCGACGATGTAGGAATTGGTGAGCGTTTTCTTGGCCTTGTTGACGGCCAGGTTGACAAACTCATCACCGCAGCGCGGCGCCAGCGCCACAAACTTCTTCTCCTTTGGCGAGTAGACGTAGACCTGCGAAATCTCATACGTTCCCATCCCGTCATCGGTGTGGGAAATGGCGAAGTCCTTGTAACCATCGAAGTTGTAATCTTCAACCTTGATGCGCAGCTTCTTCTCGGTTTCGACGGCTATCGTTTCAGTCGCCTGCATGCCCTCGCCGTCGAGATTGAGCTGCACCTCCTGCCCCTTCACGGTCAATACGGCCTGCACTCCCTTGGCGGGAGAAAACTCGGTCCGGCCTGGATCTGCCGCTTGAGCGCAGGCATTTGCCGAGCCGGCGGCGGCAGCGATTGCCAGCATGGCGGTAATTGTCTTCATCATTCCTTGCATGTCATGTCCTTGAAAAATTCACAGTGATAGCGTTCTTTGGCGCCGGCAGGGTAATCTGGCGCGTCACGTCGACTGATACGTCTTCCGTCAGGTAGCGCATCAGGTAAGCGGCGTATGCCTGCCGCTCGTAATAGCCATTGCCGCCGCCATTGACCAGGCGATTGACGCGCCCGACAACCGTCGTTGTAAACGCAGCATCGCAGGCCCGGTTGATATTGGTGTGGCCATCGAAGTGCTTGCTGATCCAATAATACCCTCCCGAATCGCAGGCAGAATGCGGATCTTCCCCGATAAAGTCCGGATCAAAACGCGGGCTCCACGTGATCAGCGTACCGCCGTCGTTTGGGTTGGACAGGTAATGCCGGGAAGTCGCCGTAATGCGATGCGACGCAGGCGTAAGGCGCTCGACATACGCCCCCGTATGGTTCGGCAAGGCGCGGAACTCGCCATACTCCTTGTAATTGCCGGCCCAGGTAAGCTGCATGATGCCGCGGCCATAGAAGGCCGTGTAGTACTGCGTGGCCGGATTGGCCGACGAATGCTGCCCGTAATACCACTCATGCATCAGGCGGCACATATTGCCGCCGCTGCGCCATTGCGCCGTCTCCAGCGTGACCTGCGCGATGAAGATTGCCAGGCGCTTGCGGCTGCTGCCGATATAGCGGCGAATACAGACGTTCAATGGCGTCCTGTGCGTCGCCATGCGCGTCGTTGCAGTCTGCCGCGTCAGCGTATAGGTTGCACCGGCAGTGGTAATCGCGGTGCGCGGATTACCCGTGGCGTTGTAGAACATGTGCTTCGGCAGCGTCAGCGCCATTTCGGCTGCGCTCAGCCAACTGCATTGGCGCATGTGCGCGATGAATTCCTGCGGATGGAAATGCCAGTGCGCGCCGCGCAGCGGCACCGGCAAGTCGGCAGCAGGAACAGTCAGTGCACTGACATGCTGCTGGAAGGTCGCCCAGTCTTCGGCGGAAAGGCCGGCATCCGGATCGGTTTGCAGCCAGCCCCAGCGCGCCGCGATGGTGTCGCGGTTCCATTCACTCGGGAATTTGCAAACAGTACGCGACAATGCCTTGCGCACGGCCGGCAGCGACATCTGGCGTATCAACTCGTCGCGCGTCAACCTGCCATCGGCGTTGGCTGCGTCCTCGATGCGCGCTACCAGCAGCGCGGAGTTGCTTTGGCTGTTATCGTCGACGTCGTCATCGATGAATTTCCAGCCGCGCCAATGAGGGAAATCGGCATCGCTGAATTTGAAGACGTGTTCCGCGTTCAGGTTTACCCATCCGCTGCCGCCGGGATAATTGACCTGGCGCCAATGCGGCGTGGTGGCAGGCGTCAGCGCATCGGGACCGATGATACGGCCGAAACGAAGCAAGTCGTAAACGGCACTGATTGTTGGCCGCGCGCCCGTTGCAGGGAAAGCAGCCCTGATGGCTGTAGCGCGTATCAGCAACTCGTATTCAGCATCGGCTACCCTGATCGCCGCTGCGCCAACTGTCGCGCCATCCAGCTTGTAAGTAGTCAACGTCATATCGCCGGGATGGTTGCCATCGCCTTCACCAAAGCGTATGCCGATGATCAAAGGATCGGTCGACGTATATGCGGCCGCCCCGGCTGGCGTAGTTCGGTTTGCCGCGGGCTCATTCTGGAAAAACCCTGTCCCTGCCGGCAGGTAGTAATAAATCTCGCCATAGACCGCGTCGCGCCGTCCATGCGCCGTGACAGCCAGGTCGCCGGTGATGCGCCCGGCAAGACGGCGCAGGGCGACGTCGTCGCACAGGATTTCGACATGGACGTGATCGGCCGCGCCATACACCCTGCCCGCAGCGCCAATTTCGTCCTTGCGCGAGATACGCCTTTGCGCGGGAGTCGCCGTACCATCCGCCACACGTCCGCAGGCTGCGCTGAGCGAAGACAGGTGGGCGATGAGCGAGTAATAGGTCACATCAGTCGCATTGGCGCCATCGCCAATGTCGGTGACGTGGCGGATGATGACCATGCCATTGTCCGTCCATGCCGCGGTCTCGCCGTAAGGATTGTAGTTCTGCGCATGGGCAGCATCCGCATTTGCCGCTGTCGGCCGGCGCGCGAACACAATCTCGCCGTCGGCAATGGCGCGCGCCGGCAGCACTGGCGTGGCGGTCGGCACGTGCACGTGCGTCCCGCCATGCCATCCGAGGTTCAGGCTGACGGGAAAGCTGCCTTCGGAGATCGAGGTTCCGGGGCAATTGGTTGCCGCCACGGGCATCGCGTTTTCAACGTATGTGCGATCCGCAACCGCGGCTGCGCGGGCGGGTAAGAATGGAGGGCTGATCAGCATCGTGTCGCGGCAATCTCTATTGCGGAAATGAATGATTATTTTTCTCGCAACTTTACCGCAAACAACTGTTGGTGGCGCGCACTGTTGAACTTGCGCACCACGTTTCGCACTAGAGCTGGATTTTCAACGTTCCGGTGGCCCGCGGCACCAGGTGGATCTCCTTGCCCTCAACCTGCCAGTCCAGCATGAAGCGCCCGGTTGGCGGGAACCTCAAGAACACCATCCCGCCGCGTTCCAGCATGTTCCGCACATTGTCGGGTAACGGCTTGTCAAGGCTTGCACAGCCGCCGGTATCCACCCTGCCGTCAATCGTGAGGTATTCGACGAAATCAACTCCTACTCCGCCCATGCTCCAGTACGAGCCCGGAACTAACACCTTCAACCCGTACGGCCTGAAATTTTCGTTGAGATTGCAGGCCTTCAAATAAACCGGAAGGTGCGGCAGGGTCCGGCCGCGCGCTTTTTCCTTGGCCGGGAACTGCGCCAATTGTGCTCGTCAACCAGCTCTTTGCAAATGCCTACTTCCAGGCGAGACGGTAGTTAGCAATCAATAATGGTATATAGACCACATACAGCGCGAGAGCCGGCCAGGGTATCTGATAGCCAGGCATCCGGTGCTGCATCACGAACAGAAGGAAATACAGTGCGTTGGAATGCAAAAAGCCCAACCGGTTAAGGCTGGGCTTTTCTATATTCTGGCTCCCCGACCTGGACTCGAACCAGGGACCTGCGGATTAACAGTCCGTCGCTCTACCGACTGAGCTATCAGGGATCATTCTCTGACCGCGTTGCGATCAGAGAGCAGCATATTAAAGTACCTTGGCGATGGCGTCAACTACCACATCAATATTCTTCGAGTTCAGCGCAGCCACGCAAATGCGGCCGGTGTCCACAGCGTAGATCGACTGTTCGCGCAGCTTGCCCACCTGCTCCTTGGTCAGGCCGGAGTACGAGAACATGCCAATCTGCTCACGCACGAAGTCGAAATCGTGGCCCGGAGCCTTGGCTTTCAGTTTCTGCACGAAGGTTTCGCGCATTTCCTTGATGCGCACGCGCATGCCGGCCAGTTCATCTTCCCACATCTGGCGCAGTTCCGGGGTTGCCAGGGCGGTTGCCACGACCTTGCCGCCGTGGACCGGTGGGTTGGAGTAGTTGGTGCGCACTACGCGCTTCAGTTGCGACAGCAAGCGCGAAGCCTCTTCCGCGGAAGCTGCCACCACGCTCAGGGCGCCCACGCGCTCGCCGTACAGCGAGAACGACTTGGAGAAGGAGTTCGACACCAGCAGCGCAACGCCGGTAGCGGCGAAGCGGCGCACTACGGCGCCATCTTCCGCGATGCCAGCGCCGAAGCCCTGGTAAGCCATGTCCAGGAACGGCACCAGGCCGCCGGCGACGACAGCCGCGATCACCTCGTCCCACTGCGACTGGGTCAGGTCGGCGCCGGTCGGGTTGTGGCAGCAGGCGTGCAGCACGACGATGGCGCCGCGCGGCATGGCCTTCAGCGCAGCCAGCATGGCGGCGAAATTCACGCCATGGGTGGTCTCGTCGTAGTAAGCGTAGTTGCTGACCTTGAAGCCGGCGCTTTCGAACAGCGCGCGGTGGTTTTCCCAGCTTGGGTTGCTGATGTAAACCTCGGAATCCGGCGAAAAGCGCTTCAGGAAGTCGGCGCCGATTTTCAGCGCGCCGGTACCGCCCAGTGCCTGCACGGTCACTGCACGTTTCTCTTGAATTACGGCGCTGTCGGCACCAAATACCAGCTCTTGCACAGCCTTGTCGTAGGCCGCCAGGCCTTCGATTGGCAGGTAGGTACGCGGGGCGTGCTGTTCGATCAGGATCGCTTCCGCCTTTTCCACGCACTTCAGCAGCGGCACTTTGCCATTGTCGTCATAATAGACACCTACGCCCAGGTTAATTTTCGCTGGGTTAGTGTCCGCATTAAAGGCTTCGGTGATGCCGAGGATCGGGTCGCGCGGGGCCATCTCGATGGCGCTGAAAACGGAAGAGTTCGTCATGGTCAGATTGGTAACGTTTCGGGGCGGGTCGAAGCAAGAACAAGCCGGCACCCGAAGAATATCCGGTCAGGGCCGCCGACAATCGCATATTCTATCAAAGGTCTGCATTAATGTCTGATTCCCAAAATACAGCCGCTCCGGCAGCGGAAGTTATCACTTTCCCAGATTCGCCGTACCGGCTGCACCAACCCTTCCCTCCGGCCGGCGACCAGCCGACCGCCATTGATGCGCTGTGCGAGGGGATCGACGACGGTTTGTCGTTCCAGACCCTGCTCGGCGTGACCGGTTCCGGCAAGACCTACACCATGGCCAATGTGATTGCGCGCAAGGGGCGCCCGGCCATTGTGTTCGCGCCGAACAAGACCTTGGCCGCACAGTTGTATTCCGAATTCCGTGAGTTCTTCCCGGAGAATGCGGTCGAGTACTTTGTGTCGTACTACGATTACTACCAGCCGGAAGCCTACGTGCCGCAGCGCGACCTGTTCATTGAAAAAGATTCGTCGATCAATGAGCACATCGAGCAGATGCGCCTGTCCTGCACCAAGTCGCTGATGGAACGGCGCGACGTGGTGATCGTGGCCACCGTGTCGGCGATTTACGGTATCGGTAACCCTAACGAATACCACCAGATGATCCTGACGCTGCGCGCCAAGGACCGCGTGTCGCAACGCGACATCATCGCGCGCCTGATCCAGATGCAATACACGCGCAATGAGATGGACTTCGGCCGCGGCACCTTCCGCGTGCGCGGCGATACCATCGACATTTTCCCGGCCGAACACGCCGACCTGGCGGTGCGCCTGGAGATGTTCGACGACGAGCTGGAATCGATCCAGCTGTTCGACCCACTGACCGGCAAGGTCAAGCAGAAGATCCCGCGCTTCACCGTTTATCCTGGCTCGCACTATGTGACGCCGCGCGCCACCGTGCTGCGCGCGATCGAGACCATCAAGGAAGAATTGCGCGACCGCCTGGATTTCTTCCGCCGCGAGAACAAGCTGATTGAAGAGCAGCGCCTGGAACAGCGCACGCGCTTTGACCTGGAGATGATGGCGGAAGTCGGCTTCACCAAAGGCATCGAGAACTATTCGCGCCACCTGTCCGGAGCCAAGCCAGGCGAGCCGCCGCCAACCCTGGTCGACTACCTGCCGCGCGATGCGCTGATGTTCCTGGACGAATCGCACGTACTGATCGGCCAGTTTTCGGCCATGTACAACGGCGACCGTTCACGCAAGACCAACCTGGTCGATTACGGCTTCCGCCTGCCGTCGGCACTGGACAATCGCCCGCTGAAGTTCGAGGAATTCGAATCCAAGATGCGGCAGACCGTGTTCGTTTCCGCCACGCCTGCCGAGTATGAGAAGAAGAATGCCGGCGCCGTGGTCGAGCAGGTGGTGCGCCCGACCGGCCTGGTCGACCCGCTGGTGATCGTACGCCCTGCCCGCACCCAGGTCGACGACCTGCTGGGCGAGATCAACGACCGCATCGAAAAGAACGAACGCGTGCTGGTGACCACGCTGACCAAACGCATGTCGGAGCAACTCACCGAATACCTGGGCGACCACGGCATCAAGGTGCGCTACCTGCACAGCGATGTGGAAACGGTCGAGCGCGTGGAAATCCTGCGCGACCTGCGTATCGGTACCTTCGATGTGCTGGTGGGGATTAACCTGCTGCGCGAGGGCCTGGATTTGCCTGAGGTGTCGCTGGTGGCGATTCTCGACGCCGACAAGGAAGGCTTCCTGCGTTCGGAGCGTTCATTGATCCAGACCATCGGCCGTGCGGCGCGTAACCTGAATGGTGTCGCCCTGCTCTATGCGGACAATATGACCGACTCGATGAAGCGCGCGATCGATGAAACCGAGCGGCGCCGGGCCAAGCAGATTGCCTATAACGAGAAGATGGGCATTGTGCCGCGCGGCGTGAAGAAGATCATCAAGGACATGATCGATGGCGTCTACAGCTCAGCGGCACGCGAGCAGCTGGAAGTTGCCGAGGAAGCGGCGAAGTACGAGGCCATGAGCGAGAAGCAGATCAGCAAAGAGATCAAGCGGCTCGAGAAGCTCATGCTCGACCATGCGAAGAACCTGGAGTTCGAGAAGGCAGCGCAGGTGCGGGATCAATTGCACCACCTCAAAGAGCAACTGTTCGGCGCACCTGGCGCCGACGCACTCTAAATGTCCACTTCGGGGTCAGGAACGAAGGTGGACAATGTCCACTTTCGTTCCTGACCCCAAAAGGGACATTTCTATCAGGAAGGCTGCTTAACGATCCGCAGGTAAGGCTTGGGCGCTTTCCAGCCGCCTGGGAACAGGTTCTTGGCATCATCATCGCTCACCGAGCCGGCGATAATCACATCTTCCCCATCCTTCCAGTTCACCGGCGTAGCCACTTTGTGCTTGGCAGTCAGCTGCATCGAATCCAGCACGCGCAGGATCTCGTCGAAATTACGGCCGGTGGTCATCGGATACGTCAGCATCAGCTTGATCTTCTTGTCCGGGCCGACGATAAACACCGAACGCACGGTTGCATTGGTGGCAGCGGTGCGGCCATCCGAAGAACCTGGCTCCTCGGCCGGCAGCATGTTGTACAGTTTCGCAACCTGCAGGTCCGTGTCGCCGATCATCGGGTAGTTCACCTTGGCGCCCTGGGTCTCTTCAATGTCGCTGGCCCACTTGCTGTGGTTTTCAACCGGGTCGATCGACAGGCCGATAATCCTGGTATTCCGTTTGGTGAATTCCGGCTCGATCTTGGCCATGTAGCCCAGCTCCGTGGTGCAGACAGGCGTGAAATCCTTCGGGTGCGAGAACAGGACGGCCCACTGGTCGCCAATCCACTCATGGAAATCGATCGGACCCTTGGTGGTCTGGGCTTTGAAATTTGGTGCGGTATCGTTGATGCGCAGGGACATGACAGCTCCTTTAATGAATGGCATGGCGGGATCAGTATCGTGCCATGTCGTCATTATCAAAGCAATATGTTTTAGTCCAGCAGCTTCCCCACCAGCGAGAGGCCATCGCCAATCAGATCAATGACATCGAGCCCCGTCGCCATGCCATCGACGACGTCCGCCGCCTTGCTGCCTTCCGCCTGCACGCGCGGAGGCTGGTACTGCGCCAGGCGCGCGCGGTTGGCCTCCAGGCGCACATGTTCTGCATCGCGCTGTGCGACCTGTTCGGGCGCAAGCCTGGCCTCGGCCGGCAAATCCGCGCCGCAGTACAGGCAACGCGCCACACTGCGATTCAATACACCCCGGTCACACCCCGTGCAGCGGAACTTCGGCTCAAGCTGTTTCATGCAGGCATCTTATCATGCACCAGCACTGCCCCGACCAGGTCGCCCTGCGACATCAGCGAGGAACGGCCCTGCGCATCCAGTGCAAACAGGCCGCGGCCATTGCTGTAGACGATGGTGCCGTTTGGCGTGATATCGAAAGAGCTGACATTGCTGGCAACGACGGACTCGGCGCCGGCGCGCGTGCGGCGCACCAGTTGCCACGAGGATGGCACCAGCGAAGGAATCCCGCCAATGCTGGCTTCCTTGCGCAGCGCGCGTTCCGCATCGATACGTTTGCCCTGCAGGACGATGTCCTTCATATCCGCCTGCGTCGGCATGCCGCCCGCACCGGTCAACGGCTTGCGCGAGTACATCAGCGAGAAGAAGTTCAGGTAATGGAACACTGCGCGCAGCAAGCGGAATGGGAAGAACAGCGTATCGAGGGCGACATTTCCCGCGTTGTACTGCGGCAGTTCATATGGGCGGCGTATGAAGAACAGCGCACCATCCGGCGCCACGCGGGGCGACAGGAAATCGTAGCGCGGGTCCTCCAGCACTGGCGTAATGCGGCCGGTCGCAGCATTCAATTCCTGCAGCGTCACATGGCCGGTCGCAGCCCAGCCGCCATGCTGGTCACGTCCGATCGCTGCCGACTGGTAAATCACGGTGGCTTCATCGCCCGGCACCGGCGTCGGCGCCGAGTCGATCGTGTCGCCGCCGGTCAGTTCGCGCAAGCCATCGCCGTTGCTGCGCATGGTGGCGATATGGCTGACGCCACCGCGCCCATGCAGCGTGCACACGATGGTCTCGCCGGACGGCGACAGGCACAAGTCATCAAGCTGCAATTGCTGGCGGTGCAGCAAACGTTCTTCATGGCCGCTGGCGATATCGTAAGAGAACAAGCCACCCATGCCATGGTCGGCCTGAAAGTACAGCAGCTTGCCCTCGCCAATAAACAAGGCCGACGAGATCAGGAAAGGATCGGTATGGCGCTCGAAATCACGGTAGTTGCCCTGCGCGGCGACGCCGAAGGCCGTGTCCTTTTTCCAAGCATTCTTTTCGCGGCTGCGCTCTGCGCGCTCCATCGCCTGCTGCGCGTAGGGGCTGGTAATTTCCTGCACCGTACCGTAGCCGCCCTGTACGAACAGCTTGCCGTTGGACACCCAGCCGATCTGCACCGGCGGCGCGTTGCCGCCCATGGCTTGCGCCGGCGGCGGGCTTTGCGCACCGGCTGGCTGAACGTACTGGTTGGTCGACTTATAGAACAGCACAACCAGCAGCACAACGATTCCCAATATGATCAGGACATGCATGAATCACCTTCACTGAAAAGCCGCAGTACGGCAAATTCCGATGATTATATTGTCATTGCCTGACGGAAAAAGTCACAGAAAATCACGCCGCACCTTATTCCTTCACCGGCAAGCGATAGGGGTTTATCGGCCCCCTGCCCCAGGATCCTTACCTTCAATTCGATGGCGGCCACAATCTTGGCACCGAATTGCTCATCAGTCGACGTTGGGATTGGCTAGCAGCTTTGTCTGATATGCCTGCAATGGCTTTGCGTCCGCCAAGTCGCAGGGCGGTGAAAACTCGATCCTGATCGATGGCCTCAGGGCTTTCGGGAACCTCGTCACCTTGAGCACACGCTTGCCATGGGATTGCAACACCGGGACCAGGGCAGCATCGTCAGGCAAATCAAACCCGGCATGCGTTTCCAGCAAGATGTCATACAGGCGGGGAGACTTCGCCAAAATTGCGAAGTCGATCTGCCGCGTTTCCAACCACAAGCCGGCGCATTCCAGAAGCGGCATGTTGGCGATCCAGGCCAAATCGGTTTGCGTTGCTTGCTCGGCTTCTATAAACAGGTAGCGCAGTTTTTCAAGGGAATGAACCGCGCTGATATCGCGCAGCTTCTTCGCCTCGTCGATTTCGAGGATCTCAAGATTCCTCGCTTGGCCGATTTCCGACACATCTTCAAGTTTCTTCGCGCCCAACAGGCGCAATTCCCTGAGACCGTTCAGTGCTTTGCTGCCCTTCAGACCAGTCAGGACACAGCGGCGCAAACGCATTGCCTCCAGATCCTGCGCCTCCGAGAGGAAGGTGAGATCGGACACTTTCAATCCTTCCAGGTCCAGGTAGCGCAGGCGCGGATGATTCAAGTGCCGTTTATCCAAGCCCGATGCATCCTCACACTGCACGACTTCCAGCGCTGGTAACTGGCGCAAGTCAAATTTTGGCTGAGGCAGCTCGTCCCCGAAGGTAATGCGCCGCACAGCCGTCAACCGCTCAAGGCCCGCCGACGAATCGACGTCAGGGTAGTACAGCCAATGCACCCGGTCAGCGAAATCAGCCAGTGGTTCGAAGCTGCCTAAGGCGCTTTTAGGCTCAACGCCATCGTACTTCCATTGTGCAACAGCCTGGCGGCTTGCGTCATCCCAGTCGAACAATCGCAGGATTACACGACCGGGCTGCCCATTCAATTCACACATCTCAGCGCTCATCTAACCCTCAAATCTTTGGACACATCAATTTTTTGAAGACATTGTAATCGCGCTTCAGTGGATTGTCGGGTCCAATTGCACGGTTCTTGTTCAACAGGTCGTGGCCCGATTTTTCCAGGATATCCATGACCAGCTGTTCAACCTTGAACAATGCTTCCTTTCCGCCCGGGACATTGAAACGCATCAGGATCTTTGCGTTCGCCTTCCAAAGGTTCTTGCCTTTCTTGACCGCTTCGTCGATGTGCTGCTGCAAGCGATTTTCGATGCCAACCGACTGGCCAACATACAGCCCTCCACTCGCCATATCGATCAGGATGTAGATGCCGTAATCAACCGCTTGTTCTGCAATAGCAGCACCCAGGTCACAGCCAAAGCGGGAGAACGCCTGGCGGATCCCGGCGACCGCGCTGTTCTGCATCGAACTCTGGCCGTCCAATGCGGCCATCTGCCCGCCCAGCGTTTCATTTCCGCTCGGGTCAACCATGTTGACCGGATCGTCATTCGCATACGCATACCGATGCAGCGAAATCGGCTGGCTAGGGACACCGGTAAACCGGTCCATGGAAACAAAGCGGCCGCTTTCCAAGTCAACCCAGCGCGCACGGTTGTACTGCAGACCTGCGAGCGTATCGAAGTATTCGCCGGTATAACGGTAAGCAGTATTCGTCGTGCCGCTTTGCTCCAGCACCTGGCCGAAGGCATCGTAGCGGTAGCTCCCTGCTGCTTGTCCGTCGTCGCCGGTCAGGATCCGCACGCTGCCGTGCGGATCAGAGTGGTAGAACGTGCCCTGCCCGCCGCGGACTTCACGAATCAGTTCGGTGCCCCATACATAACGGGTAGACTCTGTGCTGTCTGCCGCAACTTCCGTTTGCTCCAGCACCTGGGCAAACGGGAACGTGGAATCAACCAGGAAGGTGGTCTGCCTGGTCTTTTCACCATTCTCGCCAAACTCGGCCTTCGCTACACGATTGCCATTGCCGTCGTAGGCAAATTGCGCGACCGTCCTGGCCTGGGCCTGGGACGTACCCCGTTTGACTTCAACCAGGCGATTATCGCCATCCCAGCCATAGAAGTTTTGAAGCCCGCCTACCGCTTTGCTCAGAAGGTTGCCGTTAGCGTCCCAGGCATAGGTGGTCTCCATCCGGCTGCTGCCGGTGCTCGTCGTTTCCGATAGCAGCCGGTCGTTGCTGTCGTAGTTGTAGTTCGTGATCGCAGTCACTGCGCCACTTGTACGAGTGCGCTCGATGCGGTTGCCAACCTTGTCATACTTGTATTGCGTATCACTGTCGGCAGCCGGGTTGCGGGCATGGACCTGTTCACGCGTCAGACGACCATAGGCGTCGAACTCAAAATCATTCGTCACGACAGGGTTTGACAGTGTTTCTCCGGCCAGCGTGCTGCCTGCATCGAATTCCGCGATCTGGGTGCGGCGGCCGTTTGCATCAAGCACGTACCGCACGCCGAACACAATGGAATTGTCGCCGCGGGACTGCAGCCCCTGCACCAGGCGGCCATTCGCATCGTAGCTGTAACGCGCTGTGATGCCGTCCGGCGTAGCTACCGTCGCCAGCTTGCCGTCCGCCGCATACTCGTAGGTAGTTGCCTTGCCATCGACATCGGTCACCTTCTCGAGGCGGCGCTGTTTATCGAAGCTATAGCGCACTGTGCCAGCTGCGGTGGAGCGGGCCACGATATTGCCAACCTGGTCGTACTCGTAAGCGATGAAGCCGCCATCCGGATTGGCCTGGCGCGCGAGGCGATCCGCATTATCGTAAGTAAATGTCGTCGTACCAGCAGCCAGCCCCTTGCCTGCCAGCGTCACGGCAGCAGGCTTGCCGGTCGCGGTGTACGTCGTACTGATGGTGCCGCCATCCGGGCGCACTACCATGTCAGTGCGGCCCACAACATCCACAGCGAAACGTGTCACCTTGCCTGCGAAGTCGGTCTTGCCCGTCTGGTTGCCTGCGGCATCGTATTCGAAGCGCTCCAACTTCCCATCCGGCAGCTTGCGTTCAGTCATGCGGGCGTTGCCATCATAGGTCCAGCGCGTGACCCGCCCTTCGGCGTCAGTCTGGCTGGTCTTATTGCCCAGCTCATCGTACTCGAAGACAGTCGCCTGGCCGCTGGCCGCGGCAGTCATGGTAACTTTCTTCAGGCGCCAAGCGCCATCGTACTCGTAGGTCTTTTCATTGCCGGCGTAGTCTTTCTCAGACTGCTTGGTGTTCGCCACAGTCCATACCGTCGTAGCAAACTTCCCATCCGGCAGCGAAGCCTTCACCAGGCGATCCAGGCCGTCGTACTCATACTTCGTTACGCGGCCCGAGGCGTCCGTCATGACGGAGACGTTGCCGTTTTTGTCGTATTCGAACTTGGTCTCTGCGCCACCCGGGGTCTTAAGGCTGGTCAGACGGCCGGCCGCGTCGTAGCCGTTAGCGGTGCGCTGGCCCAACTGGTCGGTCACGCCCACCAGGCGCCCTGCTGCGTCATACTCGCTGTTGATCGTGCCGCCATCCGGGAGAATTGTCTTGGCGCGGCGGTTCAATGCATCGTATTCGTGGCGCGTGACGCGGCCAGCCCGGTCGGTGCTGGCGACAAGGTTGCGCTCCGCGTCGTACTCGTTGAGCTCCGAGGTGCCGTCCGGATAAGTGATCTTGCTGACCTGTCCGCGCACCGTGTAAGCAAAGCTGGTACGGCGGCCAAGCGCGTCGACCTTTGCCAGCACCTGCCCACCGGCGTTATATTCAGTCTTGGTCACGAAGCCCAAGGCATCGGTTTCCTCGATCGCACGACCTTCTGCATCCAGCTTGCGGGTGATGGTGTAAGTCTTGGGCGCACCATCCTGAATGACCGTCCAGCTACGGCTAGTTTCCTGGTTATTGGTGTTATAGCCGTAAGTTATCTTGGTGCCGGCACCGTCGGTCTCTGTGGCCGGGGTGCCCTTGAGGTTATAGGTGAACGTCCTGCTGCGACCAGCCACTCGCACCGAAGTCATATTGCGGGCGCCGTCATACCCGACCGCACTGACCCGCCCCATCGGCTCGGTCACCGACTGCGACCCCATCAAGGAATAACCGAAACTGGTTATATTGCCATTCGGGTCGACGATCTTCTCAACATAAGTGCCGGAAGTGCTGTCGTATTCCCATTTCGTTTCATTGCCGACAGCGTCGGTTTCCGAGGTCTGCTTGCCGGTGCGCTGATTGAATACGCGGGCGGTACGGCCGCCTAATGGATCGGTCAGGGACGATTCATTGCCAAGCGCGTCGTACTCAAAGCTAGTTTTATTTCCAAGCGCATCGATCTTCTCAGTGACATTCCCTTTGGCGTCGTAAGCGTAGACGGTCTTGTTGCCGCGGCGGTCGGTGATCGTTTCGCGGTTGGACGTACCATCATGCTGCAACTGGATTGCCTTGCCTTCTGCGTCGTACGCAGCAACCAGCCTGCCCTCTTCGTCATACACGTAGCGCGCAGCGACATTCCCGTTCGGATCCGTGTACTGCACCAGCCCATGCGCACGGTTATAGGCATAACTCGAGTCGGCATTGACACGGTTGGTGGCTTTCACGAGGTCGCCGGCCGCATCATAGTTGTAGGTGATCGCTTTGCCGGAAGGATCGGTCACCGCCGTTATACGGTTCTGCGCGTCACGGGTGAAGCTGACCGACTGGCCGCCGCTGTGCAGAATGCCATTACGGCCATAGGTCAGCGTATTCCCGGCCGGATCCTTGACCTGTACGATGCCGATGCCTTCTGTGATGTAGTAGCTGAAGTTATCTTCGGTGACAAGCTTGAATTGCTTGGGGTTCCAGGTCTCCAGCGCATCCATGTCGAACAGTTGGCCACCCTGGGCGACCAGGTTCGGCACGTTGACGATTTCGAGCGTGCTGGTGGTGCCCGGCAGCGGAGTGAAGTAGACATCCACTGGTGGAATTGTTCCCATCGCACATTCCTGGCGATTGGCAGCGGTGAAGCGCTCTACTTTGCCGTCAGGAAGGGTAATGTTTATCTTGCGCTTACCAGCCGGCACGATGCACAACAAGAGCTGGGTTGAGCGTGCAATGACGTCCCATTGCAAGCCAATCACCATGTTCTTGCGCACCTGGACGTTCTGGTAGTCGACGCTCCAGCCGTAGCCAAAGTCCAGTTTCTCGTCCTTGCGGCGAGTATCGTAGGTACGCGAGACGCGGATTGGGACGCCGGCAGCTTCCAGGTCAAGGTCGATATACGTCAGTGCGAACTGGCCGATTTTCAGGTCGCGGTAGATATCGACGGTGATCATCTGGGTCTGCTGGCGGCCGTTGGCGTCGACCACGCTCAGCACCAGCTCATAGATGCCGTTTGCCAGCTGGGTCGGATCAAGCTTGCCCAGCACGCCGTTGGTCACTGCGCTGGTACCGCGCGCAATCTCGCTCCAAGCGCTGCCGCCGGAAGGGCGCAGCAGCAGCTGGTAGTAGGCCAGGCTGGCAGCCGTGGCGGTACCGGTCACGTTGACTGGTGCCGTCACTTCGGCGTCATCCACCGGGGCGGTAATCTGCGCCACTGGCGTGCTGCTGTCTGCCGGGTCACGCACGCTGTAGGTGCCAACGCGGGTGATGGTGCCCTGGCTGTCGGCGACCCTGGCGGTGATCTGGTGCGCGCCAATGGCGGCACCGGTCACGACCGCATGGCCTTCGACCGTCAGCGGCACGTTCTGGCCGTCGATGGACAGGGTGCGCGTGACGTTGCCGCTGCCGCCGGTGCTCAGCACGTCAACGGTCACGGTTTCGCCCAGGTTGATGACCTGTGGCGCAATACGCAGGCTGGCGTCGAGCGGGACTTCCTGGCCGACAGTCAGCTGGTAGCGCTGTTCTGCGTAAGCGCGGCCGTTGTCGGCGCGCACGGTGACGTTCCAGGTGCCCGACACCGGCTTGCTCCAGCTGATCACGCCATCGGCGGAAATCGCCATGCCGGTCGGCGCGTCGCGCAATGTGTACACCAGTGCCGCGCCCTTCGGATCGGTGGCCAGCACGGCATAGTTATACAGCTGGTTGGCGCCGCCGCTGATGACCGGGGCGCTGGTAATGACCGGGGCGCCGGTGACGGCGCCGGCATCGAAGCCACCGCTGGTGTCCAGTCCCGCGGCGATGGTGCCGGCCAGGATGTCGCAAGCACTGCTGCCCTGCACTGAGGCCAGGCGTGCCAGGAACAGGCCGCTGGCCACGTCGGCCTGGCCCGCATAGAAACTCCAGCGGGTGGTGCTGCCGGCCTCGCCCAGCACACTGGCCAGCGTATCGTTGACCGGTTGCGCGGCTTGCGCGGCTGGTACCGCGGCGGCGGCGCCTTGCAGCGGGCTGGCCAGCGCCAGCCAGGTGGTGCCATTCGGCAGGTACAGGGCGGAAGTGGCATAGCCGGTCTCGCCATTCAGGCGATAGCTGCCGGCGCCGCTGGCATCTTGCATTGCCAGGCCGTGACCGTTCCAGTTGCCGATATTGACCGGACCTTGTGCCACCAGCACGCGGCTGCCCGCTGCGGCGGCATTGCTGATGTCGGCGGCTGCGGTAGCGGCAATGTCTACCTGCGGCAGGATCGCCGCTGCGTTGGCGCCGGTCACGGCAAACACTTTGCTGCCTGCGCTTGCGGCGGCATTCAGTGCTTTAACCGGCGACGCTGCCTGGCCTGGCGTTTGTGCGCTGGTGAACAGCTTGGCCAGCACCAGGTGGCCGTATGCGGCATTGCGCTCGTTGGCTTGCTTGATATATGCCGATGGCGCCAGGCCGCCGCTGTTCTGCGCTACGGCGCTGTCCAGGCGATCGATGTCCAGCACTACGCCTGGGAAGCGCACCTTGTTGACAATGCCCATCACCATTTCGGGCTGGGCCTGCGCAACCGCGCGGCCGTACGACGGCTGGCGTACATCCACCACGCGCGCTGCGCGCTGGAACACGCCGGCATTGGCGTCCACCGTGGCGAAGTAGCCCAGTGCAGCGTGGTACAGCAGGTCGCCGCTGACGTCGTCGCGCGCCAGGCTGGCGCCCTGCCCGCCTGCCAGCTTGGCCTGGGTGGCGTTCAGGCGCGCCTTGACGGCGGCAAGTTGGCCGGCCGAGATGCCTTGCGCATCCACCGCGATGGCGTGGTAGTCGCCGGCGTGCGCGCCGAACGACGACTCGTTCCAGTCGCCGCTGGAGGGGTCGAAGCTGGCGATGCTGCCAGCCAGCTCGCTGCCCAGCACGAAGCTGCCGCCGCTGGCGACGACTGCGCCGTCAGCACGGATTTCCGCTTTCACGCGCACCAGGTAGCCCGGTACTTCGAGCGGCAATTCGTTCGGCTGGATCGGGCTGCCGTCGGCGTGCGGCTTTGGCATATAGGACGCCAGCACATCGGCATCGGCCTGGCTGGCCGGCACGAAACTCAGGGTCAGGCGTTTGTTGGCAACCGAAGCCAGGCTGCCGCTGTAGCTGACGGCTGGGCTATTGGCGGCCTGCTGCGCAGCCCCCGCAAACAGTTGCAGGCGCAGCTGCCAGCGCAGGTTGTCGGGCAGCGTGTTGACAATGGTGCCTTGCGCCACCTTGGTGTACGGCAGGCTGCCCAGCAGGATGCTGTAGTTGCGGGCGGCGATGCTGCGGTTGCCCAGCACATCGCCTACCGTCAGGTCGGCACCCTTCTGGCCCAGGTAGTTGTTCAGGCGCGATTTATAGTCGGTATAACCGGCTTGCAGGTTTGCCAGGTTCAGGTTCTGCGCATAGTCCGCGGTACAGACGGCGCCCTGGCGCACTTGGCCAAGCAGTCCGGTCTCATTCAGGCTGACGGCATTGACCAGGTCCAGGCCCGGCTTGCTGTCCATTTGCTTGAAGCTGGCGTCCAGTGGCACCCAGGCGCCCGGCGCCTTGTTGACGCCACCGCGGCTTGGCGAGAAGTCGACAAACGCTTCCACCCACACGTGCTCAAGCTGGATGGCGCCCACCTGGCCGGCCTGGCTCACGGCGCGATTCGGGATGCCGGCCTGCGCCAGCAATGCCTGCGCGGCGGCGGCATTGTCTACGCCCAGCCAGTTATTGACTTTCGCGACCGGGACTTCAATGGTGCCATATACATAGCGCGAGGCGATGCCGGCGGCGCGGTTGAGCGCGATCAACAGGCTGGCGGTGTCGGTGGCGCTGCCGCGGCGCGCCAGCAGCGTGGCGTCCGCGTCCTGCCTGGCGCCGAAGCCCGGCGCATAAGCGACGTTGTTGCGTACCCAGTTGTAGATGGCGACCGGATTGTTGCCCAGCTGTGCCGCCAGCGCCCGCACGGCCGGCGACAGCACGACTTCACCCTGCTCGGCCAGGTCGCCCGGCTGCACGGCTTGCGGCAGGATCGCATCCGGCAGCGTAATGCCGCTCAGCGAACCGGCGGCGGCCAGCAGCACGGAGCGCGGGAAGCGCTTCTCGTGCTGGCGCTCGGTCATCGCAACATCCGGCGGCGCCTTTTTCTTCTTGCCCCATGCATGGCCCTTGCCCTGCTCACCCCGCCCCGGCAGGCTGGAATGGCGTTTCATCAGCCTGGCCAGGTCGGCCAGCGCAGTTTGCACCGCGCCCTTGCCGCCTGCTGCCGCATCGAGGGCAGCCATTGCAGTTTTCAGTTCCGCATTGCGGGCGCCGAATTCCTGCATCGCCGCCTGGTGGCGCGCCAGGATTTCGCCGCTGGCCAGGCCTGCCGCGCGCAGGTGCGCTTCGGTGGCGGCAAAGGACTGCGCCATCACCGCCTCTTCCTTCCTCAGGCGCAGGTACTGCGCGCGCAGTGCATTGACCTGCGCCAGCGCATCGGCGCCGCGGCCGGCTGCCAGGTCGGCATCCGATTTATTGGCCATCTCTTCCATCTGCGACAGCGCAAAGCCATAGGTCTGCGTCGGCGCGGCCACGGGAGCTGCCTTGGCTGCGGTGGCTGCGGCGAGACGCCGCCAGCCTTTGCCGGTGGGGATGCCGTTGCTGTCCACGCCGGGCTGGCTGCCGCCCGTTGCGCCGGCCAGCGGCTGCAGTGTGAAGGGAGCTGGGGTCTGAGCAAAAGCGACTACCGGCGCTACCGTGCTGCTGGCAAAAGTGGCCAGCAGGGCGGAGGCAATGATGCGTTGCATGGTGCTGTTACGGAACATGGTCTTTTCCTGGCTATCTTCGTTCGTGTTTTCTTATTGCTGCGGCTGCAAGCGGCTCCAGCGCCATTCGGCTTCACGCAGGACGCAATCGATTTGCTGGCGGATCGCTGCCGTGTCGTTCGGCAGCGCCAGCAGGTTGTCGCTCGCGTCCAGCAGCGAGGCGATCGCTGCCGCGTAACCGGCCTGGGTACCGGCACTGAAGTAGCCCATGCCCGCCCGCACTGCATTGGCAGCGTTGTCGCGCGGCTTGCGGTACTTCGGATGGGTTACCGTCAGCTTGTCGATCGCACCCAGCGCCGCGTTGCCGTACAGGCTGGCGCTGTTGACGGTCACGCCGCGTTGCAGCTTGTCGCCGTACTGCACGGCGCTGCCTTTATCCAGCCAGCTCACCGTGGTCTCCAGCAGGTACTGGCCGGCCGTCTCCGGCGCCCTCACTTGCAGGTCCAGGTTGGCCGCCTGGCCGGCCGGCAGCGCCAGCGTCCAGTGTACGGTGTTGCTGGCCTGGTCGAATACAGCCTCCGGTGCCGACGACTGGTAGCTTGCGCCAGCCGGCAGCTTGACCGTCACTTCCAGTTCCACCGCTTCGGACTGGTTGCTGATTGTCGTGCGCATCGGCACCAGGGCGCCGCCCATCGGCACTTCGGCCACATTCGGCATGACTGCGGCCAGCGCCGAGCGCAGTACCGGCAGCCAGCCCTGCTCCCCGGCCAGGCTGCTGGCCAGGTCGAAGGCAAACAGCATCGAATGGCCGTTGCCATACGCATTGCTGAACACCGCAGGTCCGGCGTTCTGCGGCAGGACTGCGTCGAAGTCGGCCTGCGCCGTGCTGCCGTTCGCAATCGGCTTCAGTGCCCGGCCTACGGAAACCAGGCGCTGGTTCTCGAACAGCGGACCATTGAAGCGCACCGCCAGCCCGGTCTGGCCGATCTTGCCGCGGTACAGGATGCCGGTCACGCTGTCGAACACCTTGTTGCGGTTGTCGTGCACGCCGTCCACGATCAGGCCTTCGCCGCCGTTGATGCGTTCGCGCAGTTCGGCTACCTGCTGGGCATTCATCTTGTCCTCCTTGCCGGAGATCCAGTAGGTGTTGAACATGCCGCTGCGCAGCTTGGCCTGGAATGCTGCAGGGCTGGTCACCACCAGGTGCGGCACTTCCAGCTCGCTCAGCGCGGCATCGATCGCGTGCATGCGTTCGGTCTCGCAGACCGGCGGCTTGCCGTCATTGCCCGGCGCATCGTTCTCGTCGTCGTTGCAGGACACCAGGGCCAGCACGCGGTTGCCTGCCACCAGGTGCTGCTCGATGCCCAGCTTGACGTCAGGCCTGGACTTCGGCAGCAGCTGGAAGGCATCCTGGGCCAGCGTCATCTGCTTGCCACCGACAGTTGCACCCAGCTTGGCCACGTAGTTGCGCCCTGCTTCGCCGTCGGCCAGCCAGTTGCCGGCGCCGTTGTAGACGCCGCCCACGGCCACGCTGGCGCTGTACGGGAATTCCGCCCGCACTTGCTGCGCCACCGGATCGAGCAGGCTGACGGTCAGCGGCAGGTTATCCAGCGCGCTGTTGCCGTTGTTGACCACCTGGAAGGTGAAGGCCAGGCTGTCGCCGATCGGAACCATCTTGGGCATGGCGGTAATGCTGCCGCCCAGGCCGTAGCCGGTTTCCGCGCTCGAGCTGACGGCATAGGATGCGCTGCGGCGGTCGAGCACGCGGCCCGCGCTGTCGCGCAGCTGCTGCTCGACGCGGTAGGTGCCCGGCAGCGCATTCACCATGCGGAACGGCGAAGCGAAGTCCAGTTTTGTCCCAGGCGCCAGTTGCACGATGGCGTGCGCCTTGCCGAAGACCTGGGCATTGGACTGGTCGTAGACCTGGATCGCCAGCGTCAGGTTTTCCATCGTCACGTTGGCCGACTGGCCGATCACGCGCGAGGCGATGGCCACGCGGTCGGTTGGAGCGTAGTTCTGCTTGTCCACTGCCAGCGTGGACACGGCAGCCGCCTGCGACAGGTCGGCCAGCACGCGGAAGTCGACGCTGGCGCTGGCCACAGCCTGGCCGTTTTCGCTCAGCATGGCGCGCGCTGTATAGATGCCCGGCTGCAGCTGGCCGGCTGCATAGGCGCCGTTGACCTGCAGCGTGCCGCCGGCCGGAATGCCGACAGCCTGCTGCGTCACCGTGTTCACCAGTTCGCCGCGCGCATCGTAGACATCCACGCGCAGGTCGCCGTTGGCCACTTCGGTATTGGCGTTGCCCAGCGAGGTGGTGAGCAGGGCGCTCTCCCCTGCCAGGTATTCAGGCTTGTCGGTGGTGGCGCCGATATTGACCACGTTGGTCGCGCGCACCATCGGCACTTTCAGCGGCACGGTGACGTCGCCGGCTGCGAAAGTATTCTGGAAGCTGATGAAGCCCGAATCAAGGGTGGCGCGTACTTCGCCCAGCTTCATGCCATCCTGGTTGGCAGAGAAGCAGACCTGGGATCCCTGCGCAGTCACGTCGCGCAGGTTCCAGACGTACTCGGTGCGTCCATCAGGCAGCGGCACTACCGCGCTCGGCGGCTTGCTGGCGCCGGTCAGCTGCTGGCTTGGCTTGGCCACCAGGTGGGCTTGCACGCCGATCGCGCCGCAAGTCACCGGCACCTGCCAGATCGACTGGTCGTTGTCGTTCCACATCAGGATGCGGTTGTTGAAGCGGTCGAACGCCAGGTAATCGATGTCGGCCAGGTTCGGTGCGATGGTGCGGGCATCGAACAGGCGCGCGATCTGGCCAGTGCGCGGCACCACCTGGGCCAGCGAGTATTCCTCGCCGCTCTGGCCGATGCGCGACCACTGGTATGGCGCGATATAGAAATTGTCGGCGCAGTCGGCCGCGATGTTCGGGTAGCCGTCGCCTTCGAAGTATGGATGGTCGTTGCCGTCGGCCTTGCTGAAGATCGCCACCGAGCTGCCGTCCGGCTTGACCATCGACACCGAGTGGTTCTCGTTTTGCACGTACACGTTGTCGCGGCCGTCGACCGCAATGCCGCGCGGGCTCGGGAAGCCGCTGGTGGCAACTGTCGACACCACGCCCTGCTGGGTGACCTTGAGCAGCTTGCCCACGGTACCGACCAGCACCTCGTCGCGGCTGTTGACCTGCACACCGGCGGCGTTATTCACGCCCAGGTCGGCCACTACCGTCTTCACGCCCTCGCGGGTGATGCGCAGCACCTCGTAGCGGCTGGTGCTGTTATTGCGCGAAGCGACGTAGAAGTTTTCCTGCGAGTCGCTGGCCAGGCCGAACGCCAGGTTCATGCCGCTGGCGACCACGGTGCTGCTGCCCGAGGCGTCGGTGCGGTACAACTGGCTGGAATCGGTCACATACAGCTTGCCGGAACGGTCGCTGGCCATGCCACGCGGGGTCAGGCTCTTGCTGACGGTACGCACCTGGCCCATCTCGACGCGCGAGATGGTGGTGTAGTCGGCGCCCTTCAGGTCCAGGCACATCTGCAGTGCGCTGTCGCCCGGCGGCAGTTCGCTGCGCGCGGCGGTCAGCTGGCTCTGGGCGTTCGGGCCCACGTGCAGGAAGTTCTGCATGGCGCCGTCGATGCCGCTGCGGCTCATCTCGATGCGGAAGTCGCCGCCGTACGGCGGCACCCAGGTGCCAAAGTTCAGCTTCTGGTAGCTGCCGTCGATGCCCAGCTCCGCCATCGGCACAGTGGACTCGAATACCACGCTGCCGACGGCAGGCGGCTGCGCCGGTGCGCTTTGCGTCATCGCATACAGCACACCGACCGAGCTGTCGTTCTGCGCCACCAGGTAGGACTGGCTGTCGCTGGCCACGGCCACGCCGTTCAGTTGCCAGCGGTTGACCAGGTTGTTCACCAGCAGGTCCGAACCCACGCCATCGGTGCCGACGCGCACCACCGCACCATTGCTGCCGACGGCCAGCATGCTGCCGTCCGGCGCCAGGTCGAAGGCCGACATGCCGGAAGGGACATTGGCCAGGTGGTCCACCTTGCCGTCCTGGAAGCTGACGATGGTGTTGTTATTGATGTTCAGCATCAGCGTCGCACCGCCAGGGGTCTGGCGCAGCGCGACCGGGTTGGACAGGCCGGAGGCAAATACCTCGGCCACCCAGCCCGCAGGCTGGCTGCGCAGCTTCGTCAGCTGGCTGGTGCTGCGGTTGGCCATCAGCAGCTGGCCGCCCTCCGCCAGCAGGCCGTTGATGCCGCCCATGTCGGACAGGTTGCTGACGATGCCGGCGGTGCTGATGCGGTCCACGCCGCTGGTGCGCGAGACAAACAGTTCGCCCGCGCTGTTGAACGCCAGGCCGACCGGAGATGTCAAGCGCGCGTAGATGCTGCCCGCCGGGCCGGCCGCCGGGTCGAAGCGCAGCACCATATTGTTGGAGTTGCTGGCCGCGTACAGCTTGCCGCTGGCGTCAAAGGCCAGGCCCTGCGGCGCGCGCAGGCCGGCAAAGTCGAGTTCCACCGTCTTGCCAGGCGACAGGACGACAACGCGGCCGTCATCCCAATACGAATATGCCAGGCCGCCGTCGTTGCGCAGCGCCAGGCCGCCCAGGGTGTAGCTGCCCGGGTTGTAATACTGCTCGTAGACCTTGGCGCCGCCCACGTATTTGTTGATGCTGCCGCTGGAGGCCGTGCCATAGGTCACGCCGTTCACATGGGCCAGGTAGCGCGCCTGGAACTTGCCCATATAGCTTGGGTAGGCATCGCCGGCGTACCACATGAAGCGTTCGGCGTTGTCGGAGAAGCGCATCTCGCTGCCGCTGAACACGATTGCGGTCGGGTTCTCGAAACCGTGCAGGCGCGCCACTTCCTCGCCGGCCATGGTGTGCGCGGTAAGCATGTACAGGCTGTCGTCCACCACCCACAGCTTGTTGTCCGGACTGACGGCGCCGAAGGAAATATTCCCGTTCGGGCCGACGGTGCCGCGCGCCATCAGCAGCGTGCTGGCGCCGGTCAGGGTATTGACGCGGTAAGTCTTGTCGTAGTTGAAGATGATGATCTCGTTTTCGCCGCCGGCGGTCCAGTTGTAGATATAGGACGACGAGAACGTGACCGGGGTCAGTGCGCCTTCCGGCGACACGCGGTAGAAGCCGCCGCCGGTGCGCAGCACCAGGTTGCCTGCGGTATCGGTCTGCAGGTCGGTCATGCTGGCGGTGGACGGATAGTTCGCCAGCGTCACCAGTTCGCTCAAGGTGCCCGCGGTATCGAGCTTGTGGATCTTGCGGTTGGAATAGTCGCTCAGGTAAATATTGCCGGCCGGGTCGACTGCCACCGCGTAGGGGGTGAACGGCAGGTTGCTGCGCACGGTCGTCACCACGCCGGCCGAGTCGACACGCACCAGGGTGGAGCCGCTCAGGGCCAGCACCGAACCCGGGGTGATATCCGGCGTCCAGTTGGTATAGTTGAAGCCGCGGTGCCAGTATTTGTACTCGCCGCCGGCATAGCGCACCATGCTGCCCGAGTTGCGGATATAGATGTCGCCGTTGGCTGCCGCGCGCACCTGGTAAGGACGCACCAGCAGGCTTTCGGTTGTCCCGAGCTTGCCGCCGTCCGGCGCGAACCTGGTGACGCGGTTGCCGTTGTATTCAGTCACGTGCACATTGCCCGAGCCATCCAGCGCAATGCCGAGCGGACCGCTCAGGCCAACGGCGAAGTTGCTTTTCACACCGTTGCTGATGCGGGTCACCTTGCCGTTGCCGTATTCGGTCACCAGGTAGTCGCCGTTAGGCAGCACCACCAGGTTGTACGGCTGCGACATGCCGTTGGCGACGAAGCTGACATTGTTCTGCGCATCCTTGCGGCGCAGCGTGCCGTCGCCGGAGTTGAGCAGCAGCAGGTCGCCGTTCAGGTCATACGCCATGCCGCGCGGCTGGTAGCCGAAGCCGCGTGCGAACAGGCGCACCGTGCCGTTCGGCTGCACGCTGTGGATCGAATCGTTGTTGGTGTCGCTGACGTACAGGATGCCGCTGCCGTCGAAGGCCAGTCCGTACGGCGTGCCCAGGCCGGTGGCATACACGCTGGCCTCCCCTGCCGGCGTAATCTTGGACACGCGCGCCAGGTCTGCCTCGGCCACGTAGAAGTTGCCGGCCGCGTCGCGCGCGATGCCTTGCGGGTTGCGCAGGTTGCGCACGAACGGCGAGATCTTGCCGTCGCTGGCCGAGACCTTCACCAGGGTACCGTCGCTGCTATTGGTCACCACGAAGTTGCCGGCATCGTCCTTCACCAGCGCCACCGGCGCCGAGAAGCCGTTGCGCGCCAGAATGGTTTCCTGGCCGTTGTCGGCGCGCAGCACCAGGCGGCTCTCGCCGTTGAAGCGGCCGGCCATCAGCAGGCCATCCGCAGTGGCACTCAGCGCCGCGATGTCATTGATCTGCGTAGTGTCGAAGCGCGTCTGCACACCCTGCGGCGTCAGGCGGTACAGCACCGCGTTGTAAGCGGCCCAGATATTGCCGGCCGCATCCAGCGTGACGTCGGCGAACGGCACATTGTTGGGCAGCTGGCCCAGCACTGTCTGCGTGCCATTGGTATCCAGGCGCAGCACCTTGCCTTCGTAATAGTTGACGGTGTACAGCCAGCCTTCCGGTGCGATCTTCAGCTTGCGCGCGCGCATCAGCGGCGCGCCGCTGGCCAAGGTGCGTACATTGGCTTCGGTCTGGCCGTTGACAGGTTCCTGCGCCGCCAGGATGACCTTCAGCTGCATATCGCCCGAGGCCAGCGCCTGGTTGCCGTTATTGACCACGTCGCCGGTGAAGGTGACCACGGTCTTGGCGCCAGCTTGCGCCAGCGGCGGGTCGGCCAGCACGCCGCCAGCCAGGCGCGGCGCGGTCAGCACTTCGAAATCGCCGTCCGCCTCCGCCACCACGCGGCCCGATTCGTCGAAGGCGCGCGCCTTGATGGTGTAGGCGCCGCCCGGCAGGCGCAGCGTATTCCACTCCAGCATCAGCTCCAGCGTGCTGTTGGCGCCCAGCGCCAGCGGACGGTTGTCCGGTTCCTGGCCGCGCCAGCTCACGCCAGGGTTGCCCAGGTAGGTGTGGACGATATTGCCTTCCTTGTTGATTACCTGCGCCGTCACCAGCACGGTGGCGGCCTTGGCGGCATTGTTGGCCAGCAGGATCTCGAGCGGAATCATGCCGGTCGCGTAATAGCTGTGCTGCGGTGTTGCGACCTTGATGAAGCTGATGTCGGCCGCGCTGCTGTCGCGCTTTTGCAGCTTGACGTCGACCGTTGCATTGCCCGGCTGCGGCAGCGCCACGTTCAGCACTTGCGAGAAATAGTCCGCCGCGCCCACGTTCAGTGCGAAGCCGGTGCCGCTGATGCCGGCGATCTGGTACTTGCCCGCCGCATCGGTGACCACCGGCGTACCCTGCCCTTGCACCGCCACGCTGGCGCCGGCTACCGGGGCGCCGGTGGCGCCATCGGTCACCACGCCGCTCAGGGTGGAGGAAGTGGGCATCGGCGACAGCGCGATGTCGCCGATCGAATTCGGGCCGGCTACCGCCATGCCGCTGCCGCTGACTGCCTGGTAGCCTGCCGCGCTGGCCGCAATGGTGATTGCGCCCGGCGTCACATTGGCCACGCTGAAGGCGCCGCCGGCGGTGGTGGTTACAGTCTTGCCGGCCACTTGCACCGTGGCGCCGACGATGCCGGCCTTGGTGGCGGCGTTGACCACCTTGCCGCTGATGGTGGCGCTGGTCGGTTCAGGCTTGGAGGCCGGGGTCATGCCGGGCGAGAAGGTGTAGCTGGTATTGGCCACCACATCCAGGTTGACGCTGACCGTACGATAGTTCGGCGCGGTGACCGTGACCGTCAGCGGGCCCGGGCTCAGGTTGGTGATGGTGAAGGCGCCGCTGGCATTGGTGGTAGCCGCAGCGGTGCCTGCCGCCACCACGGCGCCCGCCAGCGGTTGGCCGCTGTCGTTGCGCACAATGCCGGACAGGGTCGCGCTCAGCGAAGCAGGCGCCAGCGCCACGGTGCCGATGCTCAGACTCTGGCCGGTGCCGACACTCAGGCTGACATCGCGGCTGGCATAGCCCAGGCGGGCAAAGCGCAGCGTCAGGTTGCCGGCGCTGATGCCGGACAGGGTGAAATTGCCGTTGGCATCGCTGCCGGCAGCGGCGTCGCCGCCCGCCACCACTTGCACGCTGGCGCCGGCCAGCGGCAGACCGCTGGCGGCATCGGCCACCAGGCCGCGCACGGAGGCGCTGCCATTGCTTGCCGGCGGATGGTTGACCAGGTACAGCGCACGCAGGGCCACCGCGGTCAGGTAAGGATCGTCGTTCCAGCTGCCGTTGGCCAGCTGGGTGGCCAGCAGCGCATCGGAAGCAGGTTTCAGAATGGCCTGGTCGGCGGTCTGGGTGGCCAGCACCCACAGCGCCAGGGCATTGTCGAAAGGATTGCCGAAGTTGCCGGCCACATTGCGCTGCGCCAGCAGCCAGTTCAGCGACTGCGCGCTGAAGGAGCCCGCACCCTGCTGGCTGGACCAGGCGGCCGACGCCAGCATGGCTTTCAGCGTCGCGTACATGCTGGCCTGGCGGTTGACGGCAAACGAACCGTCTGCCATGTGGTTGGCATCGAGGAAGGCCAGCGCGCGCGTCACCGCAGCCGCGTCGGGCTGGGCGCCGCCGGCACGCTGGGCCAGCAGCATCCACGAGGTGTCGGCAATGTTCGAGCTATAGCCGCCGTCGCCGCCGTAACCGCCGTCGCTGTTCTGGCGCTTTTGCAGTTCTTCGATCAGGGCCGGCTGCGCCACGCCGCCGTAGCCCAGGGCCCAGGCGCGCCGTGCCATGTATTCGGTGCTGAGGTCCTGCTCGGCCGTAAGCGCCTGCCGCAGCGGCGCCTGGCTGGCGGCCGCTGCGCCCAGCAGCTTGAGGGTGTACAGCGATTCGCTGCGGGCCTGCAGCGGCGTTGCTATCGATGCCGCCTCGCCGCCCAGCGAGCCGTCAGGCTGGACCTGGGCTTGCAGCCAGACCAAGCCGCGGCTCAGGGGGGTGTCCTGCGCCGTGGCGGGCGCACTGAACAGCATGAGTTGGAGGAGCAATGCAAACGACAGGAGGCCGCTGGCGGCCGTGCGGACGAGTTTCACGTTCATTCCCTGGCTAGTAAGGTATTAATGCCTTTTGGCAATATCGCCCGCTAGCTTAGCAGAATGTCTTTTATGATATTTTTTTAAAAAGATAAATTTGTATTCTTCCCAGCACTAAAAAATAGTGCTAGGACTGCCTTTCCCTAGGGAAAAGGACGGATTACATACTTTGCAACTTGCAATGTGATAGTGTTGCAAGAACGCTAATCGTACAGGCTCGGCGAACCGCCGCCGGCGCGCAACACCGTGGACGGAGTGTTTCCGGCCGCAGCCCGCAGCACCACATCGGTTTCGCCGCCGTCCGGCTGGCCCGGGCGCGCCAGTTCATAGGCGATGGTGGCGTCGTCCAGCCACAGGATCTGGTCGTCGATGCTGCGCGTTTCCTGCAGCACCCATTCGCGCCCGCTGGCCGGCTCGTAAATGGCAGGCAGCCAGCCGCCTTCGGGCTTGCGGCGCTTGAAGGCGATGCGCTTGCCGTCCGGTGAAAACGATGGGCATTCCATCTCCTTGCGCAGCAGCACCAGGGTTTTCGCCGCCAGGTCGCCCTGCGCCAGGAACACCGCGCCGCCCGCCCCCACCGTGGCCACGAAGCGCCCCTGCGCATTCGGGTCGAAGCTGACGCCCCAGACATTGAAGCGCCGTGCCGGCATCTGCAACGTCGCGCTTTCTACCACGCGGAAGGTGGACAGATCGGCCAGCAGGCGCTTGCGCGCCACGTCGATCACATAAGTGCGGGTGGTGAAGTCGGTCCCGGTGTAGGTATGGCCGCCGGAAAAGCCGGTGAATGCAGCCAGGGCGCCGTTTGGCGCGACGCGCACCCGGCTCGCCAGCAGCACGTTCGGGAACGACAGCGTCTGCGTCACCTGCCCTGCCTTGTCGGCCAGGTCCAGCTTCAGGCCCTGTCCCGGCACAGCGCGCAGGCAGGCCAGTACGCCGGCGCTGTAATGCAGGCGTTCGCAGCGCAACCCCAGCTGGCCCTGCGCCTGCCCGCCGGGCATTTTCAGCACGTCGACCCGGCCGGCATCGGCGCCCAGCGTGTGGCGCGCCAGCAGCGAGGCTGCGGAAGCAGGCGCGACGGTGAATGACAGGCAGGCAAGTGCGGCTAGCAGCGTGGACTTCATGGCGTTTCGGGCAGCAGTTGGGCCGGCAGGCCGGCAAGGCGCAGCGGATTGAACAGGGCGAACAGGGCGAGTGCGCACAGCAGGCCGGCGCCGTATACCAGCACGGCGCCGTTCACGTCATAGCGGTCCCACAGCAGGCCAAACAGCACGGATGACGCCAGCTTGGCGGCAGCGATGCCGGCCGCAAACAATGCCAGGCTCATGCTGCGCGCCGCTGGCGGCACGGCAGCCGCGACGGCAGCCATCAGCACGCCATCGGTGGCGGCCACATAGCAGCCAAGCAGCAGCACCAGGCCGGCAGCCTGCCACACCGGCGGCGTAGCGCCGGCGGCGCCGCACAGCAGGCCATACAAGGGCAGCAGGACGATGTGGGCACCAAGGAAAACGCGCAAGCGGCCGGCACGGTCGGCCAGCCAGCCGATCGGCGCCGCCAGCAACAGGAAGGCCGCTGCAGTGCCAACCGGCAGCAAAGGCTGCATATAGGGTTCCAGCGCAAAGCTTTGCTGCATCTGCGCGTAGATCATGCCCTCGCTGACTGTGAACAGCGACAGCAGCATGGCAGCGGCCAGCAGCTTGCGGCAAGCCGGCGGCAGGCAGCGCTGCCAGTGCGCGCGCAGCGACAGGCGCTCCCGCGCGGCTGGCGCAGTCGCCGATTGGAAAGCGGGGGCAGCGGCGGGCACCAGCCGGCCGAAAATGGCGATGCCGGCCACGGCAAAGGCCAGGGCAACCAGGAATAACAGGGTGTACTGCTGCGGCGCCAGCCACAGCAGGCCCGCTGCCAGCAACGGCCCGGCCAGGGCACCTGCCCCATCCATCGCACGGTGCGTACCGAAGGCCAGTCCCAGCTGGTGCGACGGCACGCTGGCGGCCAGGATGGTATCGCGCGGCGCAGCGCGCAGGCCCTTGCCCATGCGGTCCAGCGCCAGGCAGGCAACGATGGCGGCAAAAGTGCCGCTGGCCAGCAAGGCCAGCTTGGCCAGCACCGACATCGCATAACCGGCGCCTGCAATCAGTTTGCTGCGCCCGCTGCCGTAAGTAAGCGCGCCGCCGAGCAGCAAGGCTGCCACCGCCGCGCCGCCGCGGAACAGGCCGTCGGCTACGCCGAATTCGGCCGGCGACAGGTGCAGGGCCAGCATCAGGTAGACCGGCAGCACGCTGGCCACCATCTCGGTCGAAACATCCGTCAGCAGGCTGGTGGCGCCCAGCGCATACACCGTACGCGGCAAGGCCTGCCCGGGCTGGCGCTGCGCGCCGCGGCGGCTGCGCCACTGGTTGTAAATCTCGGCGAAATACATCGGCATTCCTGATTAGCCCGGCGGGCGACGCGCTAGCTTAGCAGAAGAGCCACAACTCTCCCAAAGGCGCTGTTGTAAAAACTGGAATCGAATCGCTGCCGCAGTCCTGCCTGCCGCGCTTACAGCGTCTTGACGAATTCGCGCACGCCGCCCAGCAGCATTTCGATCGACATCGCGGCCAGGATCAGGCCCATCAGGCGTTCGAAGGCCGTCATCACCTGCGAGCCAAGGGCTTTCTGCAGGCGTTCGGCGCCCAGGAACACCACCAGCCACACCACCACCACGGCTGACAGCGCAGCCACGTGCGTGAGCACCTCGCCGGTGCTCTCGCGCGAGAACAGCAGCACGGTCGCCAGCGCGGAAGGTCCGGCCAGCGCAGGAATCGCCAGCGGCACGATGAACGGTTCGCCGCCCTCCTGCCTGCCCAGCACCCCGTCCGGATGCGGGAACACCATGCGGATCGCGATCAGCAGCAGGATCACGCTGCCGGCAATGCGCAGCGACGCTTCCGACAGGCTCAGCGCCTTGAGGAAGTGGCTGCCGAAGAACATGAACACCAGCAGCACCACAAAGGCGATCAGGCATTCGCGCACGACGATTTTCGGGCGCCGCTTGGGCGGCACCGTGGCCAGCGCCGATGCAAAAATGGGAACATTGCCGAACGGGTCGGTCACCAGCATCAGCAGGATGAAGGTCTGGAAGAAGTCTTGGGTCATGAGTGCGAGTTTACACCACTGGCTTGCGTCGGCGAAGTGGCAGCTGAACCGCCCTTGCCCAGCTTGCGGTCGCACGCTTCGACGCCGGCCACGTCCGGCCATAGCTCGGGCAAGATCCGCTCGCCCAGCTCCTGGCGCAGTTTGAGGTAGGTTGCGCGGTCATTGGCGCGGCAGGCGAAGGATGCGAACTTGTTGCGGCCGCGCAGGTCTTGCGGATGGCGCTGCAGCAGGTCTTCGAAGCCGCTCTTCACCATGCGCCAGTCCGGCAGGCCGCGCTGCTCGCGGAACTGGATCGCCTCGCTGCCATTGCCGTCTTCGCGCCAGTACAGGCGCGCATACATGGCGCCGCCCTCGACCGCCTTGGTGAAGAACATGGCGCGCCGCGCAAACTGGTCGAACTGCACCGCGCTGCCGCCCGAACGCGGACTGTAGGCGCGCGCCATGGCAAAGTGGATCTGCTGGTCATTCGGGAAGGCCTGCACCGCGTCCAGGTAGGCGCTGGCGGCGCCGCGCCGCGAGCCGGCGCCTTCCAGCTGGAGGCTGATGTTCAGGCTATGCCACAGCGGACAGGCATTGGCCTGCGCCTTGACATGCTGCAGGCGGGCGATGCCGCGCCCCAGCTGCTCCTGGTAGAACTGCATCGCTTCCTTCGGCAGGTGGCCGATAGCGCCCAGCCGCAATTGCGCGGCATAGGCGCGCCAGTAGATGGCCTCCACCAGGGCCTGCGCCAGCGCTTCGGGCGCCTGCTGGCGCCATTGCTCCAGCGCGTTGCGCTCCGCTTCCCAGGTTTGCGTGGCGCGGAAATAGCTGTCGAACTGTATTTCGAAAGCGGCTGCATCGGCTGCGCAGGTTTCGCGCAAGCCGCGCTCGATGCTGTCGAATTTGCGCTCGGCCCACTGCTTTTGCAGCACGGCCGGCTTCGCGGCCGGAGCGCCGCCTGGCTCCGCGGGAGACACCGCCAGCATCACAGAGAACAACATCGAAGGAAACATCGCAATCCCGGCAACTTGCAAAATGATGCCAAGAATTGTATAGGCATTTCTTTACGGAAATATCTCGAATTGCCACTGCCTGCCTTTTTTTTCGCACTTTGTGGCGGATTCAGTACACTCGCTTCTTTCCGTTTATTTTGAAAGAAAATAATGAAGCGATTGTTCTCCTCCTGCCTTATCGGCGTCGGCCTCACCCTGGCTTTGGCAGGCTGCGACCGCGGCAAGGCGCCTGCCCCCGCCTCCTCCCAGGCCGAGGCGCCCGCCATTGCCCTGCAAAAGATCGATACCGTGGTCGGCACCGGCAAGGAAGCGGTCGCAGGCGCCAACGTCGCAGTCAACTACACCGGCTGGATTTACGAACCGAACTCGCCGCAGCAGCACGGCGCGCAATTCGACTCCTCCATCGGCCGCAGCCCGTTCAACTTCCCGCTCGGCGCCGGGCAGGTGATTCCCGGCTGGGACCAGGGCGTGCAGGGCATGAAAGTCGGCGGCAAACGCACCCTGATCGTGCCTGCCAGCCTGGGCTATGGCAGCAACGGCGTCGGCCCGATCCCGCCCAATTCCAACCTGGTCTTCGACGTCGAATTGCTGGAAGTACGCTGAAAAAAAAAGCGGAAGGACTTTCATCCTTCCGCTTTCATTTGAGACTGGCTGCTATTACGCGCCAGTTTCGCCTTTCTTGATCCAGGCCGCCAGCTGGTGCGGGCGCAGGCCGTCGTAGTCTTCGAACGGCTGGTGGATCCATGGGTTGTGCGGCAGTTCTTCCATCTGGTAGTCAGGCTTGAACGCGGAGCAGCCCTTGGTCCAGATCACGGCCGAACGCACTTCGGTCACGCCTTCGAAATTCTCCTTCAGGTGCTTCATCACCTTGGTCAGGGTCACGCCGGAATCTGCCAGGTCGTCGACCAGCAGAATCTTGCCGGACAGCGGGCCCTTGGTCATGGTCATGTACTTGGCGATATCCAGGTCGCCGCGCACGGTGCCGGCTTCTTCGCGGTAGGAGCTGGTCGACAGGATCGCCAGCGGCACGTCGAAGATGCGCGAGAACACGTCGCCCGGACGCACGCCGCCGCGCGCCAGGCACAGCACCATGTCGAACTTCCAGCCCGATTCATGGACCTTCAGCGCCAGGCGCTCGATCAGGCGGTGGTACTCGTCCCAGCTAACCCACAGGTGCTTTTGGTCGGATACAGGAGTGGTCATGCTCTTTTTCTTTCTTATTCAAATGGGTGGCGCAGGACGATGGTCTCTTCGCGGTCAGGGCCGGTCGATACCATGTCGATCGGCACGCCGACCACTTCTTCGATGCGCTTGATGTAGGCGCGTGCGGCTGCCGGCAGCGCGTCCATCGACTTGGCGCCGACGGTGCTTTCACTCCAGCCTGGCATCTCTTCGTAGATCGGCTGGCACAGCGCCGCATCTTCAGCGCCGACCGGGAAGATGTCGGAGTGCTTGCCGTTGATGGTGTAGCCGGTGCAGATCTTCAGGGTTTCCAGGCCGTCCAGCACGTCCAGCTTGGTCAGGCACATGCCCGACACGCCGTTGATCTGCACCGAGCGGCGCAGCAGCGCTGCATCGAACCAGCCGCAACGGCGGGCACGGCCGGTCACGGTGCCGAACTCGTGGCCCACGGAGGACAAGTGGTGGCCAACGCCTGCATCGGTCGGCAGTTCGGATGGGAACGGGCCGGAACCAACGCGGGTGGTGTAGGCCTTGGTGATGCCCAGGATGTAGTGCAGCATGCCAGGACCGACGCCGGCGCCGGCAGCGGCATTACCCGCCACGCAGTTCGACGAGGTGACGAACGGGTAGGTGCCGTGGTCGACGTCCAGCAGCGAGCCTTGCGCGCCTTCGAACAGCAGCGAGCCGCCGGCCTTGTGGGTGGCGTACAGGGCGGACGAGACGTCGGTCACCATCGGGCGCAGGCGCGGCACGTAGGCCAGCGCGTCGTCCAGGGTCTTCTGGTAATCGATCTTCGGTGCTTTGAGATAGTTTTCCAGGACGTAGTTGTGGTAGTCCAGGTTCTCTTTCAGCTTCTCGGCAAAGCGCTCTGCGTTCAGCAGGTCGGCCACGCGGATGGCGCGGCGGGCGACTTTGTCTTCGTATGCAGGGCCGATGCCTTTGCCGGTGGTGCCGATCTTGGCGGCGCCGCGCGCGGCTTCACGGGCGGCATCCAGTGCGGTGTGGTAAGGCAGGATGACCGGGCAAGCCTCGGAGATCTTCAGGCGGGAAGACACTTCCACGCCGGCCGCTTCCAGCTTGTCGATCTCGCGCAGCACGTCGGGCACGGACAGCACGACGCCGTTACCGATGTAGCAGGCCACGCCTGGGCGCATGATGCCCGAAGGGATCAGCTGCAGGGCGGTCTTGACGCCGCCGATCACGAGGGTGTGGCCCGCGTTGTGGCCGCCCTGGAAGCGCACCACGCCCTGGGCGTGTTCGGTCAGCCAGTCGACGATCTTGCCCTTGCCTTCATCGCCCCACTGGGTGCCGATAACAACAACGTTCTTTGCAGTTTTGTTTGACATCACAATTAACCTAAGTTTTTGAGAATCCAGTTACTACCACTTTCGTCGAGCACCAGCGCGCGATCGCACTCGAACTCGTCCTGTTCATCGTTGTGACCCGGCAGCGACTGGATCACAACTTCGCCGCACTTGCGCAGTTCGGCGATTTTTTCCTTCAATTCCGGTGCATTGCCCCACGGCGCGCGGATCGAATGCTTGCGCTCCGCGGTGGGCAGCAGGCGCGCCAGCTCGCGCAGGTCCAGCGAGAAGCCGGTGGCCGGACGGGCGCGGCCGAATGCTTCGCCCACGTGGTCGTAGCGGCCGCCGCGTGCCACAGCGTTCGGCAGGCCCGGCACGTACAGCGCGAACATGGCGCCGCTCTCGTACTGGTAGCCGCGCAGGTCGGCCAGGTCGATCGCCACTTCGGCGCGGCCGATGGCCGATGCCGCCAGCGCGGCCAGTTCGGCCAGCGCATGGGTGATGCCCGGCAGTGCCGGCAGCACCTCGCGCGCTCGCTTCAGCACGTCCACGTCGCCGTACAGGTTCGGCAATGCCAGCAGCGCGGCGCGCGTCGCGTCGTTGTAGCTGGCGGTCTGCTGCTGCAGGCCCGGCACGTCCTTGCCGCGCAACAGCGCCACGATGGCGTCGTAATCCCTGGTCGCCGCCGGATCCTGCGCCAGGATCGCGCGCAGCACGCCGACGTGGGTCAGGTCCAGGCGCATGTCGGTAAAGCCGGCCAGGGACAGCGAGCCAAGCGCCAGCTCCTGGATTTCCGCATCCGCTTCCAGGCCGGCATGGCCGTAGATTTCGGCGCCGATCTGGTACGGCTCGCGCGTCGAATGCAGGCCGGATGGACGGGTATGCAATACGGAGCCGGCGTAGCACAGGCGGGTCACGGTGGCGCGGTTCAGCAAGTGGGCGTCGATACGCGCCACCTGCGTCGTCATGTCGGCGCGCAGGCCCAGCATGCGGCCGGAGATCTGGTCCACCAGTTTGAACGTGCGCAGGTCCGTGTCGGTGCCGGCGCCGGCCAGCAGGGACTCGACGTACTCCAGCATCGGCGGCATTACAAGCTCGTAACCGTACAGCCGGAAGTTATCCAGCATCTGACGGCGCAGCTCCTCGATCTTGCGTGCTTCCGAAGGCAAGACGTCGGCAATATATTCGGGCAAAAGCCAATTCGGCATGGTTGGTGCTATTGAATTAAAAACAATGCAGGCGCAACGACGCCACCCACAAAAGTGGATGACCAAACCGCGTATTTTACGCGAAATTGTTACGGTGCAGGTAAAAAAAAATGGCGCCGCAGAGCGGCGCCACAGGTGCTGAATCGCTTACTTGCCCGAGCCTGCGCTCTTGAAGTATTTGAAGAAGTCGGACTGCGGATCGACCAGCATCACGTCAGCCTTGCTCTTGAAGGAAGCGCGGTAGGCTTCCAGCGAGCGGTAGAACTTGTAGAACTCCGGATTGCGGCCAAACGCCTCGGCGTAGATCTGCGACGCCTTGGCATCGCCCTCGCCCTTGATCTTCTCCGCTTCGCGGTAAGCCTCGGCCAGGATCACGGTGCGCTGCTTGTCCGCATCGGCACGCACCTGCTCCGACTCGGCGGCGCCGGTGGAGCGGGCTTCGTTGGCCACGCGGGCACGCTCGGCCTTCATGCGTTCGTACACGGAATTGTTGATCTGCTCAACGTAATCCACCCGCTTCAGGCGCACGTCGACGATTTCCACGCCTATCTGCTTGGCCTCGTCCACCACCTTGCTGCGGATCGATTCCATCACCTTGCCGCGCTGGCCGGAAATCACTTCGCGCACGGTGCGCTTGGTGATCTCGTCGTTCAGGGCCGCCTTCACGATCTGCTGCATGCGGTCGCCCGCCCTGCCCTCATCGCCGCCAAAGGAGACGAAGTACAGGCGCGGATCGGTGACCTTCCATTTGACGAAGGCATCGACCAGGATGTTCATCTTTTCGGCGGTGATGAAGCGGTCGGCCTCTTTCGGGTCCAGGGTCTGGATGCGCTTGTCCAGGTACACCACGTTCTGGAACGGCGGCGGCAGCTTGAAGTGCAGGCCAGGCTCGGCAATCACCTGCTTCACTTCACCCAGCGCGAACACGATGGCGTACTTGCGCTGGTCCACCACGAACACGGTGGACGACAGCAGCATCAGGGCGATAAAGCCCGTAATCAGGATAGTTGCAAAGCGATTCATTAACGGCCCTCCCGCTCACGGGACGATTCACGCGAACGGCTATCACGGCGGTTCGTGTCAGGTGTCGGTTCTGGCGGCAGCAGCACGGCCGCCGGCGGCGGCGGGGTCACGCTGGCAGCGCGTCCCTCGGTGGCAGCGACCTGGGCGATCAGCTTGTCCAGCGGCAGGTACAGCAGGTTGCTGCCGGCCTTGGAGTCCACCATCACCTTGCTGGTGTTGGAGAAGATCTGCTGCATGGTGTCCAGGTACATGCGGTCGCGCGTCACGCCCGGCGCCTTCTGGTACTCGGTCAGCACGGACTTGAAGCGGTCGGCATTACCGGTCGCGTTCTGCACCGTCATGGCGCGGTACGCCTCGGCTTCCTGGATCAGGCGGAACGCCGCACCGCGCGCTTTCGGCACGATGTCGTTGGCGTAAGCCTGGCCTTCGTTCTTCTGGCGCTCGCGGTCCTGGCCCGCTTTCACGGCATCGTCGAACGAAGCCTGCACCTGCTCCGGCGGCTGCACGCCCTGCATCGTCACATTGGTCACCTGAGCGCCCGAATTGTAGCGGTCCAGGATCGACTGCATCAGTTGCTGGGTATCGGTGGCAACCTTTTCGCGCCCTTCGTACAGCACGAAGTCCATCTTGCTGCGGCCGACGATTTCGCGGATAGCCGTTTCGGCCACCTGGCGCACCGTGTCTTCCGCATCGCGGTTGGCATACAGCCATTTCACCGGGTCGCTCAGCTTGTATTGCACGGCGAACTGGATATCGATGATGTTCTCGTCTTCGGTCAGCATCAGCGCTTCCGAAGCCATCTTGGTCTTCGCGCTGCCGCGGTAGCCCACCTCCACCGTGCGCACCTGGGACACGTTGACGATTTCATTGCCCTGGAACGGATACGGCCAGCGCCAGTTGAAACCGGCCGGCGTGGTGTGGCTGAATTTACCGAACGTGGTGACAACGCCAGTCTGGCCTTCCTGCACGATGAACGCACCGGAAGCGAGCCATACCAGCGCCGCCACCGAAGCGACCGCCCCAAAGGTGAAGCCGGCGCCCTTCATGTCGCCGCCGCCATTGCCGCCACCGCCGCCGCCCGAATTGCTGCCGCGGTTTTTGCCGCCGCCAAACAGGCCATTCAGGCGCTGGTTGAAATCACGCCAGAGTTGATCGAGGTCCGGCGGTCCTTCGCCGGGCTTTTTGCCTTCCTGGGCAATATAGTTGCCGAGTCTTTTCTTGAGAGAGGAAAAAGGCATATTTTTCTTTTAGTGAGATCCTACTTGGGTAAAGGTGAGAATACTGTCCGGCGCCACCTCTTCTTTGGGGTTGGCGAGCGCCTCCTGCTCATCCCGTGCTGCCTCACAGATTGCATCGCGCAGCAGGTTCAGGCCTTCGCCCGTGCGTGCACTGATGAATACGCGGGAAATCTTATCATACTCATTACGTTCCACCGCCGGCTCAAGGCCCGCGGCATCGATCTTGTTCCACACCAGAATCTGCGGGATATGGTCGGCGCCGATTTCGCGCAGCACCAGGTTGACCTGCTCGATCTGCTCCATGCGGCTGGGCGAAGCGCCATCCACCACATGCAGCAGCAGATCGGCGTGGATGGTCTCTTCCAGCGTGGCGCGGAAAGCGGCCACCAGCTGGTGCGGCAGTTCGCGCACGAAACCGACCGTATCGGACAGCACCACGTTGCCGATTTCCTCGCCCATGTAGACGCGGCGCGAGGTGGTGTCCAGCGTCGCGAACAGCTGGTCCGCCACGTAGACGCCAGCCTTGGTCAGCGAATTGAACAGCGTCGACTTGCCGGCGTTGGTATAGCCGACCAGGGACACCGAGAAAGTATGGTTGCGGCCGCGCGCACGGCGCTGGGTCTCGTGCTGCTTGCGCAGCTTGGCCAGCTTGGCACGCAGCATCTTGACCCGTTCGCCCAGCAGGCGGCGGTCGGTTTCGAGCTGGGTTTCGCCCGGGCCGCGCAGGCCGATACCGCCCTTCTGGCGTTCCAGGTGGGTCCAGCCGCGCACCAGGCGCGTGGCCAGGTGCTGCAACTGCGCCAGTTCGACCTGCACCTTGCCCTCGTGGCTTTGCGCACGCTGCGCAAAGATATCGAGGATCAGGCTGGTGCGGTCAAGCACCCGCACGTTCAGGCGTTTTTCCAGATTGCGCTGCTGGGCTGGGGACAGCGCATGATTGAAGATAACGATCTCGAGCTTGTAGTCCCGCACCGCATGGCCGATTTCGTCGGCCTTGCCGCTGCCCACGAAATACGCGGCATCCGGCGCCGACCGCTTACCGGTGATGGTGGTGACCGGCTCTGCGCCCGCGGAGCGGGCCAGCAGCATCAACTCCTCGATACTGGCAGCAAAGTCGCCCTGACCGAAATCTACCCCGACTAAAGCTGCACGCATACGAAGTGTCTTACTCCGCTGCCTCGGAGGAGTTATCCATGTTCAGGTTGACGGCGCGGGCAGGCACCACGGTGGAAATGGCGTGCTTGTAAACCATCTGGGTTACGGTGTTACGCAGCAGGACCACGTATTGGTCGAAAGACTCGATATGGCCCTGCAGCTTGATGCCGTTGACCAGGTAGATCGAGACTGGAACGTGCTCTTTGCGCAGCGCGTTCAGGAATGGGTCTTGTAACAATTGCCCTTTATTGCTCATAACAGCTCCGTTTTATGTTGTTGTGTACGAATTGGAGACGCTGCGCCTGTTTTTCAAGTGCTGGGGATGCTGCTCCAAAGACACTGTACCTTGTTTTTTTAAATCTTGCAGCCGGATAAACCTTAAGATCGACTTATTCCGGGGTCGGGTCCGATCAAACTCGTCTGATTAAGACTTTTCCCGTTTATCGAAAGGGTTTTTGCCGTTGCGCAACTCAATGCGCAGCGGGGTACCGACCAGTTTGAAGCTATCGCGGAAATGCTTCTCCAGATAGCGCTTGTACGGTTCGGACACCGCATCCAGCGAATTACCGTGGATAACGATGATCGGCGGGTTCTGGCCGCCCTGGTGCGCGTAGCGCATCTTCGGACGCACGCCGGCTTTACGCTTCGGCTCCTGCTTCTCCAGTGCTTCCTGCAAGGCGCGGGTCAGCTTGGGGGTCGGCAGGTCGGCCGTCGCGGCGGCATAGGCGCCGTTCACGGACTTCATCAGCGGGCCGATGCCGGTGCCGCGCAGGGCCGAAATGAAGTGGGTGTTGGCGAAGGACAGGAAGTCCAGCTTGCGGTCCATGTCCATCTTCACCTGGTCGCGGTCGTCCGACTGCAGGCCGTCCCACTTGTTGACCGCCACCACCAGGGCGCGGCCGGTCTCCAGGATGAAGCCCGCGATGTGGGCGTCCTGCTCCGAGATGTCCTGCTGCGCATCGAGCATCAGGATCACCACGTTCGCTTCCGAGATCGACTGCAGCGTCTTCACCACCGAGAACTTCTCGATCGCTTCGAACACCTTGCCGCGGCGGCGGATGCCCGCCGTGTCGATCAGGGTGTATTGCTTGCCCTCGCGCTCGAACGGGATCTCGATCGAGTCGCGGGTGGTGCCCGGCATGTCGAAGGCGATCACGCGCTCTTCGCCCACCAGGGTGTTGATCAGGGTCGACTTGCCCACGTTCGGGCGGCCTACCAGGGCGATCTTCACGCCGCGCTCTTGCGGCAGCAGCTCTTCCTCATCGGCCGGACGGGAGGCGAACGCCTTGTCCAGCGCTTCGGCCACCAGGTCGTGCACGCCGTCGCCGTGGGCGCCGGAAATCGCATACGGATCGCCCAGGCCCAGCTCGTAGAAGTCCGACACGGCAGCGGTGTAGCGCATGCCTTCGGCCTTGTTCACCACCAGCAGCACCGGACGGCCGGATTTACGCAGGAAATCGGTAATCGTCTTGTCGTGCGGGGTCATGCCCTGGCGCCCATCGACCAGGAACACCACCACGTCGGCTTCGGCCACGGCCTGCTTGGTCTGCAGCGCCATCTGGAACATGATGCCTTCCTTGGCGACCGGCTCGAAGCCGCCGGTATCGATGACCAGGAACGGGCGTTGGCCGACCCGGCCCTCGCCGTAGTGACGATCGCGCGTCAGGCCAGGGAGGTCCGCCACCAGCGCATCGCGCGAGCGGGTCAGTCGATTGAATAAGGTCGATTTCCCGACGTTCGGGCGACCTACAAGTGCAATTACCGGCTTCATATTGTTTTTATTCGACCGCGATAGCGGTCACAGTCCCATTCTGGGTTTGGAAAATCACATTCGGACCCGACAACAGCGGCGCCGACTTGATGGCGCTGCCGTCGGTGCTGATCCGACCTAATACCGTGCCATCTTCCCGCGACAGGAAATGCACATAGCCTTCAAGGTCGCCCACGGCCACGAAGCGGCCATAGGAAACCGGAGCGGACAAGCGGCGATATGCCAGCTTCTCGTTCTTCCATGCCGATGCGCCGCCTTCGCGGGCAAAGGCTTGTACGGCGCCCTTCTCGTCCGACACGAACACGAAGCGCTGGTCCACGCCCACGCCCACGTCCGACGACGCCGGTTTGGTCCAGCGCGCCACGCCGGTGTTCAGGTCCAGGCAGCCTACCTTGCCCTGGTAGCTTACGGCGCACAGGTCCTGCTCGAACACGGTCGGCGTGCCGCTGATATCGGACACGCGTTCCAGTTCGGTGGCGCCGCGCGGTTCGGACAGCGGCACTTCAAAGCGCGGCACGCCGTTCGACAATGCCAGCGCCAGGATGCGGCCCGCAGGCTGCGCCGCGTACACGTTGCTGTTGGCGATCACCAGGCCCGGCATGTTGCGCAGGGTCAGCGGCGGCGTCACGCGCTGGATGAACCAGCGCTTCTTGCCGTCGGCCGCGTCATAGGCGGTCACCTTGTTGTCCACGGTGCGCACGATCACCACGTCGTTGCCGACAGCCGGCGCCGACAGGATCTCGCTCGAAGCCTGGATCTTCCACAGCGCCTTGCCGCTGCCATCGAAGGCCATCAGCTGGCCTTTGACCGCGCCCACAGCCAGCAGCTTGCCGTCCGGGCTGACGCCGACGCCGGCAGTCAGGTCGGCGCCGGTCTTGCTGCGCCACTGCACCTTGCCGTTAGCCGCGTCCAGGCGTTCGATCACGCCATCCGCATCGGCCACGAACACGCTGTTGTCGGCCAGTGCCGGCGTGAAGACGCTGGCGCCGGCCTTGCCGGTGCTGTGTTTCCAGACGATGCGGGCCGGCACGCCGCCCTTCATTTCTTCCAGCTTGGCCGGTGCGAACTTGTCTTCCTTCTTGAACGGATTCAGGCTGCCGCAACCGCTAACCAGCACCAGTACGCCCAGCGCAATGACAGACCGGCGAGTTATCACATTAATGGCGCGCATGGCTTAGGCCTTCACTTCCGGCACGCTGCCGCCAATGGATTCGAGCTTGAGCTGGATCAGCTGGCGGCCAGGATAGTTCTTGTCGGCTGCTTCCAGCGCGGCCTTGTAGGCGCTGCGCGCTTCTTCCATCTTGTTCTGCGCGGCCAGGATGTCGCCCTTGCGGTCTTCCACGGAAGGCTTGAACTGCGGCAGTGCGGCCACGCCCAGCGCCTTCAGCGCAGCGTCGTAGGCTTTCTCGTCCAGCAGCACGCCGGCCAGGCGGATCGAAGCGATATTCTTGTGTTCGTCGTTGCCGTGCGCAACCACCCACTCCAGCTGGGCCTTGGCGGACTTCAGGTCATTGGCATCGAAGAAGGACTTGGCTGCGCTCAATGCAGCCAGCGAGGCGTAAGCCGATTTGCCGAACTTGCTCTCGATATCGCCGGCTACGCGCGCCACCTTGGTGTTGTCCTTGGCGGAAACAGCGGTCTGCAGTTCATCGAACAGCACGGAAGCCTGCGCCGCCTGGTTACGCTGATAGTAGTTCCAGCCGTTCCAGCCCGAATAGGCGGCCAGGCCTGCGATCACCACCCAGGTGCTCACGTTGCCGTACTTCGCCCACCAAGCCTTGAGGTTAGCAAGCTGTTCTTGTTCGTCGAGATCGTATGCCATGTTTCAGTCTGCCTGTTTCTTTAATTAATGGTGGTGGTGATGGTCGTGGTCACAATCGTCTCCGCATGTGATCTGGTCCACGACGTAATCGACAACGCCTTCAAACGCGACGGTCTGTTGCTGGCCCTCGCCTTCTGCAGCGCGCATTGCCTTGACGACGGCAGTGTTGTTGGCCACTTCGTCTTCGCCGATGATGACCGCGAAGGTTGCGCCGGAGCCGTCGGCTTTTTTCATTTGCGACTTGAAGCTGCCGGCGCCGCTGGCGCTGCCGCAGTGCAGGATCACGTCCAGGCCGGCGTCGCGCAGGCGCTCGCCGATGATGAACGCTTGCATGCGCGCCGCTTCGCCCTGGTGCACCAGGTACACGTCGCACTGGCGCGGCGCGGCGGTGTCGCCGGCGCCCTTCATCAGTTCGATCAGGCGCTCGATGCCCATGGCGAAACCGACCGCGGGGGTTGGCTTGCCGCCGAACATTTCGATCAGCGGGTCATAGCGGCCGCCGGCGCAGACGGTGCCCTGCGCGCCCAGTTCGTCGGTGACCCACTCGAACACGGTGCGGTTGTAATAGTCGATGCCGCGCACCAGGCGGGTGTTGACGGTGTACTGGATCGCGTTGGCGTCCAGGATCTTCTTCACGCCTTCGAAGTGCGCCAGCGATTCCCCGCCCAGGTAGTCCAGCAGCTTCGGTGCGCTGTTGACGATGCCCTGCAGGTCCGGGTTCTTGGTGTCCAGGATGCGCAGCGGGTTGGTATGCAGGCGGCGCTTGGCGTCGGTATCCAGGTGCTCTTCGTGCTGCTCCAGGTAGGCGATCAGGTCGACGCGGTGGCGTGCGCGCTCCTCGGCGTCGCCGATGGAGTTGATTTCGAGGCGGATGTTTTCCAGGCCCAGGTCATCCCACAGGCGGCGGCACATGGCGATCATTTCTGCGTCCACGTCCGGGCCGGTGAAGCCCACGGCTTCCGCGCCGAACTGGTGGAACTGGCGGTAGCGGCCGCGCTGTGGACGCTCGTGGCGGAACATCGGACCCTTGTACCACAGGCGCTTGGGGCCTTCGTACACCAGGTTGTGTTCCAGCACGGCGCGCACCACGCCTGCGGTGCCTTCCGGGCGCAGGGTCAGCTTGTCGCCATTCATGGAGTCTTCGAAGGAATACATTTCCTTCTCGACGATGTCGGTCACGGCGCCGATGGCGCGCGAGAACAGGCGGGTCTCTTCCACGATCGGGGTGCGGATCTGCTGGAAGCCGTAGCTCTGCACCACGGACTGCGCGGTGTTCTCGAAGATTTCCCACAAGTGGGCGTCGGCCGGCAGGAGATCGTTCATCCCCTTGATGGCCGTGATTTTGTCTGCTTTATTGGACATGTTCTTTACGCTGCTTTGCTGTAGTTTTTCTGTACATAGTCGAGCACGATCGCCTGGAATTCCTGCACGATATTATCGCCGCGCAGGGTCGCCACTTTCTGGCCGTCGACGAAGACCGGAGCGGCCGGCGATTCACCGGTGCCCGGCAGGCTGATGCCGATATTGGCATGCTTCGATTCGCCCGGGCCGTTGACGATGCAGCCCATCACGGCCACGTTCATCGCCTCCACGCCCGGGAAGGTCTTTTTCCATTCCGGCATCTGCTCGCGCAGGTAGCTCTGGATATCGTCCGCCAGTTCCTGGAACACGGTGGACGTGGTGCGGCCGCAGCCCGGGCAGGCAATCACCATCGGGGTGAACTTGCGCAGTCCCATGGTCTGCAGGATTTCCTGGCCCACCACCACTTCCCTGGTGCGGTCGCCGCCCGGTTCCGGGGTCAGCGAGATGCGGATGGTGTCGCCGATGCCTTCCTGCAGCAGCACCGACAGCGCGGCGGTCGAGGCCACGATGCCCTTGCTGCCCATGCCGGCTTCGGTCAGGCCCAGGTGCAGCGGGTAGTCGCAGCGCTTGGACAGTTCGCGGTAGACGGCGATCAGGTCCTGCACGCCGGACACTTTGCACGACAGGATGATCTTGTCGCGCGCCAGGCCCAGCTCTTCGGCACGTACCGCGTTCTCGATCGCGGAGGTGATCAGTGCTTCATACATCACGGCCTGCGCGGTCCATGGATTTTCCCGCGTCGCGTTTTCGTCCATGATGCGCGCCAGCAGCGCCTGGTCCAGCGAACCCCAGTTGACGCCGATACGTACCGGCTTGTCGTACCTGGCCGCCACTTCGATCATCTGCGCGAATTGCGTATCGCGCTTGGCGCCCTTGCCCACGTTGCCCGGGTTGATGCGGTACTTCGACAGCGCCGCGGCGCAGTCCGGGTACTCCGTCAACAGGGTATGGCCGTTGTAGTGGAAGTCGCCCACCAGCGGTACGTCGATGCCCATCTTGTCCAGCTGGTCGCGGATGTAAGGCACCGCAGCCGCCGACTCGGGACGGTCCACCGTCAGGCGCACCAGCTCGGACCCGGCGCGTGCCAGATCCTTGATCTGGATCGCCGTCGCCACCGCATCGGCGGTGTCGGTATTGGTCATCGACTGCACCACTACCGGCGCGTCGCCACCGACCCAGATCTTGCGCTCGCCGTGCTGCACCAGCACGCGGCGGCTGGCACGGCGTGCCAGTGGTCCGGATGGGATCGGGTTGTTCGAAGAAGACATGCTTGGCTACTCTTATTACTTGATGTTCACGAGGGCATACGGCTTGCCCGCACCTTGCGTCAGTTCCAGCTTGCCGCCGGCCAGGCTGGCGCTTACCGCGCCTGGCTTACCGACGATCAGCACGTCATCCGCACGCACATTGAAGGTTTGCGTGCTGCCGGCCCGCACGGTACCGCGCGTCACGTTGGGCTGGCCGACACGGCGGATCTCGACCCACGAGTCTTCCTTCACAGTCAGCACCAGCTTGCCGCCCGCAGCACCTACCGCTGGAGCAGCACCCGCAACCGTCGCCGGCGCGGCCACCAGCGGCGCAGTACCCTGTGCCGGCGCCGGAGCCGGCGCAACTGCCGGCGGCTTGACCGGAATCAATCCTGGCGAAGCGGGAGCCGTGCCTGCCGCCGGTACGGTGCCAGCGGCCGGTGCGCCGCCAACGGTCGGCGCGGCACGGTTGGCTGGCGCCACGCCCGCAGCAGGCGCACCTGCGGCATTGCCCGGCGCTGCAACGGCACCGGTAGTCGCGGCGCCCGGGGCAGCCGCCGGCGCAACGCCGCTCGCCTGCGCCGGCGCGCCGACACCGGCCACCGCGTCCGGCGCAGAATTGCTGCCTGGCTGCGGCGGAACGGAAATCAGCGGCACGTTCTGTGTCTGCATCGGCGCCTCAGCGGGCTGCGCGCTCGGCTGCGCCACCACCGGCACTGGCGGCTCGGCCGGAGCGGCTGGCCCCGTCAAGCCACCACGGGCCGCCAGCGTCAGCGGCGCCAGCACGCCCATCTGCCAGGCGGCAGCCAGTCCGACCAATGCCAGCACGCCCACGCCGGCCACGATGGCGCCCAGCGGCTTGCCGTTATTGCGTTCATTCAGCGAAGGGAAGCGCGACTCCTGGAACGATGCCTTGACCCGGGTCGGGCGCACGGTCGCGTCGGCGTGCCCGACTGCCCCTTCCACTTCCACCATCGCCACCAGCGGCGCCGGATCAAGCCGCACCGCCTTGGCGTAAGCACGGATGAAACCACGCGTCACTGCGCGGTTCGGCAATGCATCGAAATCACCTTGCTCGATCGCCAGCACCTGGCGCGGCGCCAATTTCAGTTGGTCGGCCACCTGCTCGACCGACAGCCCCATGGCCTCGCGCGCCGCGGCCAGTTCTGCCCCGGGCGCGGAGGCATGCTGCTGGCTGGCCGGCTTGTCCTGCTCAGAATCCATTGGTTCCCCGTTCTCACTCATCAAACGCCCCACGCTGATACGCTGCATATTCCGGCGACTGGGCGTGATGACGCCGCAATTGCGTCGCAAAGCTCTGCTCCAGGGCCTGGTCGCCCATCCTGTGCTGTACCTTGATCGCCAGCCACAGTACGTCGGCAGGCAGGCTATCCACTTTCGCCACCTTGTGCAACTGCGTGATAAAGAAGCTCGCGCGCGGGTAGTCGCGCCGCGCATAGTACACCTTGGCCAGGCCGATATTCGTTTCCGGCACTTCCGGGGTCAGCTTCAACGCATCCAGCAGGTAGCGCTCGGCCAGGTCGATATCCTTGATCTTCAGCGCGCAATTGCCCGCATTGTTCAAGGCGCCGGCCGGCGAGCGGTAATTGCGGTTCGCCAGCGCGGCATCGAAATGCTTGAACGATTCCTTGACGCGCTCGTGCTGGCACAGGAAGGAACCGTAATTATTGTTCAGGTCGGGATCGTTCGGCGCCAATTTCAGGGCTTGCAGGAAGTTGTCGTTCGCCAGTTCCTTTTCGCCCATGCGCATGTAGATGATGGCGCGCAGGCTGTAGCCGTTCACGCCCTGCGGATCGGCGGCGATCGCCTTCTTCACCTCATCGAGCGCGATCGGGTAGTTACCCTGCTCGAAATAGCCGATCGCTAGCTGCATGCGGATCTCGGCGCGCTTTTGCGCCGAAGTCTGGTCGGAAATGGTCTTCAGGTCTTCTCTGCCGCTGGGGCCTTGCCCCAAAGTCGCGCAGCCCGCCAATAAACTGGCCAGCGCGACCGCGGCCAGGCACTTGAAGCGGCGCTGGGCGAAATCGGTCATCAGGAACGAATCTCCACTATCTTGCCAAAATCGGCGCCGTACTTCTTCTGGTATTCGGTCATCTTTTCCATCCGTTCAGCCACGCGGGTGCGATCTTTCACTTCGCCCGCCAACTGTCCGCAAGCTGCGTCGATATCATCGCCGCGCGTCTTGCGGATGGTGGTTACGATGCCCGCATTCATCAGAATTTCAGCGAAGGCCTTGATGCGCGGGTTCTTGGAGCGCAGCAGGCCCGATTCCGGGAAGGGGTTGAAAGGAATCAAGTTGAACTTGCAATTGACACCGAACTCCGGATGATTCACCAGCGCGATCAGCTCGCGCGCATGCTCATCCGTGTCGTTGTAGTTATCGAGCATGCAGTACTCGAATGTGATGAAGTCGCGCGGTGCGAACTCCAGGTAGCGTTTGCACGCCGCCAGTAGCTCCTTCAGCGGGTACTTCTTGTTCAGCGGGACCAGTTCGTCGCGCAGCTTGTCGTTGGAGGCGTGCAGCGATACCGCCAGCGCCACCGGCACGTCCTGCGACAGCTTGTCGATGTTCGGCACCACGCCCGAGGTGGACAGGGTCACGCGGCGGCGCGACAGGCCGTAGGCGTTATCGTCCAGCATCAGCTTGAGCGCGGTGGCGGTTGGCCCGTAATTCAGCAGCGGCTCGCCCATGCCCATCATCACCACGTTGGTGATCTGGCGCTCGCCCTTCGGGCCGGGTTCGATGCCTTTGGTTGCGCGCAGCGCGAATTCAGCCATCCACAGCTGGCCGATGATTTCGCCCACGGTCAGGTTGCGGTTGAAGCCCTGCTTGCCGGTCGAGCAGAAACGGCAATTCACGGCGCAGCCGGCCTGGGTCGAGATGCACAGCGTGCCGCGGTTTTCTTCCGGGATGAACACGGTTTCCACGGCATTGCCATTACCCACGTCCACCAGCCATTTGCGGGTGCCGTCGGTCGACGTATGGTCGCTGATGACGGCCGGCGCCACGATGTGGGCGCGCGTCTTCAGCTTCTCGCGCAAGGACTTGGCGAGGTCGGTCATGCTGTCAAAGTCGGAGGCACCGAACTGGTGGATCCAGCGCTGCAGCTGTTTGGCACGGAAAGGCTTCTCCCCCAGCTCGGCGCAGTAGGCGACTAGTTGTTCCGGATCGAAATCCAGCAGATTGGTGAGGGACGTTTCCATGCTTTTTTACTCAATTTCAAAAACGGCTTTGCCCCGGACCGAAGACCCGGGGCAAGGCGCAATACTACTTTACTACTTTTCCGTAAGATTAACGGGAGTAGACGTTCAGTGCTGGGAAGTAGTAGGCGATTTCCACGGCAGCGGTTTCAGCAGCGTCGGAGCCGTGAACAGCGTTGGCATCGATCGAATCAGCGAAATCAGCACGGATGGTGCCTTTTTCTGCCTTCTTCGGATCGGTAGCGCCCATCAGGTCGCGGTTCTTCAGGATTGCGCCTTCGCCTTCCAGAACCTGGATCATGACAGGACCGGAAACCATGAAGTCAACCAGGTCCTTGAAGAAAGGACGCTCGCGGTGCACAGCGTAGAAGCCTTCTGCTTCAGCGCGCGACAGTTGAGCCATACGGGCAGCGATCACTTTCAGGCCTGCGCCTTCGAAACGGCTGTAGATCTGGCCGATCACGTTCTTGGCTACTGCGTCAGGTTTGATGATCGACAGGGTGCGTTCGATTGCCATTATGAAAAACTCCAATAAAAAGAAAGGTTTAAAAGAAGAAATTAGATTCTCGATCAACCCTAGATTTTAACATAGTTCATTCTCTATGCCCAAGGAAACACTTCCAGGGCATATATAAGGGCTTCCCCTAAGCGTTTTTAAGTATTTCCTAAGCCAGGAAGCCCCCATCTGGTCAGCGGCATGCTATGCTTTTTGGTAAAGGAGGCATTTAAATATGCAAAACGTACATCATTTTGGTAGCTCTGTCGCCACCGACAATGCGCTGATCCGCAACCGCGTGCTGCGCAACACCTACTGGCTGCTGGCCCTGTCGATGATCCCGACCGTGCTGGGCGCCGCCGCCGGCCTGTTCTTCAACATACCGATTCCACGCGGCTTCATCGGCTTCATCGTGTTCATGGCAATCGCCTTCGGCTTCTTCTGGGCCATTGAAAAGAACAAGGATTCCGGCGTGGGCGTTGCCCTGCTGCTGGGCTTCACCTTCTTCATGGGCCTGATGCTGACCCCGCTGCTCAGCCGCACCCTCGGCTATTCCAACGGCCCGACCCTGATCATGACGGCCTTTGGCGGTACCGGCGCGATCTTTGCCGCACTGGCCAGCTACGCCACCGTGACCAAGCGCGATTTCTCGATGATGGGCAAATGGCTGTTCGCCGGCGTGATCGTGCTGATGCTGGCGTCGGTTGCCAACATCTTCCTGGGCATGAGCGCACTGTCGATCGTGATCTCGGTGCTGGTGATTGCCGTCTTCTCGGCTTACATCCTGTTCGACGTGCAGCGCATCGTCAACGGCGGCGAGACCAACTACGTCTCCGCCACCCTGGCCCTGTACCTGGACGTGTACAACATCTTCACCAGCCTGCTGAACCTGCTGGGCCTGGCCGGCGACCGCGAATAAGCGCATCCCGCACCAGCAAGAAGGCCGGCCCTGGTGCCGGCTTTTTCTTTGCCCGACCGCTTGTGGCACGGTGTTATCATAAACTCATGAAAACCCTGCCTTTAGCCGCCTTCACCGCCCTGCTGCCGTGCGCCCTGCACGCGGCGACCATCACCGCCTCCGACATCCAGCGCCCCGAGGGCGCCCGCCACTACCTGCTGGCGGAGCCGCAGCAGCCGGCAGCAGGCAAGCGTCCGCTGGTGCTGGTGCTGCATGGGCACGCCGGCTCGGCCAGCCTGGTATTTGGCCGCGAACGCCTGCGCGTGCCGATGCAGCAATGGCTGGCGATCGCCGACCGCGAGCAAGTCCTGGTCATCGCGCCGGATGGCGCCAAGGGCAGCGACAACAAATCCGGCTGGAACGACTGCCGCGCCGATGCCAGCACCAGCCCTAAAACCGACGATGTCGGCTTCATCGCCGCGCTGGTCGACAAGGCGATTGCCGAACACAACGCCGACCCGTCGCGCATCTACGTGATGGGCATGTCCAATGGCGGCGGCATGACTTACCGCCTGGGCGTGGAACTGGGCCCGCGCCTGGCCGGCATTGCCGCCATGGCCGCGGTGTGGCCCGCCAACAGCCTGTGCGCCCCTCCCGGCACGCCCTTGCCGGTGATGGTCATCCACGGTACGGCCGACAAGATCGTGCCGTACGGCGGCGGCGAAATCGGGGGCATGCTGCTGCGCGGGCGCGGCACCGCGCTTCCCGTGGAGCAAACGCTGGCACTATGGCGCAAGCTGGACCAGTTGCCGGATGCGGCAACGCAGGACAGCACCCTTTCCCATCGCAAGGAATCGGGCGACACCACCGCCCACCACTATGTATGGGGCAGCGATGCGCGCGGCTTGCAGGTGGAGTTTTTCAAAGTTGCCAATGGCGGGCACACGGAACCCAGCATCCAGCACCGCTTGCAGTGGTATGCCGGTTTCCTGCTGGGCGCGCAGAACGCCGATTTTGAATCGGCGGAAGAAGCATGGCGCTTCTTCCGCGACAAGCGCCGCCCGTAGACCGGCTTAGGCCAGGTCGAACACCGCCATCGACTCCACGTGGGAGGTATGCGGGAACATGTTCATCACGCCGGCCTGTGACATGCGGTAGCCGGCACGGTGCACCAGCACGCCGGCATCGCGCGCCAGGGTCGATGGCGAGCAGGAAACGTAGACGATGCGCTTTGGCAGCATGTCCGGATTGCTTTCCTTCAGCTCGGCCAGCGCCAGCGACAAGGCCATGGCGCCATCGCGCGGCGGGTCGATCAGCATGCGGTCGAACTTGCCGAGGGCGAGCAGGTCGTCTTTGGTGATTTCGAACAGGTTGCGGCACTGGAAGGTGGTGTGGCCGTCGACGCCATTGACTTTGGCATTGGCCAGCGCGCGCTCGGTCAGCGCGGTCGAGCCTTCAATTCCCACCACCTCGCGCGCCTGGGTCGCCAGCGGCAGCGTGAAGTTGCCCAGGCCGCAGAACAGGTCGGCCACGCGCTCTTCCTTCTGCGCGTCCAGCAGGCGCAGCGCCTTGTGCACCAGCACGCGGTTGATGTGATGGTTCACCTGGGTGAAGTCGGTCGGCTTGAAGGGCATCTTGACGCCGAATTCCGGCAGCGTGTAATACAGCTCCTTGCCGGCCGGGTAGAACGGATAGGCGGTGTCCGGGCCTTTAGGCTGCAGCCACCACTGGATCTTGTACTCGTCGGCGAAAGCCTTCAGCTTGTCTTCGTCGCCCGCGCCCAGCGGCCCCATATTGCGCATCACCAGCACGGTATTGTCTTCGCCGACGGCCAGTTCGAGCTGCGGCACCTTGTCGAAGATGCTCAGCGAGTGGATCAGGGCGCGCAGCGGCATCAGCATGTCCGACACGTGCTTGGGCAGGATCTGGCAGCTTTGGATATCGGCCACGAACACCGATTTCTTTTCATGGAAGCCGACCAGCACCGTGCCCTTCTTGGCCACATAGCGCGAGGACAGGCGCGCGCGATAGCGGTAGCCCCAGGTCGGGCCGTACATCGGGCGCATCATGGTGTCGGACTTGACCTTGGACAGGTGCCACAGGTTGTCTTCCAGCACGCGCTGCTTGATCGCCACCTGGGCCGAAGCTTCCAGGTGCTGCATGGAGCAGCCGCCGCAGATCTCGAAGTGCTCGCACTTCGGCTTGACGCGCATCGACGATTCCTTGTGCAGCGCCGTCATGCGGCCCTGCTCCCAGTTCTTCTTCTTCTTCTGCAGTTCGAAGCTGACTTTTTCACCCGGCAGCGCGCCTTCGATGAAAACGACCTTGCCCGGCGAGCCGTCTTCGTTCTCGATGTGGCCAACGCCACGGGCATCCATGTCCAGGGATTTGATTTCGACGATAGTGTCTTGCATAGCGGTTAAGGTTGCAGCCGGCGCGTTGCGCGCCCAAAGCCCGCTATGATAGCAGAGAAGCTGCCTCTTAAAGCAGCGAATCGCGGACCACGCCGCGCGCCGCCATGGCCCGCTTCAGCTTGACCAGCGCCTCCTGCTGGATCTGGCGCACCCGCTCGCGCGTCACGCCCATTTCCTCGGCCAGGGTCTCCAGGGTGGCGGGATCGTCGTTATCCAGCCCGAAGCGGCGCATGATGACGATGCGCTGCTTGTCCGGCAGCTTGGTAAGCCAGTCGCGCACCAGCACCGTCATTTCGTGGTGCTCGGCGCGCGCATCGGGCGCATCCTCGGAATCGCCCGGCAGCATGTCCATCAATGAAGACTGGGGATCGTTATCCAGCGGCGCATCGAGCGAGGTGGCATGCTCGGATAAGGCCAGGATGTCCTGCACCTCCTCCACCGGCCGCCCCACCAGGTCGGCGATGTCCTCCGCCGTGGCGTCCTTGCCATTGTGGTGCTGCGCCTCCAGGTGGTACTTCCCGCGCAGGATCTGGTTCAGTTCACGCACCATATGCACCGGCAGGCGCACCGTGCGCGCCTGGTTCATGATGGCGCGCTCGATGCTCTGGCGGATCCACCAGGTGGCATAGGTGGAAAAGCGGAAACCGCGCTCCGGTTCGAACTTGTCGATGGCGCGCATCAGGCCGATATTGCCCTCCTCGATCATGTCGAGCAGGACCACGCCGCGGTTGATGTAGTGCTTGGCGATCGACACCACCAGCCGCAGGTTATGCTCGATCATGGTCTGGCGCGCGGAGAAATCGCCCTGCTTGGCCAAAGTCGCGAAATGCACCTCCTGCGGCGCCGTCAGCAAGGGACGGGTGCCGATCTGGTTCAGGTAGTGCTGGGTGGTGTCGGTGGAGAGCTCCGCCGCCAGCACTTTTTTCAGCTCGTCGACGGTTTCGATGACGGCACTGCTGCCCTCCACCGCAACCTCGCCGTCCGACTCCATGGAATCGATGGCTACTTCATCGACCGGCTCGTCCGGGAATTCCTCAGGAATCGAGTCGTCTTCCAGTTGGTCATTCGGCGAGCGTGTCATGGGTGCTTATCTAGCGGTTAGGCAGGAATTTCGATGGATCCACCGGCTTGCCCTGCTGCCTTATTTCAAAGTGCAGCTTGACCGTGTCGGTATCGGAGTCCCCCATTTCAGCAATTGCCTGGCCCCTGCGCACTTCCTGCCCCTCCTTCACCAGGATGGAGCGGTTATGGGCATAGGCCGACAACAGGCTGTTACTGTGCTTCACAATGACGAGATTACCATATCCGCGGATGCCGCTACCGGCATACATCACTTTTCCTCGTTCGGCTGCCAACACTTGTTGCCCGGAGCGGCCGGCAATGTCGATACCCTTGTTCTTGCCTTCATCAAACTGGGCCACCACGCGGCCATCGGAAGGCCAGGTCCACGACAGGTCGCGGTCTTCCGCGCTGACTGCCGCCGCCACAGCCGGCACCGGGACCGGCGCCGCGCTGGCCACCTGGGCCGGTTTTTCCGGGCGCTCGTCGGTTTTCTGCAAATCCGCCACCGCGGCATCGGAATATGGACGCTTCTCCCCCTTCGGCGCCGACTTGCGCGGCGGCGGCGGGGTTTTCTCGATCTGCGGCGGGGTCGGCACGGCGGCCACTTGCACCCCTTCCGGCTGCGTCAGGCGCAATACCTGGTCGACCTTGATATCGTCCGGGTTGGCCAGGTTGTTCCAGGCCGCCAGGTCGCGGTAGTTCAGGCCGCGGTCGAAGGCGATGCGGATCAGGGTGTCGCCCTTGTGGACGGTGTAGTAGCCTTCCTTGTCTTTCGCTGGCTCCTCCGAGGCCGGTTTCGGCGACGTCGGCGCCAGCGGCGTCGAGCGATCCTCGACCGGGGCCGGCTGCGTCATGGTTTCACATGCGGTCAGCATGACCAGCGAGGCGGCCATCAGGAAAAGGGAATATTTCTTCGTCATTCTATTGATCTGTGTGTTAAACGGTGCCAGGGCGCAGCGGCACAAAATGGCAGTCTTCCAGCGTCTGGCGCACCCATTCGTTCTTGCTGACACGGGTCACCAGTTCGAGATGCTGGGTGCGAGCCCCGACCGGAGCGACCAGGCGGCCGCCGATATTCAGTTGATCCAGCAAGGCCTGCGGCACTTCCAGGCCGGCGGCGGCAAGGATGATGCCATCGAAAGGCGCCGCCTGCGGCAAGCCTAGCATACCATCTCCGTAGTGCAAACGCAGGTTCGGCACCCGCATCGGGCGCAAGTTGGCCTTGGCCAGTTCGTGCAGGGACTTGATACGCTCGATCGAATACACCTCTTTCGCCACGCAGGCCAGCACCGCCGCCTGGTAGCCGCAGCCGGTGCCGATTTCCAGCACGCGGTGCACATCCTGCCCGGCGCGCATCACCTCGATCATGCGCGCCACGATATAAGGCTGGGAGATGGTCTGGTGGTGGCCGATCGGCAGCGATGCGTCGATGTAGGCCTGGGGCGCCAGGCCTTCGTCCATGAACATATGGCGCGGCACGGTGTCGAGCGCGCCCAGCACCACCGGGTCGCTGACGCCCTGCTTGGCCACCCGCTGCACCATGGCGCGGCGCACCCCGTCCGACACCAGGGCATTCTGGCGCGGCGCCGGCATCGAGCCAAGCTGCACCTGGGCGCGCTCCTGGGCGTAGGAATGAGCGCGCGAAGGCGAGGCAACCGGCTGCGGGCGCCAGCCGCCGGCGTTGGCAGCGGCCGTGCGCGCGGCGTTCTGGGTTGCGGTTTGTGGCGTGGCCACGGTGTTGTAGACCGGCTTCTTCGCCGGGCTCTTGTCGGTAACGGATGACAGGGGCAGCGGGAAAGTGCGGGTCTTTTCGCTCATGCGATGGCCTTTGCCAGGGAATCGAGTTGTTGGCGATGGGTCAGGTCGATCTGCAAAGGCGTCAGCGACACGCGGCCATTGGCAACTGCATGGAAGTCGGTGCCCTCGCCGGCATCCTTGCAGGCGCCGGGCGGGCCGATCCAGTAGATTTCGCGGCCGCGCGGGTCGAGCGCCTTGACCACGGGTTCGGCCTGGTGGCGGCGGCCCAGGCGGGTCGGCGTCAGTGCCCCCAGCTGCTCATACGGCAGGTTGGGGATGTTCACGTTCAGCAGGTAGGGCCGCTCCAGCAATTCCAGGTAGCGCTGCACCAGGTCGCGCGCCACGCGGGCGGCGGCATCGACATTGGCCCAGCCGTAGGAGCCCTGCGAAAAGGCCATGGCCGGCACGCCGAACAGGTAGCCTTCGGTGGCGGCGGCCACGGTGCCCGAGTACAGGGTGTCGTCGCCCATATTGGGGCCGTTGTTAATGCCCGACACCACCAGGTCCGGCACATGGTCGAGCAAGCCGGTCAGCGCCACGTGGACGCAATCGGTCGGCGTTCCATTGACAAAATAGAAACCATTGGCCGCCTGGTGCACCGACAAGGGACGGTCCAGCGTCAGGGAATTGGAGGCGCCGGAGCGGTTGCTGTCGGGCGCCACAACCACGATATCGGCAATAGGCTGCAGGGCTTCTGCCAGCGCATTGATGCCAGGCGCCAGGTAGCCGTCGTCGTTACTGATAAGGATTCTCATACAGGGAATTTTACCTGAAGCAACGACTGGCGCAGCGCGCCGGCGCAGACAAATTTATATCGCCGCCGGCATTGGCCAGTAGACGGTGCGTTCCTGCTCGAGCGGCAAGGCATGGTGGTGGTTGAGGGTGGCCGGTGCGGCTTGGGGCAGGCGCTGCCAGGGGCAGAGCCCTTCGGAAAACCATTGCATGAATGCTGAATAACCTTGCTGCAGGGCCAAAGCCGGCAGCGGCTCGCCGCAAGCCAGGCTGGCGCAGTGCGGCAGTTGCACCGCATCGAAATAGGCTTCCAGCGACAGCCAGGGCAAGCCGTAGGCCTGGCCCAGCAGGCCTTCGAACAGGGGCTGGTAGCCGCCCGCCCCATCCGCTCCGCGCCGCCAGAGCGTGCATTGCCCCTCGTTCGAAGTATCGATGCGCGATGGCAGCGGGTAGACCAGCAAAGGCCGCTGTTCGTCCTCATGGCAGCTGCGGTAGCCGGTGGCGCGCGACACCAGGTCCTGCAAGCCATCCAGGTTCTGCCGGTTCGGCGCAAACACCAGCACCAGCCGCGTCGGCAGCAGCGTGGTGCAGATGGCCGCGCAGTCGGCGCGCCCGCTGCGGGCGTCGACCAGCACATGGCCGAAATGGCGCGCCAGGCGCGCGGCAAACGTGCGGAACAGCGCGGGGCATGCGTCGAACAGGCTTTGCCAGTCCAGCATTGCCGCACGTTCCGCATGGCTGCCGTCGCACCGCCCGGCGCGCAGCAGCCAGAGTGGCCGGTCATCGCATGCCCTGACCAGGTACTGCTCCCAACGGAGCGCGTCGACCACCGCATCGGCCAGCGCCTGCTCGCTGGCGTAGCGGCCGACGCGCTCCTGGAGCTGGTCGCGGCATTCCTCGAACAGCTCCAGCACGCCCGCGGCCTGCGCGGCGCCGGGGAAGTAGTAATGCAGGCCGGGGGCTTCCAGGTCCCAGTCGACCAGCAATACCGGCGCCGTACGGCGGCAAGCCAGCATGTGCCCAAGGTTGGCCAGCGCCATGGTGCGGCCTGCGCCGCCTTTGTACGAGTAGAAAGTGGTGACTTCGCCGGCTGCGGGCAGCTCTGGCAGGTGCAGGCGTAGGTGATCCATGGCGCTCTCTCAGTGGATTTTTCTAGCGTGGGAAATGCGGTGGGGCCGGCGGGCGCCATTCCGGCGGTACCGGCGGCAGCACGAACTGCCTGCAGTCGTGGCCGGGCGGGATGCTCGCCTTCACGCAGTGGTAATGCATCGTGATGCGGTCCACGATGCGCCGGATATCGGGCAGGAAATCGGGGTTGGTCTTCAAGTCCCCGGTTGCCAGCGTGTAGCGCGAAAAATCGACATACATGCCGGGCTCGCTGATCTGGCGCGGCAGGTTCAGTGGATGGCGGGTCATGATGACGGGAATGATCAGGTGGCTGGGCAGCTCGTACCAGCCACTGCGCTCAGCCTCGATCATCTGCATGGCCGCGAATTCGCGCCGGGTATACGGGTGCGCCTCGTACTTCGGGGTGTAGATCACAATCATCGTGGCGCTCTGGCACATGGCCAGGGCGAGGCGGCGCTCGATATCGTCCCCGCCGCCCAGCTGCTCGCTATCGACAAAGAGTTCGGTCTCGTTGTCGAAATGGGGCTCAAGATAGCACTTCAGGGCATCGACCAGGTCGTCCTTGAAGTGGCTCATATATGCGTGCTGGCCATGCGCGTAACTGAAAAAGCAGCCGTACCGGATACTCATGGCAATCGCCTCCCCTGCCAGCCAAATGTATCCCCGGCGCGGGCGCTGAACTTTGTGCAGGCGCAAAGTGATCTCGGGCATAATCGTACGATCGTTCGATAAGGAGACTGTGACATGAAGGCTATCGTTTGCAAGGAGTGGGGTCTGCCCGACACGCTGGTGCTGGAAGAAGTGCCCGACCCGCAGCCCGGCCCGGGCCAGGTGGTGCTGCAGGTGATGGCAGCCGCCGTCAACTTCCCCGATGTGCTGATCATCCAGGGCAAGTACCAGTACCAGCCCACCCTGCCCTTCACGCCGGGCAATGAAGTTTCAGGCGTGGTGCTGTCGGTTGGCGAAGGCGTGCAGGGCTTCAAGCCGGGCGACAAGGCAATTGCCTTCTCCGCCCATGGCGGCTTTGCCGAACAACTGCTGGTGCCCGCGGCTTCGCTGATGCCGATGCCGCCGGGGATGGATTTCGATACGGCCGCAGCAATCACCCTGACCTACGGCACCTCGCACCACGCGGTGGTGGACCGCGCCCTGTTGAAGGCCGGCGAGACCATGCTGGTGCTGGGCGCCGCCGGCGGCGTCGGGCTGGCCGCAATCGAGATCGGCAAGGCGCTCGGCGCGCGCGTGATTGCCGCCGCTTCCAGCGAAGAAAAGCTGGCGGTGTGCAAAGAGCATGGCGCCGATGTCCTGATCAACTACAGCAGCGGCGACCTGCGCGAGGCGATCAAAGCCGCCACCGATGGCAAAGGCCCGGACGTGATTTACGACCCGGTTGGCGGCGAGTATGCCGAACCTGCCTTCCGCTCGATCGGCTGGCGCGGTCGCTACCTGGTAGTGGGCTTTGCCAACGGCGAAATCCCCAAGCTGCCTTTGAACCCGGCGCTGCTGAAAGGCGCTTCACTGACGGGCGTGTTCTGGGGCGAATTCGTCAAGCGCGAGCCAAAGGCCAACCTGGCGGGCATGATGCAGCTACTGGGCTGGCTGGGCGAAGGCAGGATCCGCCCGCACATTTCCGCGCGCTATTCGCTGGCGGACACGCCGCAGGCCCTGAACGCCATGGCGGCGCGCAAAGTGACGGGTAAGGTGATCATCAAGCCCTGACCGGGCTACTTCTTTTTCGCGCCGCGCAGTTGCTCAAGCGCGGTACATGCGCCAGCCCTGCATATCCGCCTCCAAAGGCACGCCGGGGGGGCCTGGATTGAATAATCGACCATCCCGTTCTGCGCGGCGGACTTTTTCTCAAGTACGTCACTCAGCTGCAAGGTCACCTTGTCTTTTTGCGCGAGTACCGTCTTTCCAGCGGAGGTTTGCCGGACAGTCTATGGCTTGTGCGGCAGGAAGTACTGCCAGGAGAAGCAAGGTGCATATCATGCGCATGGTGTCGCGAGCCGTTTTGTCAAGAAAAAGGCGATATATGCAATGACGCCGTTTGCTGCGAGCATAACCGCCATGTGGCTACCCATCGCGCCCAGGGCAAGCAGCGCCGGCCCCACTGCGCCGCGCCCGCAGATCGTCATCAGGGACGGCATCAGCACGTAGCCGGCGCCGTGGGCAGTGGACATGATAAAGGTCCACAGCGCCATGCCCACCGGCCCCGCCAACGCATGCCCCCGGCGCAAGCGGCAAGCCAGTGCAACGAGGAGCAGGACGCCGGCTCCCCATTGCATTGCGGGCCGGTCCAGCGGCAGCCGGAAGGCTACCGCCGCTGCCACTGCGGCCATCGATGCCAGATGGCCGCAGGCGATCGCGGACACGGCCCTCCAGGGCCGAAAGCCAGGCATGGCTTCCCCGCTTCAGCCGTGGGAGCAGCAGGAGCCGGCGGCCGGCGCCTGCTGGTAGCTGTCGTGGTGTTTCACCCAGGCCATCGTGTAGGGCAAGCCTTCCTCGTGCCGCCCCAGCGGCGTGATATCGAGGAAACGATAGGTGTGCATCATCACTTCCACGCCGCGGCCGAAGGTCGAATAGGTGTGGTAGACCACGCCCGCGTCGTCCTTGTAGAACACGCTGACGCCAGGCGCGTCTTCAAACGGGAATGCCTGCCCGGTGTAGTTGTAATAGACCTCGCCTGCGGCCATTTCTTCCGGCGCGAAGCTGACGTGGAAGTCGTAATTGAAATCGCTTGCGCCGGAGGACACCCACTTGAACTGCCAGCCCATGTCCCGGCGCATGCGCTCAAGGCTGGCCAGCGGTGCGCGCGACACCGCCACCAGGCTGACGTCGCGCTGCGCCAGGTGCGACAGCGCGCCGTCGGTATGGTCGGCCATGTAGGAGCAGTGCGCGCAGCCCCGCTCCTCCCCTGGCGCAAACATGAAGTGCTGCACAACTAGCTGGCTGCGCCCTTCGAACAGGTCGGACAGCGAACGCTTGCCCTGCGGCGTATCGAACACATACTGCTTGTCCACGCGCACCCAGGGCAGCGCGCGGCGGGCGCTGGCCAGCTGGTCCTGCTGGCGCATCAGTTCCTTCTCGCGCACCAGCAATTCCTTGCGCTGCGCAACCCATTGCTCTTGATTGACGACGGTATTCATGATCATGCTCCCCGCGGGCGGCGCACTGCGCGCACCTTGCCGCTGTTCTCGCCGCCTGCATAGAACAAGCCGGCGCCATCGGATTCCAGGCCGCTGACGAACACGCCGGGCGGCATTTCCAGCAGCTCCAGCACGGCGCCGCTCTGCGGGTCAACGCGCCGGATGTCGCTTTGCTCGCCCTCCCAGGTGCCGTGCCACAGCTCGCCGTCCACCCACGTCACGCCGGTGACGAAGCGGTTCGATTCAACCGTGCGGATTACCGCGCCGGTCTCGGGATCGATCTGGTGGATCTTGCGGTCGCGGTATTGCCCCACCCACAGGCTGCCTTCCGCCCAGGCCAGGCCGGAATCGCCGCCCTTGCCGGGCGCCGGGATCGACGACAGCACCGTGCCGCTGGCCGGATCGATCTTGTTGATCCGCTCCGCCGCGATCTGGTACAGGAACTTGCCGTCGAATGCCGTCCCCGCGTCGGCGGCCAGTTCCAGGGTCCGTGCCGGCTTGCCGTTTTCCGGATCGAAGCCGATCAGGCGGGCGCCGGTGGCCGCCCATACCAGATGGCCGTCGTAGGTCACGCCGCCGACCTTGCTCACGCCCTCGAACGGGCCGTACTCGCGCAGGACTTCAGCCTTGCGCACCTTGTTTGAATTGAGAGTCATTGCCTTGCTCCTTATGAGGCGCGCCGTTGATCGGCGCCGCAAGTGAACTTTATTCCAATGGCAGCGCGGAAGGGAGTAACAAGATTGTCGTGAATCCGGCCAGCGGCGGCGCCAGCCAGCGCCGGGTGCGGGCATGACCGATCGAGCGCACACGCCCGGCCGCTTCCAGCTCTGCCAGCGCGCGCTGCACGGTGCGCTGGCTGGCGTCCAGCGCCAGCGCCAGCGCTGAGGTCGACCAGGCGGCTCCGTCCGACAGCAGCGCCAGCAGCGACGCCTGCTCGCCATCGATGGGCGGCTCCAGCACGGCCAGCACGCTGCCATTCAGGGTCCGCATCGCAAAGCCGAGCGGCGTGGCGTCAATGCTGGCAAGGCCTTTGACCAGAGCACGCAGGCGGCCGATCTCGACCCGCAGCCGTGCGCGGTGGGTTTCGTCGGGTCGGCGGATATTGAAGGCCTGTTCGATCAGCAAGTCGCGACCGGCTTCCCCCGGCCAGGCCTCGGCCAGGGTACGGGCCAGCACGAACAGCACGGGTCTGCGCGCCAGCGGGCGCCAGGTGCCGCCGCCACCCAGACCGCGCCGGCAGGCGTCCAGCACCAGCGTGCCGGACGCCTGCAGCGCAGCCACCTCGTCGAGCGACATCTCGCCGCCGCCATGCCGTCGCGCGGCAGGACGCTGCAGCGCGGCGCCAGCTTCCATTACTTCGGCCAGCAGCTCCGGTACCCCCGAGCGCGCGGCGGCCGCCTGCGCATTTACCAGCGCCGCCCGGGCCTGCGCCGGGCGCAGCGAACGCATGGCCAGTTCGGCTGCCGCCAGCTGCGCCACTGCGGCCAGGGCCGGAGTCAGGGCCCGGATATCGAGTCGGGACAGTTCCGCGGCGGCGGCCTGCAGGCGGCCGAGCAGAAGGAGTTTTCTGGCGGCGATCAGGCGCGCCTGCAGCGCATTGCCATAGTCGCCATGCGCTTCCAGCACCGCCAGCGCCGCCGCCAGCACGCGCGGTGGGCCGCCGAAGTCGCGCATCGCCATCGCCACTTCGGCCTCGGCAACGACGCAGCGGGCACGGGCCAGTTCTTCATGCGCACCGAAGCCGCGCGCAGCGCGGCGCAGCAAGTCGCGCGCCTTGGCGAAATCGCCCAGCCGCGCCATGGCGATGCCGCGCAAGGCCAGCGCAGGCGGATCTGCACGCAGGGCGACATGCTTCAGGGCGCCCAGCACATCACCGCTGGCAAGGGAGCGGGCCGACGCGGTGATCAGGGAGTCCATCGCAGTTCAGGTCCTGAGCACGCGCGACGCCGCCGCACGCAACAGGATGCGCGAATAGAGCTTATGGAAACCAAGCAGCGCGCGAAACACGCCCCCCTGCCGCGATCGCACGACGGCCGAACCGAAGTACAGCCGCGTGCCCTGCCCGGCCGGCAAGGCCATCAGCCATGAGCGCGTGCTGCCGGCGTAATCGCACATCAGCAATTGGCCGGGCGCCCGCCCCTCCACCGACCAGGCGGCGAACTGCTGGCGCTGGCCGCTCGCCAGCTCGCGCGCTTCCGCATCGCGCGAAGGGCGCGCGACGAACAACGCCAGCAGCAGGCGCTCCAGCTTGAATACGGCCGACGTGTAGAAAGCTTCGACAAACGCCGCATGCGGCACCTGGCCCGGCACGTCGATGGCGAAACAATCGGTATAGGCGCCCTGCTCGCGGTAGCGCTGCAGCAAGGCGTCCTGCGGCAGGTCGGCGATCACAAGTAGGTCCAGCTGGCGGCGCCGTCGAACTTGCGCACTTCCAGCGCAGCGACAACTTCAGGTGCGAAGTTGGCCATATTGACGCCCATGCGGCCGTCGCCGTTCGGCTGCAGCGACTTCCAATGCGTGACGCAGCCGCAAGACCGGCAGCGCACCGTGCGCAGCGACTTGTCGCCCCAGACGTAATCCTCGGTGTGCGCCGGATCGCCCCCGACGCGAACCGCTTCTTCCGGGTAGAAGGCCCACAGGGCACGCGTGCGGCGGCAGATCGAGCAGTTGCAGTCGATCAGGTATGCCGGAGCATCGGGTACCTCGATCGTGATAGTGCCGCAGTGGCAGGAACCGTTAAGGATGGTCATTTGACAAGGATAACACCTCGCTCGTCGGTCTGCAGGCGCTCGGGGTCCGTCCCCAGGACCAGCTTCAGGTTTTCGCGCGCGCTGTCGCGCAGGTTGGCAGCCACATTATCCGGCTGCGCCTTTTGCTGCTGCGACTTATAGGCCAGCGCCATGAAGGCACCCACCATGGCACTCTTTTCGTACAGGTTGCGGATCGTTTCCGCGCTTTGCTGCTCGGCCACTGCCGCGAATTGCGCATCCTGTACTTCACGATTGGCGAACACCATGCAATTGCCGACGATGAAGGCGGCCATCGCACCATCCAGGTCGTCGCGCAGCCAGCCCATTTTGGCGGCGATCTGCTGGTAGATGTCCATGCTTTGCCGGAAAGCCTCGGCCATTGCAGCCTGGCTCGATGGCGGGAACACCCTGGCCAGCTCCCGCGCATTGCGCTGTACCGCCGGCGGCGCATCCAGACGCGCCGGCTTGCTGCGCGAACGGCTGCCCGTGTTCATCGAATTGTTGTTCATCACCGCCATATTGGCGAAGTTGATCATCGGCGCTGTCGTCATCGAGTAATCGGGTCCCAAGCCCACGAAACCCTGTGCCTGGGCCGCCGATGCCTCAAGCATTGCGGCGCACAACATGGCACGCAGCAGGCGCCCTCATGCGCTCATCACCTGGCTGGGCAGCAAGTCGGACATATTCTCCGCCACGCTGCGGGCATTGAAGCAGCGGAAGCGGAACTCGCCGCCATCTTCCAGTTCAACCACCACGATGCCGGTCAGGATGCCGAATACGCGCCGCACCGAACGCACGTCGCGCAGGGGGATATGCACCGGCTGCAAATCATCATGCACCGCCTTGTTCATGATGTTCGGAATCCAGTCCAGCGCGTCGGCCGACACGGTGACGATACCGCCGACCCATAAGCCGCCGATGGCGGCGCCTATTGCTTCGACACTGCGCCCCGCTGCCCCGCCGATGCGGCGATTGACCACCGCATCGGTGATGAAGGCATTGCACATCTTCTTGATGAAGATCGTCATTGGAACCTCATGCCGTTTTTGTCGATTGACAGGTTGCCCGGATCGCCTTTCAACACCAGCTGCAGGTTTTCGCGCGCCGCGTTGCGCATGTTTTCATGGACGACCGGCGGCTGCGGCTGCTGCTGGTGCGATTTATAGGCCAGCGCCATGAAGGCGCCGATCATGGCGCTTTGCTCGAAGACGTCGCGCACCTTGTCCGCCTCGTTGCGGTCATTGATGTTCTGCAGCCTGTCCTGTGCGCGGATCTGCCTGGCGACGGCGTTGAAGTCTTCGTCCGAAACTTCGGTGTTTTTCAACACCATGTAATTCCCGACCAGGAAAGCCGCCAGCCCGCCGGCCATGTCGCGCGGAGTCCAGCCCATTTTCTTTTCGACCTGGAGATAGACGTCCATGCTTTGCACATAGACTTTCTCCATCTCCGCGCGCTTATCGGCCGCGAAGTGCTGGGCAAGCTTGTGCGCGTTGGCCTGCACGGCTGGTTTCGATTTCGGCAGGATTGGCGGGGCCTTCTTCGCATTGGCGGCGGAAGGAACCGGGATGCGCAAATCCGGCTGCGGCCAGACCACAACGTTATCGTAGCTCATGCCATAGCCGCAACATTGGCTTTGCGCGGCGGGCGCCAGCGCAGTCGCCAGCACGCCCAGGATCAACTTGCACTTCATCGCGTCACCTCGACTTTTGCGTAAAATGTTGTCGGAGAATATACAATTTCAGGCAATGCGCCAATTGAATCAAGGTGCGTGAAAGTCACTCGGCACAGGAGGATTGTCCCATGGAGATTCGCACGCTGGCATTGCTTGCCCTCGCGCTGCACGGCGTAGTGCAGGCTGGTGAAGTCCTGCTGGATATCCCGACGCGGCCCGGCGCCACCGTGCGCGTGCTGGAGATGACTGGCGAGCACGCGGTCGGCCACGTCGTGCTCTACCTGGCGGGCGGCTCGGGCCAGCGCGGGCTGCAGGGCGCCTGGCCTGGCAGCCTGCCTGCCGATCCGGATACCTTGTTCGGTGCACAGCGCCAGATGGCGCAACAGATAGGAGCGATGGTGGCGCTGGACACCGCCAGCGACCATGAGGTGCTGGATATCGACAGTCGCCAGGGCGCCGCGCACCGGCAGGATATCGCCGCCGTGGTCGACTTCATGCGCAAGCGCCACCCGCAGGCGCGCATGGTCCTGATGGGCAGCAGCGACGGCGCCTTCTCGGCCGCCTATGCCGCGAACCGCCTGCCCGCTGTCGATGCCGTGGTGCTGGTCAATGGCAGCGCCGAGGCCTGGGCCGAAGTGCCGCACCTCAAAATTCCCGTGCTCGGCGTGCATCACCGCCGCGACGCCTGCCTGCCCTTTCGCGACAGCTATCGGAAAGCGCGCTTCTTTCCGCTGATCGCTGTCGACAGCGAAGCCTTCCCGCCGGTCCATGCCGGCACCCGCCGCGACTGCAGCCGTGAAAGCGCACACGGCCTGCAGGGCCAGCGCTCGCAAGTCTATCGGGCGATCGGCAACTGGCTCCTGAGCGGTCAGGTGGCGCCGGAACTGCACTAGCCCGGCGCAGCTCGCAGCGTATCGAGGAAGCGCAGCAGGCGAAGCCGGTATTCGGCCGGATGGAATCGGTAAAGGTCTTCGTGGGCTGCGCCCTCGACCAGCCAAAGGGTTTTCGCTCCGCCCGCCGCTTCGAACATATGCCGCGTTTCTGCCGGCGGAGTCTGGCTGTCGCGCGTGCCGCCAGCCACCAGCACAGGCGCCCGCACCCTGCTGATGGCCTGGACAGGGCGCAGTTCCTCGCGCCCTACGCCTGTGCGCAAGGGAAGCTGCCAGTAAAGGAGTGGCGCAGCAAGACGCCCCACAGCCCCGAAGCGGACTGCGAGCCGGTTGGCGACGGCGTCTTCTATGGTGGGATAGACCGATTCAAGCACGAATCCATCGGCCGCCACCGGGCCTTTGCCCAACAGGGCTGCGGCGCCGCCCAATGACTGGCCGATGACGGCCACGGTCGCACATCCCTGGGCGCGCAAATAGGCAACCCCATTGCGGGCGTCGGCAGCCTCGCGGTGGCCGAATGTAATCATCTCGCCTGGCGTCTCGCCATGCGCTTGCAGGTCAATTGCGAGGGCGGTCCAGCTGGCGTCACGCAGGAACGCGGCGCGCTCCGCCATCGCGCGCCGGTCGCCGCGGATGCCATGCATCAGCAGTACGCAGCGTGTCGCGCCGGGCGCGCGCAGCAGGGAGCCGTGCGTCCCGCCAGCCAGCACCCGCTCGAAGCCAAGGGCCGCCGGCATGGCGACCGGATGATTGACCGGCTGGGAGAGCGCCCAGCCGACCGCCCACAGGCCGAGCAGCGCGCCAGCGGAAAACAGGAGTGCAAGCGCGTTGCGCAGCTTCACGCGGCGCGGCGTTCGACCAGCAGGCGCACGGGACCAGGCAGCAATTGGCGCAGGCTGGCGCCGATCCGCGCTTCGCGGCGCTGCCAGAACACGCCGGCGGCGATGATGGCAATGCCGATCGCAGTCAGTGCGACCGGGAACAGCAGGCTGTCGCGGAAAACGGTGTAAGACAAGTGGCCCAGGTAGCCAGCAAGGCCAAAGCCGCCGAATACCGCGAACACGCGGCGCGACAAGGCGGCGCCGAGACCGATCATCACGACGTTGATCAGGCAATAGACCAGCTTGCCGAACTCGCTGCCCGAGTCCATCGAAGACAAGGCGCCCCAGAACGCCAATACGCCCCAGATGTACAGCCAGAACGCATAATCCTTGCTGCTGCGGTTGCGCAGGTCGATCCACAGCGCGACCAGCGTCATGCCGACACCAAACACCGCCGAGATGATTTTGCCTTCACGGGAAAACAGGCCGTAATGGCCAAGCAGCATTTCGGCCACATCCATGCTCATGTACCACAGGGTCACCGCCAGCGGCATCACGGTGAACGGCATACGGTAGCGCCACAGCACCACCGCCCCGGCAGCCAGCGTGGCCAGCTCCATGAAGATCCAGCGCCAGTCGACGTAGTAGTGGTAGTTGCGATACGAACTGCCGGCTTCGCCGCCTGCCCACAGGCCGAGCATATGCTGCAGGCCATAGACCGCCAGCGGCACCAGCGCCACCGCGAACGCGGCCAGCACGCCCGCAGGCAGCACCAGGCCGCGCACGCGCAGCCATTCGACCGCGCCCAGCGCCGCCGCCATATAGCAAAGGGAGATGAACAGCAGGCCGGTGCCGCCGAACGACTCCCAGCCCAGCGTCATGAACAGCGACATGGCGCCGATGGCGATCAAGCCGCCCAGGTAATACAGGATGTGCGCCGGCTTGAAACCCGGCGTATGCTGCTCACGCTCCACCAGGAACTGCCACAGCCGCCCTGCCTGGCCTTCATCCAGCAGGCCCCGGCCTGCGGCTTCGTCCAACATTGCGCGTGTCAACTTCATTGACTCTCTCCGCGATTAATGACCCTTGAAAAATTCTATGACATCCGCCGCTTCGCGCGTGCGCTTGAACGGCGGCAGGCTTTGCCAGATGCGGCGGCCGTAAGGCTTGGAGATCACGCGCGGGTCGCACAGCATCAGCACGCCGCGGTCGCCTTCGTCGCGAATCAAACGGCCGGCGCCCTGCTTCAGGTTGATGATCGCTTCCGGCAGCGTATGACCCATGAAGCCGTTCAGGCCCTGGCGCTCCATCACTTCGATACGAGCGGCCAGCACCGGGTCGTCAGGCGGAGCAAAAGGCAGCTTGTCGATGATCACCAGCGAGAGCGCTTCGCCGCGCACGTCCACGCCTTCCCAGAAGCTCTGGGAACCAATCAGCACGCCGTTGCCGGCCTTGCGGAACTGGTCGAGCAGCTCGGTACGGCCACGGTCGCCCTGCACGAACAGCGGGAACTTCAGGCCGCGCTTGTCGAATTCATCGCGCAATCGCTCGGCCGCGCGCTTGACCGCGCGCAGCGTGGTGCACAGCAGGAAGGTGCGGCCGCCGGCCGCTTCGATGATGGGCAGCGCCGCATCCAGCACGGCGTCGGTGTAGCCCATCGAATTCGGGTCCGGCAGGCCCTGCGGCACGTACAGGAAGCCCTGCTCTTCGTAATTGAACGGGCTGGGCCAGTTGCGCGCGACTTCGTTCTCCAGCCCCAGTTGCTGGGCGAAGTGGGTGAAATCGTTTTTCACCGCCAGCGTGGCGGAAGTGAAGATCCAGCTGCGCGGCACGCCTTCGCGCTGGCCGTTGAAGATCGGCGCAATCGACAGCGGCGTCTTATGCAGCTGCAGCGAGCTTTGGAAGGCTTCCACCCAGAACACCGCTTCTTCGCCGGCAGCCACCTTGGCCTTCGGGTCGAACTTCCAGGCTTCCAGCTTGGCCGACAGCTCGCTGCCGCGCACACGGCATTGTTCGATGGTCTCGGCGCGCTCAGCGTTCTGCTCCAGCACGGCCACCATATCGATCAGTTCATCCTTCAGCGTCTGCAGCGCGGGGAAGAAATCGCTGGACGGCGCGATCTGCGGCAGCGACATGCGCACGATGTCCTGCGTGAAGGTCAGGCGCAGGTCGCGCGCCGCCTTCTCCACCGGGGTGACGACCTTGGCCCACTCGGCGCCGTCGCGCGCATGGGCCAGGCCCTCGGCCAGCACGTCGCGGCACAGCTCCAGTACGTGCGAAGTCGAAACGCTGTCGCCAAAGAACAAAGTGGCCGTATCGGGCAACTGGTGCGCCTCGTCGAAGATCACGGTATTCGCCGATGGCAGCAGCTCGGCCACGCCGGTGTCCTTCAGCGCCACGTCGGCGAAGAACAGGTGGTGGTTGACCACCACAACGTCGGCCTGCTGCGCCTCGCGGCGCGCCTTCATCACGAAGCAATCCTGGTAATACTGGCACTCCTGCCCCATGCAGTTTTCGCGGGTCGACGTCACCAGGTTCCACACCAGCGCATTTTCCGGCACGCGCGCCAGTTCGGCCTTGTCGCCGGTGCTGGTCATCTTCAGGAAACGCGAAATCTCACGCAGGTAGCCCACGTCCTCGCGCGAGGTCATGCGGCCGTTCTGCAGCGTGCGTTCCAGGTGATAGTGGCACAGGTAGTTGGAGCGCCCCTTCAGCAGCGCGACCGACACCGGCGCCTGCAGCGCCGCACGGATGGTCGGGATATCGCGCAGGAACAGCTGGTCCTGCAAGTTCTTGGTGCCGGTGGAGACGATGGTCTTGCCGCCCCACAGCAGCGCGGGCACCAGGTAGGCGAAGGTCTTGCCGGTGCCGGTGCCGGCTTCGGCGATCAGGGTCTGCTGCTTGGCGATGGCATCGGCGATCGCCTTGGCCATCTCGGTCTGCGATTTGCGTGGACGAAAACCGCCCACCGCCGGGCCCAGGGGGCCGCCGGGTCCAAACAGGCGCTCAATATCGGCGTCATGCGCCCCTGGAGCAAAAACCGGCTCGTTCGGCGCGCCGGGAGCGGCGGTCGGCTGTTGTGGATCTGTCAAGTTAGTAGAAGAATGAGTGGCCCTGCTCAGGCCGGTACGTCGGGCACCAATTGCATTTTCAGCAGGGTGATATAGTCTTTCAATTGCAACTTACGCTTCTTGAGGCGGCGCAATTGAAGTTGATCGTGGTGACCATCCAGGGTCAACATTTCAATGACTGCATCCAGGTCGCGGTGCTCGACATCGAGCTCAACGATGCGACGCTGAATTTCTTCTTTGTTGATCATAAATGGTAAGTCGGCACGATTTCGTTTAACGTTTGCTTACAGTTTCGTACGGACAACAGGCTATACTTGCTACGAAACTGCACACTGTGCATAGTTTAACTCAGGTAGTCATTGGAAAGAAGCTGTCAAGTCCCTATGAGCACGTACAAAATCGAGGCCGGAACCGCGCAACACATCGGTAGCCGGCCCCAACAAAATGACCGTGTCGCGTTGTTTACTGCGCAAAAAGCGCCCGGCTATGTGCTAGCCGTACTGGCTGATGGCATCAGCGGCGGTGCCACTGGTGCGGAACAGGTGCTGCATACGGCTAAACAATTGTTTGAAGAATACCGGGCCGCGGAGTCCGTCCACTTGCCGCGCCTGCAAGAATTACTGCGCGAGATCGCGCACGATGTGCACCAGATCCTGGTGATGGACCCGCGCACGGGTGCCAGCGAACCGCAGTCGAGCATGGTGTTGATGGTGCTGACGCCTGAACGCCAGGCTGTCTGGGCCATCGTCGGCGACTCACGGCTGTATCGTTTTGACAACAAGGAATGCCTGGCCCGCAGCAGCGATGCCGAATACGTCGCCCACCTGATGGCAAAGGAAAACCTGCCGGAAGAAGCGGCGCGCAAGCACCGCCAGGCCAAACTGCTCAACAACGCGCTCGGTAACAAGAACCGGGAGCCGTTCGTCACGTTTGGCGTGCAGGAAGACCTCAAGGCAGGCAATGCATTCCTGCTTTGCTCGGACGGCCTGTGGTCGTATTTTGCGGATGTGGAACTGGCGAGCGCAATCGCCAAGAAATCGCCGCGCGAAGCGGCCGAACTGCTGATCAACAAGGCGCGCGAACGTGCGCAGGGCAAGGGCGACAACTGCTCGATGGCGATCATCAAGCTGGTCGCGCCGCCGAAAGAAGCGGTCAACTACACCGTGCAGAAGCTGCGTAAAGCCGTTTAAGGCTTATTCGCGGCTTCGGCCTTTGCTGCTTTGGCCTTCGCTGCTGCCTCGGCTTTTGCGGCTTCGGCTTTCTGCGCCTCCGCAGCATGGCGCTTCTTCTCTTCCTTCTCGGCCAGCTTGGCCTTGACTTGCGCCTGCCGCTTTTCCGATTCCACCTTCTTGCGCTCGAATGCCTCGGCTTTGGCCGCGCGTTCCGGTGCGGCCGAGGCTTCCTGCGCGGCGCGGGCGCGTTCGCGGGCATCGTGTTCCGCCTGGCGCTGCTGCACCGACACGGCAGCCGGTTTCCGCGCAGCCTTCAGTTCAGGATTGGGCTTTGGCGGCTTTGGATGGGCGGCATTATAGGCCGCTTCGGCAGCATCCTTCTGGTTGCGCTCTTCCAGTTCGCGATCGCGCACTTCCACCGCACTGCGGCGCTTGAAGTAGCTCGCTTCCACTTCCACCGAGCGTAATTCGGCCAGGCGCAGGCGGCGCTGTTCCTTCGCCTTGTCGATACAATTGTTGACGAAGAACTTCTCGTAGCAAAGCTGTTCGCTGGCGCTGAACTCCGCCTCGACCGCTTCGCGGTCCTTCCTCACCTGCACCAGGCGCGCGTCAGCCTGTTCGACCGAATGGGTTTCCGGAATGCGCGGGGCGCCAGTCAGCGCCGGACGGCCGATGTCCTGCGCCAGCACAGCGCTTGGCAGCAACATGGCCAGCCAGATCCAGTTCTTCAAATCTTTCTCCTTGTCAGGACAGCTTTTCGGCAGCGCCGCGCTGTTCCTTTTCCATATATTCGCGCGATTGCATCTCGACGATGCGCGACACGGTGCGGTGGAATTCGTTGGACAGCACACCGGAGGTGTACAGCTCTTCCGGCTCCACCTCGGCCGACATGATCAGCTTGACCTTCTGGTCATAGAACACGTCGATCAACCAGGTAAAGCGGCGCGCTTCGGACGATTGTCCGGCCGACATCATCGGAATACCGGACAATATCACGGTATGGAAGCGGCTGGCGATTTCCAGGTAGTCATTCTGCGAGCGCGGGCCGCCGCACAGTGTGGCGAAGTCAAACCAGATGATGGTGCCGGCGCGGCGCAGGGCTTTCAGCTCGCGGCCCTCGACATGGATGCGCGGGTCTTCATCCGAGGTTTCGGCGACGCGCGCGAAAGCCTCGCGCAACTGGTGGTCGGTATTGGCGTTGAGCGGTGTGTAGTAGGCATCCACCTGCTCCAGCGCGCGGCCGCGGTAGTCGACGCCGGCGTCCACGTTCAGCACGTCCATCTTTTCCTTCAGCAGGGCGATGGTAGGCAGGATGCGGTCGCGGTGCAGGCCGTCCGGGTACAGGGTGGACGGCTCGTAATTCGAAGTCATGATGAAGGATACGCCGTTGTCGTACAGCGCCTTCATCAGGTTGTACAGGATCATGGCGTCGGCCACGTCCGATACGTGGAATTCATCGAAGCAGATCAGGCGGTACTTCTTGGCGATCCGTTTTGCTACTTCATCCAGCGGGTCTTCCACGCCGCGCAGCTCGTCGAGCTGCATGTGGACGTCGCGCATGAATTCGTGGAAGTGCAGGCGCGTCTTGCGCACCAGCGGGATCACCGAATAGAACGAATCCATCAGGAAGGATTTGCCGCGCCCCACCCCGCCCCACATGTACACGCCGCGCGGCGGCGTCGGACGGTTGATCAGGCGTTTGAAGGAATTCGAGCGCTGCGATTTGTACTCGACCCACGCGTCGTAGCACTGCTGCAGGCGGTCGACGGCGCGCTGTTGGGCGGCGTCGGCTTTGAAGTCGCGCTGCGTGAGCGCATGCTGGTAAAACTCTTGGACGTTCATTGAGAACCATGGGGTCAGGCAGCCGACATGAAACACGCTGCGCGTGCCTCATGTCGGAGCCAGACCCCGGCCTTATCAGAAGTTCAGCGTACGCTTGTCAACAGCGAGCGCTGCTTCCTTGGTCGCTTCGGACAGCGATGGGTGTGCATGGCAGATGCGCGCGATGTCTTCGGCAGAAGCCTTGAACTCCATCGCCACCACCGCTTCGGAGATCAGCTCGGAAGCCATCGGGCCAACAATGTGCACGCCCAGGATCTCGTCGGTGCTTGCATCGGCCAGGAACTTCACCATGCCGTTGGTATCGCCCAGCGCACGTGCGCGGCCGTTTGCCAGGAATGGGAAGGTGCCGGCTTTGTATGCCACGCCTTCAGCCTTCAGCTGCTGCTCGGTCTTGCCCACGGAAGCGATTTCCGGGTGGGTGTAGATGACGGACGGCAGGGTGTTGAAGTTGGTGTGGCCATGCTGGCCGGCGATACGCTCAGCCACGGCAACTGCTTCCTCTTCCGCCTTGTGCGCCAGCATCGGGCCGCGCACCACGTCGCCGATTGCCCAGACGTTCGGCAGGTTGGTCTTGCAGTCTTCATCCACGGTGATCATGCCGCGCTCGTCGACAGCCAGGCCCACTTTGTCGGCGCCCAGGCCGATGGTGTTGGCGGTACGGCCGATCGAGACGATCAGCTTGTCGAACACGGACTTCTGGGCTTCGCCCTTGGCGTCGGTGTATTCAACGGTGACGTTGTTCTTGCCGGCTTCAACCTTGGTGATCTTGCAGGACAGGTTGATCGACAGGCCTTGCTTGGTCAGCAGCTTCAATGCTTCCTTGGCGATCTGCTCGTCGACTGCGCCGAGGAAGGTCGGCAGGCCTTCCAGCACGGTCACTTCCGAACCCAGGCGGCGCCACACGGAGCCCAGTTCCAGGCCGATCACGCCGGCACCGATCACGCCCAGCTTGGCCGGTACGGATTCAATGTTCAGGGCGCCGGTGTTCGACAGGATCAGTTTCTCGTCGAATGGCGCGCCTGGCAGTGCGCGTGGATTGGAGCCGGTAGCAACGATGATCTGCTTGCCGGTGATGGTGTCGGTGGTCTGGCCCGAAATGGCGATCGGGTAGCCTTCCGCGCCAGCGGCGCCGGCGAACGCGCCGCGACCGTGGAAGAAGGTGACCTTGTTCTTCTTGAACAGGAACAGGATGCCGTCGTTGTTTTGCTTCACAACGGTGTTCTTGCGCTTCAGCATCTGGCCGACGTCGAAGGACAGGCCTTCCACGTTGATGCCGTGCTCTTTGAAGCCGTGCGATGCGTGGTCGAAGTGTTCCGACGATTGCAGCAGCGCTTTCGATGGGATGCAGCCTACGTTGGTGCAGGTGCCGCCTGGGGCTGGCTTGCCGGCGTCGTTGCTCCATTCGTCGATACAGGCTACGGAGAAGCCCAGTTGCGCCGCGCGGATGGCGGCGATGTAACCGCCAGGACCGGCGCCGATAACTACTACGTCAAATTGTTTGTTGCTCATGTCTATTCCCAATCATTGGTCGTCCGTGGGGACGAAAATCCACATAAGGATGTAAATCAGGCCGCCGAAGCCGAGGCATGATGCGACCAGAACGAAGATCAGGCGCCAGATCCAGGACTCGATGCCGGATTGCCTGGCGATGCCGCCGCACACGCCGCCCAGCCAGCGGTCGGTGGTGGAGCGGCGCAGCCTGCCGACTTCGGCGACGAAATCGTCGCCTGCCTGCTGGCTGCTGCCGCCGGCTTGCAGCATCTTTTCCTTGGCACGGGCGAATTCTTCATCGCTCAGGGCACCAGCCTGGTGCAGTTCGTGCAGGCGCTTCAGTTCTTCGGAGACGCTCATGTGACCCCCTTCGATTTTTTAAACCGGTAACCCGGTGTCCGACCCACAGGGTCAGACACCTATCAGGCGGCGGTCGCTGACTTGCAGGCCAAGTGCCTGACCCTGCGGGTCAGGCACTGACTTACCGGTTTATTACAGGTCCAGCAGCAGGCGTGCTGGATCTTCCAGGGCTTCCTTCATTGCGACCAGGCCCAGGACAGCTTCGCGGCCGTCGATGATACGGTGGTCGTAGGACATCGCCAGGTAGTTCATTGGGCGAATCACGATCTGGCCGTCAACGACAACAGCGCGGTCCTTGGTGGCGTGCACGCCCAGGATTGCGGATTGTGGTGGGTTGATGATCGGGGTCGACAGCATGGAGCCGAAGGTGCCGCCGTTCGAGATGGAGAAGGTACCGCCGGTCAGGTCTTCCAGGGTCAGCTTGCCTTCCTTGGCTTTCTGGCCGAATTCGCCGATCTTCTTCTCGATCTCGGCGATGCTCATCTGGTCTGCATTGCGCAGGATAGGCACCACCAGGCCGCGTGGGGAACCCACAGCGATACCGATGTCGAAGTAGCCGTGGTAGACGATGTCGTTGCCGTCAACCGAAGCGTTCAGGATCGGGTACTTCTTCAGCGCGTGCACAGCGGCCTTGACGAAGAAGGACATGAAGCCCAGCTTCACGCCGTGTTCCTTCTCGAACTTGTCCTTGTACTTGTTACGCAGGTCCATGACCGGCTTCATGTCGACTTCATTGAAGGTGGTCAGGATGGCGTTGGTGGACTGGGACTCAACCAGGCGCTCGGCGATACGTGCGCGCAGGCGGCTCATCGGCACGCGCTCTTCCGGACGGTCGCCCAGGTTGGCGGCGGCTGGAGCAGCAACCTTCTGCAGCTGCGCCTTAGGAGCGGCTGGTGCCAGCGGAGCTGGAGCAGCTGGTTTTGGCGCAGCGGCGGCAGCCAGGGCGTCGCCCTTGGTCACGCGGCCGTCTTTGCCGGAACCGGCAACGTCGGAAGCGGCGATGCCGGCTTCGGACAGGATCTTGGCGGCGGCTGGCATGGCAACGCCGGACTTGTCGGCGGACGCGGCTGGGGCGGCGGCAGCTGGTGCAGCGGCAGCGGCTGGAGCCGAAGGAGCGGCGCCTGCGGCGGCGTCGGTATCGATGATGGCGATCACTTCGCCGGCAACCACGGTGGCGCCGTCGGCCTTGATCACCTGCACAACCACGCCTGCGGCCGGTGCCGGCAGTTCCAGGACAACCTTGTCGGTCTCGATGTCGATCATGTTTTCGTCGCGGGCCACTGCCTCGCCGACTTTCTTGTGCCAGGCCAGCAGGGTCGCTTCAGCGACGGATTCCGACAGTTGAGGAACTTTGACTTCGATTTGTGCCATTTGTTTTTTACTCCGAATTTTGTGTATTTTTTGCGCCGCCCGCACCTGGCGGGCGGCTCACCCGCTTGATGCGTGATTACTTGGTCAGGATGAAGCCCTTCAGCTTCGAGAACGCGGTTTCCAGCAGGTCTTTCTGCTGCGCGTAGTGCTTGTCGTAGTAACCCACGGCAGGCGAAGCGGAAGCTGGGCGGCCGGCGTACGCCAGCTTCTGGCCCGATTCCATAGCCTCGAAGATGTTGTGCTGGATCTGGAACCAAGGACCCTGGTTCTGCGGCTCGTCCTGCGCCCACACCACTTCGGTCAGGTTCGGGAACTTCTTCAGTTCAGCAGCGAACGCCTTGTGCGGGAATGGATACAGCTGCTCGATACGCACGATGGCGGTATCGGTCGCGCCGCGGGTCTTGCGGGTGTTCACGATGTCGTAATACACCTTGCCGGAGCAGGCGATCACGCGCTTGACCTTCTTGGCGTCGATCGACTCGTCCACCTCGCCGATCACGGTCTGGAACGCGCCCTTGGCCAGTTGCTCCAGCGGGGAGCCAGCGTCCTTGTTACGCAGCAGCGACTTAGGAGTCAGGATCACCAGCGGCTTGCGGAACTGGCGCACCATCTGGCGGCGCAGCACGTGGAAGATCTGCGATGCGGTGGTCGGCTGCACAACTTGCATATTGTTGTCAGCGCACAGCTGCAGGAAACGCTCTGGGCGGCACGACGAGTGCTCCGGGCCCTGGCCTTCGTAACCGTGCGGCAGCATCATGACCAGGCCGGAAGCACGGCCCCACTTCACTTCGCCGGAGCTGATGAACTGGTCGATTACAACCTGGGCGCCGTTGACGAAGTCGCCGAACTGGGCTTCCCAGATGGTCAGGGTGTTAGGCTCGGCGGTCGAGTAGCCGTATTCGAAGGCCAGCACTGCCTCTTCGGACAGCACGGAGTCGATCACGGTGAACGGCGCCTGGCCTTCGGAGATGTTCTGCAGCGGGATGTAGGTACCGGCATCCCAGCGCTCGCGGTTCTGGTCGTGCAGCACAGCGTGGCGGTGGGTAAAGGTGCCGCGGCCGGCGTCCTGGCCGGTCAGGCGCAGCGCGTAGCCGGAGGAAACCAGCGACGCGAACGCCAGGTGCTCGCCCATGCCCCAGTCCAGGTTCATGTCGCCCTTGCCCATGCTGGCGCGGTCGGCCAGCACTTTTTCCACCAGCGAGTGCACCTTGAAGCTTTCCGGCACGGTGGTGATGGCAGTGGCCAGGCGCTTCAGCTCAGTCATCGGCACGGCGGTATCGGCCGCGTCGGTCCATTTGCGGTTCAGGAACGGCAGCCAGTCGACGGCGTACTTGTTCTTGAAGTTCGAGATCACAGGATCGACGGTGTGCTTGCCAGCGTCCATCGCAGCGCGGTAGGCGGCCACCATGGCGTCGCCGCCGTCGGCCGGGATCACGCCCTGGGTTGCCAGCTTGTCCGCGTACATCTTGCGGGTGCCTGGGTGCTTGGCGATCTTCTTGTACATCAGCGGCTGGGTCAGCGCCGGGGTATCCTGTTCGTTGTGGCCCAGTTTGCGGTAGCAAATGATGTCGACAACGATGTCTTTCTTGAACTGCAGGCGGTAGTCCAGGGCGATCTGGGAAGCCAGTACCACGGCTTCAGGATCGTCGGCGTTCACGTGCAGCACAGGCGCTTCGATCATCTTCACGACGTCGGAGCAGTAAATGGTGGAACGCGCATCGCGCGGATCGGAGGTGGTGAAGCCGATCTGGTTGTTGATCACGATGTGCACGGTGCCGCCGGTGCCGTAGCCGCGGGTCTGCGCCAGGTTCAGGGTTTCCATCACAACGCCCTGGCCGGCGAATGCCGCGTCGCCGTGCACCAGGATCGGCAGCACTTGCGCGCCGTGCGCGTCGCCGCGGCGGTCCATACGGGCCTTGACCGAACCTTCAACCACAGGGTTGACGATTTCCAGGTGGGACGGGTTGAACGCCAGCGACAGGTGGACCGGGCCGCCTGCGGTGGAGATGTCGGACGAGAAGCCTTGGTGGTATTTCACGTCGCCGGCCGGCAGGTCGTCGGCGTGCTTGCCTTCGAACTCTTCGAACAGATCCTTAGGCGCCTTGCCCAGGGTGTTCACCAGCACGTTCAGGCGGCCGCGGTGGGCCATGCCGATCACGATTTCCTGCACGCCTTTTTCACCGGCGCGCTGGATCACTTCGTCCAGGGAAGCGATGAACGTCTCGCCGCCTTCCAGCGAGAAGCGCTTCTGGCCGACGTACTTGGTGTGGAGGTAGCGCTCCAGGCCTTCAGCAGCGGTCAGGCGCTCCAGGATGTGCTTTTTCTTTTCGGCGGTGAATGCCGGGGTCGAACGGATCGATTCCAGGCGCTCCTGCAGCCAGCGCTTTTCGGCCGGATCGGAGATGTACATGTACTCCGCGCCGACGGAGCGGGTGTAGGTGTCCTTCAGCAGGTTGGTCAGGTCGCGCAGGGTCGCGGTCTCCGGGCCGAAGTAGGTGTTGCTGATGTTGAATACGGTGTCCTGGTCGGCGTCGGTGAAGCCATAGAACGACGGTTCCAGTTCAGGAATGCTCGGACGTTCCTGGCGCTGCAGCGGATCCAGGTTGGCCCAGCGAGAGCCCAGGTAGCGGTAGGCTGCGATCAGCTGGGTGGCGGCCACGCGCTTGCGGCCCATTTCGGCGTCGGACGAAGCGACGATGGTACGGATTGGACCCGCTTTCGCGCGTTCGGCGAAGGAGGCGATGACGGACGAATGGACGACGTCTGGCTTGGCGCTGCCGTCAACTGCCGGCACGTTCTGCATGGCGTCGAAGTACTGGCGCCAGTTGTCTGGCACGGAGCCAGGATTTTCAAGATACGCCTCGTACAGTTCTTCTACGTACGGCGCGTTCCCACCAAACAGGTAGGAATTGGACGTCTGTTGTTGCATCATTTCTTTGCTCACCTTTCTTCGCGCTTCGCGAGGAATTAGCGGGTTGTTCAAACCTTCCGCGACACGGCCTGACCGGTTAGCGGATTGCACATCAAGTTGTGGGGAAGGGCTCTGTTGTTTCCAGATTTTCCAAAAACGGTCGCCTAGCATAGCACTGTCGTTGAACTGAAACAACTAAAACTCCGCGCCGCGCCGGGCGAACCAGTCGGCCAGGTAATCCAGCAAGGCCCGCAGCGCAGGCGGCATGTGCTGGCGTGATGTGTAAATGGCATGAATCCCCAAAGCCTGCGGTTGCCAATCCGGCAATACCTGCACCAGCCGGCCCTGCGTCACCAGTGGCTGCACCACGAAGCGCGGCTGCATGGCAATGCCGGCGCCCTGCCCGGCCGCCGCCAGCAAAGCCATCGACTCGTTCGAAGAGAGATTGCCGCCCACCGGCACCTCCTGCGGCGGCTCGCCATCGCGCGCCAGCATCCACACACTCCTGCCGAAATAGCTATACGCCAGGCAGTTATGCCGCGCCAGTTCCTGCGGATCGGACGGCGCGCCATATTCGGCCAGGTAGGCCGGCGCCGCCGCCAGCATCGAGCGGCACTCACCCAGCTTGCGCGCAATCTGGTTCGGCTCCAGCGCATTGGTAATACGGATCGCCAGATCGATGCGCTGTTCGACCAGGTTTACGGCGCGGTTATCGACCTGCAGGTCGACCGTCACCTGCGGATACCGGCGCAAGAATTCCGCCAGCGCATCGGCCAGCGCCGCCTGTGCCAGGAACTGCGCGCAAGCCACCCGCAGCAAGCCGCGCGGCTCCCCGGCTCCCGCATCGCCCGCCGCCGGAATCGCCCCGGCCAGCGCCAGCAGCTCACGGCAACGCGCCAACGTCAGCTCCCCCGCCGCGGTCAGGCCCAGGCGGCGCGTAGTCCGGTGCAGCAAGCGCGCACCCGCCCACTCCTCCATCTCCGCCAGGTAGCGCGTGACCATGGCACGCGACATGTCCAGCGCCTCCGCCGCCCCGGCCAGGCTGCCCCGATCGGCGATAGTGACAAAGACATTAGCGGAAGCGATACGGTCCATATGAGCGATTTATGCAATAAACAGTTTCAATATACGCTATTTTTCGATCATGTCATAAGGCCTACACTGGCGCCATCCAATCACCGAAAGGAATACAGAGATGATCAAGCACACCCTCGCAGCAGCCGCATTCGCAGCAAGCACCGTTGGCGCCTCCGCCGCCCCGCTGACGCTGGAAGTTTTCAACCCGGGCGAAGCCGCCATCTTCCCGGTTGCCTCAGTACTGGTAAAAGGCGAGAAAGACGCCGTGCTGGTGGACGCCCAGTTCTCGCGCGCCGAAGCTGAAAAGCTGGCCGCCCAGATCAAAGCCAGCGGCAAGCGCCTGACCACTATTTATGTCAGCCACGGCGACCCGGATTTCTACTTCGGCCTGGACGTGCTGAAAGCCGCCTTCCCGCAAGCGCGCATCGTGGCACGCGGCACCACCATCGCCGCCATGGAAAAGAAAGCCCAGGCCAAGGTTGCCTACTGGGGCCCGATCCTCGGCGCCAACGCCCCTAAAGGCGTGGTGATGCCGGAACTTCTGCAAGGCGACATCGAACTGGAAGGCCAAAAGCTGCAAGTCAAAGGCCAGGGCGACCGCAGCTATGTATGGATCCCATCGATCAAAGCCGTGGTCGGCGGCGTGGTGCTGTTCAAAGGCCTGCACGTATGGGTTGCCGACACCCAGACAGCGGAATCGCGCGTCCAATGGCTGTCCGTGCTTGACGAAATTTCCGGCCTGAAGCCAACCACCGTCGTCCCCGGCCACTTCGCCCCCGGCTCCGCCCTGACGCCGGACGCCATCAGCTACACCGCCGACTACCTGCGCCGCTTCGAAGCCGCCACCCCAGCCGCCGCAAACAGTGCAGCCCTGGTCGCAGCGATGAAGGCCTCCTACCCGCAAGCCGGCCTTGAAAGCGCCCTGCAACTGAGCGCCAAAGTCGCCAAAGGCGAACTCGCCTGGTAAAAGCACCACAGCCCAGCCCGTGTCACACCATGGGGTCAGCCGTTCGCGAGTGTAGACTTTTATGTCTAGATAATTTATTCTAGATCCATCGATGTTCTTCCTGGATCTATCATGGCCCTGCCGAAACCTACCCCTAGCGAACTGGAAATGCTGCGCCTCTTGTTTGCGCTAGGCCCGGCGACTGCGCGGCAGGTGCATGAGGCAGCGGTGGCAACACGGCCGGATATGCAATACGCCACGGTGCTGCGCCTGCTGCAAGTCATGCATACCAAGGGTCTGCTGAACCGCGATGAAAGCCAGCGCGCCCACGTCTACTCACCTGCCGAGCAGCAGGACTCGATCCAGACCTCGCTATTAAAAGACTTGATCCACAAGGCTTTTGCCGGTTCCGGCAAGGCGCTGGTGATGGCGGCGCTGCGCGGCGGTCACGTGTCAGCCAAAGAGCGCGCGGAAATCCAGAAAATGCTGGACGAGGAAAGTTGAGCGCAACAAGCTATACTGCGCCCACCAAAATTCCCCAAGAGACCAGATGCAAACGCTTCAACAACTGCGCTCCGGTGAACTCGCCGGCGCAGTGCGGCTGCAATTGCGCTGCGCCCTGACTGAATTCCCGCGCGAGATATTCGACCTGGCCGAAACGCTGGAGATCCTGGACCTTACCGGCAACTCCCTGTCCTCCCTGCCGGACGACCTGCCACGCCTGCGCCGCCTGCGCATCATCTTCTGTTCCGAAAACCAGTTCACCGAGCTGCCGGCAGTACTGGGCCGCTGCCCTTCGCTGACGATGATCGGCTTCAAGGCGAACCGGATCACGAGCGTGCCCGCCGCCGCCCTGCCCCCTCGCCTGCGCTGGTTGATCCTGACCGACAACCGCATCGAACAACTGCCCGGTGAAATCGGCAAATGCATCGACATGCAGAAGCTCATGTTGTCAGGTAATCGCCTAAGTGCATTGCCGTCCGCGCTGGCGAACTGCAGCAAGTTGGAACTGCTGCGCATTTCCGCCAACAAGCTCCCCGGACTGCCGGACTGGCTGCCTGCCATGCCGCGCCTTGCCTGGCTGGCTTTTGCCGGCAATCCTTTCAGCGAGGCGGCCATCCCGCCCGCCGCCAGCATTCCTTGGGACGAGCTGCAAATCCAGCACAAGCTGGGCGAAGGTGCGTCCGGCGTGATCCACCAGGCTATACTCAATGGAGAGCCTGTGGCGGTCAAAGTGTATAAGGGCGCCATGACCAGCGATGGCCTGCCGGCACAGGAAATCGCCGCCTGCATCGGAGCCGGCAAGCATCCCAACCTGATTCCCGTTCTTGGAACTATTCCGGACCATCCCGCAAGCCTGCCGGCACTGGTCATGCCGCTGGTCGACCCGGATTTACGCAACCTGGCGGGCCCGCCGAGCTTCGCAAGCTGTACGCGCGACGTCTACGCCGACGACCAGCACTTCACTACGGAAGCCCTGCTTGGCATTGCCCGTAGCATTGCTTCCGCAGCAGCACATTTGCATGAGCGCGGCATCATGCACGGCGACCTGTACGCGCACAATATCCTCAACTGCGGCAAGGGCAATGCAGTGCTGGGAGATTTCGGCGGGGCCTCATGCTTCGCGCCGGGCACCATACGCGCATCCGCGCTAGAGCGGCTGGAAGTAAGGGCCTTCGGCTATTTGCTGGAAGAACTGCTGGAACGCGGCGAAGAAGAATTGCCCCAGGTGCGGGCACTGGCAAATGATTGCCTGCACCCGGCACCTGAAACACGCCCTGCATTTGCCGAAGCTGCAGCAAGGCTGGAGGCAGCGGATTGAATCAACGGCTCTTGTCCGGATAAGCGGGGCGCGGCGGACGGCTTGGCGGTGACTTCGCCAGTTCGGCCTTGATCACCTCGATCGCTTTTTCAAGCTGCGGGTCGCGGCCCGCAATCACATCCGCCGGATTCTGGTCGACTTCAATATCCGGCGCAACGCCTTCATTCTCAACTCCCCAACCGCCTTCGCGCGTCCAGAACGCCAGGTTCGGCGCAGTGATCGTGCCGCCATCCAGCAGCACCGGGAAGCCGAGGATGCCAACCAGTCCGCCCCAAGTGCGCTTGCCGATCAGCGGGCCAAGCTTATTCTTGCGGAACATCCACGGCAGCAGGTCGCCGCCCGAGCCGGCCGTTTCATCGATCAGCATCGCGCGCGGGCCCTGGATCGAAGCGGATGGTGTCTTCATGTCCGCACCATAACGCATGGCCCACCACGCGATCTCCTGCTTCTGCAGCAGCTCGATGTAATAGTCGGCCAGGCTGCCGCCGCCATTGAAGCGTTCATCGACAATGATCGCGTCCTTGTACGACTGCGGATAGAAGTAGCGTTTGAAGTAAGTGTGCCCCAGGCTCGCAGTATTCGGCACGTAGACATACGCCACACGCCCGCCGGTTGCGGCATCCACTTTACGGATATTCCCCTCTACCCAGTCGCGGTTGCGCAGCGCATCTTCGCTCGCCACCGGCACTACCGTAATGTGGCGCGCGCCCTTGCCATCCGCGCTCGGGCCGACCGTAATTTCCAGCGACCTGTTTGCGGTATTTTCGAAGGCGCTATACAGGTTGGTCGGTGGCGCCAGCGGACGGCCATCAACCGCCAGCAGGTACTCGCCCACTTTCACGTTAAGACCCGGCTCGGTTAATGGCGCACGCAGCGTCGGGTTCCAGTTCAGGCCACCGTAGACCTTCTTGAAGCGATAGCGGCCATTGGCAATTTCGTAGTCGGCGCCAAGCAGTCCGCCCGGCACCGGTTTGGCATCGATGAAATTATCGCCGCCGCCGCCGCGGTGGTGGCCGACCGCCAGTTCGCTGCACAGCCACTGGATCACACGATTCAGGTCGCTGCGCGTGGCGACGTCAGGCAGGAACTGGGCGTATTTGTCGCGCATGGCTTTCCAGTTCACTCCATGCATATGCGGGTCATAGAAGTAGTCGCGGTTGATGCGCCAGACTTCATCGTAGATCTGCCTCCATTCCGCACGCGGGTCGGCCTTGGTTTCGATGGCTTCCACACGCAGCTTGCCCTCGGACGGCGACAGCAGCTTGCCGGTGGCGGAGCCCATATTCCACTGCTCTTTCAAACGCCAGGCGATCTTCTTACCGTCAGCGCTGATTTCGAAGTCCTCCGCGTCCGCAACAATGGTTTCGGTCTTGCGCTCTTTCAGGTCGAAGCGCTGGACCTGGCGCTTGCCATCCACTTCGCGCAGGAAGAAGATTTGCCCTTCCCCGCCGGCTTCGAGATCGAAGTATTCCGAAACCGGCGGCGGCATGTCGATCACTCGGGTCGAAATACCCTCCCAGTCGATGCGCATCGGAGCCGGCGGCTTGGCCGTCGCAGCGGCGGCTTTCGCCTTGGCGTCCGCGCCGCGGCTGGTGGAGGTGTCGGCCAGAACGCGTTCTTCATTTTTGTCGCCTGCGGCACCATCCTTCGGTGGCTCCTTCGGCGCAGGCGCTGCACTTGCCGCGCCCTTCTCTTCATCACTTTCGCGCACCAGCGGCGACGGAACATCGTTCCTCAGCACCATCAGCCAGAGTGAACGCGTCGGGTGGTTATCCTGGTTCTGCAGCGAGAACCAGTTGTTGCTCGGTCCCGCATCGGTGGATGCGAAGAAGTACAAGTACTTGCCATTGCGGTCGAACACCGGGTTGGCGACATCGGATAGCCCGTCCGTCACCGCATGGGATTTATCTTCTTCCAGCGCATAGATGTAGGCCGTGCGCGTGTAGCTCAGCGAATTGAGCGTGTAAGCGATGAAGCGCGAATCCGGCGACCAGGTGCCGCGCAGCGACTTGTCGACGCCGTACATGGGTTCGGTAGCAACCTTCGTCTGCACGCCCGTCGCCAGGTCGATGAAATACAGCGTCCAGGAATTATCGATAAAGGCAATCTTCTTGCTATCCGGCGACCAGGCCGCGCGCTCGAAAAATCCGGAGCCATTCAGTTTGAACTTGCGCAACTCGCCCTTGCCGTCTTGTTGTCGGACATGCAAAGCGTACTCGCCACTTTCATCCGAAAAGTAGGCAACCTGGCGCCCATCCGGCGACCAGGCTGGCCCGCGCTCGTGAGCCCCCGGCGTCTGCGTCAAATGGCGAATATCGCCCTTCTCAGCCGGAAGCGTGACGATGTCGCCGCGGAATTCAAACGCCACCCTTGCCCCCGATGGCGACACTGAAGCCGCGCGAATATATTTCGCCCCACGCACCCAGCGCTCCCGCGACAAGCCCAGGTCGGCGCTGACGCCGATCGCGAGCCTGCGGCCGGCAGCCACACCACTGTCGAGGTCGAGCATATGCAGATAACCTGCCTGCTCATACACAATTCTTCCACCGGATAATGCCGCATTCAATACGGGAAAATCGGTATGCCGGGTCAGTTGGCTAATTGCTTTGCTGCGCGTGTCGTAAACGTAAAGATTAAATTCCCCATCGCGATCAGAACGGAAATAGACTTTATCTCCCACCCACATCGGATCCGCGTCATTAACACGGCTGGCAGGTTGCGGAATTCGCTCCACCGCCAGAGTGTCGCGATTAAACAGCCAGATTATCGAATTTAAGCCACCACGATAACGCTTCCATTGCAAGAATGCCGGCGAAGTCGGGTTATAAGCGATGGACCGCCCATCAGGCGAAAGAGTCGCACGCGCGGCGTTTGCGATCTCAAGCTTCGTTTCGACGCCACCCCCTACCGGAACGGTAAATAGATTGCGGTACCGGTTATTAAACGCCACGCGCGGCGACGTGAATAAGACCTGCGCCCCATCCGGCGTAAAACCTTGCACCACGTCCGCACCCGGGTGCCAAGTCAAACGGCGTGGAATCCCGCCGGCAATCGGCAGGATAAACACATCCGTATTGCCGTCTATATTCGCACTATAGGCGATTGACCGGCCATCGGGAGAAAAGACCGGATTAGACTTTTCGCCGATATCCGAGGTTAGACGCCGCACATCCCGGCCATTCTGGTCGGCCAACCAGACGTCGCCAGCATAGATAAATGCAATGTTTTCTTTAGAAATCGCCGGCTCGGATAGCAGTCGGGTATCGGAAGTATTCGGGACAGCTTGGGCCGCAACAGGGATTGCCAGCGCGGTGGCGAGAATGAGGGTACGACGGGTGAACAAGCAAGCCTCCGTGAAATGAGAAAGTACTTGGCTGCAGTAGCTGGATGGGCTCAACGATAACAGAACCCGTCACTACCTGGAGGACTACAATGCCGTCAAACCAAAATTAAGCCTAAACGTGCCAAGTTGCAGCATGACTGGCCACAGTAAAAAAATATGGCAAGAAAAAGCGAGCCGTAGCTCGCTTGATCCAGTTAATCCGCGCTCGACGAATTTCTGTCTTGACGTCCTACTTTTTGGTTGGAGGGCGTGACTTGAACTGGTCAGCGCTATCAGGGCAACTCTTCAGCGTCATTTGCAACGAAACGCCAAAGGATTCGCTTCCTTTGATAAGCCTATCAATTGAAGCATAAGCGCCCGGCCCTTCCCAATAACTAAAGCGCGTGCCACCCTGCTCGACCACGGTCGTTTTGACCATCTTATGTGCAGTAAGCAGAGCCGCGATATTCTGACTCAGCTTTTCGGTTTCAACAGCGCTTGTATTCGAGAACCCAATTGCAGCCGAACACCCGCGCCCGCTTTCGAAGCCACGCATATATCCCCGCACCGAGAATCCCAATTCCTTTTTATCCTGGGGCACAGGAGAATACATATGCCAACCGTTTTGCCCCACCGCTTCCGGCCGCACCTTGATGAAATCCGCATATGGAATTGACAGCCGCATCCCATCGACTCGCAGCTCTTGAATATCAGCAGACCAGGCACGAGCCGCCAACAGAGAAGCCGCCAGAAAAATCCATTTCAACATCCGCTATTTCCTCGCCAAATTTAAGAATTGGCATGATGGCAGGCTGGATTTCCATATCCAAGGGAAATCAACCTTAATCGCCAGCGTTAACATGGCGCTCCCACAGGTAGCAGATGACGATACCTAATCGGGCGGATACGTTGCCAGAATTCGGTGCCGAATTCGGAGCCAGAATTCGGTGCCAGGTCTGTCATTTGGACAATGCGCACGCACCTTTGATCAATCTCAAGACGCACCAAGTTGGTGAGCATGATTCATCAATATATTCGTCAAAGGACAACATCTTGAGTTAGATCAAACGTGCAGCTTGCGTGTCCAAATGACAGACCTGGCACCGAATTCTTGATTACTCAACGATCTCGTCAAACGGCGCTTGCTCAAGCCAATGCAACCATTTGTTGCGGAATCTTAGCCGGGCCAGTATCGATTTGAGTGAAGTGTTCAAGTACCGCCAGAAAAACGAAGAGGTTCTTGATCTGGAAGGAGTGAGGCCGCCCCCAAGGAATCCGGCGCCCCTTTTTCTTGATGATGACTTGCCCCGCCCTTAGTTCTGCATCACCGACTTCTGCCCAGGAAACCTTGCCGAAGCGCCTGCGGAGCCCGTCACGGCTGACCTTAAGCGCACCAAAATCCACCGTCTCCCCATGCTCCATTTTCGCAATCACAAGCGGAACCATCTCCGCCGCTGTCAGCGTGAGAAGGTTGATGCCAAGCACGAAAACCTCCTTATAGCTGTCGGAGAACTTCAGGGTGGTCTGGGGCGCCAACCTTACCTTGACCCATGTGCGTCGAGTGGGGAAGCCGAGCAATTTGGTGGCGCGAACAGTCACGTACTGCACCTCGCGCCAGCCGAAGAAATGGGTTTTGCCCCTGAGCCTATAGGCCATTCCCTTCTCGAACACCGTCAGGCTTGAGCCTTTGAGCCTATACCAGCGGACGGCAATGACGATGGCAAGCAATCCGCATATTCCAGCAATTATTCTCAAGAATACAGGCAAGTCGACATCCCTCACCGTGGCCTGGGCGTCGGCGGCGACGAAGGCCAGTGCAATAGCCGTGACAATCAGCAAGACGGCAAGCACAGGATAGAGCAGGCCCAGTCGCCCAATCGGGTGGATACTGACAATTTTCCCGCACTGGCTCGCTTGATGAACGTTCGCAGACAAGTTGATTCCTTAAATTCGCAGAAGAAGACGTCGAACCCGATAGTATTATTGAAATCTTTCGAATTGACAACATTTTGCCTTCGCTGGGAATAAAAAAAGCGAGCCGAAGCTCGCTTTTTCCCCGAGAAGGCTGCAAGGACTACTTGCGGTCTTTCAGCGGAGGCACGTCGCGCACTGCCGAGCCAACGAACAGCTGGCGTGGGCGGCCGATCTTCTGCTCCGGGTCGGCGATCATTTCGTTCCACTGGGCGATCCAGCCGATGGTACGGGCCATGGCGAAGATACCGGTGAACAGGGACACCGGGATGCCCAGGGCCGACTGCACGATGCCGGAGTAGAAGTCCACGTTCGGGTACAGCTTGCGGGAGACGAAGTATTCGTCGTTCAGCGCAATCTTTTCCAGTTCCATGGCCAGCTTGAACAGTGGGTCGTCTTGCAGGCCCAGCTCTTGCAGCACTTCGTGGCAGGTTTCGCGCATCAGCTTGGCACGTGGGTCGAAGTTCTTGTACACGCGGTGACCGAAGCCCATCAGCTTGACGCCGGAGTTCTTGTCTTTCACCTGGGCGATGAAAGCCGGGATCTTGTCGACGGTGCCGATTTCTTTCAGCATGTTCAGTGCAGCTTCGTTCGCGCCGCCGTGGGCAGGGCCCCACAGGCAAGCGATACCGGCAGCGATACAGGCGAATGGGTTGGCGCCCGAGGAACCGGCCAGACGGACGGTCGAGGTCGAGGCGTTCTGCTCGTGGTCTGCGTGCAGGATCAGGATGCGGTCCAGGGCGCGCACCAGCACGTCGTTGACCTTGTACTCTTCGCATGGATTGCCGAACATCATGCGCATGAAGTTGGCGGAGTACGACAGGTCGTTGCGTGGGTACACGAACGGCTGGCCGATCGAGTATTTGTATGCCATGGCAACCAGGGTTGGCAGCTTGGCGATCAGGCGGATGGCCGAAATCTCACGCTGCTTGGCATCGTTGATGTCCAGCGAGTCGTGGTAGAACGATGCCAGCGCGCCGACGGTACCAACCAGTACCGACATCGGGTGCGCGTCGCGGCGGAAGCCGCGGAAGAAGAATTGCATCTGTTCGTGGACCATGGTGTGCTTGGTCACGGTGTCGACGAACTGTTTCTTCTGCACTGCGTTCGGCAGGTCGCCGTTCAGCAGCAGGTAGCACGATTCCATGAAGTCGGCGTTCACGGCCAGCTGTTCGATCGGGTAGCCGCGGTATTGCAGCTCGCCCTTGTCACCGTCAATATAGGTGATCGAGGAGTTGCACGACGCGGTGGACATGAAGCCTGGGTCGTAGGTGAATTTGCCGGTGGTGCCGTACAGCTTGCGGATGTCGATGACGTCCGGGCCCACGGTGCCCTTGTAGATCGGCATTTCGACCGATGGGCTGCCGTCGGAGAACGATAGCGTTGCTTTGGTATCAGAGATGTTCATGGACTCTTCCTTTGGGAGAGATGCAGCAAATAAAAAAACTTAACTCAGGCTTGGCGCAGGCGAGCCAGTAACGCATGTACATGCGGCAGGTCTATTTCGCCTTCCGGCTCCTTGCGGGCCAAGACCAGATCCATCAGTGCATTGTCCGACAAATCGAGGAGTCGCGTGAACGCGTCCACTTCCTCGTCGGTCAATCCTGCTTCGTGCGCATCGAGGAAACGAGTCAGGATAAGGTCGTTTTCCAGCAGGCCCCGTCGTGCGCGCCAGCGTAGGCGCGCACGGTTGGTCGGATCGGCCTGATGCGCTCGTTTTTCGAGTTCGGCCATGTTTATTAAATGGCGCGACGCACCATCAGTTCCTTGATCTTGCCGATCGCCTTGTTAGGGTTCAGGCCTTTCGGGCACACGTCGACGCAGTTCATGATCGAGTGGCAACGGAACAGACGGTACGGGTCTTCCAGGTTATCCAGGCGCTCACCGGTGGCTTCGTCGCGCGAGTCGGCGATGAAGCGGTAGGCTTGCAGCAGGCCGGCTGGACCGACGAACTTGTCCGGGTTCCACCAGAACGACGGGCAGGAAGTCGAGCAGCAGGCGCACAGGATGCACTCGTACAGGCCGTCCAGTTCTTCGCGTTCCGCAGGCGACTGCAGGCGCTCTTTCTCCGGAGGGATCGAGTCGTTGATCAGGAACGGCTTGATCGAGTGGTATTGCTTGAAGAACTGGGTCATGTCGACGATCAGGTCGCGCACCACCGGCAGGCCTGGCAGCGGGCGCAGCACGATAGGCTCGCTCAGCTCGTTCAGGTTGGTGGTGCAGGCCAGGCCGTTCTTGCCGTTGATGTTCATCGCGTCGGAACCGCACACGCCTTCGCGGCAGGAGCGGCGCAGCGACAGCGAATCATCGACATCGGACTTGATGCGCTGCAGTGCATCCAGCAGCATCTTGTCGGTGTCTTTCAGTTCGACCGTCAGGTCTTGCATGTAAGGCTTGGCGTCCTTGTCCGGATCGTAGCGGTAAATCTTGAATTTGAGAGTGCGTGCCATGTTGTGAGGCCCTTGCTTAGAAAGTACGTGCTTTTGGCTTGAAGGTTTCGACCGTCAGCGGCTTGGTGACGACTGCCTTGTATTCCAGGCGGTTGCCTTCGGAGAACCACAGCGTGTGCTTCATCCAGTTTTCGTCGTCGCGTTTCGGGTGGTCGTCCTGGGCGTGGGCGCCGCGGGATTCCTTACGCGCATTGGCCGATACGATGGTCGCTTTTGCAGTTTCGATCAGGTTGTCCAGTTCCAGCGCTTCCACGCGGGCGGTGTTGAACACCTTGGACTTGTCGTTGTACGAAACGTGCTTGCGGCGCTCGTCCAGCTTCAGGATTTCTTCTACGCCTTTGGCCAGCATGTCGTCGGTACGGAACACGCCGCAGTACTTCTGCATGGTGGCGCGGATGTCGTTGGCGACGTCTTGCACGCGCTCGCCACCGGTAGCGGTTTCCAGGTGGTTCAGGCGGTTCATTGCGAAGTCGGCTGCGTCCTTCGGCAAAGGCTTGTTTTCCTTCTGCTTCAGGTTCTGTGCCACCACGTGGTTGCCGGCCGCGCGGCCGAACACCACCAGGTCCAGCAGGGAGTTGGTGCCCAGGCGGTTGGCACCGTGCACGGAGACGCAGGCGCATTCGCCGATGGCGTACAGGCCGTTCACGATCTTCTGGCTGCCGTCGCCGTTAGGCACGACTACCTGGCCGTGGATATTGGTCGGGATGCCGCCCATCTGGTAGTGGATGGTCGGAACGACCGGGATCGGTTCCTTGGTCGCGTCGACGTTGGCGAACTTGTGGCCGATTTCCAGGATCGATGGCAGGCGCTTCTGGATGGTCTCGGAGCCGATGTGGCGCAGGTCCAGCAGAACGTGGTCTTTATTAGGACCGCAGCCGCGGCCTTCCTTGATTTCCTGGTCCATGGAGCGCGACACGAAGTCGCGTGGCGCCAGGTCTTTCAGGGTCGGAGCGTAGCGCTCCATGAAGCGTTCGCCGTTCGAGTTGATCAGGATGCCGCCTTCGCCGCGCACGCCTTCGGTGATCAGCACGCCCGCGCCGGCCACGCCGGTCGGGTGGAACTGCCAGAATTCCATGTCTTGCAGCGGCAGGCCGGCACGTGCCGCCATGCCCATGCCGTCACCGGTGTTGATGAAGGCGTTGGTCGATGCTGCGAAGATGCGGCCTGCGCCGCCGGTTGCGAAGATGGTGGTCTTGGCTTCCAGGATCATGCATTCGCCGGTTTCCATTTCCAGGGCAACCACGCCAACCACGTCGCCGTCGGCATCGCGCACCAGGTCCAGGGCCATCCACTCAACGAAGAAGTGGGTGCGGGCGCGCACGTTGCGCTGGTACAGGGTGTGCAGCAGTGCGTGGCCGGTACGGTCGGCCGCGGCGCAGGCGCGCTGCACTGGCTTCTCGCCCAGGTTCGCGGTGTGGCCGCCGAACGGACGCTGGTAAATGGTGCCGTCCGGGTTGCGGTCGAAAGGCATGCCGAAGTGTTCCAGCTCGTAGACGACTTTCGGTGCTTCGCGGCACATGAATTCAATCGCATCCTGGTCGCCGAGGTAGTCGCCACCTTTGACGGTGTCGAACATGTGCCAGTACCAGTTGTCTTCCGACATATTGCCCAGCGAGGCGCCGATGCCGCCCTGCGCTGCCACGGTGTGGGAGCGGGTCGGGAACACCTTGGACAGCACGGCTACATTCAGGCCGGCTTCCGCCAGTTGCAGGGAGGCGCGCATGCCGGAACCGCCGGCGCCAACGATCACCGCGTCAAAACGACGGGTTGGGATTGCAGATTTAATAGCTGCCACGATTTACACACTCCACAGAATTTGCAGCGACCAGGCGGCGCAGGCGATCAGCCAGCCAATGGTAGCGATTTGCAGGAACAGGCGCAGGCCGACCGGCTTGATGTAGTCCATCCAGATGTCACGGATGCCGACCCAGGCGTGATAGAACAGGGCCAGCAGGGTCACGGCGCTGAACAGCTTGAACCACTGCTTGGCGAACAGTTCCGCCCAACCTTCGTACGACGGGGTCGACGAGGTGAAGATCATGAAGAACAGGACGGCGGTGTACACCACCATCAGCACGGCGGTCACGCGCTGGACCAGCCAATCCTTGACGCCGTAGTGGGCGCCGACAACCAGGCGTTTTGGGCCGATGTTATTGTTAGCCATTTAGAACACTCCAAACAATTTCAGGGCGACCAGCGCGGTCACGATGACAGTGATCACGACCACCACGGTGGCGGACTTGCGCGCGGAATCCTTGTCCAGGCCGACGTGGGTATCCATGACCAGGTGGCGTACGCCGGCGCAGAAGTGCTGGGTGTAGCCCCAGACCAGGGCCAGCATGACCAGCTTCGCGATCGGGTGGGAGGCGATGAGCATGAAGTTGGCGAAGGTGTACTCGGAGCGCAGCGATTCCTGCAGCAGGTACAGCACGAACGGCAACAGCAGGAACATCAGGGCGCCGCTGATGCGGTGCAGGATGGAGACGATGCCAGCCATCGGCAGTCGGTAGTTCATCAGATCCGTAACGTGGATGTTACGGAATTCTGGCCGCTCTTTTTTTGGGGTTTCCCGCACGGCTTCAGTCATATACAACCTCCCTATGCTTTATTACAAATGATTTGCCAAACTTGGCGAAGCTACGATTTTCGCCGATTTTTGCACTTACGACCAATATGTATTGTTACATATCACCAAAATATTATTGCAGCGCACCTTAACTGAGATCATTTTGATAATGATGCCGTTCCGTCAGGTACAGGCCGCGGCGCAATTCGACCGGTTTATCGCCATAAGTGAAGGACACGCGTTCGGCGCACAGCAGCGGCATGCCTGCCGCAACTTTGAGCAGCGCGGCATCGCCCTCCTCGGCACACACAGCCCGGATCTTTTCTTGCGCGCGGATCATGCGAGTGCCGAATTCGGACTCGAACAGGCCGTACATCGGGCCTTTGTATTCATTCAGGCGCTCTGCCGTCAGGCCTTTGAAGATCACGCCGGGCAGCCACAGCTCTTCGACGATGGTTGGCACGTTGTCGAAACTTTGCACGCGCTTGATGTAGACCACGGCGTCGCCCGATTTCAGGTCGAGCAGGCGCGCCACTTCGGCGGGCGCACGCAGGCGCTTGACTTCAATAAACCGGGATTCGGGGTAATGCGGCACACCTTCGTCCGGCACCAGGCGCAGGAAACGGAAGTGCGCGCGCGCCTCATGGTGGGTGGACACGAACGTCCCCTTGCCCTGGCGGCGCATCACCAGGTTTTCCGCCGCCAGCTCATCGATCGCCTTGCGCACCGTGCCCTGGCTGACCTTGAAGCGGTTGGCCAATTCGACTTCGCTGGGGATCATCTCGCCCGGCTTCCATTCGCCGGACTGCAGGCTCTGGGTAATCAGGCCTTTTATCTGCTGGTACAGGGGAGAGAATGTGGGGGACGGAGCGCCGGCCGCGCCTAAGGCGTCAGAAGTGGTCTGGTTGGGCGTGACGGGATTCATAGCCCGCTATTCCACCACATCCAACCCCTCACGTCCAGAAAAATCCTATAACTTATATGTCTTATATAAGACATAAGATAGGATTGACAGCCAGTCGACAGGCGCCTACACTCGCCCGAATTGTCGTATCATTACGAGCTTACACCGTTTTCACGTCCACTTTGGAGATTCACCATGGCTAAAACCCCAATGCGTGTTGCCGTTACCGGCGCCGCCGGCCAGATCGGCTATTCCCTGCTGTTCCGTATCGCCAACGGCGACATGCTGGGCAAAGACCAGCCAGTCATCCTGCAACTGCTGGAAATCCCTGACGAGAAGGCCCAGAAAGCGCTGAAAGGCGTGATGATGGAAATCGACGACTGCGCGTTCCCCCTGGTTGCCGGCATGAGCGCCCACTCCGACCCGATGACCGCCTTCAAGGACGCCGACGTGGCCCTGCTGGTTGGCGCCCGTCCTCGCGGCCCAGGCATGGAGCGTAAAGACCTGCTGGAAGCCAATGCGCAGATCTTCACCGTGCAAGGCAAGGCGCTGGACGCCGTCGCTTCGCGCAACATCAAGGTTCTGGTGGTGGGCAACCCAGCCAACACCAACGCCTACATCGCCATGAAGTCCGCTCCATCGCTGCCAGCGAAGAACTTCACCGCCATGCTGCGCCTGGACCACAACCGCGCCCTGTCCCAGATCGCCACCAAGACCGGCAAGGCCGTCAAGGACATCGAAAAGATGTGCGTATGGGGCAACCACTCGCCAACCATGTACGCCGACTACCGCTTCGCCACCATCGACGGCGCATCGGTCAAGGACATGATCAACGACCAGGAATGGAACGCCAACACCTTCCTGCCAACCGTGGGCAAGCGCGGCGCAGCGATCATCGAAGCACGCGGCCTGTCCTCGGCAGCTTCGGCAGCTTCGGCAGCAATCGACCACGTGCGCGACTGGGTCCTGGGCACCAACGGCAAGTGGACCACCATGGGCATCCCATCCGACGGCTCCTACGGCATCCCTGAAGGCACCATGTTCGGCTTCCCGGTGACCTGCGAAAACGGCGAATATAAGATTGTCCAGGGCCTGGACATCGACGCCTTCTCGCAAGAGCGCATCAACATCACGCTGAAGGAACTGACCGAAGAGCGTGAAGGCGTGAAGCACCTGCTGCCATAATCGTCTCTTACAGTGGAACCGGTTAAACCACCGCTCCGCCGTACCCGCCGCGCTGCCGATGGCAGCGCGGCTGTTGTTTCATCTAACGCACCAATGCATCCATCCGAGGTTTTATTCCAGGGCACACGCCAGCCGCTGCTGCTCCCTGCCTGCGACCACTACGCCGGCAGTGAAAAGCTGATGCGCAAATCCATGGCCCTGCAACAAGAGCTTGGTCCCCTGTTCGACATCACCTTCGATTGCGAGGACGGCGCCGCCGCCGGCAACGAAGAATCCCACGCCAAGCTGGTCGCCCTGCTGCTGCTGGACGAAGCCAATGCCTTCAACCGCATCGGCGCCCGCGTGCACGACGTCAACAGCGCGTTCTTCGAGCGCGACGTCGAAATCATCTGTACCGAAGCAGGCCACAAGCTGGCCTATATCGTGATTCCCAAGCCGGAAAGCGTGCAGGAAGTCGCGCGCGCTATCGAACTGGTGAACAAGCATGCCGCCAGGTCCGGCCGCACATCGCCGGTGCCGGTGCACGTGCTGATCGAGACCCACGGCGCGCTGCGCGACGTGCACGATATCGCCGCCCTGCCCCAGGTGGAATGCCTGTCCTTCGGCATCATGGACTTCGTCTCGGCCCACTACGGGGCCGTGCCGGGCAGCGCGATGCGCACGCCGGGCCAGTTCACCCACCCGCTGGTGGTGCGCGCCAAGCTGGAAATCGCCGCCGCCTGCCACGCGCACGGCAAGGTGCCGTCGCATAACGTCACCACTGAAATCAAGGACTCCGCCGTGGTGGCGACCGACGCCCAGCGCGCAGCCGCGGAATTCGGCTTCACGCGCATGTGGAGCATCCACCCGAGCCAGATAAAACCTGTCATAAAAGCATTTACGCCGCGTGCATCCGAGGTAAACGAGGCCGCAACCATCCTGCATGAGGCAGAGAAGGTACAGTGGGGCCCGATTAACCAGCATGGTCGCTTGCATGACCGCGCGAGCTATCGCTATTATTGGACGGTTCTGCAGCGAGCCAAGCTCGCAGGCCTGCCGCTGCCGGACTCCGTTGCCGCCCTAGTCGGGGTGGCCGAATCAAAAGGAACCCAATAATGTCGTTTATGAAACTGATCACCGCCTGCGCCATGGCCCTCGCCATCGCCGCCCCATCCGCACATGCAGCCCCTAAAAAAGCCGCCAAACCCGCCGCCACCCAAGGCGAGTCGGAATCGAGCGTGAGCGGGCGCACGGCGACCAATTACGCCTGCGAGCTGGGCAACAAGATCACCATTTACAGCAGCGCCGACGACGGCAACAGCATCGTCATGCGCTGGAAGAACCGCCTGCACCGCCTGACTCGCGAAGCCACCTCCACCGGTGCGCAACGCTTCGAGAACAAGATTGCAGGCCTGATCTGGATCGGCATCCCTGCCAAGGGCATGCTGCTGGATTCCAAGGTGAACCGCCAACTGGCGAACGAATGCAAGACATCTGATCAAGCGCTCGGACTTTAATCAATAAGGAGAGGACATGTCCCGCAACACACTGAATACGCTTAAGGATTTCCCGATCGGGGCAAAGAAGGGTAAGTTCTACTCCCTGCCAGCCCTGGAAAAGGAACTGGGCGCCAAGATTTCCCGCCTGCCGGTATCGATTCGCGTCGTACTGGAATCCGTTCTGCGTAACTGCGACGGTAAGAAAGTGACCGAAGAGCACGTCAAGCAGTTGGCTAACTGGGGCGCCACCGCTGCCCGCACCGACGAAATCCCATTCGTCGTAGCCCGCGTTGTGCTGCAGGACTTCACCGGCGTTCCGCTGCTGGCCGACCTGGCTGCCATGCGCAACGTCGCCTCCAAGATGGGCGTCAACCCTAAGAAGATCGAACCGCTGGTGCCGGTGGACCTGGTGGTTGACCACTCGGTCACCATCGACCACTTCCGCGAGCCGAAGGCCCTGGACCTGAACATGAAGCTGGAGTTCTCGCGCAACAACGAGCGCTACCAGTTCATGAAGTGGGGCATGCAAGCCTTCGACACCTTCGGCGTGGTTCCTCCAGGCTTCGGTATCGTCCACCAGGTGAACCTGGAATACCTGGCACGCGGCGTGCACAACGGCTCCGGCGTGTACTACCCTGACTCGCTGGTAGGCACCGACTCCCACACCACCATGATCAACGGTATCGGCGTAGTGGGCTGGGGCGTGGGCGGCATCGAGGCGGAAGCCGGCATGCTGGGCCAGCCGGTGTACTTCCTGACCCCGGACGTGATCGGCGTCAACCTGACCGGCGCGCTGCGCGAAGGCTGCACCGCGACCGACCTGGTGCTGACCATCACCGAAATGCTGCGTAAAGAAAAAGTCGTGGGCAAGTTCGTCGAATTCTTCGGCGAAGGCACCGAGTCCCTGTCCGTGACCGACCGCGCAACCATCGCCAACATGGCGCCTGAATACGGCGCGACCATGGGCTTCTTCCCGGTCGACGACGCCACCATCGAATACTTCGAAGGCACCGGCCGCACCAAGGAAGAAATCGCTGCATTCCAGGCCTACTTCAAGGCACAGGGCATGTACGGCGTGCCGAAGAAAGGCGACATCGACTTCACCCGCGAACTGCACCTGGACCTGTCCACCGTTGCACCGTCGCTGGCCGGTCCTAAGCGTCCGCAAGACCGTATCGAAATCGGCAACGTCAAGTCCACCTTCACCGAACTGTTCTCGAAGCCAACCACCGAGAACGGCTTCAACAAGAAGGCCGACGAACTGACCAAGACCTACACCACCAGCAATGGCGTGAACGTGAAGAACGGCGACGTCCTGATCGCTGCCATCACCTCCTGCACCAACACCTCGAACCCGAGCGTGCTGCTGGCAGCCGGCCTGCTGGCCAAGAAAGCTGTGGAAGCCGGCCTGACCGTGGCTCCGCACATCAAGTCGTCGCTGGCTCCTGGCTCGCGCGTTGTGACCGAGTACCTGACCGCTGCCGGCCTGCTGCCATACCTGGAAAAACTGGGCTTCGGCGTGACCGCTTACGGCTGCACCACCTGCATCGGCAACGCTGGCGACCTGACCCCGGAACTGAACGCCACCATCACCGGCAACGACATCGTCGCTGCTGCGGTGCTGTCCGGCAACCGTAACTTTGAAGCGCGTATTCACCCGAACATCCGCTCCAACTTCCTGGCATCGCCACCGCTGGTCGTCGCTTACGCGATCGCCGGCAACGTGACCCGCGACCTGATGACCGAACCAGTCGGCCAGGGCAAGGATGGCAAGGACGTGTACCTGGGCGACATCTGGCCGACCTCGAAAGAGATCGCCGCCCTGATGAAGTTCGCGATGAACTCCAAAGTGTTCAAGTCCAACTACGCCGACGTCAAAGGCAACCCGGGCAAGCTGTGGGAAGCCGTATCGTCGACCGAAGGCCAAGTGTACAACTGGCCTGACTCGACCTACATCGCAGAACCTCCATTCTTCGATGGCTTCGCGATGACCCCGAAAGCTGCCGAAACCGGCATCAAGGGCGCGCGCGCACTGGGCGTGTTCGGTGACTCCATCACCACCGACCACATCTCGCCAGCAGGCTCGATCAAGGAAGACGGCCCGGCAGGCAAATGGCTGAAGGAAAACGGCGTGATGAAGGCCGACTTCAACTCCTACGGCTCGCGCCGCGGCAACCACGAGATCATGATGCGCGGCACCTTTGCCAACGTGCGTATCAAGAACAAGATGATCCCGGCCAAGGCCGACGGTTCCGCTGTTGAAGGCGGCATCACCATCCACCAGCCATCGGGCGAACAACTGTCGATCTACGACGCGGCAATGCGCTACGTTGAAGAAGGCACCCCGACCATGATCTTCGGCGGCGAAGAATACGGTACCGGCTCCTCCCGTGACTGGGCGGCCAAAGGCACCCAGCTGCTGGGCGTGAAGGCTGTGATCTGCCGTTCCTTCGAGCGTATCCACCGTTCCAACCTGGTGGGCATGGGCGTGCTGCCGCTGCAATTCATCGGCAACGACTCCGTTGAATCGCTGGGCATCACCGGCAAGGGCGAAACCTACGACCTGAAGGGCCTGGAAGGCGAAATCAAGCCTCAACAGCAAGCCACCCTGGTGATCCACCGCGCCGACGGCTCGAGCAAGGAAGTGCAAGTACTGCTGCGCATCGACACCCCGATCGAAGTGGACTACTACAAGCACGGCGGTATCCTGCCATTCGTGCTGCGCCAGCTGCTGGCTGCCTAAAAAATGGGGACGTACCCCATTTTTTAAGCAACTAACGCCACCTTCGGGTGGCGTTTTTTATTGTCCTGTTCATTTGCCGCCAACTCTTGCCGAATCCACTACAATAAGGGTACCAAGGTTTCCTTTTTCATTAAGAAAAGCGCTATGCGTCGCCCATCCAAAGATTCAACCCACAAATTATCTGCCGACAGCCAGCGCCTTATCTCCCTCGCCCAAGCCCTGGGCCAGGCCGCCAGCCGCATTGAAGAGCGTAACTGGGAGCGGGCGCTGGATGTCCAACTGCACAAATTGCTGCGCACAGGACACCAGGATACTGTCGACTCGGCCCTGAACTCGCTGTTCAGCCTGGACCTGCCTGCCTACGACATCCTGATGGACAGCGTGGAAGCGGTCAGCGAATCCGACACCATCGTGGTGGAAGTCGACGGCGAATCGCGCGAGTACGACATCCTGCTGGTGGCAGCACCGGTGCTGGCCTGGACGCGCTTCTCGATTGCCTCGGGCCAGATCCCGTCCGACATCCTGAACACCCTGTCGGCGCACTTCTCCGCCCACCTGCTGGCCGATGGCACGCATATGGCGATGTCGTCCACCCTGTATTCGATCGACCAGCTGCCGCGCACCCATGCCGAAGCCTATTCGAAGGTGCACAAGCTGGCGCAAGCTGCGCTCAAAGGCCAGGCCGTCAAATCCGACAGCAAGGTGGTGGAAACCGCGCCCTTCCTGGCCGATACCCGCTACCTGATGGTAGCCGTGGTGGCGCCGCACAATGGCCCCTTGTTCCGCTGGCAGGAGCCCGCCCATCACGCCGCCCAGGCCGAAGCTCGGCGCGATGCGCTGGCAGCATGGACCACGCAAGCCACGCCGACCGTGGCGCGCCTGTTGCCGGGTTGCGGCGTCGAACTGCTGCTGCCGGAAGCCTATTACACCGGCTGCCGCGAAGCCGACAAGCTGATCCGTCCGGTCTCGATCCGCGCCGCCGTGCATTACCTGACGCATTCGCTGGATTGCGAGCCGTCCGACCTGCGTGCGGTGATTGCCGGCTTCGGCGATGAATCCGCGCCGGATGGCCAGGTGGATGAATACCGCGTCGCCTTCACGCGTCGTTCCGACAGCGACGTGATGTACGGCGTAGTGTGGCCGCTGTACGGCCAGGAGGACGAGGAAGGCACGCCGGCCGAAGGCTTGTCCGGCACCACGCTGGCCGAACTGCTCAAGCCGCGCACGCCGGTCGAAGAGATCGTCGAGCACCTGAACGCCGCCGGCGTATCGCAGGTGAAGAAGCTGGGCGAAAAGTATGTCGCCGAATACTGCGACGACTGCGGCGCGCCCCTCTTCGCCGATCCATCAGGCGAGCTGGTCCACGCCGAAATGCCGGAAGACTCCGCCACCGGCACCGAGCACTTCCACTAAGACAAAAAAGCCCGCGATCAACGCGGGCTTTTTTAATCCGGTGCCATAATCCGGTGCCAGGTCTGTCATTTGGACAGCTAGCGCTATCGTTTGATCTTCCTCAATACGCAAAATGCGTCTTAATCGCGTATTGAGGAAGATCAAGCAAATCGACTGGATGTCCGAATGACAGACCTGGCACCGAATTCCCGAATTTCATCGCTTCCAAGTGGAGTACGGCTGCTTGATCAGGTTTGAATTGAAGTAGCGCAAATCGTGGGTGACTTCTTCGCCAGCCCAGTCAGGCTTGTCAAATAAAGCATCCTCAGCCGGCAATTCAATTTCCGCGACAACGAGGCCCGCATTCTCGCCGAGGAACTCGTCCACTTCCCATACGAAGCCGCCGACAGGAATACGGCGGCGGTACTTCTCGATCAGCGGCCGCTCGCACAGCCGGTCCAGCAGTTCAGCGGCGTCGGCAATGGGCACGGGATACTCCCACTCCCCGCGCGCCGCGCCCACGCTCTTGCTCTTGATGGTCAAGACCGCCCGCTCACCCTCGATGCGCACACGCACCGTGCGCTCGGCATGCGAGGACAGGTAGCCCTGGCGCAGCAGCACCGGCTCGCCTTGCGTGCGCCAGCCGTCACCGGCGACCAGGAACTTGCGTTCGATCTCGATCCCCATCTGCTTACTCGTCCAGCGACAGCAGGATAGGCTGCAGGATTGCCGCACCCAGCGCCGCGCTACGCGCACCGTTCCAGCCGACGGCAGGAACCGGCAGGTCCGCGTTATCCTTGAACGGCATTTCCAGCGTCAGCGACAGCACCTGGAAGTGGTGGCCGATGTATTTGGACGCCAGGGTCAGCATGTCTTCCTTGTACTTGGAAGGCGCATAGCCAACCGCATCCTGGAAGTCCGGCGTGGCGTTCTTGTAGCGGTCGATGAAGTTCTTCTGGCGCGCCATCTGCTCCGGCGTGAAGTTCTCCAGCATTTCATTACCGGCCACGAAGTTGTAAGGCAGCGCCTCATCGCCGTGAATGTCGAAGAACATATCGACGCCGGTTTCGTGAATCTTCTGTTTCACGCACAGCACTTCAGGCGAACGCTCCAGCGAAGGCGTCATCCATTCGCGGTTCAGGTTTGCGCCTGCCGCGTTGGTGCGCAGGTTGCCGCGGGTAGAGCCGTCCGGATTCATGTTTGGCACGATGTAGAAGCAGCAGCGCTGCAGCAGCTTGCGTGCGATCGGGTTGGCGTCGTCCAGCAGGGAATCAATCAGGCCTTCGGTGAACCATTCGGCCATCGATTCGCCTGGGTGCTGGCGGGCGATGAACCAGATTTTCTTTTCAGCTTCCGGCTCGCCAATGACGACCAGGTTCATGTCGCGGCCGTCGACGGTGGAGCCGATATCCAGCACGCGCGCGATCGGGTTCTCGGCCACTTCGCCCAACAGGCGCAGGTGGCGCTCCCACGAATACGGCTCGAAGTAAGCGTAGTACACGCTGTCGTTATGCGGCGTGTGTTTGATGGTCATTACATGGCCATCGAAAGAGGTCGGGACGCGGAACCAGTTTTCGCCATCGTAGCTGGCGGCAGCGTTGTAGTCTTCGAAGCCTTTGGCGTAGGTTGCGTCGCCGGCGTTCAGGAACTTCATCGTCACCGCTTCGCCACGTGCGCCCTGCAGGCGGAAGTGGAACCACTGGTGGATGTCGGCGGCGTTGTCCTTGCGAAGTTTCAGTTCGATGTTCGCGGCATTGTCGGCGCGGACTACTTCGATGGCGCCAGAGTCGAAATTCTGGCTGATTTTGATGGTCATTACTGTCCCGTTCAGAGGCTTGGGTTGATCGGAAACGATATTGTACACACCCAAACCGGTAATCCGGTGCCAGACCCTTACGGCCTGACACCGGATACGCGACTGCCGCAGGCCGGTTTTCAGTCGACGTTGCGGCCCCGCGCCTTCAGCGCCGCCCGCACGCCCGCGCCATAGCCCGCATCGGCCTTATCAAAATGCCCCAACTGGCGCTGGATAATCTCATCACTCACCTGGCTCAGCGGCCCGGCAATATTGTCAAACAGGTTCAGCTTCTCCTGCTCAGGCAGCAAGCGGAACAGGTTCCCCGCCTGGGTGTAGTCATCTTCCTTGCCCCGCCCATCGTAGCGCCTTGCCCCGCCGTCCAATGCCAGCTCCGGCTCGCCATGCCCCATCCCCTGTGGATTGGACCCCGCCGCCTCGGTCGCCGCATAATTCTGCTCCGCACCGCCAAAGCCCGCAGCCATGGCGCCATCGCGCTGCTGGTTATGGAAAGGACAGCGCGGCGCATTCACCGGCAAGTGCTGGTGATTGGTACCCACACGGTACAGCTGCGCATCGTGGTAAGCGAACAAACGCGCCTGCAGCATCTTGTCCGGGGAATAGCCCAGGCCAGGCACCACGTTGGCAGGCGACAGCGCCGCCTGCTCCACTTCCGCGTGATAGTTGACCGGATTGCGGTTCAGTTCCAGCACGCCGACAGGAATCAGCGGGAAGTCCGCATGCGGCCACACCTTGGTCAGGTCGAACGGGTTCCACCCGGTGCGCTGCTCCCATGCCGCCAATTGCTGCTCGCTCGCCACCTGCACCTTCACCTCCCACTGCGGGAAGTCGCCGGAAGCGATGGCGCTGAACAGGTCGCGCTGCGCATGGTCCGGATCAGAGCCGGCCAGGCGCGTCGCATCCGCCGCGCTCAGGTTCTTGATGCCCTGCCTGGTCTTGAGGTGCCACTTCACATACACGCGTTCGCCGGCAGCGTTAATCAGGCTGAAGGTATGGCTGCCGAATCCGTCCATATGGCGGTAGCCGTCCGGCGTGCCGCGATCGCTGAACAGCATGGTGACCTGGTGCAGGGACTCCGGCGTCCTGCTCCAGAAATCGAACATCATGGTCGGCGATTTCAGGTTGGTCTGCGGGTCGCGCTTCTGGGTGTGGATGAAGTCCGGGAACTTGATGCCGTCCTTGATGAAGAACATCGGGGTGTTATTGCCGACCAGGTCCCAGTTGCCTTCCTCGGTGTAGAAACGAACCGCGAAGCCGCGCGGATCGCGCTCGGTATCGGCGCTGCCACGTTCGCCGCCAACCGTGGAAAAACGGACGAAGGTTTCGGTCTGCTTGCCGATGGCCGCAAACAGCTTGGCTTTGGTGTATCTGCTGATGTCGTGGGTGACGGTGAAGGTGCCGTAGGCGCCGGAGCCTTTGGCGTGCACCACGCGCTCTGGAATGCGCTCGCGGTTGAAATGCTGGAGCTTTTCAATCAGGTGGAAGTCCTGCAGCAGGACGGGCCCACGCGGGCCGGCAGTCAGGGAGTTCTGGTTATCGACGACTGGAATGCCGGATGCGGTGGTGATAGGGGTCTGGCTCATTTACTGGCTCCTTCATGTGATCGGTGAAAATCATTCTAAAGAGACACGGTCGATTAATAAATTTGATTAAATCTATGAAATCGATAGCTAAAATTGCTCGTGAATGGCGATCCCCTCGAAAGTGTCCGCTGCCGCGGCCCACGGCTTTGCCATGAACGCCCGCTGCGCATCCGTGTAGCCGGCCTGCCAGCGCTGGCTGATGCCGGCGCTCGAAAAGTCGATATCTTTGGTATGGTCTTCGCAGCTCAAGTGCGGCGCCTTCAGCAGCACCACATGCATCGAAGTGCCGCAGCCCCACAGCGCCAGCTCGCGTACTTCCGGCGTGGCGCGCACGTCCTCTGGAAGCTTCATCGCCAGTTCGCGAATCACGCGCCGCAGGCGGTGCAGCTTGCGCTGCTGCTCTATATGGCTGGCGCGGCTGGCATACTGGATTTCCTTGTGCTTCTCCAGCACATCCAGCACGCTTTGCGGCTCGCTGCCGTCCGGGTTCCACACCTGGACCGAGAAAATCACCGAATCGCGCCGCGGTTCGTCATCCAGCACCGCCTCGATCGGCGTATTGGAATAGATGCCGCCATCCCAATACGGTTCGCTGCCGATGCGCACCGCGGGAAAAGCCGGCGGAATCGCGCCGGACGCGATCACATGCGACAGTTCCAGCGCTTCCTTGCGCGTGTCGAAGTAGCGCATCACACCATTGCGGGCATTCACCGCGCCTACGGTCAGGCGCGTGTGGCGCTCGTTCAGGTAGGCCAGGTCCACTAGCCCTTCGAGGGTATTGCGCAGCGCATTGGTACGGTAGAACGAGGCGTTCTCCACGCCCAGCGGCGCGGCGGGGTTCCACCAGGCGAGCGGGTTGGGATCGAAAAATGCCGGAATGCCTTGCGCCAGCGTGAGCGCGTTGGCAAACGCCGGCGGCAGGCTGCCGAAAATATCGTGGCGTTCCATGGCCTCCCAGAAGGCGCGCAGGCGAGGCAAACGCTGCTCGGGCGGATTACCTGCGATGATGGCGCCATTCAGGGCACCGATCGAGGTGCCGATCACCCAGTCCGGTTCCACGCCGGCTTCGTGCATGGCCTGGTAAACGCCCAGCTGGTAGGCGCCCAGCGCACCGCCGCCCTGCAGCACCAGCACTACCTGCCCTGGTATGCTCTTCTTCACAGGCGCACCGAAAGGCCAACGGTGAAAGCCAGGTCCGGCGTGCGGCGGTTCAGGCCGAGCATGACGCCTGCATCGACGTGCAGGTCGCGCGTGAACGAATAGCCGCCGCCGAAGTCGAAGCTGGCCGTGGTGCCGCCGTCGCGCGCACGCGAGATGCGCGGCGCCGCCACTTCGACGAAGGTGTAGGCGCGCTCGCCCAGGTTTTTCGCCAGCGTAATGCCGAATTGTCCAGTGGAGACATGGCGTCCGCGTTCATCGCGATCGAGGTAGTAGCCGGGCATGACGCCCAGCTCCAGGTCGTGCGGCAGTTCCCATTCGAGCGGGACGCGGAAGGAAGGCCGGGTTCCGTTGCCTTTGAATTCGCGCGATCCCGTTGCGAAATCCGACTGCATGATCAAGCCGACCGACGGAGTCCCGCCCTCCCCTTCGCGCACCTGCCATTTGAAGCTCACGGCGGCATCGCCCCAGCCACGCGTGCGCGCCGGGTCGCCGCGGTCAGTCAGGCGGCCGTCGGATTCCAGACGCAGCTCAAGATCATCGGTTACGCCGATGCGCAGCAACGTGGGCGTGCTGCGCGCCTCTTTGGATTGCAGCACACCCGTCTCCAACTGTATGCGCCCCTTGCCCACCACTTCGGGGGCATCCACAAAATCGGGACGATCGGTGGTGATCCAGCTATCGGGTTCCGCCGCCGCACAGCACAAAGGCAGCGCAAGCACACACAGTACACGTTTCGGCATTTCGCTCTCCAAAGCAATTCCGGCTTAGGATAGGAATATGCCATTAATACCGGAGATCAACAATGAAGCTTAACCATATTGATTTGCCCGTCACAGAACTCGAAGCGGCTACCGATTATTTCGAGCGCGGTTTTGGCTTTGAACGGATGCGGGCCCCGGCTGAAGGCATGGCGATCTTGCGTGGCGAAGACGGCTTCGCCCTGGTCCTGCAAGAGGCAAAGCAGGTGCATTACCCGGCCGGTTTTCACATCGGCTTCCTGCAGGCTTCCGACGCAGCCGTGCACGCGGGCTATCAGCGGCTGGCCGATGCAGGACTTCCCTTACCGCCTGCCCCGGCGGTGAGCTACGGCTGCCTGTCTTTCTGGTGCCAGGCTCCCGGCGGCATCCTGATTGAAGTCAGCCACCGCCCCGGTTAGCCCATTCGCCCGGTGCGCAGGGCGAACGCCCACTCAGGACGACCGTGGCGCTGCGCCACTTCCGCCGCGGCATGCCAGTCGTAGGCAACGGCATACTGCTCGAGCGCCCAGCCGCTGGCCGTGCGCTCGACAATCGCGTAGCGTGCGTGCGGCGAGCCGTTTTCCGCTTTGTGCGGATACGGCAGATCATCGCCATACGCCTGCAAGCCGACACTGCCGGGATTGACGATCAGCCGGCCATCGTCCAGCAATACCGAACGCGGTACGTGGGTATGTCCGCACAGGATCAGGGATGCCTGTGCATCGCCTGCCCGCTCCAGCACTTCGCCGTAGCTGGCAGTGCGCTGGCCTTCGGGATCCACGGACTCCATCCAGTACACCAGGTCCGAGCCCGGTGTACCGTGCACCATCAGCACATCGTCGTGCAAGCGCATGGCCCCGGGCAGCGACGCGATCCATGCGCGATGCGCCGGCCCGATGTGCTCGTGCGCCCACAGGTCCGAAGCTCCCATGCGCGCCGGATCATGCTCCAGCACCTGGCGTTCGTGATTGCCGCGAATGGTCGGCAACCCAAGCGCCATCAAGCGTTCGGCAGTTTCGGCCGGCAGCAGAGGGCCGGACAGGATATCGCCCAGGTTGACCGTCACTTCAACATTGCGCCTGGCGATGTCGGCCAATACCGCATCCAAAGCCCACAGGTTCCCATGGATATCCGACATCACCGCAATGCGCATCGCTTAAACTCCTAGGTGGCCAAGGCAGCGACTTCCGCCGCGCTGAGGGCACCATTATAGATCCGGAAATCGTCGATCTTCCCGTTGAAGTAAGGATCGGAGGAATACTGCGAACGGCCGATCCAGTTTTGCGTCGTGCTGCGCATGCGGAACGGTGCATGGGTCATCTGGGTATTGGTGGCAACCGCACTGCCGTTCACATACAAGGTGCCGGTGCTGCCGGACAGCGTCACCGCCACATGCACCCATTGGCCCGATGGCAGCGGCGCCGAAGTCAGCGCCTGGTCACCCCAGCCGTTGGTAAGGCTGATGGCGAAGCGCAGGCCGGCGCCCGCCGCTTGCGGCGTCAGGAACATGTTATGCGTGGTACCCGAGCCAAAGTCGAAAATGCGCGCCCAGTTACGGCCGCCGTCCCAGAACACCCAGGCAGCGATGCTGAAGTCGGCCACCCCATCCATCAATTTGGCCGGCAGCGCCACATAGTCGTCAACGCCATCGAGCAGGACCGCATTGCCTTGCTTGCCCGCGGTCCACTGGGCTCCGTTCATCAGCATTCCATGGCGGGCATTGCCGCTGGTATCCGCGGCCGTCGTGCCCTGTGTCTCGCTGAACTGGAGCAAGGTATGCGGCGCAACCGCCGTGACAACGCGCGCTTCGTTGGAAGCTTCACTATTGCCGGACGGCGTCTGCGCAGTAATCGCGTAGTAATAAGTGTTGGGCGCCATGCCACTGTCGGTGTAGGTAAGCAAACCGCTGATGCCGCTGGCAACAGTAGTGTATGGGCCGCCAGCGGCCGTCGAGCGCAAGACTGTGTAGCTGCTGGCCTTTGCGGTTCCCCACCAGGACAGCTCGACCTTCCCTCCCACCAGGCGTGCCGTCAGCCCGCTCGGCGCCACGTTCGAAGCGAGCGGGTCGCGGCTGAACGTAAGCGTTCCCAAGCCAAGCTGGTCGCCGGCGCCGCCATCGCCTTCTGCGCGCATCCTGGCTGCCATCTGCGCGCAGAACGGCGCTGCCAGCCCAAGCCGGTTGACGTAGTGGTGATTGATCATTTCCCAGACCGGCCGGAAATGCGGCAAAGCGCCTGGCGAGATGGCAGTACCCGTGCCCTGCCTGTTAATGTAGGTATCGAATGGCATCGAGGTGTAGTACGGAACACCGCTGGCATCCGACAAATTGGACTTGGCCACATACTCGGCACCCGCAAGGAAACGGTTATTGTCGTAGCCGTAGAAATCATCGCCCTGGTTCCAGGCCATTTCGCAAAATGCGCCAGCGAGGCCGATGCCGAGCGTGCAGTGCCCCTGGTCGCGCGAACTCTCCTGCCATTGCCCCAGATAGCCCGGATGGATAAAAGGCACAGTCTGGCTTGAGGCGCCGTTGCCGCGGCCAGTCAGGTAATAAGACACCGCCTCGCCGTACACGTCCTCCCGGTCGCATAGCACGCCGATGGCCAGCATGCAGGCCAGGTTGCACAGGTCCCAGTTGGCCCAAAAATTGGTGATCTCGGAGCCGTTATGCGTTGTCAGGAACTGATGGTTCAGGGGATAGAACACGGTCAGCATCATGTTCTGGAAACGCGCAAAGTCCGCAGCGGCCCACCCGGAATATGTCCGCATGATTTCAGCTGCATTGGCGAATTGGTAGCCGTAAATACCGGCGGCCAGGAAACGGTCGGAATTGCCGGTGACTGTCGTCAGCGTGGACGACCAGGCGTTCAGGAACTCCACCGCCTTGTCGGCATAAGCAGTGTCGCCAGTCACCTTCCAGCGCAACGCCAGTTGGTAGCTGCGCGCCACGTCGATAAATAACTGGCCGAAATTGCTGCCATCGCCGCCACGGATCACGGTCTGCAAGGGGCGCGGACTGGTATCCAGGTTCGAGCGTCCCGTGCGCAGCAGCGCGTTCCAGCCATCCAGCCACGGTTGCGCGCCTGCCGAGACCTTGGCGCGCATGCGCGAGAAATCCGCTTCAGTATGCAGCAGGCCGGGATGCACAAAGGTGCGCCCCGCCGTCGTCGGTGCAGGTACGGCCGGTTGCGCGGGCTGCCCGGTTTGCGGACCCGACGATCCTGCTGCACCGGACGCGCCCGGCTCACCGCTACCGCTACCGCTACCGCCACCGCAACCCGTGAGATGAAATGAGCTGACAGCCACCAGGCTCAGCGAGCCGGCGCAAAAGGTCCTGCGGGGAAGGGAAATAGCTTGGTCTTGCTTGGACATTGTCACCTTTCGAACGACGCGCGGACGGGACGCCGCGCGCACTCGATGGTAACTTACCTCAAGGCAACATTTCTATGAATACATTGATGAAATTTTGTGTATCAGATCGCAAAATTCAGCATGATTTGGAATCAGTTACCTGCCAGCGCATCCGCCACTTTGTCCATTTGGGACGCCTTGGCGATAGCATTTGCAGGTTTCTTCACGTTCTTCTGCGATTCCTTGGCCTGCGCCGGTGGCGGCACTGGCAACGTCGAGGCCACGCGGACCGTATCCATGGCGTACATGGACACCATCAGCCCTACAGTTCCAATCAATAACCAGCGTACCCATGAGGACAACACGATAACCTCCGGCAAACTTTTCTACTAATGAGTTTAGTGTCGAAATTTGCCGGGATTCTATTCTATTGTCACAGCAGCTGAAGATTTTATTGCTGAGGTTGCTGAGCCATGTAAACCAGTTCCCAGATATGGCCATCCAGGTCTTCAAAGCCGTGCGCGTACATGAAGCCATAGTCCTTCGGCTCACGCGGCGTCTTGCCCCCTGCCGCAACTGCCTTGCGCACCAGCTCATCCACTTCGTCCTTGCTCTCGCAGGACAGGCAGACCAGCACCTCGGTCGCTTCCTTGGCATTGGCAATCGGCTTCGAGGTGAAGGTGCGGAAGAAGTCCTCCACCAGCAGCATCGCGTAAATGCTGCCGTCATGGATCACCATACTGGCGGCATTTTCGTCGGTGAACTGCGGGTTGAAGGTGTAACCCAGGGCGGCGAAGAAAGCCTTCGACTTTTCCAGGTTCTTGACGGGCAGGTTGACGAAGATTTGCTTGTTCATATTGGCCTCTCAAAAAGAATTAACAAGGTGGTTGGTAATCCTATGACGCGCCAGCTTTTCTCAAATCGACATCCACCGCAAAAAAAGTTTCAGGGGCGCACGGGTGCGCGAATATAGCACTCCGTTTCCTGTAAGAAGTTCTCAGATTGTCACAAACATAAATATTAATAAAAAATACAAATATGAGACATTTGACATGTTAGATTCTTGGTTACACCTTGAGCGCGAGCGCTCCGGGTTTCAACAATCCAAGAGACAGGAAATAAGTATGAAGAAGATGATTTTTGCTGCGGTGACCGCAATCCTGATGTCCGGCTGCGCTGATTTGCCACAGAATGACCACGCGACTGCAAGCGTCAGGGAACAATCGTATGAGACCACCGGCTCGCGCATTCCGCGCAAGGCAAGCAGTACGACTCGCGCCGACGCAAGCGTTGTAGATAAAGACGAAATGGATCGCCAGGTGCGCAGCCAGGGCACTACCGGCACTCTCGGCCAGTAATATTCGCCAACTGAACCCCGAAAGCTGGAAGCCAGCTTTCGGGGTTTGTCATTTCAGTCCTGCGCCCTGACCAGGCCGGGGCAGTGCGGATGCTGCATGGCCGGTTATGTAATCGAGTTTTACACGTCGTTCGGACAATTGCGACACACCCTTCGTGCGCAACCAATTACGTCCGGCAGTTGTTCGAACAGCTTCCGGGTGGGCAAGAGCTATACCTTCGTTCGCCGGGCACATGCGGGCGCCGAGCAGGCAGGTATCGATACGCGGCGCCAGGTCAAATCAGTCGCCCCACCTTTCAACCCAATCGAGTTGCACATCCTCTCCTTCATACGGAGATGGGGGTTCGCATCCAGAAACGCTGGCTTGATTTTCGAACACATGTCGATTTTGCGCTTTGTTATTCGTCGTATGGGTGAAGCACCGATTGCCCATTCAACCCTAGCCAAGGATACGCCATGAAAAAGCAGATCATCTTCAACCTGCCCGTGAAGAACCTGGACAGCTCCAAAGCCTTCTTTTCCGCTCTCGGCTTTTCATTCGATCCCAGATTTAGCGGAGAGCATGCGGCGTTTATGAACATCGTCGACGGCGCCATACAAGCCATGTTGACGACCGAGCCCTTCTTCAAGTCCCTGATCGACAAGCCGGTCGCGAATGCCAAGGAAGCCAATGAAGTCGTCATCTGCCTGAGCTGCGACAGCCGGGAAGAAGTCGACGGCCTCATTGCGAAGGCCCTCGCTGCGGGCGGCCGCACACCACATCCGCCTGAGGATCATGGCTTCATGTACGACCAGGGTTTCGAGGACATTGATGGTCACTTGTGGAACCTGGTGTGGACGGCGCCAGAAGCTTAAGGAAAAATAGCGTGCAGTCTCGGCCTGAAGCCAGCCTAGTCCGAAACCGCGTTTTTCCTTAACTCGCCGCGACCCAGCGACTAAACGGCTCGGCGTTCAATCCTTGCGGAACGTACCATTTCTTGCGAGTGGCATCCCATTTTGCCCCCAGCTTCTTTGCCTCATCCTTCTCGGCATAAGGCACGTTGAGAATGGTGATTGCGGGTTTCTTGGAATTGGTCGAAGCAGAAGGCGATACCGCCACCATCTCCATGGAATGCAACGGCCAAGCCATTGGTGCCTCGCATGGAACCTGCGATCCGTCCTCGCGTACTTCCACCCAACGATCGCCTTCTGCGCTGTGAATCTTGATAACGTATGGTGGGTCGAAGGGCAAAGACTCGTACATATCTCTACTGTTGAATGGCAGACAGCAAATTGTAGCACTGGCTCCCTGGCTTACTGTGGCCGCTGTTTTTAACGAAGTCTCGCGCCAGCGCATAAAAATCAAAAGGGTTACAGTCAAAAACTGTAACCCTTTGATTTAATTGGTCGGGGCGAGAAGATTCGAACTTCCGACCCCTTGCACCCCATGCAAGTACGCTACCAGGCTGCGCTACGCCCCGACTCGAGCTTCGGATTATATCAGAGCAATTTGTGGTTTTGTCAAAGTTACCTCAAACTATACGAATGACGATCGAACCACAACTGGCTGCGCGTGCGGCCGAACTGATTGCGCAATCCGATGGGCTGGCCATTGCTGCTGGCGCCGGCATTGGCGTGGATTCGGGCTTGCCGGATTTCCGCGGCAATGAGGGGTTCTGGAAGGCCTACCCTGCCCTCGGCCGAGCGCGGATGGAATTCACCAGCGTGGCGTCACCGCGCACTTTTCAAGACGATCCGGCTTTAGCCTGGGGCTTTTATGGTCATCGGCTGAACCTTTATCGCGAGACCGTGCCGCATGCAGGCTTCACGCTGTTGAAGGGTTGGGGCGAGACGATGGAGCATGGCAGCTTTGTTTTTACCAGCAATGTCGATGGCCAGTTCCAGAAGGCGGGTTTCGATCCGCAGGCGGTTTATGAGTGCCACGGTTCGATTCATCACTTGCAGTGCCTGGGGGCGTGCGGCAGCAAAATCTGGGCGGCTGATGATTTCGGGCCGGAAGTGGATGCTGATGCCTGCCGGCTGCGTAATGAGGCGCCGCGCTGCCCGGATTGCGGCGGGCTGGCGCGGCCGAATATCCTCATGTTTGGGGATTGGGGGTGGATTGAGCGGCGTAGCGAGATGCAGGCGGCGCGGTTGGAGGCTTGGCTGGAGAAGGTGCGTCGGCCGCTGGTGATTGAACTGGGGGCGGGGACGGCGATTCCTTCGGTGCGCCATTTTGGGCATGGTGTGGTGCAGCGCGGTGGCAGGATGGTGAGGATTAATCCGCGGGAGTTTGCGGTTGGTAGTGCGCAGGATGTGGGAGTTGCGGCTGGGGCGCTGGAGGGATTGCTGGCGATTGCGGCGGCAATTAATCAAAACCGGTAAACCAGGGTCAGACCCGTAGGGTCTGACCCGCCTGCTCTTGAGACTGGGCTTAAGTGAACTTCACCGAGAGGCTGGGGAGGCCTTCGATGCTGGCGGTGAGGGATTGACCTCGGCCCACTGCGCCGACGCCTTCGGGGGTGCCTGTGAAAATCAGGTCGCCGGGTTCGAGGCGGAATAGCGTGGAGAGGTTGGCGATGGTTTCGGATACCGACCAGATCATGTTATCGGTGCTGCTGGACTGCTTCACCGTTCCATCCAGGGCCAATGCGATGGGGGCGCTTTCAACCCCGGTGGCGTCGGCTGCGCGGCGCAACTCCCCTACCGGCGCAGAATAATCGAAGGCTTTGCCGATCTCCCAAGGGCGGCCGGCGTCCTTCATCCTGCCTTGCAGGTCGCGGCGCGTCATGTCCAGGCCCACTGCGTAGCCGAAAATGTGCTTGGGCGCGTCTGCTACCGAAATGCCGCTGCCGCCGGCGCCGATGGCTACCACCAGTTCGCACTCGAAGTGGAAATTGCTGGTTTGCGGCGGGTATGGCAGTTCGGCCACCGTGCCTGGCGCCACCGGCACCACGGCCGCTGCATCGCCCGGCTTGCAGAAGAAGAATGGCGGCTCACGGTCCGGGTCAGAGCCCATTTCGCGCGCGTGGCCAGCGTAGTTGCGGCCTACGCAGTAAACGCGGCGCACCGGGAAGCACTGGTCGGTGCCGGAAATTTGCAATGCCGCGAGCTGGTGCGGCGCGAATACGTAATCAACCATTCTCAATATCCTCAGGTGAACAAGAGCGCCCTCATGGCGATGCGGAAGGATGAAATCAGCTCCGGAATCGGCAAGTCGGGATAATTCAGCACCCGCAATTGTAGTCCCTGGTGCAGGCAAATCACGGCCTGCATGCGTCCTTCGACGGTGGCGTCGTCGGCAGGCAGGCCATGCTTTTCTCGGCCGGCCTTCAGCAGCGCCAGCAGGCTGGTGCACATCCTGCGGTCGGCATCCTGGCTCAAGGCGGCTATTGCGGGGTTGCGCGCACTTTCCGCGGCGATTTCCAGCGGCAGCGCCCAATGATCGGGGTCGAGGTTGTTATGGACACTCTGCTCGACGTCGTCGATGATCGCCTGCAGCGGGTCCGGCTGGCTGCCGATATTGCTGATGATTTCATGCACCCGCGTCTCGTTTTCCTCCACGAAGGCGGCGATGATCGCATCTTTGCCGGCGAAGTAGTTGTAGATATGGCCGGCGCTCATGCCGGCTGCTTTGGAGATCTCGGACATGCTCGCGCCGTGGAATCCGCTGCGGCGGAAACAGGTGGCGGCGGCGTCCAGTACCTGGCGGCGGCGATTAGCGGCGCGCTCTGGGTCGATGTGGCGTTTTTCAGTCATAAGGCGATACTCTGGCCAAGGGAATGAGCTTTGTCAAATTACAACGTGCTATGATTGAAAGGCAGTTACTTCATTCTTAAAGGAAAGAGTGATATGCCCTCCCGTACCTCTCGCTCGATTGAGATGCGGCCCGCGGAAGCGGGCGACCTGGCGTTCATGCAGCAGCTTTATTCCAGCACGCGCAGCGCCGAAGTTCGGATGGGGGGCTGTGACCTCGCCACCGAAACCCTGCTGCAAGGCTTGCAGTTCAAGGCGCAGCAAACCTGGTACGAAACCCAATACCCCAATGCCGACCTGGCCGTGATCATGGATCGTGAACGCCCGATGGGGCGCCTGTACGTCGATTACGGTCCGGACGAATTGCGCATCCTGGATATTTGCCTGCTGCCCGAATACCGCAACCGCGGCATCGGCCTCGGCTTGCTGCGCAGCCTGCAGGCCCAGGGCGAGCGCCTGCGCTTGCCGGTGCGGATCAACGTTCCGCTGGGCAGTCCGGCCCAGCGCCTGCTGCTGCGCTGCGGCTTCGACATCCTGGCGGCGGACGGCATCTACAACATCATGGAATGGATGCCGCCCGCCGGCATTGATTAAGCCCAGCCTCCCAGTACTTTGTACAAGGTGACCTGGTTCGTCGCCTTGGCCAGGCGCACGCTGATCAGGCTTTGCTGCGCCGAGTAAAAGGTACGCTGCGACACCAGGGCATTCAGGTAAGACTCCGCCCCTTTCTGGTAGCGCGCTTCGTGGATGCGGTAGCTGCGGCTCGCCGCTTCGGTCAGCGCAGTTTGCGATTCGACGCGTTCGTCCAGCGTGCCGCGCTGTACCAGCGCATCTGCCACTTCGCGGAAAGCCGACTGGATCGCTTTTTCATAGCGCGCCACGGCAATGCCGTTGTCCGCCTTGGCGATATCAAGCCTTGCCTTGTTGGCGCCGGAGTCGAACAGCGGCAGCGTCAGTTGCGGCAGGAAGGTCCAGGCACCGGTACCAGCCTTGAACAGGTTGCCCAGGCTGCTGCTTGCGCTGCCTGCGCTTCCGGTCAGGGTAATGCTCGGGAAGAACGCTGCGCGCGCCACGCCGATATTGGCGTTGGCGGCTCGCAGCGAATGCTCGGCTTCCAGCACGTCCGGGCGTTGCAGCAGCACGGAGGACGGCACGCCTTCCGGCAGTTCGGCCAGCGTGGTCAGCGCGGTCGGCAAGGCTTGCGGAAGCAGGCTTGCCGGCACTTGGGTACCGACCAGCAGGGCCAGCGCGTTCTCGCCGGCCGCTACCTGGGCGGTGTACAGGGCCATGTCGCTGCGCGCGGCTTCGACACTGGTTTGTGCTTCGTACATATCGAGCCCCGAGGTGGCGCCGGATTCGAAGCGGCGCTTGCTCAGCTCATAGGTGATCTGCTGGCTTTTCAGCGTGTCCTGCGCCAGCAGCAGGCGTTCCTTGTCGGCTGCCAGGCCAAGCCAGGTGCTGGCGACTTCGGCCACCAGGCTTAGACGCTGGGCGCGCTGGGCTTCCTGCGTGCCGAGATAGGTTTGCAGGCCCGCTTCCGAAGCGTTGCGCAGCTTGCCGAACAGGTCCAGCTCATAGGCAGGAATTGCCAGGCCACCGGTGTACTGGCGGCTGATGTCGCCGCCCGGTGCACGCGCGGCGCTCTGGCTTACTTGCGCATTCACCTTGGGCAGTTGGGCGGAACGGTCTATGCCGTACTGCGCCCTCGCCTTTTCAATGTTCAGCGCCGATACGCGCAGGTCGCGGTTGTTCTTCAGCGCCAGTTCCACGACTTCCCGTAGTTGCTGGTCGCCGATGAAGTCCTGCCAGGCGATTTCGCTGGCCGGCTTGGCATCGGCCGCCGCTTTAGCTGGCTTATAGGCCTCGCCCTGCGGCCAGGCCGCAGCGACCGGCGAGTCCGGACGCTGGTAAGTTGGCGCCAGGCTGCAGCCGGCCAGCAAAGCTGCCGCTGCAAGGGTAAAGAGAGTCTTGTTCATTTCAATTCGCCTCCGAAGCGATGGCCGGTGCGGCTGGTGCGGCGCTGGCGGCCCTGCGGCCAACCCATGCGCGCACCACCACGAAGAACACCGGCACAAAGAAGATGCCGAGGAAAGTAGCCGTCAGCATGCCGCCCAGCACGCCAACGCCGATCGCGTTCTGGCTGCCGGAACCTGCGCCGCTTGCCAGCGCCAGCGGCAGCACGCCGAGGCCGAAGGCGATGGACGTCATCAGGATCGGGCGCAGGCGCAGCTTGACCGCCTGCAGCGTGGCTTCACGCAGCTCGATGCCTTTTTCCTGCAGCTCCTTGGCGAATTCCACGATCAGGATCGCGTTCTTCGCCGACAGGCCGACCACGGTCAGCAGGCCGACCTGGAAGTACACGTCGTTCGCCAGGTGGAAGCCCCAGGTGGCGAGCACGGTACCGATCACGCCGAGCGGCACCACCAGCAGCACCGAGAACGGCACCGACCAGCTTTCATACAGGGCGGCCAGGCACAGGAACACGATCAGCACGGAGATGGTGTACAGCACCGTGGTCTGCGAGCCGGAATCGCGCTCTTCCACCGACAGGCCGGTCCATTCGAAACCGATACCGGCCGGCAGTTGCGCCACCAGCTTTTCCATTTCAGCCATGGCGACACCGGAGCTGACGCCCGGTGCCGGCATGCCCTGCACGTTCATCGAGGGCACGCCGTTATAACGTTCCAGGCGCGGCGAGGCATAGATCCAGCGGCCGGTAGCGAAGGCGGAGAACGGAACCATCTCGCCCTGCGCATTGCGCACGAACCATTTGTTGAGGTCTTCCGGCGCCATGCGCGACTCCGGCGTGCCTTGCAGGTAGACGCGCTTGACGCGGCCACGGTCGACAAAATCGTTCACGTAGGACGAACCCCAGCCCACGCTCAGAACGCGGTTCACGTCTGCGACCGACAGGCCCAGCGCAGTGGCTTTCTGCTGGTCGATATCCAGCTTGAACTGCGGCGTATCTTCCTGGCCGTTTGGACGCACCGCCATCAGCAGCGGGTTCTTGGCCGCCATGCCCAGCAACTGGTTACGCGCACCCATCAGCGCTTCGTGGCCGACGCCGCCCTGGTCCTGCAGTTGCAGGTCGAAACCGCTGGCATTACCCAGTTCCATCACGGCTGGCGGAGCAAAGGCAAATACCATCGCTTCGCGGATTTGCGAGAACGCGCCCATGGCACGGCCGGCAATCGCTTTCACCTTCTGGTCCGGATTCTTGCGCTCGGACCAGTCTTTCAGCCGCACGAAGGCAAGACCGGCATTCTGGCCGTTACCGGCAAAGCTGAAGCCCGCCACGGTGAACACGGAAGCCACGGAAGCTTTTTCGTCTTCCAGGAAGTGGTGCTCCAGCTTCTCCAGCACTTTCAAGGTGCGTTGCTGGGTAGCGCCGGTTGGCAGCTGCACCATCGAGAACAGCACGCCCTGGTCTTCTTCCGGCAGGAAGGAAGTCGGCAGGCGCATGAAGGACACGGCCAGCACTGCCAGCAGCGCGCCATACACCAGCAGCGAACGGCCGCTGCGGGCAATCATCTTGCCAACCCAGCCCTGGTACTTGGTGCTGCTGCGGTCGAAGCTGCGGTTGAACCAGGCGAAGAAGCCTTTCTCGGAAACGTGGGAACCAGGTTTCAGGAAAGTCGCACACAGTGCGGGAGTAAACACCATTGCCACCAGCACCGACAGCACCATGGCAGACACGATGGTCACAGAGAACTGGCGATAGATCACGCCGGTGGAACCGCCGAAGAATGCCATCGGCACGAACACGGCGGACAGCACCAGCGCAATACCTACCAGCGCGCCGGAGATCTGGCCCATGGACTTGATGGTCGCCTCTTTCGGCGACAAGCCCTCTTCCGTCATCACACGCTCAACGTTCTCCACCACCACGATGGCATCGTCCACCAGCAGGCCGATCGCGAGCACCATCGCGAACATGGTCAGCGTGTTGATCGAATAGCCCAGCGAGAACAGTACGCCGAAAGTACCCAGCAACACCACCGGTACCGCAAAGGTCGGGATCAGCGTGGCGCGGAAGTTCTGCAGGAAAACGTACATCACGATGAACACCAGGATCACCGCTTCAACCAGGGTCTTGACCACTTCTTCAATGGACAGCTTGACGAAGGGCGTGGTGTCGAATGCCACGGCAGCCTTCATCCCTTGCGGGAACTGCTTGCCCATCACTTCAATTTTCTTCTTCACCGCGTCGGCCGTATCAAGGGCGTTGGCGCCGGTGGCCAGCTTGATCGCCACACCTACCGCAGGCGAGCCGTTGTAGCGTGCCACGGTATTGTAGTTTTCGTTGCCCAGCTCAATGCGAGCCACGTCGCGCAGGTGCACTGTGGCGCCGCTGGCCGTGGTCTTCAGCAGGATGGCGCCGAACTGCTCCGGCGTCTGCAGGCGGCTTTGCGCAGTCACGGTGGCATTCAGCTGCTGGTCCGGCATGGCAGGAGCACCGCCCAATTCACCGGCCGAGACTTCGGCATTCTGCGCCTGGATGGCGGCCGTTACGTCGGCGGGTGTGAGCTGGAAGCTTTGCAGCTTCTGCGGGTCGAGCCATATGCGCATGGCGTACTGGGAGCCGAACAGGGTCACATCGCCCACGCCTTGCACACGGCTCAGCGGATCAATCACATTGGCGGCCACATAGTCGCCAAGGTCGGACTGTTTCATCTTGGCGTCTTCGGACACGAAGCCCAGCACCAGCAGGAAGTTGCGGGTCGCTTTCGACACCACCAGGCCTTGCTGCGTCACGGCGCTAGGCAGCAACGGGGTCGCCAGTTGCAGCTTGTTCTGCACCTGCACCTGTGCGATGTCCGGGTTGGTGCCGCTGTTGAAGGTCAGCGTGATGTTGATGCCGCCGGTCGAATCGCTGTTCGACGACATATAACGCAAGCCGTCGATACCCTTCATCTTCTGTTCGATGATCTGGGTCACGGCGTCTTCCACCGTCTTGGCCGATGCGCCCGGATAGGAACCGGTGATCGAAATCGATGGCGGAGCAATACTTGGGTACTGCGAAATAGGCAGCCCTTTGATCGCCATCACACCGGCCAGCATTACAACGATGGCGAGCACCCAGGCGAAAATCGGGCGATTGATAAAGAAGCGGGACATAATTGAAACCTCCGCTTAGCGCGCCGCGACTGCTGGCTTGTCCGCAGCTGCGGCGGTGGCAGTGCCTGTGGTGTTCTTCGCCACTACGGCCGGAGCACCAGGCTTCACTTTCTGCAGGCCTTCCACGATCACGCGGTCGCCGGCAACCAGGCCGGATTTCACCAGCCATTTATCGCCGATGGTGCCGCCGGTCTGCAGCACGCGCTGTTCAACCTTGCCTTCCTTGTTCAGCACCAGGGCGGTGGCCTCGCCTTTCGGGTTGCGGGTCACGCCCATTTGCGGCACGGCGATGGCGTGCTCGCTGACGCCCGTTTCCAGGACGGCGCGCACAAACATCCCGGGCAGCAGGTCATGCTTCGGATTCGGGAACAGCGCGCGCAACGTCACATTGCCGGTGCCAGGATCAACGCTCACGTCGGAGAACTGCAGCTTGCCTGGCAGCGCATACTTGCTGCCGTCGGCCAGCAGCAGCGTCACCGCGGCCTGGCCGTCGCCCTTCTTGAGCGAGCCGCTATCCATTTCACGTTTCAGGCGCAGCAATTCTTCGCTCGACTGGGTGACGTCGACGTAGATCGGATCCAATTGCTGCACAGTGGTCAGTGCAGTGGCCTGGCCGGCCGTCACCAGCGCGCCGGGCGTTACGTTGGAACGGCTGATGCGGCCGGAGATCGGCGAAGCCACCTTGGTGTAATCGACATTGATGTGCGCAGAATCAACTGCGGCTTGCGCGGCTTCCACTTCGGCCTTGGCCTGTTCGTATGCGGCCACGGCATCGTCGTAATCCTGGCGGCTCACGCCTTCAATTGCGACCAGCTCTTTATAGCGGGCGACTTTCGGCGCAGCGGCAGCCAGGTTGGCCTTGGCCTTGGCCAGGTTCGCCTTGGCGGAGTTGAAGGCCGCCACGTAGGTCGCTGCATCGATCTGGTACAGCTGGACGCCGGCCTTGACGTCGCCACCTTCGGTGAACAGGCGCTTCTGGATCAAGCCACCAACCTGCGGACGCACCTCGGCGACCAGGAATGCTGCAGTGCGGCCGGGCAGTTCGGTGCTCATGGCCAGCGCTTGCGGCGCCACGGTAAATACCGCCACTTCCGGCGCCTGCTGGGCGCCGCCCTGCGCCGGACCAACCTGTTTGCCGCCGCAGCCGGCGACCATTGCGACTACCGCAGCAGCGGTACCTAGCAGTATGAAATTCTTGTGCATGTTTTTCATCTTTTTTCCAGAAAGACTTAGAATGAACGATCATTCTAACACGATTTGGGATTCCGACTTACCAGTCAGTAATTCTACGTAGCCCTTAGAGGCGCCACTCTAATCGCAGTGCAGCATCTTTAAGTTTTATCAATATCTGCCAGAATGAGTTCATGCACTCACTTAAGAGCAATAATAAGAACCGTGTTTGACCTCGTGTCACCAGCGCTTCGCGCGCAACCGCAGTTCCTCCCGCTGGCATATGCCAACCATCTCCCTGCCCTTTTGCCTGTCACGGCCCCGCCGCGTCGCTGACTTCACGCGCGCCTGCTTGCGTCGCCGTGACGCACATCTGTTTCCAGCTTTATCCACAACCGAAAGGTCTGTATGTCAAGCCAGCTGTTTGGCCTCATCGTAGTAGCAGCGATCCTGTTTACTGCACTGCTGTTGTTGTTGATTTCTGGTGTCATCAAGTACATTCCAAACGACCGCACCGGGGTCGTTGAAAAACTCTGGAGCCCATCCGGCTCCGTGCAAAGCGGCCTGCTCGCACTGAATGGCGAGGCAGGCCTGCAGCCGGAACTCCGGCGAGGCGGTTTCCACTTCTTCGCGCCGTTCCAGTACCGCGTCCACATACATCCAATGGTGTCCGTAACCCAGGGCACCATCGGCTACGTTTTCGCGCGCGACGGCATCGACCTGCCCGCCGGACAGACGCTGGCCGACAACTCGGGCATCGACGATTTCCGCGACGTTCGCGCTTTCCTGAATAACGGCGGCCAGAAAGGCCCGCAACGCAAGATCCTGCGCGAAGGTACGCACATCATCAACCCCGCCCTGTTTGTGGTGATGACCGGCGAAGCCACGTATTCGATGTCGCTCGACGCCAAGGAAAAGATCTACTACGAACAAATGCGCGGCCTGCTTGATGAACGCGGCGGCTTCACGCCCGTGGTGATCAAGGAAACCACCGGTTCGCACGACTCCGACCAACTCGCCGTGGTGACGGTGCAGGACGGCCCTGGCCTGCTGAAGGACGAACTGCTGGCGCCTGACGTGGGCGATACCCACAACTCCTACCAGGAACCTGAGAAATTCCTGTCAGCAGGCGGCCGCCGTGGCCGCCAGGAACGTGTGCTGGTGGAAGGTACCTACTTCATCAACCGCCTGTTCGCGACGGTGGAGTTCATCAAGAAAACCGTGATCCCGGTCGGCTTTGTCGGCGTGGTGGTGTCTTACACCGGCCGCAAAGGTCATGACTTGTCCGGTACCGACTACTCGCACGGCGAGCTGGTGGAAAGCGGCTGCCGAGGTGTGTGGCGCGATCCGCTCATGCCGGGAAAATACGCCTTCAACACCTACGCCGGCAAGATCGAGCTGGTGCCGACCACGAACTTTGTGCTGATGTGGAAATCCGGTGAAAGCGGCTCCAGCTTCGATAAGAACCTGCGCGAAATCACGCTGATTACCAAGGACGCATTTGAACCGCAGCTCCCGCTGTCAGTGGTGGTGCATATCGACTACCGCAAGGCGCCGATGGTGGTGCAGCGCTTCGGCAATGTGGCGCAACTGGTGGAGCAGACGCTGGACCCGATGGTCTCCTCATACTTCAAGAACGTCTCCCAAACCAAGACCTTCATTGAACTGATCCAGTCACGCAGCGAATTGCAGCACAACGCTTCGGAAGACATGAAGCAGCGCTTCCAGGCCTATTCGCTGGAGTTCCAGGAGGTGCTGATTGGCACGCCTAAACCGCAGCAAGGTGATAACAAAATCGAGAACATCATGGCCCAGCTGCGCGACCGCCAGATCGCGCGTGAGCAGGTAGAGACTTTCGCGCAGAAACAGATCGCAGCCGACAAGGAGCGCGAACTGAATGAAGCCGAACAGCGGGCCGCCAAGCAGAAAGAGCTCACCGGTTCCCTGGTCGACATATCAATTAAGGAAAACCAAGGTGCTGCAAACGTAAAAGCCGCCGAGAAACGCCGCCAGGAGATCGAAGCTCTGGCGCAGGCCGAACGCTTCAAGCAGGAGATGGAAGGCTCCGGCCGCGCATCCGCCATCCGCTCGGTGGGTGAAGCGGAAGCTGCCGCGATCCAGGCCAAATCAGAAGCGATGCAAGGCGAAGGCGCCGACAAGCAGCTGACGCAAACCGTGATGCTGCGCCTGGCCGAAGCGTTCGAAGTCTCGAAGGTGCCGCTGGTGCCTCAGATCCAGATGGGCGGCGGCGACAACAACGCCTTCAACACATTGCTCGGCCTGATGAGCGCCATCAAGGCAGGTGAACTGACTGCAACCACCGAGAAGGTATAACCTACAACACGGGCCGGTACTAGAGTGCCGGCCAACTTTCTCCTTTACGTGAAATGAAACGACTCCCCCAAACTACGTTTGTACCGGAACTAAGAACCTGCAGCACTTTGCGGGATGTCTGTGCTTTCCTAGGCAGGTCGCGCGGAGCACGTGCCAACGTGTGGCATTATTCGGCCCAGTACGGAATGGCCCTTGCCGCACGAGGCGCAGTTGGCAGCGCAAACGATCATGACGCCGCGTTATCAGTGGCAAACAGCCTGGCGCGCGCCAAAGCCGAAATCGACATCGTGACATGCCATTCCCACGAGGTGATTTCGGAGACCCAGTCCATTCTGCGCGCTGCCCAAGACTTCCTCGAGAAGAACACGATTCCACCCACCGAATGGCCGCTCCCGCAAGAGATTGCCGATGAGGTGGAACGCTTCGTCACACAGCGCGTCCCTGGACCTCACATGCTGAAGCACTTCCGAATAAATTGCGAGCCAAGCGGCTTTCCACCACAAGCTATCGAATCACTGGAAATGTCTATCGAGTACTCTAACGCCAATGATATCTTGCACATCTTCGACATCCTCAACGTCAAACCTGAAGCTCATGACAGCACCGGCGCATGGATCGCAGAGCCCAGGCACTGCGAGATATTTGGTATAAAGGCATACATCTCATACAACGACGGCGCAATCAAGATTACGGCCAGCCACGGGGCTTATGACATCACAGATATCGATTACAAAAATGCGGAAATCATTGAAGCCAACCTGGCAGGCATGAACCTCAAAATAAGATGAATATTCACAACCTCGCCGCACTGCTGTAAGAACATGACTCAAAATGTGAATGAAGCGAACACGCCGCACATCTGCGAAATCTGCGGGCTTTCTTGCCAATCCGAATTGACATCCTGTCCGTATTGCGGCAATCCATTGGAGGAGCCGGATCATGGATTCCCCGCCACCAGTGAGGCGTTTAGACAAACCGTTGCAGAATTCGGTTTCCGGCTAGCCGAAACCGATTCGGCCATTTTCGACAGCGCTGAAGCGCTGTTCCTCTCCCAACTATCCTCCGAAGCCGCAAAAGAGTTTGGCTATGCACGAGAACACGTACTCGAAAACGATGATGCCTTCTACATTCCGTTGGGATGGATCGGTTGCTGCGGTCATTTGATCAGCAAATTCCCCCTTCACCTGATTTCCTTCGGCTCATACATTGGTCCGGAAACGCATCTCTGGGCCTATTACCAGGGCATCAGCATGTCTCCGTTGGGCAAGGACCGCAAGAACCAGTTGAGGATACTGAGCATCTGCGACTATGAAAATACCGTGACTGTGCTGAAGACCTTCCTGGATCACCGCTGGCTGGAGCGCAAGTCGGCTCCCAGGCTGTCTTCCTTGCCAGTTGAGTTGAATGAAGTCGACCTATACTTCGGAATCAGCGGTCTGCTCCAGGCAAAGAAAAACAACTGGTTCCAGTTCGAGATTTCATAGAAAGGCGTATATGTTCGTCCCGGTTAGTCAATCACACAAATCTGTCGTCATCCAGGGGGCGCCGTTTGACACGTCGATCAGTCATCTCTCGCTCCACTCGAAGCTGGACATGGAGGAACTCAGGCTGCTTGCGGAATTCAAGCACCTCTCCTCCGCTAGTTTTTCCGGAACCAACCTGGATGACATAGGACTAGGCCACGTCTGCCGAGTCACGAGCATTGAAAACCTCGATTTGCAATTCACTGAAATTTCCAATCAAGGTTTAAGCAGTCTTGAGAATTTGCCCCGACTTGCGAAACTCCGGTTGAAGGAGAATGATCAATTGACCAACGACTGTATTGGATACTTGACCAGGCTTGACAGCTTGGTCGAATTGCAGATTCATGAAACCTCCATCGATCAGCAAGGAATCAAGCAGTTCGCATTGATGGGGAAATTGAGAAATTTTCTCATCGACTTTGACAACTGCAATGGTTCCTTCGAGACCGTGAAAGAGCTGTCATTAGAAATGGCTGATTGCGAAATCCTCGTCAAAGGGCATGGTGAATTCCGTAATGGAGAATTCTTCGGCAAGTGGCTCACCTGAAACGCGTAGAATGGCGCTTTTGAATTGGAGAGCAATATGAAAAAGACTGATTTGGCAAAGAGCGACGCGAAAAAATTGATGGGTAAGATGGCCGTACCAGGCGCTACTTCGTTCGGAACCTCCACCAATCCTGCCATCGACAAGCGCGAGCAGCGCAAACGCGATCAAGCACTTGGCCTGGTACCGTTTGCAGTCAAACTTAACGGCGATTTGGTAAAACGCCTGCACGATTTGGCTAATGAAGGTGGGCTTGACCTTAATACCGTTGTCGCGGAGCTTCTTGTCAAAGGTCTCGACGCACAGTAACCAGGGAGAACTCGATACTTGATCTCCAGTGAGACTGCAAAACCCAGGGATGACATGCGTCCGTTTCCTGGCTTTGCCAAGGGCAAGCGAATCATGCTCGCCATCGGAAAACGCCGCTACGACGCAGCCAAGAAAGAAGATGTGCTACGCGTTCACTGGCATGGCATGGTCGACGTCAAGTAAATCGAATCAGCCTCGCGCAATCTTTCTGCGCGCCAGCTCGCGGTCGAGCGCATTGGCGAAGTTCTGCCGGTCGCCTTGACTGAAGGCCGCTGGTCCGCCGGTATCGACGCCGGCGCCGCGCAGTTCTTCCATGAAGGCGCGCATCGTCAGCTGCTGCGCGATGGTGTCCTTGGTGTACCAATCTCCACGAGGATTGAGTGGGAGACCGCCCTTCTCCAGTACCAGGGAAGCCAGCGGGATATCCGCGGTAACGACAATATCACCGGCGCTCACACGCTCGACAATTTCGGCATCGGCTGCATCGGCACCCGCCGGAACTTGGAGCGCGCGGATAAAGCGCGAGCCGGGAACACGGATCAATTGGTTGGCCACCAGCGTGACATTGATCTGCGTGCGCTCCGCTACGCGGAACAGGATGTCCTTGATTACAGCGGGACAGGCGTCCGCATCTACCCAAATGTGCATGAATTACATCGAATACGATTAAAAGAATCGGACATTGTAATCAAGTTGGCCAAACTATATCGTCCAAAAGCCGCTGGAGCTTAGCTGCGCGGTCGGAATTTACCATCGCAACATAAGAAATCCTGCCTGCGAGATAGGCCTGGAAGTTGGGGTGACTCTCCCGGTTCTGGGATTCCGGCCCATGACGCACGCAATTGGTCAGCGTCGCCTTGAGTTTATCGTACTCGTCGCGAGCAATGTTCGGATGCGCATTGACGACGATGCCCGTCACTTGCTGCCGCGTTCCTTCGCGCATCAGCCGCGTTTTGCGGGTGTTCACACGGAAGCCCTCTTCCAGGGCGATTGCGGCAACCTGGATATGAAAGCGCTCTGCGCACCGCGCAAACTCGTCCCCGCCAGAAAAGGCCAGGTCGTCGGCATAGCGACTATATGACGCGCCGAGCGAGCGCGCCAGCGATTCAAGCCGTATATCAAGCCGGTAGGCGCAGAGATTGGCCAGCGCAGGCGAACAAGGAGAACCCTGCGGCAGGTGCGGCGATTTCAAGGCCTGGCGTTCGGACCAGGCAAGTGAGCCTCCGGATTGCTTGTCGCGGAACAGGTCATGGGGTGCGCGGTTAACGCAGATGCGCGCCAATGTTCCAGCGACGCTCTCCGGGTAGCCGAGCTTTTCAAACAGCGCCTGGACGCGCGCGTGCTGGATGCTGGGGAAAAAATCCTTCAGGTCCATGCGCACAACGGCGTGCTGGCCGGCGTGCCGTGCAGCGTGCGTGACGCAGGAATGCCCGCGCCGGAAGCCGTGCGCCGATGCATGCGGCGGCACCAGGTCCAGGATCTGGCGCAGTATTTTCTGCTGGATGCGGCGTAGCCGCTCTTTCGGAATTTCGATCAGGCGCAGGCCGCCGCTACGCTTTGGCACCCAGCGATAGTGGTAATGCTGGAGGCGCGATTGCTCGTCGCGCGCGATGCGCCACTGGTCTGCGAACCAGCGCAGCGCGCCGACCGGCTCGTTCAGCCATACGGCCAGGTCGCCGACAGTCGGCAGGTCCGGCAGTGCGAGTTCGGCCAGCCATGCGGGTTTTGGCGGGCGAATCGGCTGCTCGAGGCAATAGCGCCGCACATCCTGCAGCTTGATGAATGGGGGCGCATCGGCGCCGCCCTCTTCTTCATCCTCATCTTCGTCATCGTAGTCAACGTGACCGCGACCGAGGAGTTGCAACAAGATGTCGGCCAACTCGTGCCGGCTGAAGTAATGGAAGTTCTCTCCGGTCCGCATGACGAGCGCCATGCAGACGCCAGGGGCCCAGGGCTGCGTCGCGTCGAAAACGCGGTCGCACGCCGCGATCAGGTTCTCCGGGCTACCGTCCGTGGCCAGCATCGTGTCGGCAAGCGCAAGCGCGGTAAGTTTTTCGTTATCCATGAATTGAAAAGGGGCAGAGAGCCGCCAACGAGTCTCGTGAAGCGTGCGTATGGTTGCGCGAAGCGCAATGCCACTCATGCGGCGAAATGCAGAACATCAAACATCCCGCGGGGTAACCCCGCAGAGGCTGTCCCTGCACGAAGCAAAGACAGGCCGGCTTGGCGGTTCCGCCCCGCCGACACAGTAGGTTAATTTTCCGTGAAGGTCAACACCGAGGCGATTACAGCGTCGCCGGCGTCGCGTCGAGCTGAACGTTTTGCAGGTAGACCTGCGAATACGCCTCAAAGCCGGAATCGATGCCAAGGATGATCCACACCGCGCCAGTCGCATCGGTCGTCACCTTCTGCGCCTTATCGTTCTTCACTGTCTTGCTGGCATAGGAAACAGCGGTGCCGCAAGTCTGGCCATTGGCGATGTTGCCGATGACTTGCGCGTCCTTGCCGCCTTCGGCCTGGTTGCCGCGATCGATGTTCATGCGGATCGCGTTATTGGCAGTAACCGCCTTAGGCTCGGTCGCCGTGGCGCCCGCATAGACCCATACTGCTTCGCCTGGCGCACCGCCCACGCCCATGCATCCGGTTTGCGCATTGCTGGCAAATTTGAGCGAGAAGGTGATGTTGTACGTGGTGTTCTTTTCCAGGCCGGAGAACTGCTTCTTCACGAACAGGAAAAGGTCGTCGCTGCGATTGGTGCCGCCAACCAGGTAGCCCTTGCCGGTCAGCGGAGTTGGCAGCGCGCGCTGTTCGAAGACGACGTTGGTTGGTGCGGTCTCAGGTGTGTAGTCGGAGGAGCTGCCGGTCCAGCCAGTAATGCCATCCTTGTCGAAGTCCACAGCCGCCGAGACCTGCTTCGGCCGTTTGTCGTCTTCGCCGCCGCCGCCGCATGCCGCCAACACAGACAGCATGGCAACGGAGAAACCGGTTTTCAGGATTGTTTTCATTGACTGTCCTTCTCACATTAGTTTTTGGAAAACCAATTGTAGAAAGGAGCAAAGGCGCCGTGACGGCGCCTTTGTATGTAGAGGTATGTAGCCCGCTTGGACCATTAACTACATTTCTCTACTTCCAGTCGCCGCGCAGTTCTGCTACCTGGCGATACAGCAGTTCCGGGCTTACTTCGGTAGGTTCGACCGGTTGGCCCACCGCCAGCGAAAGATGCGAACGGAAGCCTTTGCGGAAAGCGCGTTCCAGCAGGCCGTCCTTGCTGCGGCTAAGCAGGTGGCCCCACAAGCCGCGCAGCGCCATCGGGATCACCGGCACTTGGGTGCGTTCAATGATCTTGCTGATGCCGCCCTTGAACTCATTCATCTCGCCGGTGCTGGTCAGCTTGCCTTCCGGGAAAATGCAAACCAGCTCGCCCTCATGCAGCGCTTGTGCGATATCGACAAAGGCTTTCTCCATCAGCCATGGGTCTTCCTTGGCAGGTGCAATCGGGATCGCCTTGGCGGTACGGAAGATCCAGCCAAAGAACGGCGTCTTGAAGATGCGGTGGTCCATCACGAAGCGGATCGGGCGCGGGCTGGCTGCCACGATCACAATCGCATCGACGTAGCTGACGTGGTTGCACACCAGGACAGCGCCGCCCTCTTCCGGAATGCGGTCGGCATCGATGGTCTTCACGTTGTGCACAGTATGGATCAGGAGCCATGCCAGGAAACGCATCAGGAACTCGGGCACCAGCGAGAAGATGTACGCCGCCACGAGGGCGTTCATGATTGCGGTTGCCAGGAATACTTGCGGAATCGTGAAACCCTGGGCCAGCAGCAGAATCGCTACGCCGGTCGCCACCACCATGAACAGCGCGTTCATGATGTTCATGCCGGCGATGGTGCGCGACAGATGCTGCGGGTCGGCACGCAACTGGATCAGCGCGAACAATGGAACGATAAAGAAACCGCCGAACACGCCGATCATCACGACGTCGAGGATGATGCGCCATGCGCCGGGCAGCATCACCATGGCGTAGGCATTCACTTCGCCCGGTGCGCTGTAGCCCTGGCTGGCCAGGTACAGGTCGATGCCGAATACGGACAGGCCAATCGAACCGAAAGGCACCAGGCCGATTTCCACCTTGCGGCCGGAAAGCTTTTCGCACAGCAGCGAACCGGCGCCGATCCCCAGCGAGAACATCGTCAGCAGCAGCACGAAGACGCTGTTATCGCCTTTCAGGTAATCCTTGGCATACACGGGGAACTGCGCCAGCACGATCGCGCCATAGAACCAGAACCAGGAATTGCCCAGCATGGAGAGGAAGACGGAGCGGTTGCCGGCCGAGAAGCGCAGGTTGCGGATCGATTCAGTGAACGGGTTCCAGTTCACTTTCAGGTCCGGCTGCGGTGCAGGCGTTTTCGGGATGCCATGCGCGGTGACCAAGCCTATCACTGCGAAGAATACGGTAGCAGCAGCCAGCCAGACGATCCCGTCAGGCTTGTAATTGACGATGATTGCGCCGAACACCTGGCCAAGCAGGATGCCGACGAAGGTACCCATTTCAACGATGCCGTTGCCGCCCGTGAGTTCCTCTGCCTTCAGGTGCTGCGGCATATAGGCGTATTTAACAGGGCCGAACAGCGTCGAGTGCATGCCCATGCCGAAGATGGCGACCAGCAGCAATACCAGCGTGTGTGTGAACCAGCCGATAGCTGCCACGCCCATGATGCCGATCTCCAGCCATTTAATAAGACGCGCCAGCTTGCCCTTCTCGATTTTTTCAGCGATCTGGCCGGAAGTGGCCGAGAACAGCACGTACGGCAGGATGAACAGGCCGGGCACCAGGTTGGTGATCAGCGACGAATCGAGGTCGGTCCAGCTGGAGGCTTCATAGGTCAGCGCTACAATCAGGGCGGTCTTGAACAGGTTGTCGTTAAACGCGCCGAGGAATTGGGTCCAGAAAAACGGCGCGAAGCGACGTTGTTTCAGTAGATCGAACTGGCTGGGATGGCTCATGTTGCGGCACGGGAATAGTGAAAATATCGACAACATACAGCACATTGCGCAAGCTCTCAACCCGGCGCGCCAAAGTATCGCATTTTAATACTTTGCGACAACTGCATCACATGCGTAGCAGGCGCCGAAATGCCGGACCGACCGCCAGGACCAGCACCACCATCCGGCACACATGGAAAGCCGTGACCACAGGCACTTCGACGTACAGCGCGCGTGCGGTCAGGGCCATTTCCGCGATTCCGCCGGGAGAAGTCGCCAGCAAGGCCGTGGCGGGGTGCAGGTTGCCGATCTTCGCAAGCAGCAGCCCGAAAAGCGCGGCCAAGCCCAGCGCGGTCGCGGTGCAGGCGGCCACTGCTGCCATGAAGCGCGGCGCGGTATGCAGGAAGCCGGGCGTGAAGCGGGTACCGAGCGAAAGTCCGATGCAAAGCTGGCCGCTGCGCACCATCCATTCAGGCACGCCGCCGACCGGCACTTGCGCCGCGGCCAGCAGCCCGGCGCCGAACAAGGGGCCGAGCACCCAGGCGTTCGGCACGCCGCGCTTCCACATTAGCCAGCCCGCCGCGCAAGTGGCCGCAGCGAGCAGGCCGAAGGCGCCCAGTGCCGCGGGCGATGCCAAAGGTGCCGCGGCGGCAACCGCAGGCAATGGCGGCATGCCATGCCCGCTCCAATAGCGCAGCACAAACGGCAGGAAGCTGACCACGAACATCAGCCGCACGCCCTGCGCCGCCGCCACGTGCTGCGCTGCCGCACCGTGGCGCTCGCCCTGCACTGCCATCTCGGAGGCACCGCCCAGCGCCATCGAGAAGAATGCTGTAGCGGCGCTGACATCGGCCAGCCGCTTGAGCAGCCAGGCGCACAAGCACCCCAGCGCCAGCGCAAACGCCACCGCCCCCGCGATATAGCCGGCACGCGCAGCCACCACCGCCAGCACCGCGGGCGTAAAGTACAGTCCAAGCACGGTTCCGATCGCCCACTGCCCTGCCGCGCGTGCCGCGACCGGGCAGCACAGGTCAACACCCGCGATGCGCAGCGCAGCACTGGCGAACAGCGGCCCAATCAGCCAGGGCAGCGGAGTATCAAGCCACCTGCAAAAAAAAGCGGCCAGCAAGCCGGCCGCCAAAGCTTGGAGGAAGCAACGGTGTCGGGTCAGAAGACCCACAGCTTGTCGGCCGGCAGTTGCAGCCAGTACTGGCCATCCTGCAGACGGTACTTGGAATGGGCGCGCACGCTGATATCGCCGCGTTTGAACAGGCATTCCCAACGGTCGCCCAGGTACATGCAGGTGATCAAAGCAAGCTGCAGCGAATTTTCAACCTGGGAGGTGTTCACACGCACCTCTTCGACGCGGATCAGCGGGGCAATCGAATCGCCGCCTTTGCCACGTGCCGTTGCCTGCAGCTTGCTGCCTGCAACATCGATCACTACCTTGTCGCCTTCGCGCGACAGCAGGGTGCCCGGCAGGCGGTTGTTGCTGCCCATGAATTCGGCCGTGAACAAGGTCTCAGGTGTTTCGTACATCGACTGCGGCGTGCCCTGTTGCTCGATCTTGCCGTTATTGAGCAGCAGGATGCGGTCGGAGATCGCCATCGCCTCGCCCTGGTCGTGGGTCACCATCAGCGCCGACAGGCCCAGGCGCACGATCAACTCGCGCAGGAACGCTCGCGCCTCTTCGCGCAGCTTCGCGTCCAGGTTCGACAGCGGCTCGTCCAGCAGGATCACCGGCGGGTTGTACACCAGCGCCCGGGCAATCGCCACGCGCTGCTGCTGGCCGCCCGACAACTGGTGCGGGAAGCGCTCGCCCAGGTGGCCCAGGCCAAGCTGTTTCAGCACCTCGCCCACGCGGCGGCCGATTTCTTCCTTGTTCATCTTGCGCAGCTTCAGGCCGTAGGCCACGTTCTCCGCCACGGTTTTGTGCGGCCACAGTGCATAGGACTGGAACACCAGGCCCAGGTTGCGCTGTTCGGCCGGCATTTCAAAACCCTTGCTGCCATCGAATACGCGGCGCTCGCCGATGTCGATCGAACCCTGGCGTGGGCTCTCCAGGCCGGCCACGGCGCGCAGCAGCGTGGTCTTGCCGCTGCCCGAAGGGCCCAGCAGCGCCACCACTTCGCCCTTCTGCAGGTGCATCGACACGCCCTTCAGGATAGGGTTGGCGTGGGCGCCGGTGCCGTAGTCCAGGTGCAGGTCTTCGACGGACAGTTCATTCATTTTGAGGTCTCGTTTCATGATCGTGGTCTCAGTTATGCAGCTTGACGCCGAAGCGCAGCGCTATGCCCAGGCCGATGCCGACCAGGGTGATATTGATAAAGGACAGTGCCGCCACCAGGTCGGTCGAACCACCCGCCCACAGCGACACGATCAGCGCGCCAATCACTTCGGTACCCGGCGACAGCAGGTACACGCCTGTCGAATATTCACGCTCGAAGATCAGGAAAATCATCAGCCACGCGCCCAGCAAGCCGTATTTGATCAGCGGCAGGGTCACGTCGCGGGTTACCTGGCCGCGGCGGGCGCCAACCGCGCGTGCCGCTTCCTCCAGCTCAGGGCCAACCTGCAGCAGAGCGGTGGAAATCAGGCGCATGCCGTAAGCCATCCACACCACGGAATACGCCAGCCACACCGCGAAGATGGTGGTGCGCAGGCTGCGCAGCGCAGGGATCGCGTTTTCCACCAGCCACACCGCCAGGCCGTTGTCGGAGCCTTTAAGCATGCCATCGAGCCAGCTGGGGACGAACAGGAACACCCACAGGAAAGCCAGGCCAGCCAGCAGGCCTGGCACCGCACGCGGCACCAGCACGCTGTAATCGAGCACGCGGGTCAGCAGGTCAGGTTTGCGGTGCATGGCCAGCGCAATAAAGCTATAGCAGAAGACCGCCAGGCCGCCGCCGATCACGCCGATCAGCACCGTGTTGATAATGCCGCGGATCAGCGCATGCTGTTCGAAGATGTCGCGGAAGTGCTGCAGCGTCAGGACGTCGGCCAGCTTTACGCCCTCGCCCCAGTACTGCACGAAGGAGCGCAGCGCTATGCCGGACAGCGGCATCACAATGGTGACCAGCAGCCAGGCGCCCAGCACGGCAAACGCCAGCCATTTCCAGCGGCCCAGCGGCAGCGCCTTGCTGCGCGCGCCCTTGCCTTTGATCGACACGTATTTATTGGCCGATTTCAGCAGCCAGCGCTGGATCATCACCAGCGGCATGGTCACCGCCACCAGGCACACCGCCACTGCCGCCATCAGGTGGTAGGACGGGGTACCCAGCTTGTTGGTCAGCTTATACAGGTAGGTCGGCAGTACCAGGTGGCCTTCCGGATCGCCCAGCACCAGCACCAGCCCGAACACCTCGAAGCCGAGGAAGAACACCAGCACGCCGGCATAGGCCAGCGCCGGCATGATCATCGGCAGCGACACGTTGAACATCACCTGCAGCGGCGAGGCGCCGGCCACGCGGGCCGCTTCTTCCACGTCCGAGCCGAGGCTCTTCAGCGCCGACGAAGCGTACAGGTAGACGTGCGGCACGTGGGTCAGGCCGGCGATGATCACGATGCTGGTGAAGGAATACACATTCCACGGGATGAAGCCGATCAGGTCTTTCACCCAGGTCGAGTAAAAGCCCACAGGGCCCATCGACACCACATAGCCGAAACCCATCACCATTGGCGACACGAAGATCGGCACCAGCAGCAGCGGGGAAATCCAGCCGCGACCCGGCAGGTCGGTACGCACCATCAGGAAAGCCAGCATGCCGCCCAAAGGCACGGCGATGGCGGCCAGGCCGGCCGCCAGCAGCAGGCCGTTCTTGAATGCCACTGCAAAATCCGGGTCATCGAAGATGAAGCGGAAGGCGTCCAACCCTACTTCCTTGCCGGGCATGAAGAACGGCGCCGACAGGAAACTCTGGTAAAAGATCAGGAACAGCGGCAGGAAGATGGCGGTGCAGGTCAGCACTGCCACGATCCAGCGCGGCCAATTGATGCTGGCGCGCCCCGTTCCCTGCAAAGTCGCGGTGGTCATTGACAGCTCCTTATTTCTTGCCGGCGGTTTCTTTCCACTGCTTCAGGAAGGCCATGCGTTTCTGCGGCCCCAGGAACTGCAGCAGGATCGGGTGCACCGGCACTGGCTTGATCTTGTCCTGGCCGATCTGCTTGACCAGGTCGGACGAAGTGGTTTCGCCGCTCACGTCGGCGCGGATCGCGAACAGCTTGGATTCGTTGGCGATGATGGTCTGGCCGCGGTGCGACAGGGTATAGTCCAGCCACAGCTTGGCGGCGTTGACATTCTTTGCACCTTTGTTGATGAAGATCACGCGCGACATCACCAGGGTGTAGTCCTTCGGCAGTTGCACGCCGATCGATGGGTCGGTCTTGGCGCGCACCAGGGCGTAGGAACCCAGCACGTTGTAGCCGATCAGGTTTTCGCCGGAGGAGATACGCTCCATCATGGTGCCGGTGGAAGACTGCACGCGCACTTTCGCTTCACCGAAGGCGTTTTCCAGCTCCAGGAACTTCGGGTATTCCTTGGCATCCTGGCTCATGAACATGAAGCCGACGCCGGATTTTTCGATGTCGTAGGTGGTGACCTTGTCCTTGAACTTCGGCTGCTGGATCAGTTTCACGAAGTCGGCGTGGGTCTGCGGCACTTCCTTGGCATCGACCAGGCGCTTGTTGTAGACGATGGCTGCCGGCTCGAACGTGGTGCCATATGCCTGGTCGTCCCACACCGCCCAGCCAGGGATCTTCGACGCTTCCACCGATTTGTATTTCAGTGCGTAGCCGTCGGAGGCCAGGCGCATCTGCAGGTCCATGGCGGACGACCACATCACGTCGGCGGTATTGCCGCCGGCTGCCATCTCGGAGATGAAGCGGTTGTACACCTCGGTCGAATTCATATCGTTGTATTCGACGGTAATGCCGGGGTACAGCGCGTTGAAGTCGCGGATCAGCGGCTGCGCAGCCTTGCTGTCAGTGGCGCCGTACACCACCAGCTTGCCCTCTTTTTTCGCCGCATCGATCACTTTCTGGTAGTCGGCAGGATAGCCTGCAGGCGATTGTGCGAAAGCGGTGCACGCGAACAGGCCCGCGGCGGCCACCAGGGTCGTCTTGATCATTTGTGTCTCCTAGAATTTTTGAGGAATGTTTAGCGCACCAGGCCCAGATGGCTGGCGCGTTTGCCGTAATCGTCCACGGCTTTATGCACATACTCGTTGAGCGCCTGTCCTGTCAGGCTGAAGGGATATAGTCCCGCTTCCGTTCGCAGTTTCGCGAATTCCGGCGTCGCCATGAGGTGCTCGAAGGTTTTCACCCACTGCTGGTAATCGGCATCTGCCACCTGGGGGCCCATCCAGACCCCGCGAATCACCGGCCAGACAATGTCGTAGCCCTGCTCGCGCGCCGTCGGCACCGCAGCCAGTTTTCCCGGCAAGCGCTCTTCCGACATCACGGCCAACACGCGGATCGTGCTGCCGGCCAGGTTGGCTTCGGAAGCATCGCCCGACACTACCTGCACGTAGTTCGCCTGCATCGCAGTAAACGACTCGCCGCCGCCCTCCAGCGCCACGAAACGCAGCACTTTCGGGTCCAGGCCGGCCTGGCGTACCAGCAGGGCCACCTTCAGCCAGTCCTGGCTGCCGATCGTGCCGCTGACGCCGATCAGCACCTTCGACGGATCGCGCTTGAGCGCCGCCACCAGGTCGGCCAGCGACTTGAACGGCGAATCGGAGCGCACCGCGATCATGCCGTAGTCCGCCCCCAGCGCCGCAACCCAGCGCACATCGTCCGCCTTGGCCTTGCCGAATTTGCCTTGCGCGAGGTTCAGCAGCGAACCGCCGGAAAAAGCCACCAGGGTGTTCGGTTCGGCGCGGCGCTGCGAAACCAGCGAGTGCCATGCCACGGCGCCGATCCCGCCCGGGCGATACACCAGCTTCATCGGCTGCCCGCCCGCCATCGTCGCCAGGCCCTTCTGGGCCAGCTTGCACGTCAGGTCCATCGCACCGCCCGGCTTGGACGGCACGATGCATTCAGCTGCGTGCACCTGACCTGCAAGCAGCAGGACAGAAGCGAAGATGGAGAGCAGGATCTTCATGGCTTCATTATTATCAGAAGCGGTGCTGGATGCCAACCATTACACCGTGCTGGCTGTCGCCGAAGGCTGCATCGTCGCGCGACAGGCCAACCAGCTGGTCATGCTTGCCCTTGGTGTAACCGACAGTCGCATACAGGTCGGTGCGCTTGGATGCGGCGTAGCGATAGCGCAGCACATACATGGTCGGATCGGCGTCCTTGCCGGCGGCCAGGTTGCGCTGGTCGATGTGGTACACGGCGCCCGTGATGGTGACGTTTGGCTGCGGTTTGTATGCCACGCCAGCCCACAAGGTGTTGCCTTTTACATCAGCCGTAGCGGCCTTGCCCGCCACCAGCTTGTAGGTACGGCCGCCGAGCCAGAATTTGAAATCGCCGGTGGCGTAATAGCCGCCCAGGTGGTATGCGGTGGTCTCGTCACGGTTGCCGGTGGCGACCACATTGTTACCGTTGATGCGCTCCGCGGTGAACATGGCGCCCAGCGACTCGGACTGGTAGCTGACCGCGCCGGCGTACTTGGCGCTGTCAGCCGAGCTGGCGCCTGCGCCCTGCTGCTCGCCCATGCCGTAGCTGAAGCCATAGTTCCAGTCGCCGGTCTTGCCGGAGTATTTGATCAGGTTATCGAAACCGGTGGTCATGCCGTACTTGCTTGGCAACGTGGCGCTGCCGCCGGTCGCCCAGGAGTAGTAAGGCGCAAAGCCCATCGGGTCGAAGCGGATAACGGTGTCGTACACGCTGGTGAAGGAACGGCCCAGGATCACGCGGCCCCAGTTGCCTTCCAGGCCGACGTTGGCCTGGCGCTTGAACAGGTTGCCATCCTGCGCGCCGGTATCCATCAGGATGCCGCTTTCGAGCTGGAACACGGCTTTCAGGCCGCCGCCCAGGTCCTCACTGCCTTTGATACCCCAACGCGAAGTATTCATGCCGCCGGAGCTGACGTGGGTTACGCTGCCGCCGCCCGCCTGGGCATTGTTGGAAATGTCGACCCCCATGTCCAGCAGGCCGTACACCTGCACATTGGATTGGGCGTGGGCGGAAGTATAGGCGGCAAACATCATCGCGACGGCCGCTGCCATCGAAGTTCTTTTCACAATCAGTCTCCTGGGTTTATAGTTATTTCAGTCATGCCTCGCTCTGGCACGGTTCAACTATAAAATCGCCAACCTTTCAAACGCCTTTCAGGCAAATGCCATGCGAATATTGTTAGTGGAAGACCACACCGAATTACAACACTGGCTTTCCAAAGCCCTGCGCGATGCCAACCTTTCTGTCGAATGCGCCGACAACGGCGCCGACGCCGACTCCCTGCTGCTGACCCAGGAATATGCCCTGGTCATCCTCGATTTGACCCTGCCCCGCATGGACGGGCTGGAAGTGCTGAAACGCCTGCGCGCGCGCGGGGGCAAGACGCCCGTATTGATCCTGACCGCGCGCGGCGGGCTGGAGGATCGCGTGCAGGGCCTGAACCTGGGCGCCGACGATTACCTCGCAAAACCTTTCGAACTGGCCGAACTGGAAGCGCGCGTGAAGGCTTTGCTGCGCCGCAGCGCGGGCAATGAATCGCTGGTGTACGAATGCGGCGCGCTGCGCTTCGATACTGTCAGCCGCATGTTTTCCTATTTCGGCGAGAACCTGCAGCTCACGCCGCGCGAACACGCCGTGCTGGAAGCGCTGATCACCAAGGGCGGCAAGCCGGTCGCCAAGGAAAAACTGTTCGACCAGGTGTTCTCGCTGGCCGATGACGCCAACCTCGACGCCATCGAGCTGTATATCCACCGGGTGCGCAAGAAGCTTGACCGCAAGGAGCCCGGCGCTGCGGCCATCACAACCCTGCGCGGCATCGGCTACCTGCTGCAGCCGGCCGAAGCGAAAGCCTGATGAAGGCCATGCTCGCCATGGGCAGCCTGCGCGGCCAGTTGCTGCGCTGGCTGCTGTTGCCGCTGGTTCTCTTGGAAATCATCAACACCATCTCTGTCTACTACAATGCGGTGGACGCGGCCGACATGGCGTACGACCGCTCGCTGCTGGCCTCCACGCGCGCGCTGGCGGAGCGCGTGTCGGTAGAAGGCGGGAAAGTGGTGGTCGACGTGCCCTACGTTGCGCTGGACAGCTTTGAGACCGACACCCTGGGCCGCATCTACTACAAAGTCACCGGCATCAAGGGCGAGACGGTTTCCGGTTACGACGACCTGCCCGCAGTACCGGCCAATGTGCCGCGCTCGGAGAACTACCCTGCCCTGGTGCGCTTTTACCACGCCAACTACAACGGCCAGCCGATCCGCATTGCTGCCCTGCTGCAGCCGGTATATGACGACAATATGCGCGGCATCGCGCTGATCCAGGTAGGCGAAACGCTTGATGCCCGCAAAGGCCTGACGCTGAAGATCCTGTACGACACCATTGCGTGGCAGGCCAGCGTGGTGCTGTTGGCCGGCTTGCTGGTGTGGTTCGCGGTCAAGCTGGTGCTGCGTCCATTGATGCAATTGAAGCACGAGGTGGAATCGCGCAATGTATCCGACCTGTCCGACCTCGATCCTGCGCTGGTGCACAAGGAAGTGCGGCCGCTGGTGCAGGCCATGAATGCCTCGACCACCCGCATCGCGGGATTGATCGCCAGCCAGCGGCGCTTCATCGCCGACGCATCGCACCAGTTGCGCACGCCGCTGACGGTACTGAAGACCCAGGCCGAGCTGGCGCAGCGCGAATTGGCGCGCGATTCCTCCGCCTCGCCGGAGCTGCGCAATGTGGTGGCCAGCATGGCCGCCACCACCGACTCCACCGTGCACCTGGCAAACCGCCTGCTGATGCTGGCGCGCATCGAGCACAGCGAAAATCGCGAGCCGGTGCCGGTGCCGCTGCGCGAGACGGTGCAGCAGGTCGCGCTGGAACTGGCACTATCCGCCGTCACCCGCGGCATCGACCTTTCGCTGGAGGGCGACGGCGAAGCCAGCGTGAATGGCCAGGCTTTGCTGCTGCATGAGCTGGTGTCGAACCTGGTCGACAACGCCCTGCACTACACGCCGCGCGGCGGCAGCGTGGTGCTGCGCGTGCTGCCGGGCGACGCGCATGTGGTGCTGGAGGTCGAAGACAGCGGCCCTGGTATTCCGCCCGAAGACCGCGACCGCGTGTTTTCGCCCTTCTACCGCGCCGCTTCCACCATGCAGGCGAATCCGGGCGGCTCAGGCCTGGGGCTGGCAATCGTGCGCGATATCGCGGTCTTGCACCACGCCGCGCTTGAACTGGACCAAGGCGTTGCCGGCCACGGCCTCTTGGTGCGCGTCAGGTTGCCGCGCGCCACGCCTCCACCGGCAGCGTAATCGCAATACGGGTGCCTGACGAGCAGTCCATCGCAAAGCTGCCGCCCAGCGCCTGCACCCGCTCGCGCATGCCCGCCAGGCCAACGCCGGCCGCAGTGCGCGCCGGGTCGAAGCCGGTCCCGTCGTCGGCCACCGAAATCCGCAGGGCGTCGCCATGCCGGGCCACTTCAACGCTGGCTGCGCTGGCGCGAGCGTGCTTCACAATGTTCGACAACGCTTCCTGCACGATACGATAGGCCGAGATCGCAGCATCGCCATCGAGTCCGCCGAAATCGCCTTCGGTATGCAGCGAAAAGCGGCAGGAAGGATGGCTGCTGCCGACCTGGCGCACCATTTCTTCCAGCGCGCCCTGCAGGCCAAGCATGTCGAGCATCTCCGGCCGCAGACGGCGCACCAGCGTGCGGCCGCTGTTGTACAAGCCCAGCGCAAGCTTGGTGATCGCCTGCGCCTTTTCGCGAACCTGGGCCGCAGGTTCGGCTGGCTGCAGCGCGCCGGCCAGGCCCGCGATCTGCTGCGCCTCCAGCCGCACGGCGATCAGCGTCGCATTCAATTCGTCGTGGATCTCGAGCGCGATTGCCTTGCGTTCATCCTCCACCACCGTAGTCACGCGTTGCAGCAGGCGGCGCTTCTCGGCATCCGCCGCACGCACTGCCTGCATGGACGCCTGCAGCGACAAGGCGAAGCCGCTGGTCATCTGCCATGCTACGCCCGCGCATACCAGCAGGCCCGCCAGCGCCACCCCTAATTCCAGCTGGAAGCGCGCGCGGGCCTTGCGCAGCAAGGCAGTCGCCGACATCCTCACCTGCACATAGCCCATCGTGCCCACATTGCGGTTTCCGCCCCCCGTCACGTAGAGCAGACGCTTGTGCACTGCCGCTTCGTAATAGCGCGCTTCGGGCGGCGCGTCGCCGCGCGCCGCAACTTCCAGCAGCGGCTTGCGCTCCGCATCGAGCAAGGTCACGCGATGAATCGCGCCGTCGGTTTGCAGCATGCCGTTGATCGTTGCCCGCAGCTCGTCGAACTGCCCGTGCACCAGGCTGATTTCGCTGCTCGCCACCAGCGCACTGGCAAGCAATTGCCCGCGCTCTGCCAACTCGGCATGCACCTCCGACTGGCGCGACTGGTAGCTGTACCAGGTCAGCGTAGCAAACAACGCCAGCACCGGCAGCAAGGTAATCGCCAGCAGCCGCCCGCGCGTGCCGACGCGCCACTTGGCCCGCATCAGGCTTGCAGCACGCCGTGGCGCACCGCCAGGCGGGTGATATCAGCCGCACGCTCAACGCCCAGTTTGTCCTTGATGGCCTGGCTGGAGTTGCTGATCGTCTTGCTGGAGACGCCGAGTTTATCGGCGATTTCGGCATTGGTCAGGCCCTCCGCCATCAGCTTGAAAATTTCCAGCGAGCGCTCGTCGAGCAGCGCTTGCGGCGATTGCTCGCCCAGCACTGACAGGCTGGCCAGGCGTTCCGCGATGGCGGGCATGAAGTACAACTCGCCCTGGGCGGCGCGCTGCACGGCGGTGAAAAGCTCGGCCGGGTCGCAATCCTTCGTCACCAGCGCCCGCGCGCCAATACGGTAGGCCTCTTTGACCAGCGCATCCTGGTCGAACTGGGTCAGGAAGATGAAGTGTGCTTTAGGGGCCACGGCCAGGATCTGGCGCGCCGCATCGAGGCCCGTCATCTGCTCGCCAAAGCGCATATCCAGGATAGCAACGTCCGGTACCAGGGCCTGGTAGGCCTCGACCGCCTCAGCCGGCGTCCTTGCCTGAGCTACAACTTCCACGCCAAAACCGGCCAGCGCCGTCGCAAAACCGCCCATTACCACGGGATGATCATCTGCCAGCAGTACCCTGATCTTATTCATAGCATTCCTCGTTTCCAGATGATGGAAGGATACCACGCTAAGACATAGCAAGAAAAATTGCTTGCTTATTTCCATCAGATGGAAGAATATCTTGCCATGGACTGGCAATTCAGCCTACCAACAAGAAGAAAGGAGCATTTCCATGAACTTCGACACCTCCCGCAAGAACTACTCCGGCCTGGCTTTTGTCGCCGTCTTGCACCTTGTTGCCGCAGGCATCGCGCTGAAGCACTCAACGATCCTGGTCAACCGTGTCACGGAGCCGGAGCCGGTCACGGTGACCCCGTTGCCGCCAGAGCCGAAAGTCTTGCCGCCCAAAATGCCGGACATCGCACCGCCAAAACTGCCGGTCATCACGCTGCCCGAGTTGCCGATCCTGATAACGCCGGTCGATCCGCCGATCACCACCGCGCCGCCCGATAGTAAGCCGCGTGACAAGACGCCGCCGGTCCCGCCAGGTCCCGACACAACGCGCGATCCGATCGAACCTGTGCGCCACAAGCCGCTGAACGTGGCCGCAGTGATCGACGCCGCAAGCTGCGCCAAGCCGTCCTACCCTGCGGCAGCCTTGCGCAACGGCGACGAAGGCACGGTCACCCTGGCCTTCCTGATCGGCAAAGACGGCCACGTGGCCAGCGCCAAGGTCGAACGCACCAGCGGTTTCCGCGACCTGGACCGGGCTGCGCTGCAAGGCCTCTCGATGTGCGCCTTCAAGCCCGGCAGCATCGATGGCGTAGCGCAGGAATCGTGGGCCCGCATGCAATACGCCTGGCGCCTCGACGGGTAAGCAATAGAGCGCGGCAGTAAAGCGAATTCCCCTATCATGCGCCGGTTAACCCTTGCGGTTGCCGGCGCATGCCCTATGTTCATCAAGCTTTCTTTCCGCCAATTATTACTGGGCGTCTTCCTGCTGATCGCCCTGCTGCTCAGCGCGACCTCGATCCAGGCCCTGTTCACGCTGGACCGGCTGGCCGCTGAAAGCCGCGAAGTCGGCCAGCACGCCGTCGTGCTGACCGCGAACGTGCAACGCCTGGCCGAACGCAGCGTGGCCATGGAACGCAGCGCGCGCCAGTTCCTGGTGCTGGACGACCCCGCCTTCCGCGACCGCTACGCCGCCGCCTGGCGCGATGGGGAGGACGCGCTCTCCGCATTGTCAGCCGGCCTGCCCTCCGTACCCAAAGCCAGTTTTACCGCCTGGCGCGACCAGGGCGAGCAAGCCTGGCATGCACTGCAGGCGCCGAACACCAAGCGCGCCCAGCGCCAGCACATGTTGAACACCGCGCTGGCCGGCCTGTCCCCGATCAACGAGGAACTGGCGGACGAGGTCAAACGCGAAGTCGACCAGCGCAACCAGCGCATCCTGCTTGGCCTGGAACACCGGCGCAGCGTCCTGGCCGGGCAACTGCTCGCCTCCATCAGCCTCGCCGCCGCACTGGCGCTCGGCTGCGGCATGTGGCTGGCGCGCCCATTGGCACAAATCGAAGGCGCCATCGACCGCCTGGGCGGCAACCGCTACGACCAGCCGATCGAGGTCGAAGGCCCGGACGACCTGCGCCGCCTCGGCCAGCAACTGAACTGGCTGCGCCAGCGCCTGGCCAGCCTGGAGGCCGACAAATCGCGCTTCCTGCGCCACATCTCGCATGAACTGAAAACCCCGCTGGCCGCGCTGGTGGAAGGCGTGGCCCTGCTGGAAGATGAGGTAGCCGGCACGCTGACGCCGAACCAGCGCGAGGTGGCCGGCATCCTGCGCCAGAACACGGCCTCGCTGCAAAACCAGATCGAAGACCTGCTGCGCTATAACACCGCCACTTTCGCCGCCCAGCACCTGCAGCGCCAGTCCACCGATATCGCGGCCCTGCTGCGCGACACGGTCGACGCCCAGCGTCTGCAATGGCAGGCCCGCGGGCTCGATGTAGCGGTGGAAGGCGGCGCCCCGCCCATTTCCGTTGATCCCGGCAAGCTCGCCATCGCGACCAGCAACCTGCTCACCAACGCCGTGCGCTACAGCCCTGAAGGCGGCACGGTGCGCTTCATCATCGGCGAACAGGCCGGCACGCTGGCGATCGACTGCATCGACCAGGGCCCCGGCGTGGCGCCGGAAGACGCGGCCCATATTTTCGAACCTTTCTACCAGGGGACGCGCCAGCCGCCCGGCGCGCGGCGCGGCAATGGCGTCGGCCTGTCCATCGTGCTCGAATACATCAGCGCCCACAGCGGCTCACTGCAATTGCTGCCGGCCAGCACCGGCGCCCACTTCCGGATCGAACTTCCTTATGAATATTAAATCGCCCTTGCTGCCGGTCTTCCTGCTAGCGCTGCTGCTCGCCGCCTGCGCTCAGCGACAGCCCATTGCACCGGCGCTGCCGCCCTTGCCGCCGCCGCCCGCTCCCGCGCCGCTGACATTGCTGGTCGCGCCGCAGGACGAGGTGGCGCCGCTGCTGGCCTATCACCAGTCGCTGCGCCGCATGACGCAAGGCGAATTGCTGAAGGAGTTGAGCGGCCTGTCGCAGCAACAGAAGACGCCGAAGGTGCTGCTGCAATCGGCCATGGTGCTGTCCCTGACGCGCGGCGGCGGCGACCTGGCAAAGGCGCAGGCGCAATTCGACGTCGTAGCCACGGCGCCGGAGCCGGAAGCCCAGGGATTGCGGCAACTGGCGCAGCTCCTGTCAGCCCAATGCGCAGAAACGCGCCGCCTGATCGATGACGGCGACCGCCTGCGCGCGCAATTGAAAGATAACCAGCGCAAGAACGAGCAATTGAACGAAACCCTGGAAGCGCTCAAAGAGATCGAGCGCGGCCTGCCTGCGAGAGCCAGTAAATGAACGCACCTATCTCCCCCCGCCTGCTGCTGGTCGACGACGACGCCGACCTCCTGCGCCTGCTGTCGATGCGCCTGAACGCCAATGGCTACCAGGTCACCGCCGTCGGCAGCGCCGAAGCCGCGCTGGCCAACCTGTCGATCGCCCTGCCCTCGCTGGTGATCAGCGACGTGCGGCTGCCGGAACGGGACGGCATGTCCCTGTTCCAGCAGATCCGCAGCCAGCATCCCGCATTGCCGGTCATCCTGCTCACCGCCCACGGCACCATTCCCGATGCGGTCGAAGCCACTTCGCTCGGCGCCTACGCCTACCTGACCAAGCCCTTCGACGCCAAGGTACTGCTCGACCGCATCGGCCAGGCGCTAAGCGTCGCCGCCCCCGAAGCCGCACCGGATGCCGGCAGCGGCACATGGCGCGCCGACATCATCAGCCGCAGCCGCGCCATGGAAGAAGTGCTGCATGAGGCGCAGCTGGTCGCAGCCTCCGACGCCAGCGTGTTAATACGCGGCGAAAGCGGCACCGGCAAGGAGTTGCTGGCGCGCGCCATCCACCGCGCCAGCCGCCGCTGCGCCGCACCCTTCATCGCCGTCAACTGCGGCGCCATCCCCGAGCAATTGCTGGAATCCGAACTGTTCGGCCACGTGAAAGGCGCCTTCACCGGCGCCGTCGCCAGCCGCGAAGGCCTGCTGCAGGCGGCCGACGGCGGCACGCTGTTCCTCGACGAGATCGGCGACATGCCGCTACTGCTGCAGGTGAAGCTGCTGCGCGTGCTGCAGGAACGCGTGGTGCGCCAGGTCGGTTCCGATAGCGGCCGCCCGGTCAATGTACGCGTGCTGTCCGCCACCCACCGCGACCTGGAAGCTGCCATGCTGGAGGGGCAGTTCCGCGAAGACCTGTATTACCGCCTGAACGTGATCACGCTCACCCTGCCATCGCTGTCAGAGCGGCGCGAAGACATCGGCCTGCTGGCCACACGCTTCCTGCAAATGCTGGCCGACAAATACGGCAAGACAATCAACGGCTTCGCCCCCGAAGCGTTGGAAGCACTGTCGCGCGCCTCCTGGCCGGGCAATGTGCGCCAGCTGTATAACGTCGTGGAACATGCGTGCGCCCTGGCCACCGCGCCGCTGGTACCGCTCTCCCTGGTGCAGCGCGCCTTGCGCGTGCCCTCGCTGGAAGTGCTCAGCTACACCGAAGCCAAGCAGCGCTTCGAACGCAACTACCTGGTGCAGCTGCTCAAGCTTACCGACGGCAACGTCGCCGACGCCGCCCGCCTGGCAGAGCGCAACCGGACCGAGTTCTATCGCCTGCTGCAAAAGCACGAATTGAACGCATCACAGTTCCGCAATGAACCTGTCGCCTAGGGGCGACAGGCATAAAGCCCGTCAAATCAGGGCCTTGCGCATCGAGGCCGGCAGCCTGTCGCTTTGCGGCGACAAACTTCATGTTGCCACACAGCTAAGTCATTGATTTCTTTACCTGGCACGCGCCTTGCAATACCAATGACAACGCACAAGCGTTGACTGCCAACTTGAAAATGGAGAGATAGACCATGAAGGATTCCAAACTGATCGCAAGCCTGTTCGCCGCCGCCGCATTCGCCCTCGCCTCGCTGTCCGCCCATGCGCAGCAGGAAGGCGCCATGGCCGGTGCCGCAGTCGCTACCGCCGACTCCACGCTGCAGGCCAAGGTCAAGGCAGCCCTGTCGGAGCAGAAAGAGATCATCGTGTCGGCTAACCAGGGCGTAGTGGTCCTGAGCGGCACTGTGGCTAACACCGACGCCGGCGCCAAAGCGATCCAAACGGCATCCGCCGTGGCTGGAGTGAAGGAAGTGAAGAGTGAGCTGACTGTCGCCGGCAAATAATGCCTTTGCTGCAGTAGTACCTCCCTTATCGGGCGACCCAGCGCCGCCCGTTTTTTTATGAAAGTCGGGGTCAGCTCCGGCAATCGGACATTTCGCTACGCGAAATGTCCGATTGCCGGAGCTGACCCCGACTTTTATTACGCGAGGTTCTCGAGGCGGATCTTGGTGACGTTGCCCACCACGCTGGTCAGCTTTTCGATCTTCTCGATGGCCGCCACCACGTTCTTCTCCTGCGTCTGGTGCGTCAGCAGGATGATGTCGGTGTGGGTCTCGCCTTCTGCCGGTTCCTTCTGCATCATGGCGTCGATGGAGATCGAAGCGTCGGCCAGGATGCGCGTCAGTTCCGCCAGCACGCCCGGACGGTCAGCCACCGTCATGCGCAGGTAGTAGCTGGTGGTGATCTCGGCCATCGGCATGATCTTGATGTCGGTCATCGCGTTCGGCTGGAAGGCCAGGTGCGGAACGCGGTGTTCGGGATCGGCTGTCGCCAGGCGGGTGATGTCGACCAGGTCGGCAATCACGGCGGAAGCGGTCGGCTCCGGGCCGGCGCCTTTGCCGTAATACATGGTGGCGCCGATCGCGTCGCCTTGCACCAGCACTGCATTCATCGCACCTTCCACGTTGGCGATCAGGCGCTTGGCCGGGATCAGGGTCGGGTGCACGCGCAGCTCAATGCCTTCGCCGCCAGTCGCTTGGGCGCGGCGCGCGATGCCCAGCAGCTTGATGCGGTAGCCCAGTTGTTCGGCGTACTTGATGTCGATCGCCTGCAGCTTGGTGATACCCTCGATATGGGCTTTTTCAAACTGCACCGGAATGCCGAAGGCAATCGCCGACAGGATGGTCGCCTTGTGCGCCGCGTCCACCCCTTCGATATCGAAGGTCGGATCGGCTTCAGCGTACCCCAGGCGCTGCGCTTCCTTCAGCACGGTGGCGAAGTCCAGGCCCTTGTCGCGCATCTCGGACAGGATGAAATTGGTGGTGCCGTTGATGATGCCGGCAATCCATTCGATGCGGTTGGCCGTCAGGCCTTCGCGCAGCGCCTTGATGATCGGGATGCCGCCTGCGACAGCCGCCTCGAAGGCGACCATCACGCCCTTGGCGTGGGCCGCGGCAAAGATCTCGGTGCCATGCATGGCCAGCAGCGCCTTGTTGGCGGTGACCACGTGCTTGCCGTTGGCGATGGCCTGCATCACCAGTTCCTTGGCGGTGTCATAGCCGCCAATCAGCTCCACGACGATATCGATTTCCGGATCGTTGACGATCGCGAATGGGTCTGCCACTACTTTGCACTGGCCTTCGGTGCGCTCTTTTGCGCGCTCCAGGTTGCGGGCCGATACGGCCACAATCTCGATACCGCGGCCGGCGCGGCGGCGGATCTCTTCCTGGTTGCGTCGCAATACACTGAACGTCCCGGCGCCTACATTGCCTACGCCCAGCAAACCTACTTTAATCGATTTCATCTCTCAAATTCCCTGGTTTTGTTAGCTGTGCCCGTGCCGTTTTCGGTAGCTTTCCATGAAGCGTGCGATGCGGCCGAATGCATCTTCCATATCGTCCGAGTTCGGCAGGAACACCACGCGGAAGTGGTCCGGGCTATGCCAATTGAAGCCCGTGCCCTGCACGATAAGGACCTTGGTTTCTTCCAGCAGTTCGTATGCGAATTGCTGGTCGTCCGCGATCGGGTAGATCTTCGGATCGAGGCGGGGGAACATATACAGTGCAGCTTTTGGCTTGACCACGCTGACACCCGGAATCTCGGACAGCAGCTTGTATGCAAGGTCGCGCTGCTTGAGCAGGCGCCCGCCAGGGGCCACCAGGTCGTTGATGCTCTGGTAGCCGCCGAGCGCAGTCTGGATCGCAAACTGCCCCGGTGCGTTGGCGCAAAGGCGCATCGAGGCCAGCATATTCAGGCCCCAGATGTAGTCCTTCGCATATTTCTTGTTTTCGCCCGAGAGCACCATCCAGCCCGCGCGGTAGCCGCAGGAGCGGTAGCTCTTGGACAGGCCGTTGAAGGTCACGCAGAACACGTCTTCGCACAGCGCGGCGATCGAGGTGTGGGTGACGCCGTCGTACAGCACCTTGTCGTAAATTTCGTCGGCGTAGATGATCAACTGGTGCTGGCGCGCCAGTTCGATAATCTGCAGCAGTACTTCGTCGGGGTACAGCGCGCCAGTCGGGTTGTTCGGGTTGATGACCACGATCGCCTTGGTATTCGGCGTGATCTTCCTGCGCATGTCGTCGATGTCCGGGAACCAGTCCTGCTGCTCGTCGCAGACATAATGCACCGGCTTGCCGCCGGACAGGCTGACTGCCGCGGTCCACAGCGGATAGTCCGGCGCGGGCACCAGCACCTCGTCGCCGTTGTTCAGCAGCGCGTTCATGGACATGACGATCAGCTCGGACGCGCCGTTGCCCAGGTAAATGTCGTCCATCGTCACGTTGGCGACTTTCTTCTGCTGCGTGTAGTGCATCACCGCCTTGCGCGGCGCAAACAGGCCTTTGGAATCGGTATAACCGGCCGCATTCGGCAGGTTGACGATCATGTCGTGGACGATTTCGTCAGGCGGATCGAAACCGAACGGCTGCATATTGCCGATGTTCAGCTTGATGATCTTGTGGCCCTCTTCCTCCATCAGGCGGGCCTTCTCCGGCACAGGGCCGCGGATCTCGTAACAAATCTCGTTAAGCTTGTTGGATTTCTGAACCGGACGCAAAATCAATCCCTTACGTATAAATGCTGCATTGCGAAAATACCCATTCTGCCGAATTAAATTGGTTTAATCAACCATCGATATGCGCAAAACGTTACAATAAGATCTCTATTGTATTTAAATATAGCGAAAAGTTATGAAGCTCCACTCCAGCACCACCGGCCAGTACCAGACCGTTTCCGGTTATTTCGAAGGTGGAGTCGAGATCAACGGCAAGCCTTACGACTACAGCCTGCTGGTGCTGCCGGAAATTGCCCCGCGCCCCTGGCCGGTGGCGCAGTTCGAGGAACTGACAGTCGAACATTTCGAACAACTGCTGGCCGAGCAGCCGGATGTGGTCATCCTCGGCACCGGCGAGCGCCAGCGTTTCGTCCATCCGCGCCTGGCCGCGCCGCTGACCGCCAGGCAGGTCGGCGTCGAATGCATGGACACCAATGCCGCCTGCCGCACCTATAACATCCTGATGGGCGAAGGCCGCAAAGCCCTGCTGGCATTGATCATTGAAAAATAACACTTCGCCCCCATATAAACGCGCATGAGCCAAACCATCCCCGACTTCAGCGCCGCCATGACCAGCGGCCAAACCTTCCAGCTTTCGGGCCGCCCCGCCAAATCCACCGTGCTGTTCTTCTACCCCAAGGACAACACCCCGGGCTGCACCACCGAGAACATGGCCTTCCGCGACCTGCACGAGCAGTTCACTGCCGCCGGCGCTGAAATTTATGGCATCAGCCGCGACTCGCTGCGCTCGCACGAGAACTTCAAGGCGAAACTGGGCCTGCCGTTCGAACTGATCTCCGATCCGGAGGAAGCGGTATGCCTGGCCTTCAATGTCATGAAGATGAAAAAAATGTACGGTAAAGATGTACGCGGCGTTGAGCGCAGCACGTTTGTGATTGACGCAAAAGGCCGATTGGTGAAAGAATGGAGAGGCGTGAAAGTACCAGGTCACGTCGATGAAGTGCTGGAATTCGTGGCAAACCTGGGCTGATGGCAAGGCCCTCGCTGCGAATGTGTTAGCTCAACGGGAGCTTTACATTTGAACGTGTCAGCCAGATTTTGAGTCGAGCAAGTCCTTCCACCCACTGTCCCCGGTGGCATGCCCACCGGCTTTCGGGCGACGCAGACGCCCGCCAGGCATCCTTTAGTTTTTCCGATTCACCCCACAGTACGTCCATGCCGGGCATTCGCCCTCGCGTGGGCGCATCTTTTTTAGATTGAGATCCTGATGCCACTGCCAAAACTGCCTAGCAAGCCAGCCACCCTGCTGCTGGCTAAAGACTACCCGAAGGCTAGCGGAGCAAATCCGGTTCCCTTCCCTACTGAAGAAAAGGCAGCACCCGCGCCGAAGAAAGCGGCGCCCAAGACTGCTGCCAAAGCAGTAAAAGAACCGGTTGCGAAAAAGACCGCAGCCAAGAAGGCGCCTGCATTGAAGGCCGTCAAGCTGCCGGACGACGTCCCGGCGCCACCGCGCACCAAGGCCGCGCCGCAAGCCCGCGCCAAGGTCACGCCGATCAAGGCCGATGCGCCGCACCCGGCCAAGCACAAAGAGCACGAAGTGGTGCTCAAGTCCGCCAGCAGCCGCAAGGCCGACGTGGTGGGCAGCACCAAGCTGTTCGTGCTCGATACCAATGTGCTGATGCACGACCCGTCTTCGCTGTTCCGCTTTGAAGAACACGATGTCTTCCTGCCGATGATGACGCTGGAAGAACTGGACAACCACAAGAAAGGCATGACCGAAGTCGCGCGCAATGCACGCCAGGTATCGCGTACGCTGGATGCCCTGGTCAGCAACACCGACGACGACGACATGGAAAACGGCATCCCGCTGAACAAGCTGGGTAACAAGGATGCCAAGGGCCACCTGTACTTCCAGACCAAGGTGCAGGTAGCCGACCTGCCGGAAGGCCTGCCGCAAGGCAAGGCCGACAACCAGATCCTGGCCGTGGTGCGTTCGCTGGAAGCGGAACAGCCGGAGCGCGCCGTGGTGCTGGTGTCGAAAGACATCAACATGCGCATCAAGGCGCGCGCCCTGGGCCTGCCGGCGGAAGACTACTTCAACGACCACGTGCTGGAAGACACCGACCTGCTGTACTCGGGCATCGTCCAGCTGCCGGACGATTTCTGGAACAAGCATGGCAAGGACATGGAGTCATGGCAGGAGAACAAGCACGGCCAGTCGAGCACCTTCTACCGCGTGACAGGCCCGTTCATCCCGTCCCTGCTGGTGAACCAGTTCGTCTACCTGGAACCGAACAACGGCGAGTCGCCGTTCTACGCGCAAGTGAAGCAGATCAACGGCAAGACTGCCGTGCTGCAGACCCTGCGCGACTACTCGCACAACAAGAACAGCGTCTGGGGTGTCACTGCCCGCAACCGCGAGCAGAACTTCGCGCTGAACCTGTTGATGAATCCGGACTGCGACTTCATCACCCTCTTGGGCCAGGCCGGCACCGGCAAGACCCTGCTCGCGCTGGCCGCCGGCCTGGCGCAGGTGCTGGAGACCAAGCTGTATAACGAGATCATCGTCACCCGCGTCACGGTGCCGGTGGGCGAAGATATCGGCTTCCTGCCGGGTACCGAGGAAGAGAAGATGGGTCCCTGGATGGGCGCCTTCGACGACAACCTGGAAGTGCTGAACAAGTCCGACGGTGAAGGCGGCGAATGGGGCCGCGCGGCGACGCAGGACCTGATCCGCTCGCGCATCAAGATCAAGTCCCTGAACTTCATGCGCGGGCGCACCTTCGTCAACAAGTTCCTCATCATCGACGAGGCGCAGAACCTGACGCCGAAGCAGATGAAGACCCTGGTGACGCGCGCCGGTCCTGGCACCAAGATCCTGTGCCTGGGTAATATCGCCCAGATCGACACGCCTTACCTGACTGAAGGTTCGTCCGGCCTGACCTATGTGGTCGACCGCTTCAAAGGCTGGGCGCACAGCGGCCACGTAACGCTGGCACGCGGCGAACGTTCCCGCCTGGCAGACCACGCGAGCGACGTGCTGTAAGCACTCCCGCCTCCCCGAAAAAGCCCCGCCCAGTGCGGGGCTTTTTTTTCTGGCGCGCCGGCTCCGAGCCAAGGGTCGCCCCCTTGTTCACCCGCGTTGCGCGGCCGCTCGAACTGATATATGATTCATATACGTTTCATATATACGGAAAAGCAAATGGGAATTGTAAACATCGAAGACGAACTGCACGACCAGATCCGCAAAGCCAGTGCAGTGTCGTGCCGCTCCATCAATGCGCAAGCAGGTTTCTGGATCAAGATCGGCATGTTGTGCGAAATGAACCCGACCTTGACCTTCAACGAAGTCGTTACGCAGGAATTGCGCGCCGCGGGCGTCGAGGTTCCGCCCCTGCGAATGACACCAGCATGACCAAGCGGCCGGAAGAAATCGCCTTGATGGCGGAATCCGGCAGGCTGCTGGCGAGCGTGTTCGGCTTCCTGGACGGGTTCATCCTGGCCGGTATGTCCACCATGCGGGTCAATGACCTGGTAGAAGACTTCATAGTGAATGAACTCAATGCACGCCCCGCAAGTAAAGGGCAGTATGGATACGCCTACGCCTTGAACTCCTCCCGTAACGCCGTCGTTTGCCACGGCGTCCCATCGCCGAGTGAAATCCTGCTGGATGGCGATATCGTGAACTTCGATATCACTCTGGAGAAGAATGGTTTTATCGCAGATTCCAGCAAAACCTACTTGGTCGGCGATGTCTCTCCATCTGCCAGGCGGCTGGTGCAGGTGACGTATGAGGCCATGTGGAAGGGGATCCAGGCCGTACGCCCTGGCGCACGGCTTGGCGACATCGGGCATGCCATCGAGCGTCACGCGCGGCGCAGCAACTACTCGGTGGTACGCGACTTTTGCGGACACGGCATTGGACGCGAAATGCACGAACCGCCCCAGGTACTACATTGGGGACGGCCAAGGACCGGGCTCGTTCTGCGCGAAGGCATGACATTCACCATCGAACCAATGATCAACGAAGGCCGCCACGCAGTCCGGACCGAGGATGATGGCTGGACTGTCGTTACAGTGGACGGAAAATTATCCGCGCAGTTCGAGCACACTGTGGCTGTAACACGAAACGGCGTGCGGGTCCTGACGCTGCGTCCCGGCGAAAGCCGCCCAAATTAGGCCACTCGGCGTGCGATCGGGTGGCCGGGATTCAGTTGCAGGAGGTCCCACAGGTTGCCGTACAAGTCTGCGAAGACCGCAACCATGCCGTAGTCCTGCTGCTTCGGCTCGCGCACGACCCGCACGCCTTTTGCTTTCAAGCGCTCGAAGTCGCGCCAGAAATCGTCCGTGTTCAGGAACAGGAATACCCGGCCGCCAGCCTGGTTACCGACAAAGGGCTCCTGCTCCGGCCTGGAAGCGCGCGCCAGCAGGATCGTGGTGCCACTGCCACCGGGCGGCGCCACCACTACCCAGCGCTTGTCCTGCTCCGCCTGATAGGTATCATCGAGCAGCTCGAAGCCGAGCGTGTTGACATAGAAATCGATCGCCTCATCGTAATCGCGCACGACAAGGGCAATGTGGACAATTGATTGTTTCATTCCATCTCCATCATGTAATCCTGGACCGCGTGGAAAATCCTCGCGGCATCAGACGCGTAAAGGCGCGATGCATTCCAGCAGTTGTATTCAATGATACGGATCCCGTCCGCGGTCTCGGCAAGATCCATGGTGAATACCGCGTGCGGCTGGTATAGCTGCGCAACCGCGCCAGCCGCGGCCATTAACTCGCCCGGGATGTTCGCGCTGAAGGTCGCCTTTCCTGCAAAACGGTACATCGATCCTCTCACAACTTCGCCCTTCACCACCAAGAAGCGGTACTCCGCGGTGACCGGCTTGCCAGCCTGGAGGATACCGGCATCGAATGCCTTTTCATCTTTGCTCGGTTTGATGAATCATTGCTTGCGCAACTTGCGCCAGACTTTGCGCACCAACAGGCCAAGCGCGAACAGGATCAGCACCCATGGCAGCATGTATGCCGTGCCGGTAATTGCGGTGGCGATTCCTTCCGACAGGTTGCTACCGAAATCGCTGAGCGAACGCTTGACCGGCGACCAGAAGCCGCGCTGGGTGCGGGACTGGATCGAGATGTTCAGCAGGTCCATATTGACCCGTTCCATCAGGCGCGCTTCGGCGCCGGTCGCGGATTCGAGTTCGCTTTGCACCGTCGCCAGTTCCTGCGACAGTTTGATCAGGGCTTCGGCGTTGCTGCCTACTTTACTCTCCAGCGCCAGCAGCTTTTCGCGATAGGAGCGCAGCATGTCAAGCCGCTTGGCGTTGTCACGGATCGGGCCTTCCAGGTCTTCCGCCGAAGTGTTGCGCGATGCGACTTCGCCGCCGGTCGCTGCCAGCGCAATCAGCTTCTCGATGCCGGCGCGCTTGACGCGTACCCGGATATGCGCGCTCGACTCCCGGCCGCCGGCCACGCCGGATGCCAGCAGCGTGCATTGGTTAGCCGCGTCGGCCTGGCAAGCCGCGACCAGTTTATCGAGCAGCGGCTTAACGCCGCCCTCCGGCGAATCGACTGTGACCGAGTGTTCATAGGCGAGATACTTGCCGCGCTGCGCTTCGACCGCCGACGCTGGCGAACCGTCGGCCGCATGCGCAGCCATTTCCCTGGCTGCGCCTGCCGATCCCGGCGGAGCATACTTCGCGGAACAGCCCTGAAGCAAAAGCAGCGCCAGCACGCTTGACCTTACAATGGCAGGAAGGATTAAAGTACGTTTACCCATATGACGAAAGGAACTCCAAATGTATGAACTGACTGTGGAAAATATGACTTGCGGCCACTGCGTCTCGGCCGTAACGGAAGCCGTACACACCGTCGACCCGGCAGCCTTTGTCGAGGTAGACCTGAAGGGCCGGCACGTCAAGGTCAACTCGACTGCAGCGCTGGAGCCGATCAAGGCCGCCATTGTGGACGCCGGCTACCCGGTCACCCGCGCGTCGGCCTGACGCGCACGCCCTGCTCCAGTTCCGGGTAATGCCGGAACACGTCATCCTCGTTGTTGGCGAGGCGGCGCTTTGATGCGAGGTAGGCGGCGATATTTGGACGCGCCGCCACTTTCGCCGATAGACGCTCCAGTCCAGGCCAGCGGCCTGCGTATGCCGCCATCGCTTTCGGGAAGGCATAACGCAAGCCGTCCAGCAACTGGAACAGCGACAGGTCGACGTAGCTGAGGCGCGAGCCAACCATCCAGCCGCCCCGGCCGCCATTGGCCTGCAGCACCGACTCAAAATAATCGAGGTATTTCGGAATACGCTCCGTCACGAAATCGCGCGACCTGGCTTTCGCCTCGCGCGCCTGCTCCTCGTAATACTGGTTGAGCGAAATCGGGTGATGCGTGTCGTGCGCCTCGCCCACGATGTCGGCGATAGTCGACTGCAGCTGGTTGCACCACAGCCGCCCCGCCTCCGAACGCGGCGCCAGCTTGTGGCGCGCACCAAGGAACAAAAGGATGTTGGCAGTCTGGCCGACCAGCAGTTCGCCGGCACGCAGCACCGGCGGCGCAAACGCTGCGCGCTCGTCGCTGCCGCCGGCAATCACCTCGTTCATCGCCTTCATGCCCCCTTTGCCGCGCGCCACGTCGACGTAGGGAACGCCCGCCTCTTCCAGCGCCAGGCGCACGAATTCGCCACGCCCCTGGATCGTCGGCCAGTAGTAAAGCTTGTAAGGCTCCATCATTGCACCTCCTGTGCCAGCAGCCATGCTTCGACGGCGCGTACTTCGTCGCGCGGATCGTCGCCCTCCGGCCGAACCACATAAAAATCGAATCCGCCGAGCACCGGGCCAACCGGGGCCTCCAGCAGTCCCATGCCTATTTCTTCACGCACCAGCGGCAATGCAGTCAGCACCACGCCCTGCCCCGCGATCGCCGCCTGCACCGCGTGCGACTCTTCGGAGAAGTGTGCACCGGCGCTGAGGTCCAGCGCGATGCCGGCTGCCTTCGCCCACTTGTCCCAGGTGATGGCGCTTTTCAGGCCGCGCTGCCAGTCGAAATGGATGAGCGGGTGGCGCGCCACGTCGCTCGCCTTGCGCAGCTTCAAGCGGGGGCTGGCGACCGGCGCGAATCCCGCCCGGAGCAATCGTTGTGCATGCAAACCCGCGAAGTGCCCGCCGCCGCCGCGTACCGCCAGGTCCGCCGCGCCGCCGGCCAGGTCGACCGGACTGTTGCTGGCCTGGATGTTGAGGGCGATCCCAGGATGGGCCGCATTGAACGACGCCAGGCGCGGCACCAGCCAGCGTGCCGCAAAGGACGGCGTGGTCGACAAGGTGACCGTGCGGCGCTGCTCCCGCCGCAGCCGCTCGACGCCGGCGGCGATCGCGTCAAGGCCATTGCCCGTCGCCTGCAGCAGAATACGGCCCTCCGCTGTCAACTCTACCGCCCGGGTTTTGCGCAGGAACAGCCGCACCTCCAGCGCCTCCTCCAGCGCACGCACCTGGTGGCTGATCGAAGTCGCGCTGACCGACAGCTCCTCGGCTGCGAGCTTGAAGCTTTGCAGCCGCGCAGCTGCTTCAAAGCTGCGCAGGGCGGACAGGGATGGCAGGCGGCGTTTCATGTTAAACACTATACATGAATCCAGTTCATCCATCCGCTGAGAATTGCTCGTTTGTCACTGGTCGCGGGCCGGCGCACAGTACGGTCATCGCAACCCAATGGAGAGAACTATGACCACCATCCTGCATATCGATTCAAGCGCCCGGCCGGGGCGTTCCGGCGAACAGGCGCATGGCTCGCATACACGCCGCCTGACGGCACGTTTCCTCGAGCGCTACCTCCAGCTTGATAGCAGAACAGAAGTCATCTATCGCGACGTTGGTGCTGAGCCGCCATCGCCAGTCACAGGCGGCTGGGTGCATGCTGCGTTCACCCCGCCTGCGGCGCGCGAGCCGTGGATGCAGGAAGCGCTGGCGCAAAGCGACACGCTGGTCGATGAAGTGCTGGCGGCCGATATCATCGTCGCCGGCGTGCCGATGTATAACTTTGGCCCGCCGGCCCAGTTCAAGGCCTGGCTGGATAACATCGTGCGCGTCGGGCGTACCTTCGGCTTCGACCGCTCGCGGGCCGGGGAACCGTATTGGCCGCTGCTGGCCGACGCCGGCAAGCAGCTCGTGATACTGTCGTCACGCGGCGACTATGGCTACGGCCCCGGCCAGCGGCTGGAAGGCATCAATCACGTCGAAGCGTCGGTGCGCAGCGTGTTCCGCTACCTGGGCGTGACCGATGCATACGGCGCGGCCATCGAATACGACGAATTCGGCGACGACCGCCTGCTGCGCTCCATTGCCGAAGCCGAAAGCGCCACCGACCGCCTCGCCGAGGCCATCGCCGCCACGCGCACCACGGCCAGCCGCCGCGTCGCCTGAGCGCAGGCAAGACTCGGGCAGCTTGGCTATAATGGCCTGATGCCCGAACTCCACACCATCTTACTGCTCGCCGCAGCAGGACTTTTCGCCGGCACGCAGAATGCGTTGGCCGGCGGCGGATCCTTCATCACCTTCCCCGCCCTGCTGCTGGCCGGCTTGAATCCCGTCGCTGCGAACATGACCTCCACGGTCGCCATGTTCCCGAGCCAGGCGACATCGGCCGTTGCCGGCCGCAAGTTCGCTGACGGCGTCAGCGGCCTGACTTTCCCCCAGCTCTTCACGATCAGCATTATCGGCGGCATTTTCGGCGCCATCCTGCTGTGGATCACACCCCCGACCTTCTTCGCCAGGCTGGTGCCATGGCTGGTGCTGTTTGCCACCACCATGTTCGCCTGGGGCGCCTTCCGCCGCCAGCCGGTGCAGGCTGCCTCCACCATGCCGAAGTGGGTGCTGGCCGTGATCCAAGCCTGTATTTCAATCTACGGAGGCTACTTCGGCGGCGGCATCGGCTTCCTGATGCTGGCCGCGCTGACCATCGCCGGCCAGCAGATCCGCGCCGCGACAGCCACCAAGAACATGCTGGCAATGGCGATGAATGCCTCCGCCACCCTGATCTTCGCCTTCTCCGGCATGATCAGCTGGCCCGCCGCCCTGGCCTTATGTGCGGGTGGTATTGCGGGCGGACTTCTTGGTTCGTGGCTGATCTATCGCCTTCCCCCGCAACTGATGCGCATCTTTGTGGTGATCGTGGGCGCAGTGCTCACCGTGTACATGTTCCTGCGCTGAACCCAGCGTTTGCAGGATCGGGCAATCCGGGCGCTCGTCGCCGTGGCAGGTTTTCGCCAGGCTTGCCAGGGAGTCGCGCATCTCGGTCAGCTCCACGATGCGCTGGTTCAGTTCATTCACATGGCTCATGGCGATAGTCTTGACGTCCGAACTGGCGCGGCCGGTATCCTGCCATAGCGACAACAGGTCGCTGATCTGCTCCAGCGAAAATCCCAGGTTGCGGGCGCGCTTGATGAAGCGCAGCGTGTGCAGGTCGTTCTCGCCGTAGATTCGGTATCCGCTGTCGGTGCGCGCGGTTTCCCGCACCAGGCCGATGCTCTCGTAGTAGCGGATCATTTTGGCGCTGACGCCCGATGCGGCAGCGGCTTGTCCGATATTCATGGCTTACTCCTTCGAAGGCTGCCAGCGGCGCAGCAGCAAGGCGTTGCTGATCACGCTGACCGAACTGAATGCCATCGCTGCGCCGGCCAGCAAAGGATTCAGCATGCCAAGCGCCGCCAGCGGAATCCCTGCCACATTGTAGATGAATGCCCAGAACAGGTTTTGGCGGATTTTGCTGAAGGTGCGTTTTGAAATATCAAAAGCATCCGCCACCAGCAGCGGCTCGCCGCGCATCAGCGTGATGCCTGCGGCATTCATGGCGACGTCGGTACCGGTGGCCATGGCAATGCCCACGTGCGCCGCCGCCAGCGCCGGTGCATCGTTGATGCCATCGCCAACCATGGCGACACGCTTGCCTTCCGCCTTCAGCCTGGCGATGACGGCGGTTTTATCGGCAGGCAGCAGGTTCGCTTCCACGCTGCCGATGCCCAGTGCCTGCGCCACCGCTCGCGCGCTACCCTGGTTGTCGCCGGTCAGCATGACGGTGGCGATGCCGCGGGCATGCAAGCGCTCGACCGCGGCGCGCGCGTGCTGCTTGGGCTGGTCGGCAAAGGCCAGCAGGCCAAGCAACTGCCTGCTGCCGGCGTCGGCCAGCCAGGAAATCGTGTGGCCGGATGCTTCCAGCTCACCCGCGCGCTGCTGCAGCGGCGCCAGGTCGATGTCCCGCTCCGCCATCAGCCGGCTGCTCCCCAGCAGCAGTTCCAGCCCCTCGACCGTCGCCGCCAGGCCGCGCCCAGCCAGCGTGGTCACCGCGTTTGCGGTAAGCGATGCCGCATCGCCGGCTGCTGCGGCGTCGGCATCCAGCACCGCGCGGGCCAGCGAATGTTCGCTGCCGCGCTGGATTGCAGCGGCAAGTTGCAGCGCCCGAGCGGTCGGGATACCGTGCGGCAGCAGCTGCGCCAGCACCGGTTTGCCTTGCGTGAGCGTGCCGGTCTTGTCGAAGACGACGGTATCGACCTGGCGCGCCATCTCCAGCGCCTCGGCATCCTTGATCAGAATCCCATGCTGCGCCGCGACGCCGGTGCCCGCCATGATCGCGGCCGGCGTGGCAAGGCCCAGCGCGCACGGGCAGGCAATCACCATCACCACCACCGCATTGATCACGGCCAGCTCGACACTCCCGCTTGCCAGCCACCAGCCGCCAAAGGTCAGCACCGCGATCACCAGCACCACCGGCACAAACACCGCCGCCACTTTATCGACCAGTTTCTGAACCGGCGCCTTGGCCGACTGCGCATCCTCCACCAGGCGGATGATCCGCGACAGCATGGTCTCGGCGCCCGTCGCGCCGGTGCGAACCAGCAGCAGTCCCTCGCCATTGATCGCACCACCGGTGACGCGGTCGCCGGCATGCTTGGCAACGGGCAGGCTCTCGCCCGTGATCAGCGATTCATCAACGTGGCTGGCCCCATCCACCACTTCGCCGTCCACCGCCACGCGTTCGCCGGCCCGGATCACCACGATATCGCCCACCCGCACCTGGCCAATCGGCAAATCGGCATCCGGTTCGCCTTCGCGGCGTACGCGCGCAGTCGCCGGCCGCAAGTCCTGCAGAGCGCGGATGGCGGAAGCGGTCTGCCGCTTGGCCCGCGCCTCCAGCCATTTCCCGAGCAAGACCAGGGTCAGCACCACCGCCGACGCCTCGAAGTACAGGTGCGCCATGCCCTGCGACGGCGCCAAAGCCAGGTAGACGCTCAAGCCATACGCCGCCGAGGTGCCCAGCGCCACCAGCAGGTCCATATTGCCGGCACGAGCTTTTACTGCCTTCCAGCCCGCGCGATAGAAGCGCGCGCCGAACACGAATTGGACCGGGGTCGCCAGCAGCCATTGCAGCGACGCAGGCATCATCAGGTGTACGCCGAACCACTCCGCCACCATCGGCACCACCAGGGGCACCGACAGCGCAGCGGACAGAATCACCGCCAGGCCTTCAGGAATGCTCGGCGTGGAATCTGCGGCCGGCGCCGCCAGTTCGCTGGCGGTGTAGCCGGCCTTGCCGATGGCCTGCTGCAGGGCGGCAAACGCCAGCGGCGAATCGGAATCGACACGCGCTGTCTCGGTGGCCAGGTTGACGGCGGCATGCGCCACGCCCGGCACGGTCGCCAGCGCTTTTTCGACGCGGCGCACGCAGGATGCGCAACTCATGCCTTCAATACGGACGGTTTGCTGGAACTGACTCATGGGATACTCCTCGCCTATGCTCTGGCGACCAGTATCAAGTATCCCATGATGGGAAGGTCAAGCGCTTTTTTACCGGACTTCGCAGTCGACTGCGCGCGGCGCCTGGTTGCTGGCCGTGGTTTTACCGCCTGGCACGGCGGTATTGAAGATGGGCGGCGGATTGAACTGCATGCCGGGGTTCTGCGGCAGCACCACCGGAGGCAGCGCCGCGCCCGGTGTAAAACCGAACTGTCCGGCATTGAAGGATAGGCTGCCGCCCCCGTTGTTGAGATGAATCATGCCATCCAGCACCTGCACGTACAGGCCGGGCGCGCGTGGCGCCTGCGCCGCTGGCAGTTTGCCGGCCGGCGCCACAATTTCCGCCACAAACAGCGTGCCGCGGATACCGATGGTGGCGGCCGGTGTCTTCAGCTCGAACTTTTCCTTGCTGCGCTTGCCCAGCAGCCCGGACACGGAGCGCAAGCCGCCCTTGACCAGGTTGAACTGGGCCCGGTCCGCTTCCTGCTTGCCGCTATCGAAGCTGAAATTTTCAATAGTCAGCGTGCTGCCGGGCCGCAAAGTGATTTCGCTATTGTCGATAAAACGCACCAGGGCATAAGTACTTTTCTCCGTCACCAGCGTATCGCCATTTTCGACCTCCGACTTGATCGACAGGACTTTTGCCGTGCCGTCGGCCTTGCGCGCCATCAGCGGTCCATTCAACTGGATCACAGTGCCGGCCACGGGGGCTGCCAGCGCCAGCGCGGCAGCCAGCCACAGCGACGCCAGTACCAGGCCATGCCCGGCCAGCTTAGTTGCAGTACATTTTTGCAGGGGCTTCATGCTGTTTCGCTCCGCTGGTTTTTTCCTGGGACAGTTTGTCGCTCTTGTCGTCTTTCTTCGCTTTTTCCTTGCCCTGGTCTGGCGCACTGGCCACTGAAGCCTGGCCGGCTGTGTCGCCGTTGCTGGCGCTATTGATCACCTGGATGGTGTGGTTGACGGCGGCCTGCACCGGGTTGCTAGGCTGCGCTTCCGTCGGCGGCAACACCAGTTGGCAGCCCGGCAAGGTCGGATCCAGCTGGCACTGGTCGATCGAAGTCGGCGGCGTAGCCGGCGGCTTTACGGTCTCGCCGTTGATCCCGATGCTGCCGCCCGGCGCCTGCACGCTCCCGGGAGGATACGTGACCTGGGTAGCGGCAAGCAGCGAAACGTTGCCCTGGCTGCTTTTCACCAAAGCGCCGCTGGCGATCAGCAAATTGTCGCCGCCGCTGCCGCTATCGCCCGCCTCCAGCAGGATGTCGCCCGAGGTGGACAGGACACTGCCGTAAATGCTGAGAGGGCTGTGCGCGCTCAAGCGGATATCGCCGCTGTCGCTGTTCACCAGGGCGCCCGGAGCCAGCGTCGTGGCTCCGTAATTATCGAGCGCGATCGCGCCGCCATTGCCGGGCGCGAGCTTCAACTGCAGGATCGTGAGCGGTGCCGGCGCCCCGGCATTGTTGCTGATGACGATAGCTGCGTTACCACTGGTCGCCGTGCTTTCGGCATCGAGCTCGGACACGAAGGTCTGCAGCGCTGCCGCGGCGCCGCCGATATTGGCGCCCGAACGCGCCACCAGCTTGTTGGCCTTGATGGCCGCCCCATCGGTCGCCAGCGCGCCATCCGCATGCAGCGTGGCCGTCCCCGCAACCTGGATGCCGTTGATATCGTAGCCGCTGCCCTTTGCCGAACTACCCCCTTGCAGCCGCACTACCGACAGTGCTTGCCCGCTGCGGAAGTCGAAATTGCCGGAGCCGACCACGGCCGCGATATGCGCCACCTGGTTGCCGCTGTGGTCCAGCTGCACATTGCCATTGGCTTCGACGCCCAGTTCCTGCACCTTCAGGGCCGCGGCCGCATTGGCGGTATCCTGCGTGATGCCAGCGGTGGTGAGCAGGCCCAGGCGCGTGGTCAGCGGGTTCAGGTTGGCCGCGCCGCCAATGTGGATGGCTCCCGCGCCAAAGTTGTTGCTGGTGCCGGTGTCGGCGCTGGTGGTACCCGCGTTTGTGCCGGGTTTGCTGCCGGGTGTACTACCGGGTATGGGTTCGCCGCTGCCGTCATCGCGGTTGCCGATGCCGACCGTTGCAGCGGCAATCCTGTTCAACTGGGTCAGCGACAGGCAAGCCGTGCCGCAGGAAGCACCGATCGTAATGCTGTGGCCGGCGGTGGCCGGCGTCAGCGAGGCCAGGCTGGCCGTCACGTCGGCTGTGAAATCCATGGCATCCGCATTCAGGTGCACGACATCGGCTTGCAGCGGCGCCGCCACCTGCAGCAGCCCCGCGCGCGCTTCCAGTTCCAGCTCCCGGCCCGGCATGCTGACTGCCCCGCCCACCTTCATGCCGTTGGCGGCCGTGATGAACAGGCGCGGCGTAGCCAGTGTCGCCAGGCCGCTGCCGCCCAGATAGGTGGTGGGCGTGCCGGTCGGGCCGTTGCCGCCAAGCTCGATGGTGCCCGAGCTATCGATCCCGATCATGTCCGCCGCCATGCCGCTGCCGGCCGCTCCGGTCAGGACGACGGAGCCGCCGCGCACCTTAATGCTCTGCGCGGTGAGCATGGCGTTATTGGTCAGCGTGCCCCCCGCCTCGGCCCCCAAGCCGGCAGCGGCCGGCAGCTTGACCGTTCCCAGCAGGTCCACATTGCCGCCCGTTTGCAGTACCAGCGAAGTGAGCGCGGCAGAACCGGTGAGGTCGAGCTGGTCCGCCGTGATATTGCCGGCATTGAAAACGGGTTTGCCGCTGGGGTCGAACGCGAAGCCCCCAATCACCAGGTTGGGCGCTACCAGCCGGCCCAGGTCGGCATTGCCCAGCACCAGCCCGCCGCTCTCGCTGGTCGGCGTGCCGCCCACCCGGATGGCGGCGCCGCCAATGCTGGAGACACGAATGCTGTGCTCGGCATTTGCCTGGCCAGCCAGGCTCATCGCATTGGCCTCGAGGCCGATATCGCCCCCGCTGAGCTGGGAGCCGATTTCACTGACCAGGCTGCCGCTCGTGGCACGCAGCAGCATGGAGCCGCCGCTGACCGCGGCAGTCCGGGCCAGCCGCAGCGAGGCGCCCTCCAGCTGCACCGGTTTGCCATTGCCATTGACCGCGCCGTTGACCACCAGGTCGCTGGCGCGCACACGCAGGTTGCCAAATCCGAGGCTATTGACGGCATCGGACTGGCTCAGTGCCAGCACCTCGAGCGTACCGCCATCGACATAGTTCAGGTTGCCTACCCCTTCGGCCCGCAGGCTTCCTGCCAGGTTGCCGCCACTGGCCAGGTTGACCTGGCCGCTGCCGTCCAGCGTCAGGCTGGCGGCGCGCACCGGTGTGCCGGGATCCTGGTTCAAACTGCCCGCCTTCAAGGTCACGTTGCCGGGCGTTTGCACGCCGACCTGGCCGTTGCCAAAGGTCAGGTTCAGGTTGCCGATATTGCTGAAACTGATATCGCCGGAAGCCGAGGCCGCCAGGCCCATCACCTGGTTGGGACCGTTCAACGCCACCGAGCCGGCATTGATCAGCAGGACCGGCGCGAAGATCGACCCGTTGCCGCTGACGGCGCCGCCGCTCTGCAGGTAAAGCCCGGACCTCGGCTTCAGTGCCCCGTTCACCGCAATAGCGCTGCTGGCCAGGGTCAGCATGGCATTGCCGGCATTGCTGCCGGCCAGGTCCAGCATGCCCTCCACGCTGAGCAATCCCCCATACTGGGCCAAGCCGATATTCAGGTTTTGCGTGAAGATGGATGAAAGCTCCGCACCATCCAGGCTCAGCACCCCGGGCGTCCCATCGCTGGTTTGGCCCAGCTTGATCTCCGTGCTGGCGCCATACGGGTTGAGGGAAACGCTGTTGGCGGCCTGTATCTGGGCGCCGCTGCCGATCCGCATGCTGTCGGCCTTCCAGCGCATTTCCTGCCCCGCCAGCAAGACACCGGCGCCGACCTCGATTTCCGCACCGCTCAGTTCGATGGCACCCATGCCGGTCTCGATACCTGCCATCAGCTTCACCGCGCCGCTGCCGGTTGCGGCACCGGATGCCGGGTCATTGGCCTGCAGCCGCAGCATGCCGCCATTGGTGGCCAGCTTGCCCTTGACCATGATGTGATTGCCGGCCTGGGCCAGCAATCCCACACCCGGCGCGCCAATCGCGACCGGATCGACAAAAGTGATGTCGTGCCGCGCCTGCAAGGTGACATCGGCCGTCGCCCCGTTCAACAGCGAGGTGGCGAGTTCCGTCACGCCGGTGGAGGGCCCGGAGAAGAAGCTGGCGACATCGGACAGCGTGGCCGGCACGCCCGGCGCCAGCTTCACTTCGATATCGAAGGGATCAAGCAGCCATCGGCCGCGCCGGCCTTGCGACGCGCCCGCATCAACGCGCAGGCCGCCCAGTTCCAACTGGTGCGCCGAGGTTTCCACCAGGCCGCCATCGCCGCCCAGCGACCCGCCGCGCGCCGAAATGCTGCCCTGCACGCTGGCCCTGTCGTCGGCCCAGACGATCACCTTGCCGCCTTGGCCGCTGCCGCCGGCATCGGCCGCCAGCACCACGTCCTTCCCGACATACACCTGGCGCGCATTCGGCAGCTGCGCATTGGCGCCGCGGTAGTCGCCGCCCACCAGCACGCTGCCGCCGCCTTCCTCGCCGCTGGCGTCCACCCGCGCATCGCCCAGCAGGCCGACTTGCGGCCCCAGCACGGCAACCTCGCCGCCGCCGCGCGCCGTGGTGCGGCTGCCGCCTTCGACCATCGTGCGGCCGCTGGCGCGCAGCAGGACCTGCCCTTGCGCGCCGCGCACCGCGCTGTCGGCGCTGGCCGTGCCGCGCTGGTTGACCAGCGCGCCGAAGATGCCAATGCGCCCGCCCTGCGCCACCACCTGGCCCAGGTTCAGCGCCTGGTCGTCCGGCGCTGACACCACGACCTGCAGGGCCGGGTTGGCGCCGTCCACCAGTTGTACGCTATGGCCTGCCGCCAGCATCACGGCGCCGCCGGGCGCATGGATAATGCCGTTGTTTTCCACCTGCGGCGCCACCAGGTAGACCAGGCCGCCTTGCCCGGTGCTGATCTGCCCCTGGTGCTCCACCTTGCCGGCGCCTGTTCCGCCGCTGAAGTGCAGCCGTCCGGCCAGAAAATCGGCATCGGACAGCGCCAGGCTTGACGCCACCAGGCCCTGCACGTCAATGCGCGCGCCCTGCCCGAACAGCACGCCGTTCGGGTTGAGCAGGTAGACCTGGCCGTTCGACTGCAGGCTGCCCAGGATGCGGCTGGGATCCTGGCCGGTGATCCGGTTCAGCACCTTGCTGCCGGCCCCCTGCTGCACAAAACGCGTCACTTCGTCGGCGCCGATCGAAAAGCTGCGCCAGTTGATGATGGTGTTGGGCGTATTGGCGACGGTGAAGACATTGCCCTGCTGGCTGAAGCTGGCCTGGCCGGTCGCCACTTGCGGCGCCACGGGATTGGCCAGCGCGCCGCCGAAGCAGGAGGCGACCGCCAGGCCAAGCAGCTTGCGCTGCAGTTTGCTGTGCTTGCTGTAGTCCATGTCGATGTCCTCAATAGGCAAGGCCGAGCCGCAGGTGCAGCCTGCCGCTGCCGTCGCGCCCGGTTGGGCCGCCCTGCACCACGTGCCCATAATCAAGTTGCAGGTTGGCCTGGCTGCCCAGCAGCACGCGCAAGCCGAGACCACTGCTGGCCACCGAGGCAGCCGTCAGTTCGCCCGGCAGTGCATCATTGCGCCGCACATGGGCACGGTCATGGAAGGCCAGCAAGCGGCATTGCCAGCGCTCGTTGCACAGGTTGGGCGTGTACAGTTCCAGGTTAAGGCTGGCGCCCTTGTCGTTGGCGATTTCGCGTTCGGGCAAGCCGCGCACCGAAGCGCCGCCGCCGGCGCCGAACTGCTCGCCCGGCACCAGCGCGTCCGGGGTGTACTGGACGTTGGCGATGGCGCGCCATTGCCAGTCGCCGGGCAGCAGCCGGCTGATGCTGGCGCCCGCGCGCGCAATGGTGTAGTCATCCGGCGCCCCGGCACGCGCACGGCTGAAGTCGTCCTGGCCGCCGCGCTTGCCGCCCGGCAGGTTGCGCAGCAGCGTCAGCGACAGCCCGGCATCGCCTTGCGGCGCACTCCAGCTGCCAAGGTAACCCACGCTCAGCGGGCGTACAGTGACGTTGTTGCCGAGCTCCTGTCCCAGCAGCAGCACGCTGTTGCGGAACGCCTTGGATTCCGCGCCGAACAGCAGCTTCCCTTCATAGCCGGGATGGCGCGGCAGGTAATGGCTGTAGCGCGCGCCAAACACCGTGCCCTGGCCGCTGACCGCCACGCTGAAGGCGCCCACCGCCACCGTGCCGGAATCGATGTTCGAGTAGCTGGCGTAAAAGTCGAGCGTGTCGCCCAGTTGATACAGCGGAATGTGGTAGCCCAGGCCGTATACCTTGACCCGCCCCGGCTCTTCGGCCGAGGTGGTGTACTGCAGGCTGGCCAGGTGGTCCAGCCCGAACAGGTTGGCATGCTGCAGGCCGAACCCGATATGGGCGCGGCCGGTCTGCTCGGTGCCGCTGTTGTCGACATTGAGCATGGCCTTCCATTGCCGTTCATCGGCCACCTCCAGCAAGGCGTCGACCTCGTCCTCGCGGCTGCCGCTTTGCAGCTTCATGGTGACCTGGCGGGCGGGATGCTCATTGGCCAGCTTGAGCGCTGCCGAAATTTCTTCCAGGTTCGGCACTTCGCCGGCGCGCAGCGGCGGCAGCGCACGCCGCACATTGGCCTCGTCCACATGGCGCTGGCCGCGCACCAGGACCTGCCCGATACGGGTCTGCACCACCTCCAGCCGCACCGCCCCGCGCGCCAGTTCCTGTTCCGGCAGCGTGACCGCAACCAGGCGGTAGCCGGCTGCCTGGTAGGCCGCCGTCAGCGCCTCCAGCGCCTGCTGTACGTCGCCGAAGTCGCGCCCTGGGCCCGTGTATGGCGCCAGCACCCGCGCCACCTGGTCCGGCGGCAGCAAGGTGTTGCCCCGCACATCGTAGCGCTCGATGTCGAAACGTACGATGCCAGGATCGGGGCCGGGATCGCTGGCGGCATGGGCCGTAGCGGCCAATGTGACGGCAACAAGAAACGCAAGGCGCTGTTGAATTTTTTTCATATCAGGGGAAGGGAATGAACAACAGCCCCGGCCCAGCGCGCAGGCGCAAAGGTCGAGGCTTGCAAATGCCAAGGAAGTTCGGGAGACGCGGGAATGTGGTGTTTTGCCTGCAGTGGAGCGATGTCGGCCCGTTCACCATGCATAGCCATAACGCAGCGTCACGCGGCTTCGCGCATCGTCCGGCATGATGTCCGAACGTACCACGCGGCCAAGGTCAAGCTGCATGCTGGAATTCCTGTCGATCTTCATGCGTACGCCGATACCGGCGCTGCCCACGTTACGGCTGCGTAACTGGCCATTTGTGGCACGGTTGTAGCGCAGGGCATTGCGGTCGTAATACAGCAACGCACGGCAATGGCGGCCGGCCCCCAGGCAGATATCCGGGGAATACAGCTCGACGTTGCTGCCCAGGCCGCCGTCCCGCAGCGCATCGCGGTGGGCCATCAGGCGCAAGGCCGTCGACGCGGCGGGCGCCAGGCTGTCCTGCAGCGACACTTCGCCTGGGGTGTAATGGGTATTGACGCTGGCGCGCACCATCCAATCGCGCGGCAGGGTCTGTGTCAGCGTGGCCGCCAGGCGCGTGGTCGGGGTGGTGCCGGGCAGGCCGGGCAGGTTCGACTGCGGATAAGCGGTGGCGGAAAAATCAAAGGCAGGCGCATTTCGGTCGCGGTCGCGGTCACGGTCGTGGCTGGGCGGCGCGGCAAGCGCTCCGGTGCAGGCTGCAAGGGCCAGGATCGGCACAAGGCTAGGCTTCATGATCGTTCTCCCGGGCATGCGATTGCCTGGCAAAGGAGCAATTCTTGTTACCTTCAGTTTAGGCCATAAAAGCCCCAACCACAGCTTCATTCTACGCCTGCGCGCGGGCGCGCACCGTTGAGTGTTGCTTATTTGCTGTCGAAATTTGTGACCCCGTCCCAGCCTGGTCCGGGCGGCTGTTCCCGGTAGCGGGCGATGCGTTCCAGGTACAGCGCATACAGCATGTTTTGCGGCGATGCGGCAGCCAGTGGCGCCAGCAATGCCTCGGCCGCCAGCCATTGCTGCGCGCGCAGCAGGGCCAGCGCCTGCTGCCATTGCTGCAGTGCAGCCTGGCCCGCCGCATCGAGCTCGCCTTGCAGGCCCAGCGGCTCGAAGATGGCCACCGGCTCCAGCTTGCCCTTGACCCGTACCAGGTCCAGTTCGCGCCAGGCAAATTCAGGCGCCGCCGCCCGCGTCGCAGCGCCCGCCACGATGCCCGCCCCGTACACCTTGGTGATGCCCTCCAGCCGCGAAGCCAGGTTCACCGCGTCGCCCATCACCGTATAGGCGCGGCGGATGCGCGAACCCATGTCGCCCACGTGCATCGGGCCGCTATTGATGCCGATGCCGATGCGCAGCGCAGGCCAGCCGCGCTGCTCGAATTCCAGGCTCAGGCGCGCCGCCGTGGCTTGCATCGCCAACGCCGTCGCCACTGCCCGCCCGGCATGGTCGCTGCAGGCCAGCGGCGCACCCCAGAACGCCATCACGGCATCGCCGATGTATTTGTCCAGGGTGCCGCGGTGGCGGTCCCGGATTTCTTCCGACATGGCAGTCAGGTAGCGGTTGATGTACTCGCGCAGCTCCTGCGGCGACAGGCCCTCGGCAATGGTGGTGAAGCCGCGCACGTCGACGAACATCACGCTCAGCTCGCGGCTCGCGCCCTCCATGCTGTATTGGGACGGGTCTTCCGCCATCTCCGCCACCAGCTCCGGCGCCACGTATTCGCCGAAGCGCGACACCAGGGCGCGCCCGCGCCGCACTTCGAAGAAATAACCCCAGGCCAGGTTCAGCACGAACAGCGCCATTGCCAGCAGCAGCAAGGTGGCCAGGTTCAGCACCGCGTCATAGCGGCGGTACAACAGGAAGTTCAGGGCCACCGTACCGGCCAGCGCCGCCAGCGACAGCAGGATGCCCCAGGCCGGCGCCAGTACCGGCAACGCCAGCGCCAGCACGCCGCCCAGCACCAGCGCCTGCAGCACTTCGATCTGCGTGGCCACGTCGGGCCGCTGCTTGAAGCTGTCGTCCAGAATCGACTTGACCAGGTTGGCGTGGATTTCCACCCCCGGGTATTCGGCGTTGACCGGGGTCGCGCGCAAATCGTTCAAGCCAGGGGCGCTGGTGCCGACCAGCACGATGGTGCCGGCCAGCAGTTCCGGTTTGGCGCGCCCTGCCAGCACGTCGGCCGCCGCCACATAGCGGAAAGCGCCGCCGGCCGGGCCGCCGCGTCCGCGGAACTGCACGGTATTGGTCAAGCCTTCACCGACCGGGATGCGCAGCTTCCCTTCGCTATGGAACAGGGCAATCGCATCCAGCCCGCCGCCCTGGCGCTCGGCCGCGCTCAAGGTATCGACACTACCCTGCCACAACGGCGCAATGGCGCGCCCACCCAGTGCTGCCGACACCGTGGCCAGCGCCAGCGTCGGGTAGTAACCGTCGCCGATGCGCTGCAGCAGGGCCGAGGAACGCACCAGGCCATCGCTGTCGACCAGCGCGGTAAAGATGCCGGCGCCTGCCGCTGCCGCTTGCAAGGGCGCGATATTGGCTTCATAGCCTTGCGCCGTGTAGGCGTCCAGCGTGCGCCCGTTCAGGCTCTCAACCGTGAACGCAGGCGCCGGCAGCACGCCCTTGCGCTGGCTGCCCGACAGGCTGTAACCCAGCACCACCGGCTGGCCGCGCATGGCAGCGGCCAGCCGGCCGTCGTAATCGAGCTGCGGCTGCAGCCCGGCCAGCGCGCGCGCCAGTCCCGGCACCTGGCGCAATTCGCCCTGCGCCAATTGTTCCAGTACGCCGTAGCCGGAGCTGGTGTCGGGCTCGGGGAAGGAGATGTCGAAGCCCACCGCCGCCACCTGGTAAGGACCGGTCAGTTGTTCGACCAGGCGCGCCACCTTGTCGCGGCTCCAGGGAAAGCGCCCCACTTCGGCCAGGCTGCGCTCGTCGATGTCGACGATGACGATGCGCGGATCGAGCTCTGGCACTTCGAGCCGCATGCGCAGGCCGGCGAAAAAGCTGTCCATGCGCGCCAGCGATTCCGACGGCAGCAACTGCACCAGCTGCAGCAGCGCCAGGGCCGTGAGCGCAAGCCCCAGCAGCCAGCGCGCACCGTAGCGTCGCAGCAGGCGGCGCATCACGGCGTGTATCCGGGGATGCGCGACTCGTCGACCGCGTCGACCTGGCGCGGGTCCATGTATTGCCGTGCGAATTCCAGGTAGACCTTGCGGCGGATGAAGATATCGAACAGGTCGGGATCGATATGCCCGTTCAGGCTGAACTTGCCCAGGATGTCGAGCGATTCGGACAGCATCTTGCCCTTCTTGTATGGCCGGTCGCGCGCAGTCAGGGCCTCGAAGATGTCGGCGATCGCCATCACGCGCGCCGGCACCGACATCTGTTCGCGCACCAGCCCGCGCGGATAGCCCTTGCCGTCCATCCGCTCGTGGTGCCCGCCGGCGTATTCCGGCACGTGCTGCAGGTGCTGCGGCCAGGGCAGCGATTCGAGCATGCGCACCGTGACCACGATATGGTTGTTGATCACTTTGCGCTCGGCCTCGGTCAGGGTGCCGAAACGGATGGTCAGGTTTTCCACCTCTTCCTCGCTGAGCAGGGCTTGCTCCTGACCGTCCGGGCCGCGCCAGCGCCGCCGGGCGATCCGGCTGACGCGCTGCTGCGCTTCGGGCGCCATGCCCTCGCCGCCGATATTGGCCTGGCGCAGGAACTCACGCTCGGCGCGCAACTGCTCCTGCTCCGCCGCCAGCGCCGCCTGCAGCGCCGGGCCGTCGCCGCCATCGAGCTCGGCGCGCAAGGCGCGCAATTCGGCGTCGCGCAGCAGCACCTCATAGCGCGTGTCGAGCAAGCCGATACGGTCGTAGATGGTCTGCAGCTTGGTCGCCTTGTCCACGACGTGCACCGGCGTGGTGATCTTGCCGCAATCGTGCAGCAGCCCGGCCAGCCATAGCTGCTTGCGCTCGCCTTCCGACAGGCGGAAAGCGGCCAGAGGCCCGCTCTCGGCAGCATGCGCAGCATCGGCCAGCATCATGGTCAATACCGGCACCAGCTGGCAGTGGCGGCCGGTATACGGAGACTTTTCGTCGATGCCGATGTTGATCAGGTTGACCAGCGCTTCCAGCAGTTGCTCGAGCTGGGCCACCAGTTGCTGCTTGGTCAGCGCCACCGCCGCCTGCGCTGCCAGCGCCTCGATGAAGCGCTGGTCGGTGGCGCTGAACACGCCGTCCGCATTGCCCGCGTTGACCAGCTGCAGCACGCCCAATAGCTGTCCTTCGTGGTCGCGCAGGGGCACCGTCAGGATCGAGCGCGTGCGGTAGCCAAAGCGCTGGTCGAACTGGCGCATGCCGGAGAAATTGAATTCGCCGGCCTGGTAGACATCGTCGATGTTTACCGCGCGGCCCTGGTTGGCCGCGTAGGCGGCTACCGAATCGAGCTTGGGCATGCCGGCCCCGTCCACCAGCGGCACCGGCGCTATGTCGATGGCGCCGCCGCTGCCGCCGCCCAGGTGCAGGCCCAGCGTATCGTTGACGGCGATATGGAACAAGAGCTTGGTGCGCCCGGCATCCGGGCGGTACAGGGTGCCGCCATCGGCATGGGTCAAGTGCTTGGCCGCCAGCAGGATGCGCTCGAGCAGTACCCCGGTATCCTGCCCGTCGCCCAGGGCGACGCTCAGTTCGGTGAGCTGTTCCAGCCGCGCCGCAAGCTGGGTCGGGGTCAAGTCTTCCATGCTTGAAGTGTATCCCTGCCGCGCCGGCGCACACAAGAATCTGCCTGTAACGGGCAAAAAAACGCTATGATCACTCTTGCCAATTCGACTAGCTTTTTAACAGGCAATCAAGTCAACAACACCAGGGGCCTTCGATGAAATTCAAGTTCTGGGGGGTGCGCGGTTCCATTCCCTCCCCCGGGCCGCGAACCGTGCGCTACGGCGGCAATACCACTTGCATTGAAGTACGCAGCGACGACGGCACCTTGATCGTGCTCGATGCCGGCACCGGCCTGTTCCCGCTGGCGCAAGCCCTGCTGGCCGCCCCCCAGCGTCCGATCGAAGCCAACCTGTTCATCAGCCACAGCCACTGGGACCATATCCACGGCCTGCCCTTTTTCTCGCCCTTGTTCGTGAAAGGCAGCCGCTTGCGCATTCACGGCGCCGGCGACCCCGCCATCGGCAAGGGCATCGAGCACGTGATGGGAGTGCAGCTCCAATTCAGCTATTTCCCGGTCGGCGAAGCGCAGATGGATGCCACCATCGAGTACCGCACGCTGGCGCCGGACGAAGCGGTGGAAGTCGGCGATGCCCGCGTGCGCCACGTGCTGATGAACCACCCGGTCACCGACCTCGGCTACCGCATCGACTGCAACGGCAAATCGCTGTTCTTCACCGGCGACCATGAACCGCCCGCCGACGCCGGGCACGCAGCCGCCATCGACGCCCTGGTGCAAGGCGTCGATGTCCTGGTCGCGGATTGTTCCTACACGCGCGACGAATACCCGGCCAAGGTGGGCTGGGGCCACGGCAGCTTCGACAGCGCGCTGGCGCTGGCGCTGCGCTGCGGCGCCGGCAGCCTGTATTGCACCCATCACGAACCGACCCGCAGCGACGACGAGCTGGAAGCGGTGTTCGCCGAAGTCATGGCGCGCCACGCCGGCCAGCTGGGCGGCCTGCAAGTATTCCTCGCCTACGAGGGACTGGAAGTCAACCTATGAGCAAAGCATGAGCGAATACGATCAACAGCCCGCCTCCGGCGCCGAGACGGAGCGCCGCCTGGCCTTCTTCCGCAAGCTGCAGGCCGTCACCACCAAAATCCACGCCACCAGCAACCTGGACGAGATCATGCTCGACCTGGGCATGGAGTTCTGCGACCTGTTCGAATGCGACCGCTTCACGCTGTATGCCATGGACCACGAGAAGAACTACATCGTGTCGAAGGTGAAAACCGGCATGACCAGCTTCCGCGACCTGAAGCTGGCGCTCAATCCCTCCAGCATTGCCGGCTATGTGGCCTTGTCGCGCCAGACCCTGAACATCCGCGACGTCTACGACGCCGACGAACTGCGCAGCATCTCGCCCGAGCTGCATTTCCAGCAGGGCGTGGACCAGCGCACCGGCTACCGTACGCGCCAGATGCTGGTGGCGCCGCTGGTGTCGCTGGCGCACGACAGCCTGCTGGGCGTGGTCCAGTTCATCAACACGCGCGACGGCGCGCCGTTCTCCTCGATCGCGCTGGAAGGCGTGCGCCAGTTGGGCGACACCCTGGCCGTGGCCTTCAGCCAGCGCCTGAAAGCGACACCGCTGCCGCGTACCCGCTACGATGCGCTGGTGGCCGACAGCGTGCTGTCGCCGCAGGAGCTGGAGCAGGCCCTGCGCAGCGCACGCGAAAAAGAAACCGATGTCGAAGCCGTGCTGGTGCAGGACTTCCACGTCAAGCCCGCCGTGCTCGGCGCCGCCCTGGCCAAGTACTACACCATCCCCTACGAGCCGGCGCGTCCCGACCGCGTGCGCCCGGCCGACCTGCTGAAGAAACTGCCGCTGCAGTACCTCGAAGAATCGGGCTGGGTGCCGCTGGAGGAAAACCGCGACGGCCTGCTGGTGCTGACCATCGATCCCGACCGCATTACGCAGTCGCACATCGTCAACCAGGTCTTCCCGCGCCTGCACGTCAACTATCGCGTCACCACGCGCGCCGAATTTGCCCAGACCCTGGCGCAGTTCTTCGGCGCCGGCGGCTCGGCCAGCGTGGATGAACTGCTGTCGGGCATGGGCAACGATGGCGAAGACGAAGGCGATGCGCCGCAGGAAGTGTCGGAGGCGGTGGAGAACGAGCTGGTCAAGCTGCTCAACAAGATCATCATCGATGCCCACCGCCAGGGCGTCTCGGACATCCACATCGAACCCTTGCCGGGCAAGGGCAAGACCGGCATCCGCTTCCGCAAGGACGGCGTGCTGGTGCCGTATATCGAGGTGCCCGCCTCTTTCCGCGCCGCGATGGTGGCGCGCATCAAGATCATGTGCGACCTCGATATTTCCGAGCGCCGCAAGCCGCAGGACGGCAAGATCAAATTCAAGAAATACGGGCCGCTCGACATTGAACTGCGCGTGGCCACCATCCCTTCCGCCGGCGGCGTGGAGGACGTGGTGATGCGCATCCTGGCGGCCGGCGAACCGATCCCCCTCGAGAAGCTGGGCGTGCTGCCGGCCAACCTGGACCGCTTGCGCGCCACGGTGGAAAAGCCGTATGGCCTGTTCTTCGTCTGCGGCCCGACCGGCTCGGGCAAGACCACCACGCTGCACTCGGTATTGAATTACCTGAACACGCCGGAAACCAAGATCTGGACCGCCGAAGATCCGGTGGAGATCACGCAGAAAGGTTTGCGCCAGGTGCAGGTCAACCGCAAGGCCGGGCTGGAATTCGCCACCGTGATGCGGGCTTTCCTGCGCGCCGACCCCGACATCATCATGGTCGGCGAGATGCGCGACAAGGAAACCGTAAGCATGGGCATCGAAGCTTCGCTGACCGGCCACCTGGTGTTCTCCACCCTGCACACCAACAGCGCACCGGAGTCGGTGGTGCGCCTGCTGGACATGGGCATGGACCCGTTCAATTTTGCCGATGCCCTGCTCGGCATCCTGGCGCAGCGCCTGGCCAAGCGCCTGTGCGTCAACTGCAAGCAGTCCTGCCATCCCGGCGAAGCGGAACTGGACCTGCTGCTGTCGGAATATTGCGAAGAGCTGCAAAACACCAGCGCCTTCCAGGGCAACGCCCTGTCCGCGCGCCAGCAGGTGCTGGCCGGCTGGCGCGAGCGCTACGCCGACGCCGAAGGGCGCTTCACGCTGTACCGGCCAGTCGGCTGCGAGCAGTGCAACAAGGGCTACCGCGGCCGCGTCGGCCTGCACGAACTGATGATCGGCACCGACCGCGTCAAGAAGCTGCTGCAGGAACATGCGCGGGTGGCGCAGTTGCTGGCCGCCGCGCTGGAGGATGGCATGCTGACGCTTAAAATGGACGGGATCGAAAAGATCCTGCTCGGGATTACCGATATCAAGGCCGTGCGCCAGGTGTGCATCAAATGATTTCCCATACTTTCCTGGGCGTCGCCGACTTCGACGCAGCCTTCCGTTTTCATGGCGCCGTGATGGCGGCGCTGGGCAACAGCCTGCGTTTTCGCGACGAGACACGGCCCTGGGCCGGCTGGCAGCCTGCCGCAGGCGGCCGCCCGCTGTTCCTGATCGGCAGCCCTTACGACGGCGCCCCCGCCGCGATCGGCAATGGCCAGATGGTGGCCTTGCTGGCGCCCTCGCGCGCCGCGGTCGATGCGGCCTACGCCGCCGCACTGGCAAACGGCGGTGCGTGCGAAGGTCCGCCCAGCCTGCGCCCGCACTACCACGCCAACTACTACGGCGCCTACTTCCGCGATCCCGACGGGAACAAGCTGGGCGTGGTCTGCCACGATCCGGCTTAAAGGGCTTTCTCGAAGCAGGCCGCGGCGGGATTGCCGGCGTAGCGTCCGAAATTCTCCGTGCGCCGGTAGCCGTGCGCCAGGTAAAACCGCACGGCGCGCGTGTTCACCAGCCGCGTTTCCAGCCGCAGCGCGCGATAGCCGATCAGGCGCGCTTCCGCTTCCAGCCACGCCAGTACGGCACTGCCGATGCCCTTGCTGCCGGGCCGCGCATACATGCGCTTGATCTCCGCCACGTTGTCGTCCAGCGGCCGCAACGCACCGCAGCCGACTGCCCGGCCTTGCGCGTCGCGCGCCAGCGCGAAGCGGCCGGCCGCGCCGCGTGCGTCTTGCGCGCTGAACCGGGTGCGGCCGCTGTCGCCGGTCAGCGCCCGCAGCGTGCCGTCCAGCTCCGCCATCAGCGCGACTGATTCCGGGGCGCCCGGATCGGCCGCCGCCACGCGCGGCAGCAGCTTGTACATGAAGGTTGCTGCGCCCAGGCGGCCATCGGGCATGGTGGCGAACTGGGGGATCTCGCCGCAGCGTTGGTAGCCCAGCTTCAGGTACATGCCTTCGGCCGGTTCGCCGCTGCAGGTATCGAGGACCAGCAGCGTGCGGCCCTGTTCGCGCGCGACCGCTTCGGCGTGCAGGACCAGTGCCTGCGCCAGGCCTTGGCGCCGTGCACGCGGGTGCACCAGCATCTTCGACAGTTCGGCGCGATGGCGGCCATTCGGCATGCCGGCCAATACCAGCTGCAGCGTCCCGTCGATCCGGCCGTCATCGCCGCGCACGATGAACAGGCGGCGCTCGCCGCGCTCTGTCGCGCTGTGCAGGCCCTGCCAGAACGCGCGCGTCTCTTCATGCGGGCATGGCAGCTCGAAGCCGACACTGGCGCCGGCCAGCACGCAGGCCCGCAGTACTTCCGCCAGTTGGTCGGCGTGCGCCAGCAGGCCGGCGCCATCCAGTTCTTCTATGGTTCGCATATCGCAATCAGGTAATGGGCCGATTCGGGGCCGGGACAGGAAAAGCGCGTCGCGCCGTACAGGTGAAAGCGCAGGCAATCGCCCGGCTGCAGCCGGTGCGTGCTGCCGTCGATGGTGTAATCGAGCGCGCCGGACAGCATCCACATATGCTGCTCCAGGCCGCGCACCGGCGGTTGCGCGTAATCGATCACTGCGCCGGGCGGCAGCCGCCCCTCGATCATCTCCGCCTTGAAGCCGCGCGCCGGCGGCGATACCATGCGGCGCACGAAGCCGGTGGCAGGATCGTGCCATTGCGCCTGTTCCTGGCGCCGGATCAATTGCACCGGCGCCAGCTCGACTTCCGCGATCAGGCGCGACATCGGCATGCCATATACGGCGCACAGCTTGCCCAGCATTTCCGCCGTCGGGCTGGTTTCGCCGCGCTCCAGGCGCGACAAGGTGGCGCGGCTGATGCCGCTGTGCGTGGCCAGTTCTTCCAGCGACAGCGCACGCTCTTCGCGCAAACCGGCCAGGCGCCGCACCAGGCGGTCTTCAAATGAATTTCCCATAACTGGGAATATATCCCAATTCTGAGACACTGTCGACAAAATAAAGGGGCGCCGCAGCGCCCCTTCCGGAATTACATGATGTGCTTACCGACCCACCAGGCCACCGCCGCAACAAACGCGGAAGCCGGAATGGTGAAGATCCACGCCCACACGATATTGCCCGCCACGCCCCAGCGCACGGCCGACATCTTCTGCGCCGAGCCGACGCCGACGATCGCGCCGGTGATGGTGTGGGTGGTGGAGACAGGCACGCCCCAGAAGGACGCCATCAGCAGGGTGATCGCACCGCCGGTTTCGGCGCAGAAGCCGCCCACCGGTTTCAGCTTGGTGATCTTCTGGCCCATGGTCTTGACGATACGCCAGCCGCCGAACAGGGTGCCGAACGAGATCGCGCCGTAGCAGGACACGATGACCCACACCGGCGGCGCCGTGTCGCCGGCAGCCACGTGGCCGGAAGCGATCAGCAGCATCCAGATGATGCCCATGGTTTTCTGCGCGTCGTTGCCGCCGTGACCCAGCGAATAGCCGGCCGCGGACACCAGCTGCAGGCGGCGGAACCAGCCGTCAACCTTGCGCGGCGTCGACTTCACGAAGACCCACGACACGATCAGCATGATCAGCGAACCAAGCACAAAGCCCAGCAGCGGCGCCACGACGATGAACACCACCGTCTTGATCAAGCCGCCGGAGATCAGCGCGCCGGTGCCGGACTTGGCCACCGCCGCACCCACCAGGCCGCCGATCAGCGCGTGCGAGGACGAAGACGGAATGCCGTAGTACCAGGTGATCACGTTCCAGACAATCGCCCCGATCAGCGCCCCGAAGATCACATAGTGGTCGATCACCGTGGGTTCGATCGTACCCTTGCCGATGGTGGTGGCCACTTTCAGGCCGACCACGAAGATCGCGACGAAGTTGAAGAAGGCAGCCATCATCACGGCGGTCTGCGGTTTCAGCACACCGGTGGATACCACCGTGGCGATCGCATTGGCGGCATCGTGGAAGCCGTTCATGAAGTCGAACACCAGTGCGAGGAAGACCAGTGCCCCCAGCGCCCAGATGCTAATTTCGAGGTTGCTCATGAAATGATCTTTTTAATTATGCGTTTTCGACGATGATGCCTTCGATGATGTTGGCAACATCTTCGCAGCGGTCGGTGACGGTTTCCAGGATCTCGTAGATCGCCTTCATCTTGATCAGGTTGCGCACATCCGGTTCATCGCGGAACAGCTTGGACATGGCAGCGCGCATCACGTGGTCGGCATCCGATTCCAGGCGGTCGATTTCTTCGCAGATGCTGACGATCTTGGAGGCGTTGTCCATGTTCGACAGCAGGGCCACGGCATCCTTCACCTTCTCGCAGCAAGCCAGCACCAGTTCGGCCAGGCGCTTGGCTTCCGGGGTCACGGAATGCAGGTCGTACAGCGATACGGTCTGGGCGGCGTCTTCCATCAGGTCCAGGATGTCGTCCATGCGGGTGATCAGCTTGTGGATGTCATCGCGGTCGAGCGGGGTGATGAAGGTTTTGTGCAGCAGGTCTACCGCCTGGTAGGTGATCTTGTCAGCCTGTTTTTCAATGCTTTCGATGGCGTGGACACGGTTTTCCAGGTCGTCGAAGTTGGCCATCAGGCCCAGCATTTCTTTGGCGCCCTTGACGCAAAGTTCGGCATGCTGGTTAAACATGTCAAAGAATTTGCCCTCCGAGGGCATCAAGCGTCCAAACATTTTTGTTCTCCGTTGGTTGATTCGTTGGTACTGCAGCATGGCCACCCAGCGTGGCCCGCCTGGTAATCAGTCGCCTTGGTAGATCGACAGGTTACCGGTGTAATTGCCAAACTTGGTGTACGCACCGATCCAGGTCAGGCGGATCGCCCCGATTGGACCGTTACGCTGCTTGCCGATAATGATTTCGGCGGTGCCTTTATCCGGCGAGTCCGGGTTATAGACTTCGTCGCGATACAGGAAAATGATCACGTCGGCGTCCTGCTCGATAGCGCCGGATTCGCGCAGGTCGGACATGACGGGACGTTTATTGGGACGTTGTTCCAGCGATCGGTTCAGCTGGGAGAGCGCAATGACGGGGCAATGCAGCTCTTTGGCCAGGCCCTTCAGGGAGCGCGAGATCTCGGAGATCTCGGCCGAGCGGTTGTCGCCCGGCTGGCTGCCCTGCATCAGCTGCAGGTAGTCGACCACGATCAGGCCCAGCTTGCCGCATTGGCGGGCCAGGCGGCGCGCACGGGCGCGCATCTCGATCGGGTTCAGTGCCGGGGTCTCGTCGATATAGACCTGGGCGTCATTCATCTTCTGGATGGCGTGCGTCAGGCGCGGCCAATCCTCGTCGATCAGCTTGCCGGTACGCAGGCGGTGCTGGTCCAGCATGCCTACCGAACCGAGCATACGCATGGCCAGCTGCACGCCGCCCATCTCCATCGAGAACACGGCGACCGGCAGGCCGGCCTCCACCGCCACGTTTTCGGCGATGTTCATCGAGAAAGCGGTCTTGCCCATGGATGGACGCCCCGCCACGACCACCATGTCGCCCGGCTGCAGGCCGGAAGTCATCCTGTCCAGGTCGGTCCAGCCGGTCGGCACGCCGGTGATTTCGGAGCCGCTATCGCGCGAATACAGTTCATCGATGCGCTCCACCACCTGGGTCAGCAGGGGCTGCACCGGCAGCCAGCCGGCGGCGCCGCGCGAGCCGGCTTCGGCGATGGCAAAGATCTTCGATTCCGCCTCGTCCAGGATCTGCTTCACTTCCTTGCCTTGCGGGCTGAAGGCATTGCCCGACACTTCGTCGGCTACCGTGATCAGCTTGCGCAGCACGCCGCGGTCGCGCACGATTTCGGCATAGCGGCGGATATTCGCGGCCGAGGGCGTGTTTTGCGCCATGGCGTTCAGGTAGGCCATGCCGCCCACCTCTTCCGCCTTGCCCAGCATGCTGAGCGCTTCGAACACGGTTACCACGTCAGCCGGCTTGCCCGAGTTAATCAGGCGCACCATCTGCTCGAAGATGATGCGGTGGTCGTAGCGGTAGAAGTCTTCCGCATTCATGAAGTCCGCAATACGGTCCCACGCCGCGTTGTCGCGCAACAAACCACCGATGACAGATTGCTCTGCCTCGATCGAGTGCGGCGGGATGCGGAGGGAATCGACTTGTGGGTCGGACTGGGGTGCGGCGTTCATGGCGCGCATTATACCTGCTTCGGCAACGCCGTAAGAATCCCTGGAAATAAAAAAAGCCGGGCGAACCCGGCTTTTTTGCTGTATTTACGACGCTGATTAAGCAGCTTCGCCAACAACAGCTACGGTCACTTCCGCCACGACGTCGGTGTGCAGGGCCACGGCCACTGGGAACTCGCCGGTGGTCTTCAGAGGACCGGTTGGCAGGCGCACAGCGGACTTTTCCACTGCGAAGCCAGCTTTGGTCAGGGCTTCAGCGATGTCGAAGTTGGTCACGGAACCGAACAGACGGCCGTCAACGCCGGCTTTCTGCGATACGGTCACGGTCATGCCGTTCAGCTTTTCGCCTTGGGCTTGGGCAGCAGCCAGCTTGGCGGCAGCAGCTTTTTCCAGTTCAGCGCGCTTGGCTTCGAATTCAGCAACAGCAGCAGCGGTAGCGCGGCGTGCCAGTTTCTGAGGGATCAGGAAGTTACGGGCGTAGCCGTCTTTCACTTTCACCACGTCGCCCAGGTTGCCGACGTTAACAACTTTTTCCAAAAGGATGATTTGCATATTATTTCTCCAGGATCTCTGATCTGATCGCTAATTAAGCGTGGTGCAGATCGGTGTACGGCAGCAGGGCCAGGTAGCGGGCGCGCTTGATCGCGGTGTCAACTTGACGCTGGTAGTGCGCCTTGGTGCCGGTCAGGCGTGCTGGCATGATCTTGCCGTTTTCCTGGACGAAATCTTTCAGGGTGTCTACGTCTTTGTAGTCCACTTGCTCAACGTGAGCTGCGGTGAAGCGGCAGAACTTCTTGCGCTTGAACAGTGGATTTTGTTGCTTGCGCTTTTCTTTCAGCTTGAGCTTGTTTTTGTCGAACTTTTTACCGAATGCCATTTTAGGCTCCTGTATTTAAATGTGCGCTGCTTGGGCAGCACGAAAATCAATGATGTGAAACACCAGGGTTCTGCTATTGCGGTTCTTCTTGGCCAGGAAACCGGTGAACTCGTACAAGCCTCCAAGGGGCGCCTGACTGAAGCGTTTTGACAACTCGCCTGCCGCAACGGCAGGGATCTCAAACTCGCTCAGTCGGGCAATGCCTGCCTCTGTCTGCTGCGAACTGTGCTGCAAGCTTGCATTCACAATCGGCAGGCCGGCCGGGGTGTAACGAATTTCATCCCGTTCGGCAATCAGGGCGGTAACCCGGAGCTGGTTGTACAGACCGTCTCCTGTCAGGAATTAGGCCGCTGCAGGAGCTGCTGGGGCTTCGGCGCGATGGCTCTTGGCCGCGTCTTCACGCTGGACCGACTTCATCATTGGGGAAGGAGCGGTTTCCGCTTTCTTCATCTTGACGGTCAGGTGACGCAGCACGGCATCATTGAATTTGAATGCGGTTTCCAGCTCAACCAGGGTCTCGTTGTCGCACTCGATGTTCAGGCAGATGTAGTGTGCCTTGGCCAGTTTCTGGATCGAGTAAGCCATTTGACGGCGGCCCCAATCTTCAACACGGTGCACGTTACCGCCGCGCGAGGTCACGCTGGCTTTGTAACGTTCGATCATCGCGGGCACTTGCTCGCTCTGGTCCGGATGGACGATAAATACGATTTCGTAGTGACGCATTAATAACTCCCTTAAGGACTGTGAATATAGCCCACCCCGGCGTCAAGACGGGTGTGGGAAGAGGTAAGCCCGCAAGCATAGCAGACTTTGCCGGCCGGCTCAAGCTTTACTGATGGCGCGCAAGGCCCCTTTCCCCCGGGCTGGCATGCTGGGCCATGGACCGCCCCGACCTCGCATGGAAGCTGATCGCCAGCCGTTATCCGGCCGATTTCCTGCGGCTGTTCTTTCCTGATGTCGCCGCGAGCATCGATTGGGGCCACGGTTATCGCCTTCCCGACCACGAACTGGCGCCAGCCAGCGATAGCGCGGCAGCGGCCCCGCGCCATCCCGATGTGATCATTCTTACCACAAATCGGGATGGACGCGACCTTTGCCTCCATATCGAAATCCAATGCTGCCGCCAAGCAGGATTCGACCGGCGCATGGCGGAATACCACACTGCCTTACGTGCGCGTTTTGGGCTGCCGGTCATCAGCTTGGCCTTGCTCGCCGACCCCGGCCTCCACTGGCGCCCCGAACGGTTCGACAGCAACGAGGCCGGGAGCGGATTTTCCGTTCAGTTCCGCGTCGCCAAGTTGATGGATTTCCGCGACCGGCTCGAAGAACTTGCGGCCACCGACAACCCGGCAGGATTCACCGCCCTTGTCCACTTAAAGCTGCGCCAGACGCGCCACAATCCAGCGCGACGCGAGCCAACCAAAGAATTACTGGTGGGACTGATGCACGAAAAAGTATGGCTCGTCGATGAACTTTTCGTGTTGCAGGCAGTCTTAGACTACATGATCCCGTTACCGTCGAAGTGGCAAAGGAGATTACCCATGGATATCGACGATCTGCTCAGGCTGCAGCCCACGCTGCCCAAGAACAGCCTGAATTACATGCTAGCCGAAAACATCCGCAAGACGCTTGCCAGGGAGGGCGACAGGGTGCGCAAATCAGCTGCGGCGGAAGGCCATGCCGAGGGTCACGCAGAAGGTCTGGCTGAAGGTATGGCTGAAGGTAAGGCTGAAGGTAAGGCTGAAGGTATGGCTGAAGGTAAGGCTGAAGGTAAGGCTGAAGGTAAGGCTGAAGGTAAGGCTGAAGGTAAGGCTGAAGGTATGGCCGAAGGCGAACAGCTCGGATTGAGACGCGGCAAGGTAGAGTTGCTGGCGGCGCAACTTGCCAGCCGTTTCACGCCGCTGCCTTCATCCGTACTCTCCCGCCTGCGCCAGGCGAGCCCGGAACAGTTGGACGCCCTTGGGCTGGCCGTGTTCGAGGCCGAATCCCTTGCCGAAGCGCTGGCCAAAGCCAGGCTAAGCCCCTGACGCGTCGCCAGGCGCCGCGATCACGGCCCGCCGCGCATTGGTCGATTGCAGGATTCCGACCAGGAATCCAAGCCCCGCAGCGAACCAGACTGCGGAAGCCATGGCATCGAATGTCCATACGCGTTCAGGAAATCTGTACAAATAAGGCAACACCAGCAAGCCACGCAGCAGGCAAACAGCAGCCACCGTCCCTTGCACCATCTGCGCAAAAGGCAGCCAGCGCAGCAGGCCGGCCCCCGCCAACGCATACAAGGCGCAAACCAGCATCAGCACGCCAATTGCCATCGCACCAGTCGGTGCCAGCAACCCGCCGGCTTGTGCCGAAGCCACTACCTTGGGCGGCGCCTGCAGGAACGCATACCATTCGGGGCCGAGCAAAGGGGCCACGAAATGGATCAGGGCACCGAACAAAGAAATCCCCGCCGCCAGCAAGAAAGCAAATCGTCCCATCCCTGCCCTCCAATGGTTGTCGAATCGACATTAAGCCGAATATTTTCTGCCGATGCAACAAATTTGCTTGCAATTCGATCCACACTGTACAAAAATACAGACTGTCTATATTCACAGTTCACCATAGCGCCATGATCAAGCTCACAGCACGACAAGAACAGATTCTCAACCTGATCAAGGATGCGATCGACAACACCGGCTTCCCGCCCACTCGCGCCGAGATCGCGGCGGAACTTGGCTTCAAATCCGCCAACGCCGCGGAAGAACACTTGAAAGCCCTGCAGCGCAAGGGGGCTATTGAAATCACCGCCGGCACCTCGCGCGGCATCCGCCTGACCGGCAACTTCGGCGGCGCCTCGACCGGCACCGCCGCCCCACGCCAGTCAGCGCGCGCCAAAATCGAATTTGACGACATGCCAGCCGTACCGGCCGGCATGCTGGTCTCCCTGCCGCTGATCGGCCGCGTGGCCGCCGGCTCGCCTATCCTGGCGCAGGAAAACCTGGAAACCACCTACAACGTCGACCCCAAGCTGTTCTCGGCGAAGCCGGACTTCTTGCTGAAGGTGCGCGGCGAATCGATGCGCGACATCGGCATCATGGACGGCGATCTGCTGGCGGTGAAAAAGACTGACACTGCCCGCAATGGCCAGGTCGTCGTGGCCCGCATCGGCAACGATGTCACGGTCAAGACCTACCGCAAGACCGGCAGCAAGATCGAACTGCTGCCTGAAAATCCGGACTTCAAGATCATCACAGTCAGTCCGGAAGACGACTTCGCGCTGGAAGGCCTGGCCGTCGGCCTGATGCGGACCTGGCACTGATGCCATCCTTCAAGGCGCGGCTGATACCCCAAGTAGCAGCACTGCCATAGGCCCGATGCCGCCATGGCTGTTCTGCGCAACCAACCGCATTCGCGCCCTGCCCGGCTGGCGCCATCCTTACGGCATGCCCGGCGCCGTGACGTTTTAAGCCAGCCTGCTCCCCGATTCCTGCAGCCTGTCGCACTCGGCTGCCACGGCATGGCCCGCCCGAGTTATCCTTCTTGTATCGAAAAAAGAGGAGATAACATGCACTTCCGCCGTATCAGCTCGATCGTGTGCGCCTTCGCATTGTCGGCTTCCACCGCATACGCCGCCGCCCCGCAACAACAATTCGCCAATATGGGCGACCTGCAGCTTGAAAACAAGGCCACCATCAGCGACTGTTCGATCGGCTACCGCACCTTCGGCACCCTGAATGCCGACAAATCCAACGTCATCCTGTTCACAACCTGGCACACCGGCACCAGCCGCGATGCGGCCGGCATGCTGCAAAGCGGCGCCCTGTTCGATCCCGCACCGTGGTACGTGATCGTGGTCGATGCCCTGGGTAACGGCGTGTCTTGCTCACCATCCAACAGCAAGGCGCAGCCCGGCCCCTCCTTCCCGCAATTCACGGTACGTGACATGGTCGCCAGCCAGTACAAGCTGCTGACCGAAAAGCTGGGCATCAAGCACGTGCACGCAGTGATGGGCTATTCGATGGGCGGCATGCAGGCTTTCCAGTGGGCCGCCAGCTACCCTGGCTTCATGGACGTTGCGATCCCGATCGCAGGCACCCCGCGCCTGACATCTTCCGACATGCTGTTCCTGCGCATCGTGGAGAAATCGGTTCTCGACGAGCCGGCATATGCCGGCGGCCGCTACGCCAGGAACCCGCCGCTGCCGATGTATAACCTGCTGTTCGCGATGAACTTCGACAGCCCGGCACATCGCAGCGCGCGCACCGCGCCGAAGGACTTCGAAAGATTCTTCCGCGAGAGCCAGGCCTCCGAGCCTGACAGCACGGACGCCAACAACTCCCTGTGGCAGATCCGCGCCGTACTGGGCCACGATATCTCCCAGGGCGGCAAGCTGGAAGAAGCGGCGCCACGCATCAAGGCGCGGCTGGTCCCGATCAACGCCGCGCAAGACCACCTGGTGAACCCTGGCCCTGCGATTGCTTTCGCCAAGTTGCGCAAGGAAGAAGCCACCGTGCTGGACACCGACTGCGGCCACGCGGCACTGCGCTGCGCCATGCCAGCCATGAAGGCGGTTGTGGAAAAAGCGCTACGCTAGCCCTGCCGCCTGTCCCGCCAATCCTGCATTTCGTCGCAGCCACGCTCCCCGGGTGGCTGCGCTGACTTACAGTCATCAAAAACACACCACCACCGGGGAGATTTCATGTTCAAGCCTTTGTGCATCGCAGCCGCGATGCTGGCAGCGCGATCCGCGTTCGCCTTCGACAACCAGACCAACCACTACCGCCTGAGCATCGACAAGGATGCCCAGCGCGCCCACGTCGAAGCCGACGTCTGGGTCGAGGGCCGTGAACTGGTGCTGTTCAATTGCATGCCGATCCCGCAACTGAAGAATGGCCAGGCCGACCTGATCGAAAAGCTGGCCGTGCGCGACATGGCCGGCAGCGCCGTCGCGCTCAACGATAAAGGCGAAGGCGAATACGAGGTCGATGGCGACCGCCGCCTGCGCTTGTCCTACGACATCCGGCTGGAACACGACAAATACCAGTGGCCGGGCGGGAACGAAGAAGTGTCCTATCACACCGACGAAGGGCTGATGTCGGTCGGCTACCCGCTGTTCATTGTGCCGGGCGTGAAAATGCACGGTGAAACCGAAGTCGCCTTCGACCTGCCAGCGGGCTGGAAAGCCAATACCCCGTGGCGCAGCGCCGGCAAGGCGGCTACCTTCGTCGTGGATTCGCGCCGCGAACTGGTAAACAACGCCTTCTTCTTCGGCACGGCGCGCTCGGAAACCTTCAAGGCCGGCGGCGTCGAAATGACGCTGGTGATGGGCAAGCAATACTGGAAGCGCCGCGACGCCTTCATCTCCATGATCGACAAACAGATGAACAGCTACCGGAAGCTGTACGGCCGCGGCCCGGTCGCAGACCGCTTCCTGATCGTGGTCAACCAGGGTGATAGCGGCGACGGCGGCGCTTTCGCCGGCTCCTTCAGCCAATACCTGAAAGACGATGGCAGCGAAGTGGCGCGCCCGATCTGGGGCAAGGTGATGGCGCACGAATTGGCCCACTTCTGGGACGGCCACTCGCTGGTGCCGAAAAACGAAAGCGAAGAGTGGTTCAAGGAAGGCGTAAACGACTACGTCACCGTGGTCACCATGGCGCGCAACAAGCTGATGGACCGCACTATGCTGATCCAGCAGCTGGAGAACCTGGCGCGCGGCCAGAACGTGGCGCGCAATGTGCAGGGGCTGACCGTCACGGTGCGCGAAGCGGTAAAGGACAAACACCGCAACTGGCTGCTGGTTTACGGCGGTGGCACCATTGCAGGCCTGGCGATGGACGTGGAACTGCGCAAGGCAAGCAAGGGGAAGGTCAGCCTGGACACGCTGCTGCACGAGATGTACAAGGAATTCGGCCAGAAGGGCAAGGTGTACGAGCAGGCCGACATCGTGCGCATCGGCAAGGTGATCGGCGGCGTCGATCTCGACCCGCTGTTGAACAACATCGTCGCCACCAGCAAGGCGCCCGACCTCGCGTCCCTGTTCAAGGACATCGGCCTGCGCCTCGAGCAGTTCGGCATGCTGGAAACCTACCTGCTGCGCGATCCGGCAGCTAGCGCCGAGCAGAAGGCCCGCTTCAGCGCCATCTTCGGCACGCCTTACTGAAGCGGCGTCGCCAGGTAAGCGTATGCACAGTGCGCCGCGCGCGCCGCCATCTCCTCATCGGTCATGGCGGCTGCGCCGTGCCAAAGCGACTCCTGGTCCAGGGTATAGCTCTGGATCGTACATGCCATTCCCGTGACGGCGAAATGCACAGCGCTGCGCTTTGGCGTATGTCGAACCTCGGTGCGGTGCCGCATCAGCAAATCGACCATCAGTTCCACGTTCATGCGCATGATCTCACGCGCATCCTGGACGAAACCGGTATCGGAATCGCTTTCCATGAAGCGCATCAGCGCCCGCAATAAGTGAGGATATGCGCGGTACTGCTCCAACAGCTGCGTAGCCATCTGCCCCAGGCTTTCCGCCAGGCTGGTACGCGAGATCTTTTGCGCAGCCTGGGCCTGGTTTGACTCGTTGCTGCTTCTCAGGACCTTGAGGAAGGCCGCTCGCAGCAGGGCTGATTTATCCGCAAATCGGCGATAGACGCTGGCCGGTGCCACTTGTGCCAGCTCGGCGATGCGCGGAATGAGCGCGGCATCCAGCCCCTCCTCTTCCAGTATCTGCAACGCCGCATTCAGCAGGCGCTCCTCCGTATCGCGGCTGCGCTGCTGGCGCGCCGGGGGCATTTGCTTGTCCATGCCGCAAAGTATAGACATTTTCGGCGAAAAATGTAAAAGTGAATTCGCATTCACATTCACATTCACATTCATATTTTTAGCAAGGAAATCCCATGTCCGTGCTGTCCACCATCTACTCCTTCGCAATCTGCATCCTCCTGCCGCTGGTCGAAGCCGCCTCATCGCGCCGGCTGAAGGCCGACAGCGATAGCGCAAGCCGGCGCGCAAGCTATCGCAAGGACCTCGCCATGCTTTGGCTGATGGCCGGTGCAGCAGCATGGCTCAGTGCCCCGGCCAGCCTGTTCGAGGCCCCGGGCAGCGTGGATGGCATGGCGTGGCTCACGACTGGTGGCGCCATTGCACGCTGGCTGGTGCTGGGCAGCGCACTGTTGCTGGCCGCCGTGATGACTGCGCAGGCCGTGTATTGCCTGTTCAATGCCCGGTTCCAGCGGCAATGCGAGGCCGCCGCACAGTCCTTGAAATTCATGCTGCCGGTCGGAACGCGCGAACGGCGCTGGTGGATCGTTCTCGCAGTGTCGGCGGGGGTCTGCGAAGAACTGGTGTACCGGGGCTTCCTGCTCACCTGCTTTGGAGAACTGGGGCTGGCTTGGGCATGGCTGCTCAGTTCTGCTGCTTTCGGGCTGGCGCATGCCTACCAGGGCGCCATTGCGGCCCTGCGCGCGGCTGTCGTCGGTGGGATATTGGGTTTGGTGGCGATCGCCAACGGCCATCTGGCGCTGGCGATCGTATTGCACATTATGCTGGACTTGCTACCGCTGGCCTACTACCGGCCGGCCGCGGAATCAGTCGAGGGCGCTGCGGAAGTCAGCGATCAGGTCGTCGGTGTCTTCGATGCCGACTGACACGCGGATCAGGGAATCGGCAATGCCCATGGAGGCGCGGCGCTCCGGGCCCATCTCGTAGAAGATGGTGTGCGAGACCGGAATGACCAGGGTGCGGGTGTCGCCCAGGTTGGAAGTCGGGATCGCCAGCTTCAATTTGTTCAGGTAATCGAAGCAGTCGATGCCGTCTTTCAGCTCGAAACTCAGCAGCGAACCAAAGTCTTTGAACAGCTCCGCTGCAATGCCATGCTGCGGATGCGATTTCAGGCCCGGGTAATACACGGCCGCCACGCGCTGGTCGGCTTCCAGCATCGCGGCCAGCGCACGCGCGTTGGCCGAAGTGCGGTCCATGCGCAGCGCCAGCGTCTCGGCGCCGACCGCAATATGGTGCGCCGCTTCCGGCGCCAGCGAGGCGCCGAAATCACGCAGCGCCTTGGCGCGGATCTGCACCAGGCCCCACTGCACTGAAGGGTTCTTCTTGTAGTTTTCGAAGATGTTCGGGAACCGGGTCCAGTCGTAAGCGCCCGTGTCGGTCAACGCGCCCCCAAGCGCGTTGCCATGGCCGCCAATCGACTTGGTCAGCGCGTTCACTACCAGGCCTGCGCCCACGTCCTTGGGACGGAACAGGTATGGCGACGTCATCGTGTTGTCGACGACGTACAGGATGCCGCGCTGCGCGCACAGCTCGCCGATGCGTTTCAGGTCGGCGATCTGGGTGCGCGGGTTGGCAATGGTCTCCACGAACACCATGCGCGTTTCAGGCTTGAGCGCGGCAGCCACATTGGCCACGTCGGTGGCGTCGACGAAGTCCACGCCCACGCCCTGCCCCGCCACGGTTTGCCACAGCGAGTTGGTATTCCCGAACAGGAACGACGACGACACGACATGGTCGCCGGCACGCAGCAGCGCCTGGAACACGGCGCCGATGGCGCCCATGCCCGTGGCAAAGCAGATCGTGCCCACGCCCTGCTCCATCTTGCTGACCTTATCCTCCAGCGCGGCAACCGTCGGGTTGCCCTGGCGCCCGTAGCGGAAGCCCGGCTCCTTGCCCTGGAAGACCGACGCCAGCTGGCGCGCGTCGGCATAGCCGAAGGTCACCGAAGTGTGGATCGGCTTGTGCAGCGAGCCGTGTTCGATGCCTTTCTGGCGGTCGTTGTGCAGGATGGTGGTCGTGAAGCCGTAGTTCTTCATCAGGATTCCGATGCAGTGTTCAGGTTCAGCTGCGTGCGGGCCGCATCTTCAGCAACCTTGGCCTTGGTCGGGTTGTGGCGCGCCTGTTCGATGCGGTCCAGGTACTCGGCCGACACGTCGCCGGTGATGTACTTGCCGTCGAAGCAGGACGCCTCGAATTCAGTCAGCGCAGGATTGACGTCGGCGATGGATTTCTTCAGGTCTTCCAGGTCCTGGTAGACCAGCGCGTCGGCGGTGATCTCTTCGCAAATTTCCTGCACCGTGCGGCCGTGGGCGATCAGCTCGTCGCGGGTCGGCATGTCGATGCCGTACACGTTCGGGTACAGCACCGGCGGCGCGGCGGAGGCGAAGATCACTTTCTTGGCGCCGGCTTCGCGCGCCATCTGCACGATTTCGCGCGAAGTGGTGCCGCGCACGATGGAGTCGTCCACCAGCAGCACGACCTTGTCCTTGAATTCGTCGCCGATGGCGTTCAGCTTCTGGCGTACGGACTTCTTGCGCATCGCCTGGCCCGGCATGATGAAGGTGCGGCCGATGTAGCGGTTCTTGATGAAGCCTTCGCGGTAATCCACGCCCAGGCGCATCGCCAGCTGGATGGCGGCCGGACGCGAGGAGTCGGGGATCGGCATGACGACGTCGATGCCTTCGGCCAGGCCTTCGCGCTTGATCTTGTCGGCCAGGTATTCGCCCATTTTCAGGCGGGTGTTGTAGACGGAGGCGCCGTCGATCACGGAGTCGGGACGCGCCAGGTAGACGTATTCGAACACGCATGGGTTCAGCTTCGGTGCCGCGGCGCAGATCTGCGCGTGCAGGTTGTTGTCCATGTCGATGAAGATCGCCTCGCCCGGCAGCACGTCGCGCACGAAGCGGAAGCCCATGCCTTCCAATGCCACGGATTCGGAGGCAATCATGTATTCGGTGCCTTCCGGCCCTTCATTGATGCCCAGGCACAGCGGGCGGATACCGTTCGGGTCGCGGAACGCCAGCATGCCGCTGCCGGCGATCTGCGCCACCGCCGCATAGCCGCCGCGCACGCGCTTGATCAGCACAGTCACCGCCTGGAAGATATTCGCAGGGGTCAGGGTAACGCCGGTCGATGCCTTCTGGATTTCGTGCGCCAGCACGTTCAGCAACACTTCCGAATCGGAGTCGGTGTTGATGTGGCGGCGGTCGATCTTGAACATCTCGTCCTTGAGCTGTTCCCAGTTGGTCAGGTTGCCGTTGTGCGCCAGGGTGATGCCGAATGGTGCGTTGACGTAGAACGGCTGCGCTTCTTCTTCGCTGGAAGAACCGGCGGTCGGGTAGCGGCAGTGGCCGATACCGGAGGTGCCGTTCAGCGAACGCATGTTACGGGTGCGGAACACGTCGCGCACCAGGCCATTGGCCTTGTGCATGGAGAACGTGTTGCTTTGGTTGGTTGCGATACCTGCCGCATCCTGGCCGCGGTGCTGCAACAGCAGCAGCGCGTCATACAGCATCTGGTTGACTGGTTGGTGGGATACGACGCCGACGATGCCACACATGGTGTGCTCCTAAACTTGGTGCTGCGGATTTAAAGAATTCTAAAAATGGACATGCTCCGCCATCGCGGCGGGCAGGAATGGTTTCACGGTACGCACGCCGGATTCCGCCATGGGACTCAACAGCGCGTTCTTCCAGAATTCCTGCTTGGGCATCGTGGTCATCCCACACAATATGACGCCAACCAGCACAATCACAATGCCGCGGCCGAACCCGAACAGGGCTCCCAGGCCGCGATCGGCGAACGACAGGCCGCCCGCCTCGATCAGCGCATTGATTGCCATGGTCAGCAAGGCCATGAGGATGAGCACTCCGACAAACAGTGCAATGAAGGCAACGATCAGGCGCACTACGGCGCCCGGCAGGGCTTCCGGCAGCATGTCAGCCAGCCACGGGCCGTAAGCATTGGCGACCACGAAGGCGACGATCCAGCCGGCCAGCGACAATACCTCTTTGATCAGGCCGCGCATGGTACTAATGACGATGGATGCGATCAGCACGAAAATAACCAGGTAATCGAAAATCGTCACGTCAGCGCAGCCTCAAATCGTCAGTCAGGCCGGGGTAAGGCTGCCGCTCAGGCCCAGTTTGCCCAGTTTGGCTTTGACCTTTTCGGCTTCTTCCTTGTTCGGGAACGGGCCGACCCGCACGCTGGTCAATTCACCGTTTGCGGTATTGACCTTTTGCGCATAAGACTTGATGCCGGCCTCGCCCAGCTTGCGCTGCAGCTCGTCCACTTTATCCTTTGCGGCGAAGGCGCCAACCTTGATCACGTACTTGGTTAAGGGCGCTGCTTCGGCTGGCTTGCCCTCCAGGATAGCCATGGCGCGCGCATCGTCTGAATGGGCAGGCTTGGCTTCCGCTTTAGGCTCCGGTTTCTTTGGCTCCGGCTTCGGTTCGGGGTGCTTCACCTCGGCCTTGGCGACTTTGGGCTCGGCCGCTTTTGGCGGCTTCGCAGGTTCGGTCACGGCCGGCCTGGCAGGCACGTTGACAAATTCCTCGCCCTTATCCAGGGACGAACCGGCTGCGGCGACCGGGCCAACGGTGCGCGAGCTCGGTGCGGCAGCAGACGGCTTGGTGGTGGCTGGAGCCGGCGCGGGCGGCTGCGCGATGGCAGGCGCCGGTGCGACGGCAGGGCCGCCATTCAGCGGCTCGCCCGGCTTGTCCTTGGACGGCATATTGATCGCGATATCGGAGACCGACGATTTAGGCTCGGAATCGAGCAGCATCGGCAGGCCGATGGCAACGGCCAGCGCCAGCGCGATCGCGCCTACCAGGCGGCGGCGCGCGCGTTTCTTCTCGGGCAGTACAGGATCTTGGGTATTTTTGCTGCTGTTGCGGCGCGGCGCGGCGTCGGCGCCAGCGCTGGATGCGCGCTTGGAACGGGCCTTTTCGTCGAGAGCCCTGTCGTCCTGTGCGCGGTAGTAGCCGCTGTCTTCACCAGCAACATCTTGCTTGTTTTTGCCAAATTTCGATAACAAGCCCATGCGGAATTTTCTCAGTGGAGTGAGGATTTTTTCGCCGCCATGACGCCGGCGACAGTCAGGAATGATCCAAAGACCACAATTCTATCATTCTCGCCCGCCCTGCCCATCGCATTTGCGAATGCTTGACCTGGGTCATCGAAAATATTAGCGCTTCTTTCGCCCATTTTCGGTTCAATTGACTGCACCTTGGCGGCCAGTTCGGAAGCGGTGGCCGCGCGCGGCGATGGCAAATTGGTAAGGCACCAATGGTCGACGCATGGCGCCATGGCCGTGATCACGCCATCGATATCCTTGTCATGCATGGAACCGAACACCGCGAAGGTGTAAGGGCTGAAACCCATATTGCCGACGTTTTGCGCCAGCGCCGCCGCAGCGTGCGGGTTGTGCGCCACGTCATAGATCACGGTCGGGCGGCCGGGCAGGACCTGGAAGCGGCCCGGCAGCTCCACCATTACCAGGCCGGTACGCACTTCCTGGGCGCCGACCGGCAGTTCCATCTTCAGCGCTTCCAGCGCTGCCAGTGCCGCGCAGGCGTTCAGCAGCTGGTTGGCGCCGCGCAGGCCGGGATAAGCCAGGGAATTGCGGCGCTGTGAACGGCCGCCGTAGTTCCACTGTTGCTTGTCGCCGGCGTAATTGAAGTCGCGGCCCATCAGCCACAGGTCGGCGCCGATTTCCATGGCGTGATCGATCAGGGACTGCGGCGCTACCGGGTCGCTGCAGATGGCAACTTTGCCAGTGCGGAAAATGCCGGCCTTCTCAAAGCCGATCTGTTCGCGCGTGCCGCCGAGGTAATCGACATGGTCGATATCGACACTGGTCACGATCGAGACGTCGGCGTCGATCACGTTGACCGCGTCCAGGCGGCCGCCCAGGCCCACCTCCAGGATGACCACGTCCAGCGTCGCTTGCGACATCAGGTGCATGATGGCCAGCGTGGTGAACTCGAAATAGGTCAGCGAGATATCGCCGCGCGCCCGCTCCACGAAATTGAAACTCTCCACCAGCTGCTCGTCGCTGGCCATGTCGCCATTCAATCGCGCACGCTCATTGAAGTGCAGGAAGTGCGGCTTGATATAGAGGCCGACCCGGTAGCCGCCCTGCAGCAGGATCGATTCCAGCATGGCGCAGGTCGAGCCCTTGCCGTTGGTGCCGGCCACCATGATGACCGGGCATTTGAAAGCCAGCGCCATGCGTTGCTTGACAGCGCGCACGCGGTCCAGGCCCATGTTGATAACGGTTTCGGCGTGGCGCGACTCGATCAGCGCAAGCCATTCAGGGAGGGTATTCGGGAGATTGGACATTGTCGCCAGGGAGGGATTTTTGGGCGCGCAGCGCAGGAGGCTGCGCGCGCCGGGTGAAACTTGAAACTTAGGCCAGCACTTCCACGGCCTGGTTCTGCATCAGTGCCAGCAGGCGGGCGATTTCTTCGCGCATCTGGCGGCGGTCCACGATCATGTCGATCGCGCCCTTGGTCAGCAGGAACTCGGAACGCTGGAAGCCTTCCGGCAGCTTTTCACGCACGGTGTTTTCGATCACGCGCGGACCGGCGAAGCCGATCAGTGCCTTCGGTTCGGCCATCACCACGTCGCCCATGAAGGCGAACGATGCGGACACGCCACCCATGGTGGGGTCGGTCAGCACGGAGATGAATGGCAGCTTCTTCTCGGCCAGCTTGGTCAGCATGGCAGTGGTTTTCGCCATCTGCATCAGCGACAGCAGGCCTTCCTGCATACGTGCGCCGCCAGTCGCGGTCACGCAGATGAACGGCACCTTCTGCTCCAGTGCGACCTGGGCCGCGCGGGCGAAGCGTTCGCCAACCACGGAACCCATGGAGCCGCCCATGAATTCGAATTCGAAGCATGCCACGACAACCGGCAGGCTCATGATCGAGCCGCCCATCGCAATCAGGGCGTCGGTTTCGCCGGTGGCTTCCATCGCCTGCTTCAGGCGATCCGGGTATTTCTTGCTGTCTTTGAACTTCAGCGTGTCGACCGGCAGGGTTTCCTGGCCGATTTCGTAACGGCCGCCGGCGTCCAGCAGTGCATCCAGGCGCTCACGGGCGCGGATACGCATGTGATGGTCGCACTTGGGGCAGACATGCAGGTTCGATTCGAGGTCGGTACGGTACAGCACAGCCTCGCAGGATGGGCACTTGACCCACAGGCCTTCAGGCATTGTCTTGCGAGCGGCAGCGTCCGAGCGCTGGATGCGCGGTGGCAGCAATTTTTCCAACCAGCTCATATATTTCTCCTCTTGCACTAACTTAGGCCGGAAGTGTAGCCGGTTCTGCCTGTCCTGTCGAACAAAACAGGCAGAACATTGCTCTCAATTCAACGCTTTTCGTCGAGTGCCTGGCGAATGCCGGAAACGAACGATCGTACTGATTTTGCAGCATTTTCCGGGCCTGCCGCCTCGATTTCCTGGATGATGCGGCTGCCGATCACCACCGCATCGGCCACACTGGCCACCGCACGCGCGGTTTCGCCGTCGCGGATGCCAAAACCGACGCCCAGCGGGAGCTGGATGTGCTTGCGGATCATTTCCAGGCGGCGCGCCACGTCCTCGGTGTCGATATGCCCGGCGCCGGTCACGCCTTTCAGCGACACATAGTACGTGAAACCGCTGCCGACACGCGCTACTTGCTGCACGCGCTGCTCGGTCGAGGTGGGCGCCAGCAGGAAAATCAGGTCCTGCCCTGCCGCGCGCATCCTGGCGGCGAATTCCTCGCACTCTTCCGGCGGATAGTCGACCACGATGGCGCCATCGGCACCGGCGGCGCGGCTGGCGTCGATGTAGGCGTCGGGCCCGAGGCGCTCGATCGGGTTGGCGTAGCCCATCAGCACGACCGGGGTGGTCGTGTTGGTTTTGCGGAATTCACGCACAAAGTCGAAGCAGTCGCGGATGCCGACACCGTTGGCGAGTGCCCGCTCGCAGGCGCGCTGGATGACCGGGCCTTCGGCCATCGGGTCGGAGAACGGGATGCCCAGTTCGAGGATGTCGGCGCCGCCGTCCACCAGGGCGTGCATCAGTTCCACGGTCTTGCCGGGATGCGGGTCGCCAGCGGTGATGAAGGTGACCAGGGCTTTCTTGTTTTGCGCTTTCAGGGCGGCGAAGGTTTGTTCGATACGAGTCATGTTTTTTCCGGTTTTAGAACTGCAACCCGGCGCGCTGCGCAACGGTATGCATATCCTTGTCGCCGCGGCCCGACAGGTTGGCCAGGATGATCTTGTCCTTCGGCAGGGTCGCCGCCAGCTTGGCCGCATACGCCAGCGCATGCGACGACTCCAGCGCCGGAATGATGCCCTCGATATGGCAGCAATCATGGAAAGCCTGCAGCGCCTCGTCGTCGGTGATCGACACGTATTGCGCGCGTCCCGAATCCTTCAGGTAGGAGTGCTCGGGTCCGACACCCGGATAGTCCAGGCCGGCCGACACCGAATGCGTCTCGATAATCTGCCCGCCCTCGTCCTGCAGCAAATAGGTACGATTGCCGTGCAACACGCCCGGATAGCCGGCCGTCAGCGAAGCAGCGTGCTTGCCGGACTCCAGCCCTTCGCCTGCCGCCTCCACGCCCACCAGCGCCGTTCCAGCCTGGTCGATGTAGGGATAGAAAATGCCCATCGCATTCGAGCCGCCGCCGATGCAGGCCACGACGTAGTCAGGCTGGCGGCCGGTCATCTCGGGCATCTGCTGCAGGCATTCCTCGCCGATCACGGACTGGAAGTCGCGCACCATCATCGGATACGGGTGCGGGCCCGCCACAGTGCCGATGATGTAAAAGGTGTTCTCGATATTGGTCACCCAGTCGCGCATCGCTTCGTTCAGCGCATCCTTCAGGGTCTTGGAGCCGGACTCCACCGGCACCACGGTCGCACCCAGCAGCTTCATGCGATAGACGTTCTGCGCCTGGCGCTTGACGTCCTCGCTGCCCATGTACACCACGCACTCCAGGCCGAAGCGCGCGCAGATGGTGGCGGTGGCGACACCGTGCTGCCCGGCGCCGGTTTCGGCGATGATGCGCGGCTTGCCCATGCGCTTGGCCAGCAAGGCCTGGCCGATCACGTTATTGATCTTGTGCGCGCCGGTGTGGTTCAGGTCTTCGCGCTTGAAGAAAATCTGCGCCCCGCCCATCTGCGCCGACCAGCGCTTGGCGTGGTACACGGGCGACGGACGGCCGACGAAATGCTTCAGCTCATAGCGGAATTCTTCGAGGAACAGCTCGTCCTTGCTGTAGCGCTCATAGGCTTGGCGCAGTTCGGCCAGCGCGTAGCTCAGGGTTTCGGCAACGAAGGAGCCGCCGTAGGGGCCGAAATGGCCGGTGGCGTCAGGCAGGTGGTAGGATGAGGCGTGAAACAGGTGCGCTGGAGGCGCGTCAAGCGGGGTTTTCATGGTGCAGGTCTTTCTCAATAGTGGCATCTGCTGCCCGCACGCCGCGAATGAACTCCGCGATCAGGCGAGCATCTTTGATGCCCTTGGCGCGCTCGACGCCACTTGAGACGTCAACCGCGTAAGGGCGAACGCTGGCCACTGCGCCAGTCACATTTTGCACGCTCAAGCCACCACTCAAAACGGCCCGATGCGCGAGATCTTTTGGGATTAGGGACCAATCGAAAACCTTTCCTGCGCCGCCATATGCATCCACGAAGGTGTCGAGCAGGAGGCCCGAGAACAAGCCACTGGATGCGCGGCAAAGTCGCTCATATTCTAGCAGCTCAGCGCCGCTTGTGTCGGGTTTGACGCGGAATACCCGCACGAAGGCACGCCCGGCAGCGCGCGCCGCCTCGGCACATTGCCCTGCCGTTTCATCGCCATGGAATTGCAGCAGCGATACTGGCGCCACCGCCACGGCTGCCGCCACCTGCTGCGCCGTGTGGTTCACGAACAGGCCGACCGGCGTTACGAACGGCGGCAGCAGTGCAATCAGCTCGGCCGCCCGCGCCGGCGCCACGTAGCGCGGGCTCTTTTCGTAGAATACAAAACCCACCGCATCGGCGCCCGCAGCCACGGCGGCCTGGACGTCTTCTTCGCGGGTCAGGCCGCAGATCTTGATGCGGGTGCGTGGCATTGCAGGTTTCCTCAGAAGGCTGGCAGGATGCTGGGCTCTTCTTGCGGCAAGCCCCATTTTGCGTCGTATTCGATTTTGGACAGGTACAGCCCGTCCGGCATGAAGGTTGGCGCCGCCTTGGTGCGGTCCTTCCCTGCCAGCAGCTCGCCCAGCCAATCCGTGTTCTCGCGGCCCTGGCCCACATACACCAGCGCGCCGACCAGGTTGCGTACCATATGGTGCAGGAATGCGTTGGCACGCAGCGTGAACAGGATCATGTCGCCGTGGCGCTCGATCTCGATCATCTGCATCTCCTTGACCGGCGTCCTGGCCTGGCACATGGCAGCGCGGAAGGCAGTGAAGTCGTGGGTGCCGATCAGCGGCTTGACCGCTGCGCGCATGCGCTCCACGTCCAGCTTCCAGTGCGTAAAGCCGGCGCGGCCTGCCAGCAGCGGCGAGCGTATCTGCTGGTTGTACAGCAGGTAATGGTAGGTGCGGGAACGGGCGCTGAAACGGGAATGGAATTCCTGCTCCGGCGTCGGCGCCTGCGGCAGGTAGCGCGCCCAGCGCACGCCGATCGATTCTGGCAGGAAGGCATTGATGCCGCGTACCCAGGCGTGTTCGGCGCGATCGAGCCCGGTGTCGAAGTGCACCACCTGGTTCAGCGCGTGCACGCCGGCGTCGGTGCGGCCGGCGCAAGTGGTGCCCAGCTTGACGCAGGCGAAGCGCTCGATGGCTTCCTCCAGCTTGTTCTGCACGGTCTGGCCGTGCGGCTGGACCTGGTAGCCAAGCCAGCCGGCGCCGTTGTACTGAAGCCCTAATGCAATGCGTTTCAAAATAAAAAATGCCCGGTCAGATTGATCTGTGACCGGGCATTATACGGTGAAACAGGGTTTAGCCGAGTTGCGAGCGCATGGTGCTGGCGCGTGCAACCTGGTCGTCGCTGCCGCCGCGGATCACTTCATCCAGCAGCTCGCGAGCGCCTTCCTTGTCGCCGATTTCCTGGTAAGCCACTGCCAGGTCCAGCTTGGTGTCCATCTCCATGTGGAGGGCGGACATCTCGTCTTCGTTCTTCGGTGCTTCGGCCACCTGGCCGGCGCCGCCGAGGTCGAGGTCGATGCCGGACAGGTCGAAGTCGGCTGCTGCCGGAGCGGCAGCGGCCGCAGGTGCCGCTTCAAGCGGCAAGTCCAGCGCGAAATCGGCAGCCGACAGCTGAGCTTCTTCAACCGGCGCAGCAACCGCCGCGCTCGCGCCAGGCAGCGAGAAGTCCATGCTGCTCAGGTCTGCCAGCGGGTCGGCCGCGACTGCTGCCGGCTTGGATTCGCTTGGCAGGTCCAGGTTGAAGTCCATGCCGATATCGGACATGGCGTCAGGCACCGGCGCCGCTTCCACCGTTTCAATCTTGGCGGCTGGGGTATCCAGGCCCAGGTCGAAGGACAGGTCCTGCACTTCTTCCGCAGCAGGAACCGGCGCCGGGGCCGCTTCAGCGACCACCGGAGCCGCAACTGCCGGCTCGTCAAAGCTCAGGCCGCCGAGGTCGAAGTCCAGGGTATTGCTGTCGGCAGCTTTCGGGCTTGGCCTGGTTTCTTCAGCAAAGGACGGCAGCGCGCCTGCGTCGCGGTCCAGGTCGAAATCCATCACGCTGGCAGCAGCAGTTGGCGCGGCATCCTGGCTCAGGTCCAGGTCCAGGCCATCAGCATTGGCTGGTGCAGCAGCGGGCTCGGCAAACATCGCAGCGAAATCGTTGAGCTCATTCGACTCGCTGGCTACGAAAGGGGCTGCGCCAGCGGCAGCTGCAGCACCAACCATGCCGCCGGCGGCTTTGGCTTGTGCGGCACTGACGTACAGCGGATTGTCAGCGTCGATGCTGACGCCCATCGCTGCGGCTTGCGCCCACTCGTCGCCCTGGCCCTTGGTCATCGAATACAGCTCGCTGGCCTGGGTTTCGAAGGAACGTGCATCCTTGCGGCCGGCATAGATTTCCAGCAGCTTCAGGCGCACCGGGTGGCGTTCCGGATGGACGCGCAGTGCTTCCTTCAGGATTTCCTCGGCCTGGGCATCGCGGCCGTAAGCAATGTACACATCGGCTTCCGCCACCGGATCGACTTCATTGGTGTCGAGCTGGCTGGCCGAAGGGGCGAAGTTGGAGTTGAACACGCTGTTGCTGGTGTCCACGCTCTGGCCGCCGGTTTCGGCGAACAGGGAATGCGCGGTGGTACCCGGATCGCCCATCACGCTGGCCGCTTCCGTATTCATCATCGACATCTCTTCGGCAGCCTTGCGGCGGCGTACCACCATCAGCGCAGCCAGGCCGAGCAGCGCAGCAACGCCAGCGCCGATCAGCTTGATGTTTTCCATGATCATGTCGACCAGGCCCGGCTCGACTTTCGCAGGCGGCGTCACGACGGTGCGCTTTGGCTTGCTTGGCTTTTCCGGTGCAGCTTCCACCGGTGCAGCCGCTTCCGGCGCCGGCGCGGCGGCAACCGGGGCGGCAGCGGCAGGCGCCGCGGCCGGCGCTGGCGCCGGCGCCGGGGCCGGCTCGGACAGCTTGACGACCGGGCTGGCGGCAGGCGCCGCAGCAGCCGGCGCCGGCGCTGGAGCAGGCGCGCTGGCTTTCGCCTGTGCGCTGGCGCCAGCCTTGTTCTTCACCTCCATCAACTTCTCGAGGCTGTTGACGTTCTTTTCCAGCTCCTTCACACGGGCGCTGGCGTCGGCCATCTGGCGGTCCTTGGCGATCTTGTCTTCCACCACGCCGGTCTTGCCCGGCTTGCTGGAAGCTTCGCCTGCCTTGGACAGTTTCAGCTGGTCTTTCGACTCGCTGACGGCTGTCGGGCGTTCCTTGACCTGGGCAGTGATCTTGCCGGTCTGGCTTTGCTGGGATTCCGCTTCCTTGGACGGGGTAGCCGCAGCAACCTGGCCCGCCAGCTTGGAGCGGTAGGCGTTGAAGTCGGCGGCATGGGCCACCACCACGCCATGGGCTTCACCCTGGCTGGTCCCCTTGACGGAGCCCGCGTCCGGCACGGACAGGATGGTGCCGGACTTCAGGCGATTCATGTTGGAGCCGTTGAACGCGTCCGGATTGGCGCGGTACAGGGCCACCAGCATCATGTCCAGCGACACGTCGGCTGGCTTCAGGCGGCCGGCGATCTTGCCCAGCGTATCGCCCTTCTTGACGGCATAGCTGTCGGCGCCTTCTTGCGCTGCTGCGGCGGCGCGCGGTGCAGCTGGCGCCGCCGGTGCACGCGACGATGCAGCCGGCGCCGACGGTGCCGTGCCAGGTGCAGCCGCCGATGCTGCGGCCGCAGGGGCGGCAGCAGGAGTCGACGTTGCAGCGGGACGCGTATTGCGCGACGCCGCAACCTGTGCGGAGTTGGTGGTACGCAGGTCGGCCGGGTCCAGCAGGAAGGTGTACTCGCGTACCAGGCGACCATTGGTCCAGGTCAATTCCAGCAGCATGTCAACGAAAGGCTCGTTGATTGGCTGGGACGAAGTAATACGGATAAATTGGCGCGAGCCACGGGCTTCGACCTCGAAACGCAGGCTGAGCAATGCCGAATTGAAGTCGATATTGGCGGCGCGGAAGGCATCCGGCGAGGCCAGCTTGGCCACCAGTTCGGACGCTTCTTCAGCGGTGACGGCCGTCAATTCGATTTCGGCGCGCAGCGGCTGCCCCAGCGAGGAGAGCACAGTGAGCTTGCCAAGGCCTGCTGCGTTGACGGAAATAGGTGCGAGCACGGCACCGCTGAGCATAGCAGCGGTCAGTGTTTTCAACGCGAACGAAGCGACCTTGGAAGGTTTTTGTACAGGCATAGTGAGGACGGAAAATGGTTAACGTGGAAACAAAGTTACTTTTCCAGAGGTCTCAACATAACATCATGCTTTAAAGCATGCAAGCATTCTCCCACTATTCTCCCTGTTAAGGAACTATTCTGTTTCGTTCATGACGAAAATATTTCTTCTCCCGAAGAAAAAAGCCGGAATTTCCTTTGAAATCCGGCTTTTAGAAAATACTTCTTATCTTGTTTATTATTCAGTAGTTATTAGCTGATTAATAACAGATTATTTATCCAATACGATGCGCAGCATGCGGCGCAGCGGCTCGGCAGCGCCCCACAGCAGCTGGTCGCCTACAGTGAAGGCCGACAGGTAGTCGCCGCCCATCGACATCTTGCGCACGCGGCCGACCGGGATCGCCAGGCTGCCGGTGACGGCGGCCGGGGTCAGTTCCTTGACCGACGCTTCGCGCGTGTTCGGTACCAACTTCACCCACTGGTTGTCCTTGGCGATGATGTCGTTGATCTCGTCCAGCGGCACATCCTGGCGCAGCTTGATGGTCAGCGCCTGGCTGTGGCAGCGCATCGCGCCGATACGCACGCACAGGCCGTCGACCGGGATGGCGGAAGCGGCGAAGCCTTCGCCGCGGCCCAGGATCTTGTTGGTCTCGGCACCGCCCTTCCACTCTTCCTTCGACTGGCCGTTGCCCAGGTCCTTGTCGATCCACGGAATCAGGTTGCCGCCCAGCGGTACGCCGAACTGCCTGGTTTCTTCCGGCGACAGGCCGTGCTGGGTAGCCAGCACCTGCTTGTCGATTTCCAGAATGGCCGATGCCGGGTTGTCCAGCAGGTGCTTGACGGAGGCGTTGATGGTGCCGTACTGGGTCAGCAGCTCGCGCATATGCTGCGCGCCGCCGCCCGATGCCGCCTGGTAGGTCATGGAAGTCATCCACTCCACCAGGTCCTGCTTGAACAGGCCGCCCAGGCCCATCAGCATGCAGGACACGGTGCAGTTACCGCCGATGAAGTTCTTCACGCCCTTGGCCATGGCGTCCTTGATCACGTTCAGGTTGACCGGATCGAGCACGATCACGGCATCCTTGTCCATGCGCAGGGTCGACGCGGCGTCGATCCAGTAGCCGTTCCAGCCGGCTGCGCGCAGCTTCGCGAATACCTCGGTGGTGTAGTCGCCGCCCTGGCAGGAGATGATGATCTCGCAGCGTTTCAGTTCGTCGATGTTGGTGGCGTCTTTCAGGGTAGTCTCGTTCTTCGCCATCTTCGGCGCAGCGCCGCCGGTGTTCGAAGTGGAGAAGAACACCGGCTCGATATGGGCGAAGTCGCCCTCTTCCTGCATGCGCTGCATCAGGACCGAACCGACCATACCGCGCCAACCAACCAGACCTACGAGTTTCATTTTGCTTTCCTTTGGATGTGAAATCTTTAAAGTGCTGCGACCACTGCATCGCCCATCTGCGAAGTGCCCACCTTGGTGGTCCCAGCTTCGTAGATGTCCGGCGTGCGCAGGCCCTGTGCCAGGACCTTCTTGACAGCGGTTTCGATGCGGTCAGCCTGCTCTGCGCGGCCCAGCGAATAACGCAGCATCATGGCAGCCGACAGGATCGTGGCCAGCGGGTTGGCAATGCCCTTGCCCGCGATATCGGGAGCCGAGCCGTGCGACGGTTCGTACAGGCCCTTGTTGTTGGCATCCAGCGAAGCCGAAGGCAGCATGCCGATCGAGCCGGTCAGCATGGCTGCGGCGTCCGACAGGATATCGCCGAACATATTGCCGGTGACGATGACGTCGAACTTCTTCGGCGCGCGCACCAGTTGCATGGCGGCGTTGTCGACGTACATATGGTCCAGCGCCACGTCCGGATATTCCTTGTGCACGTCGGTGACGATGTCTTTCCAGAACTGGAAAGTCTCCAGCACATTGGCCTTGTCGACGGAAGTCAGGCGCTTGCCGCGCTTTTGCGCCGCCTGGAACGCCACGTGGGCGATGCGGCGGATTTCGCCTTCCGCATAGCGCATGGTGTCGAAGCCTTCGCGCTGGCCCTTGAACGGACCATCCGGGCATTCGCGCAGGCCGCGCGGCTGGCCGAAATAGATGTCGCCGGTCAGCTCGCGCACGATCAGGATGTCCAGCCCCGACACCACTTCCGGCTTCAGCGTGGAAGCGCCGGCCAGCTCAGGGTACAGGATGGCCGGGCGCAGGTTGCCGAACAGGCCCAGGTTCTTGCGCAGGCCGAGGATGGCCTGCTCCGGGCGCAGCGGACGGTCCAGCGTGTCGTACTTCCAGTCGCCCACGGCGCCGAACAGCACGGCGTCGGCCGCCTTGGCCAGCGCCAGGGTTTCTTCCGGTAGCGGGTGGCCCTTGGCCTCGTAGCCGGCGCCGCCGACCGGCGCAGTTTCCATCTCAAATTTTTCGTCGAGCGCATGCAGGACCTTGACGGCCTGGCTGACGATTTCCGGGCCGATGCCATCGCCCGGCAGGATTGCGATTTTCATGTTGATCTTATCTGTTAAATGACGTTGGCCAGCCAGGGCTGGCTTGCCAGGCGGCGTTCTTCGAACGCGTGGATCTCGTCGGCATGGCGCAGGGTCAGGCCGATGTCGTCGAGACCATGCATCAGGCAGTATTTGCGGAAGGCGTCGATCTCGAATGGGTAGGAGACGGAACCGTCGCTGGTGCTGACGCGCTGCTGCTCAAGGTCCACCACCAGGCGGTAACCCGGGAAGGCCTTGACTTCATTGAACAGATGATCGATCTGCGCTTCGCCAAGGACGACCGGCAGCAGGCCGTTCTTGAAGCAGTTGTTGAAGAAGATGTCTGCAAAACTCGGCGCGAGGATGGCGCGGAAGCCGTATTGGTCGAGCGCCCATGGCGCGTGTTCGCGCGACGAGCCGCAGCCGAAATTCTTGCGAGCCAGGAGAATCGAAGCTCCCTGGTAGCGTTGCTGGTTCAGCACGAAGTCCGGGTTGAGCGGACGCTTGCTGTTGTCCACGCCCGGTTCGCCGTGGTCAAGATAGCGCCACTCGTCGAACAGGTTGGGACCAAAGCCGGTGCGATGGATCGACTTCAGGAATTGCTTCGGGATGATCGCGTCGGTATCGACGTTGGCGCGGTCAAGGGGTGCTACCAAACCTTCATAGACGGTAAATTTTTCCATGATTCTCTGCGTTGGCGACGGCAGGCAATGCGCGGGGCATCGGCTGCCGTCCAGCTTTTATTTGCCGGCGCTTTCTACAACCTGCCCGGCCCTTTGCACATCCTTGCCGATGCCGGCAACGGTGTTGCAGCCGGTCAGGATGATGGCGGAGATAGCGATAGCGAATAGTTTTTTCATTTTGGACTCTTGCTGGTTGTTGTTAGCGGATGGATCGGACATCCACGAAATGGCCGGCGATACCGGCTGCCGCCGCCATGGCAGGCGATACCAGGTGGGTACGCCCGCCCTGGCCTTGGCGACCTTCGAAATTACGATTGGAGGTGGAAGCGCAGCGCTCGCCCGGATCGAGCCGGTCGGCGTTCATGGCCAGGCACATCGAACAGCCCGGCTCGCGCCATTCAAAGCCGGCGGCCTTGAAGATCGCGTCCAGCCCCTCGCGCTCGGCCTGCTCCTTCACCAGGCCGGAGCCCGGCACCACCATTGCCAGCTTCACGTTCGAAGCGCGCTGCTTGCCGCGCACCACGGCGGCGGCGGCGCGCAAGTCTTCGATGCGCGAGTTGGTGCAGGAGCCGATAAAGACCTTGTCGATGCGGATGTCTTCGATGCGGGTATTCGGCGTCAGGTTCATGTACACCAGGGCTTTTTCCATGGCGTCGCGCTTGACCGGGTCTTTCTCCTGGTCCGGATCGGGCACGCGGCCGTCGATCGAGGTCACCTGCTCTGGCGAAGTGCCCCAGGTCACCTGCGGCTGGATCTGCGCCGCGTCCAGCGTGACGACGAAGTCGAATTTGGCGCCCGGGTCGGAATGCAGGGTGCGCCAGTACGCCACCGCCTGCTCCCACTGCGGGCCTGCCGGCGAATACGGACGGCCCTTGACGTAGTTGATGGTAGTGTCGTCCACCGCGACCATGCCGGCGCGCGCGCCCGCTTCGATCGCCATATTACAGACCGTCATGCGGCCCTCCATCGACAGCGAACGGATCGCCGAGCCGGCGAATTCGATCGCGTAGCCGGTGCCGCCCGCGGTGCCGATCCTGCCGATCACGGCCAGCACGATGTCCTTGGCGGTCACCCCGGCCGGCAGCACGCCGTCCACCTGCACCAGCATGGCCTTGGATTTCTTTGCCAGCAGGGTCTGCGTCGCCAGCACGTGCTCCACTTCGGACGTGCCGATGCCGTGCGCCAGCGCGCCGAATGCGCCGTGGGTCGAAGTATGCGAGTCGCCGCACACCACGGTCATGCCCGGCAGGGTCGCGCCCTGCTCCGGGCCGATCACGTGCACGATGCCCTGGCGCTTGTCGTTCATATGGAAGTAGGTCATGCCGACCGACTTGGTGTTCTTGTCCAGGGTTTCCACCTGCAGGCGCGAGGTGGGATCCTCGATGCCGTGCGAACGGTCCGTGGTCGGAACGTTATGGTCGGCCACCGCCAGGTTGGCCGACAGGCGCCATGGCTGGCGCCCGGCGCTGCGCAGGCCGTCGAATGCCTGCGGGCTGGTGACTTCGTGTACCAGGTGGCGGTCGATGTACAGCAGGGCCGTGCCATCTTCCTCAGTGCGTACTACGTGGGATTCCCAGAGTTTGTCGTAAAGCGTTTTCATGATGCTGCCTGATAAGGTGATCCGTTTGATTATGCCATATTTTGTGCAATGCAAAACCCAGCTGTTTTCCGCCTCGTGAGCAATTTCGCGTAGTTTTTGGCGTATGGCGCCATCCCCAACGACCATACCAGAAAAGGTCCTTTTTCGTCGTTGGGGCGTAAAAAAGCCTGCAGCCCCTTTGTGGGAGGCTGCAGGCTGGTGTTTTCTGTATTTTTTGGAGGAGGCTTTACGCCGCCATCCTTACACTTCCCCTGCAGCCGTCCATCAGGAACGATAGGCCAACTACTAGGACCAGGTCGCCCTCGGCGGAACGTGCGGTGCCGGTAATGCCGTCCACCGACAAGGCGGTCATCGGTTTGATGACCAGGTCGGCGGTGCCATCCACGGCCGACACGGCCAGGATGTAAGGCTGCGGCGAGTTCACCACGATGCCCACGCGTTCCGAGCATGGCTCGTAGCCCAGCGCATCGGCCAGCGAACGTACCGGCAGCGGACGACCCTGGTCTTTCAGGACCGGCGCGCCGCCCACTTCCATGAAGGTTTCCGGCAGTTCGACCACGCGCTCGACCACCGCCATCGGCAGCGCCAGCAGCGCACCCGAGGTGGAGACCAGCATGGTCGGCACGATCGACAGCTCGATCGGCAGGCGGATGGCGAACTTGGTGCCCTTGCCCAGTGCCGATTCGATATGGATTGCGCCGCGGTTCTTTTCCACTGCGGTCTTCACCACGTCCATGCCGACGCCGCGGCCGGAGACCGAGGATGCCACTTCCTTGGTCGAGAAGCCCGGCAGGAATACCAGCTGGTAGCACTCGTCGTCGGTCAGGTTGGCGCTTGGCGAAATCAGGCCTTTCTCGCCGGCCTTGCGCTTCAGCGCTGCCGGGTCCATGCCCTTGCCGTCGTCCTGCAGCACGATCATGACCGAGTTGGCTTCCTGCCACGCCTTCAGGGAAATATAGGCTTTAGGCGGCTTGCCGATGGCCATGCGGGCCTCCGGCCCTTCCACGCCATGGTCCAGCGCATTGCGCAGCATGTGCACCAGCGGGTCGTACAGGCTGTCCACCACCACGCGGTCAACTTCGGTTTCCGCGCCTTCGATGGTCAGCTCGACTTCCTTGCCCAGGTCTTTCGCCAGTTCGCGCACCAGGCGCGGGAATTTCTGGAACAGGCGGCCGACCGGCTGCATGCGGGTCGCCAGGGTGGCGCGCTGCAGTTCGGTGGAATAGCGCGAAGCACGTTCCAGGGTTTCGGTCAGGGCCGACATCAGCGTCGCTGCCTGGCCTTCGAACTTGAATTGCTGCAGGCGCTCCAGCAGTACCGCGGCCTGGTTGGCAGCCTGCACGGATTCACCGGCCACTTCCAGCAGCGCGTCCAGCTTGACGGCATCGATACGGATCGATTCTTCCTTGGCCGGTGCGGAGACCGGCTTGGCTTCCGCGGCCGGGCGCTCTTTCGCCTCGGCGGCCGGTGCATGCACCGCCGCCGGAGTACCTTCGGCGGCAGCATGAGCCGCAGCCACGCCTTCGGCGCGCGCATCCACCGCGGGACGCACGTAAGTACCAGGCGGCACTACCGCTTCGTACATGCCTTCCCAGTCCAGGCCGTCGGCCGATGGCGCGGCGCCGGCAGCAGGTGGCGCTGCGGCGACCGGCGCCGCAGCCGGCGCTGGAGCGGCGGGCGCAGGCTTGGCCGCCGGCTTGCTGGAAGTCTTCTTGCCTTCGATGGCTTCCTTCAGGATCGCTTCCAGGTCGGCCGGCATCGGCGCCAGCGCGTCGGGCGCGGTACCGTTATTCAGTTCGGACAGCTGGTCGGCCACGAAGCCCGAGGCCTGCAGCGCCGCTTCAATCGACAGCGGGGTAACGGGCGCGGCGCCAGTGCGCAGGGCATCAAACAGGTTCTCGGTCAAATGGCATGCCGAGACCATGGCGCCCAGGTTCATGAAGCCGGCGCCACCCTTGATGGTGTGGAAGGAACGGAAAACCGCGTTCAGCGTTTCCTTGTTGTCGGGGTCACGTTCGAGGCGCAACAGGTGCTCTTCGACGTTGACGGCCAGGTCCATGGCCTCGACAACGAACTCCTTGAGCATATCATCCATTAGAACCCCAGGTCGGCAAGCAGGTCATCGACGCTGTCCTGATTCAGGGCTTCCGATGGAACGGATGGACCCGACATCAGCGACACCTCTTTCTGCGCAATCTTCTCGCGCACCTCAGCCGGCGCATTGTCTTTCAACAGCTGCGCCAATTCGGTTTCGACCTTCTTGGTAATGGCAACGACCTTCTTGATCAGCTGGCCGGTGATGTCCTGGAAGTCCTGGGCCATCATGATTTCCAGCAGGCGGGCTTTTTCCGCCTCCGTTGCTTGCGCTACCTTGGTGGCAAAGGCGCGCGAATCGCCCGCCAGCGCCTTGAAGTCCTCAATGCTCAGCTTGCCCGCAAACAGGTCCGCCCAGCGCTCTTCCATATCCTTGGCTTGCCTGGACAGCACCTCCTGTGCCGGCATGCCGTCGTCCAGGGTATTCAGCACCTTGTTGGCAGCCTGCTCGGTCAGCGAAGCGACGTATTCGAGGCGGTCTTGCGCGTCCACGATCTGGGTCGACGCTTCGGTCAGGGCCTTGTCGTAACCGAGTTCGCGCAGCGAATCGTGCAGCAGGCGCACGATGCCGCCCAGGCGCTCGAACATGCCTTCCGCATGCTCGCCGCCTTCTGCCGGCGCTTCGCCCGCTGCGGCAGGCGCTGGTGCCGGCGCCAGCGCTGCGGCCGGTGCCGGCGCTTTGCCCGAGGCGGCTACGGATTCAAACAGGCTTTCCAGGTCATCCGAATCGCCCGAATCGGATGCCGCAGCCGCCGGAGCAGCAGCTGGAGCCGGTGCAGGCGCATTCGCCCGTTGCGCAGATACTTCTTCAAATAATGCATCGAAATCATCAGCGGCGTCGGTCATAATTCCTGCTTCTCCATAATTTTCAAAGTTCCCGCTGCCGAAAAAAGTGTCACATTTGACGCTCGGCAATAAACAAGGCACTCACGCGAGTGTAACAGGGGCAGCCCACTCAATTCAATCTCTTAGGTGAAGCCAAATCGCGCTCCAAGTGTACTGTTGTATTTGCGGAGTGTGTGAAATTCCCGCCGCAAGCCCATGAAATAACGGGAATTTGCGCCATCTGCGATGTCCCCCTGACAGTTTCTTGATAATTATCAACTCTTTACAGCAGAACAATACTGATAAACGGGGCTACAATGAAGGCAGGAACTGGCTCTTTTAACGCTTAAAGGAGGCTGAGATATGTACCGGAAAATCCTGATAACGACGGACGGCTCGGCCGTTTCCAGCAAGACCGCCTGTGCCGGGGTCGAATTCGCCCAGCAGCTCGGCGCGGAAGTGCTGGCATTGTTCGTGGCGCCGGAATACCAGTACCCGATTTATGTGGAGATCATTCCGCCCAGCTACCCCAGCGAGGAGGAGTACCGGGCGGCAATGCAGCGCGCCGGCAATGAACATGTTCAGTCTATCCTTGAGTCCTGCGCCAGGAAGGGCGTACGGGCGGAGGGCATGACCGCCTTTGCCGAAAGCGCTGCAGTGAAGATCGTCGACGTCGCCAACCAGTGCGGCTGCGACCTGATCTTCATCGGCTCGCATGGCCGCAGCGGCTGGGGCCACCTGCTGCTGGGCAGCGTGACCAACAAAGTGCTGTCGCATACCAAGATCCCGGTGCTGGTGCACCGGCTGATCAAAGACCCGCGTCCGGCCTGAACGGCCTGGCGTTACGACGCGCTCCGGCCTGCCGGGCCGGAGCGCGAAGACAAATATTGCTAACTTTTTGAGGAACTATGATTCGAATTGTCATTGCCGACGACCACACCATCATGCGCGAAGGGCTCAAGCGCATTCTTGACGGGGCTCCCGACATCGACATCGTAGGCGAAGCCATCGACGGTTTCGAAGTCCTCAACCACATTCGCCAGGGCGGCTTCGACCTGTTGCTGCTCGACCTGTCCATGCCCGGGCGCAGCGGCGTCGACCTGATCCGCCAGATCCGCAGCGAATCGCCCAAGCTGGCCATCCTGATCCTCACCATGCATGAGGAGGAGCAGTACGCAGTGCGCGCCATCCGCGCCGGCGCCCAAGGCTACCTGACCAAGGAAAGCGCCGGTACCCAGCTGGTCGGCGCCATCCGCAAGGTCGCCTCCGGCCGTCCCTATATTTCCACTGAAGTGGCCGAGCAATTGGCGCTGAATATCATGCAGCCAGCCGAAACGCTGTTGCACAAACAGCTTTCCGACCGCGAATTCGAAGTGTTTACGCTGCTGGTGTCGGGAAAATCCATCACCGAAATCGCCAACGGGCTGCATTTGAGCGTGAAAACCGTCAGCACCCACAAGACCCGCATCATGCAAAAAATGGGCATGGCATCCCTCTCGGAAATGGTCCAGTACGCAGTAGCGCACAAGCTGCTGACGCCGTTCAAAGCATGATTGACAAGGTTGACTTTAGGATAATTCCTACATTACCCCTCTGCCCTCCTACGGGTATATTCAGCAACGACTGATATTTTTCCCACATTCACGTTGGCATACTGAAACCATTCCGTTTGGGAACCAGGAGATCAGCATGCTCTCAACGCAACCCGTGTCCCATGAGGCCGGCCGGCAGCGGCAAGGCCGTTTGTGGTCCAACCTGAAAGAAGTGTGCGAGCTGCTGCACTTGCCGCCGGTATCGCTCAATTCCGAAGAGCTGCTGTTCCAGCATGTGCAGTTCAAGACCGGCCAGCGCGTGCATACGATTGGCCAGCCGTTCGACATGCTGTACGTGGTCAACTCCGGTTTCATGAAAACGGTGCTGATTGACGAATTCGGCAACGAACAGGTGCTGGCCTTCCCGATGAAGGGCGACCTGATGGGCGTGGATGGCATCCATAGCAAGACCTACTCCTCGGAGGCGGTGGCGCTGTCGGACTGCGACCTGATCCTGCTGCCGTTCAAGAGGCTGGCCACGCTGGGCCGCACCCACGTGGAGCTGGAGAACCTGATGTACGGCGTGATGAGCCGCGAGCTGGTGCGCGAACAGGCCATGATCGGCATGCTCGGCGCCCTGAGCGCGGAGGCGCGGGTGGCGCGCTTCCTGGTCACGCTGTCGGAAAAGTTTTCGCAGATGGGGTATTCGAGCAAGCTGTTCAACTTGCGCATGACGCGCCACGAGATCGGCAGCTACCTCGGATTAACGCTGGAAACGGTCAGCCGCACGCTGTCAGCCTTCAATGAGATCGGGCTGATCAGCGTGGACCAGCGCACCATCGGCATCAAGGACGTCGACGCCCTGAAATCCCTGCGTCGCCTGCCGCCCTCGCGCACGCGCAGCAAGCTGCCGTCGCGCGCCAAAGCCGCCGCCGGCGAAACTGCCGTGCCGCTGCTGGCGACTTTGTAAAGAGTACTACTCACCCAGCTTTGGCCCGCTTCGGCGGGCCTCTTTTTTTCTCAATAATTTATTTGACAAGCATTGAGGACCTGCGCATAATGCAAATGCGAATCATTCTTATCTGAGGAAAAACAACAATGCAAACTTCTGCCACGATCGACGCCCCCAAACCCAAGGCTGCTGCCGTTCCCGCCGTGCAGCAGCCGCCCCAGCCCCTGCGCCGCTTTACCACCGCCGGCCTGATGGAAGACCAGCGCGAAATCGAAATTGAACATGCCGGCCGCATTTACCGCCTTCGCATCACGCAGTTGAACAAGCTGATCCTGACTGCCTGAGGCTTACCCTCCCCAATCGCCAGCCAGCCGTCACACCGGCAGCCAGCCACCCCTGAACTTTTGGAGTGAATATGGCTATCGACCGCAACGACCCGATCTTCACGCACAGCGCCGCTGCCCACCAGCCGGAACTGATGCTGTCCGCCGTGCTGCACCTGATGTCGCATTACACCGCCAATGCCGCCGACAATGGCGGCTGCGTCAAGCTGGCATCGGTCATCGAGCGCCACCTGAAAGCGCTGTCGGCGCTGCCTGAGCTGTCGCCGGTGCTGCGCGCCACCTGCCAGCAGCTGTGCGAACAGTGGGCTGTCGTGGTCGAACAAGCCCGTCCTCCGCAGGAACGCGCCAGTTTCCTGGCGCGCCTGATCGGCCGCCCCCGCCCTGCCGCGCTACCCGCCTGAGGCCGGCCATGTGCGACAAGCACGATACCCTGGCCGCCAAGCCGGCAGCCGCCGAACCGGCGCGCCGCCGCCGCATCTGGGACCTGCCCCACACCTGCCATTGCCCGCTGGTTGGCGTCGGCCTGCCGCTCGGCGTGCTGCGCAAGATCGTCGCCAAGGCCGTGGGCGGCAAAGTGCTGGCCGACGACTACGAAGTGCACGTCGGCGCCGTCAGCGAATGCGGCAGCCGCAACCGTCTGTCGGAAGCCGTGCAGAAAGAACTGGAACGCCGCTACGCGGTAGTGATCCAGCGCTACCGCCCCGCCCGCGACGCCAAGGCGCTGGAAGCGCTATGGGAAGCCGCCGTCGCCAGCGGCGACGTACCAGGCCCGTTCTGGGCCGGCCTGAGCCACCCGCACTGCACGCTTGAACTACAGGAGCGCATGTGCCGCGACCTGCACATGATCCAGCACCAGGCCGGCGCCGCCACGCGCGCCGACATCAGCCGCCTGCAAGCGCTCGAGCAAACCAACGCCGCGCTGGAGCGTGAACTGGCGCGCCTGCAGCAACGCAGCGCCGCCTGGCAGGCCGAACGCCACGCCGAACAGGAAGCCCATGGCGCCGCCCTGATGCAGCTGCGTGCGCAACTGGTGGGACGCGACAGCGTGCTGGCCTCGCTGCGCCAGCAACTGGAAGAACTGCACGCCACCATTCCCGGCCTCGCCACGCGCGAGCGCCTGGCGCGCCAGCTGGCCGACACCGAACAGCGGGTACACGAAGTACGCAGCGAAGCCGCCGCCGCCCGCGCCGAAGCCGCCGCGCTGGAACGCCAATTAAATGACGCACGCGCTGCGCTGGCCGCAGCTACTGCGCAACCATCGCCCGCCATTGCGGCAGCCGCCACCGCCGCAACGGGCGGGCCGGCTGCCAGGGCGGGCACCACGACGCAACGTGTAACCCTGCACGGCCTGCTGGCCGAGCGCGTGCTATGCGTCGGCGGCCGCGCCGGCAACGTCGCCGGCTACCGCAGCGTGATCGAAGATGCCGGCGCCGAATTCCTGCACCACGACGGCGGCCTGGAAGACAATGTCGCCCGCCTGGAAACCAGCATGGCGGCAGCCGACCTGGTGATCTGCCAGACCGCCTGCATCAGTCACAGCGCCTACTGGCGCGTCAAAGACTTCTGCAAGCGCCACCAGAAGCGCTGCATCTTCGTCGACAACCCCAGCGTCACCACCCTCCAGCGCGAAATTCTGGGTCAGGTCTGACAATCGATCGTTTTCGCTGCGCGAAAACATCCGCTTGACAGACCGACCCCGATAAAAAAACGCCCCGGCGCTAGCGCGCTCGGGGCGTTTCATTTCGACCCTGGGGCGATTAGAAGGAGTAATTGCCGTTCAGGTAGAAGGTGCGGCCCATTGGGTCTGCGTAGCGTGGGTCGAAGCCAACCTGGTGGCCCGACGAGTTACGCAGCGACAGCGGTGGGTTGCGGTCGGCCAGGTTCTTGATACCGGCGCGCAGGCTCAGCTGCTTGTTGACAGCCCACTTGCCTTGCCAGTCGAAGGTCAGGTGCGACGGCACGTGGATGCGCACATCTTCGGTGGCGTTGGTGCCCAGGTTCCACACGGTGGCCTTGGCATCGGTGTAGCCGTTGCGGTAGTTGGCGGTGATCGAATTGCTGAACGCGCCGGTTTCCAGGGTGTTGGTCCAACGTACAACGTGGCGGAACGACACGGCATTGTTGATGCCGAAGAAGTTCATGCTGTTGGTCCACTGGTCGCTGGTGCCTGGCTTGGTGTAGTCAGACTTGATCAGGTAGGTGCCAGCCAGGGTCGACGAGAAGCGGCCGAAGCTGAAGTTGTGGCGACCGGTCATGTCCCAGTCGATACCCTGGTTGTGGGTCTGGCCGATGTTGATCGACAGGCGCTGGAAGGCGTAGAAGGTCTTGCCGCTTGCAGGTTCGGTAAAGGTGGTGAACAGCTGCGGGTAGTCGTTGCCGTTGTGGTCAAACGCCAGCTGCTCGGAAACCGACGAAACGGCATCGCGAATCTTCACGTCCCACAGGTCGGCGCCAGCGGAGAACCAGTTAGCTGGCTCGACGCGGAAACCGATGGTGAACTGCTTCGACTTCTCAGGCTTCAGGTTCACGTTGCCACCCGACATAACCGGATATTGCTCCAGCGCGCCTGGTTTGCACAGGCCGCTGTTGCCTTGTACGTTCGGGCATGCATACTTGGAAGCGGTCACGCCTGCCGGCACCAGCGGCTGGCCGATGTTCAGCATGTCAGGCGCCTTGAAACCGGTACCGTAGGAAGCACGGACCACGGTGATGGAGTTCGGCTGCCAACGGGTGCTCACCTTGTAGGTAACCGCCGATTCCTTCTTGCCCATTTCGGTGCCGGTTACGCCATTGTCGATCGCGGTGTATGCGTCGTAACGCACAGCGCCGGTCACTTCAAAGGACTTCACCACTGGCACCAGCAACTCGGTGAACAGGCCGTAGGTCTTACGAGTCATGTCGTAAGTCGCTGGGCTGCTCAGGTTGTAGATCAGGCCGTTCTTGGCTGCATCGGTCGGGGTCTGCTCGTAGTGGTAGCGACGGACGTCACCACCCAGTGCGATCGAGCTGGAGCCGCCGCCCAGGCCCAGGTCGAACAGCTCGCGCGATGCACGGGCATCGATGCCGGTCATGGTGGTCGATGCGTTGCGGATAGCGCCACGGAAGGTCGAACCATCGATCAGCGCGCGGGTAGCGTCGCTTACCGGGCCCAGTGCTGCGAACGGATCGAAGGAACCGTTGGCAATCATGCTGCGGAACTCTTTGTTCAGCTGGTAGCCGCCAACGTAGCGCTCTTCGTACTTGTTGCGCGACCAGGTCAGGCCGCTGTTGAAGTTCCATGCGCCAATGTCGCCTTCCAGGCCGGTCACGAAGTGCTGGGTGTCGGTCACGGTCTGGCTGTCGCGGGTACCCCAGTCGAAGCTGCGGTAGTTCGCGTTCACCGGCGAGACGCCTGGCTTGGTCACAGCCAGGTTGGCTTGCTGGGCCGGGGTCAGGTAAGGCTGGACGTAGTTGGTGTAGAACGCCGAATTGACCGGCACTGCAACCGGCATCGCGTTCGGCGCGATACGTGCGGTCAGGTCGAAGCGGCCAATGACGGTTTCCGCGAACAGGTTGACGTTGTCGGTCAGCTTGAAGGTGGCGTTACCGAAGAAGGTGTCGCGCTTGCTTTGCGGGACGATTTCAACGGTCGAGCCGGAGTCGAAGCCGCAAGTCTGCTGGTTGGTCGGCACCACCACGTTCATTGGTGCGCACTTGCCGTTCTTCAGCAGGTATGGGTTGAAGGTGGTGTTGGTCTTGTCGTTGAAGTCAACGGTGACGTTGCCCGGCACAGCAGAAGTGCTGGTACGGTCCATGACGTAATTCTTGCCGTTGAAGCCGAACGGAATGAAGGAGGTCTTGGCGAAATCACGCTCGGTTGCGCGCAGCTGGGTGCGCTCGTCGTGGCGGTAGGTACCCATCAGGGCCAGGCGGCCATCCAGCAGGTCGCTGCTGCCGAAAGTGATGGCGGCATCAGTCTGGCGGCCGGAGCTGCTCTGGAACGGCTGGGAGAAGTTGGCTTCCAGGTTCACGCCATTGAAGTTCTTCTTCATGATGAAGTTGATCACGCCGGCGATCGCGTCGGAACCGTACAGTGCGGATGCGCCGTCGGTCAGGATCTCAACGCGCTCGATCGCGCTCATCGGGATGGCGTTCAGGTTGACGGTCGAGCCGTCATTCTGCGGGGCGATGCGGCGGCCGTTCAGCAGCACCAGGGTGTAGCTTTCACCGATGTCGTGGATGGAAGCGGAGACGCGGCCACCGGAGTTGGAGCCGGCAGCGGTTGCTTCAACGGTGAAGCCTTGCATTGCTGGCAGGGCCTGGATCAGTTCGGCAACGGTGTTGGCGCCGGTTTTCTTGATCGTTTCGGCGGACAGGCGCTGCACTGGCAGTGCGCCCTCAACGGCGATACGCTTGATCGCGGAACCGGTAATTTCAACGCGCTGCATTGGCGCTTCTTGCGCGGCTGCGTTGCCGGCAGCGATCAGGGCCAGGGCGGACATCGCCAGGCGCACGGAACGCGCACCGATCTTTTCTTGGAATGCCATTTCTTTACTCCTTCGGGTTTCTGAAAACGTTCGAATGAGCAAAGTTTCTTTTTTGCATTTTGCTCACCGACCGCGGATTATGGGGGGAGCAAACCGGCAATTTAATGCCCTGCAATTACATTTCTGAAAGTTACAGGGAAAATTTGCAAGATTGTGAAAGAATCGGAATTTAATTTGCCAAAAAACTGAGCATTTGTCGCTTTTGAGCAACAAGACAACAAACTTATTCAATGCATATCGATTTTTGGCAACCAGAACTTGCTACCCAAGCCAAAGGTATGCTTGTAATAAATTGTATTTACTCTTGATTCAATTGTATCGATACTTGACTACAGGAAAAAAATAAACGCCCCGGCGCTGCTGCGCACGGGGCGTTTATTTTTGCTTGAGTGAAATGTTATCTAATACACATCCCGTCGGTAGCGGCCCTCAGCTGATATTGCCGCCATCGCTTCTTGCGGCAGGATTTCGCGCAAGGCACGATCGACGCCGGCAGCCATGCCCTCCAGGCTGCCGCACACGTAAATGGCAGCGCCCTGTTCCAGCCAGGAGCGAACGGTGTCGGCATGGCGCAGCAGCAGGTCCTGCACGTATTGCTTGCCATCGGGCCCGCGCGACCAGGCCAGGTCCAGGCGCGGCAGCAGGCCCGCGCGCTGCCAGCCCTCCAGCTCGGCGCGGTAAAACGCGTCATGCTCCGGGTCGCGCTCGCCAAACAACAGCCAGTTGCGGGCCTGGCCCGCCGCAGCGCGTGCTTTCAGGTGGCCGCGCAGGCCGGCAATGCCGCTGCCGTTGCCGATCAGGATCAACGGGCGCCCGGCATTGTCTTCCAGCCGGAAGCGGCGGTGCTGGCGCAAGCGCAGCCGCACCATGGCGCCCTCCTCGGCCTGCTGCGTGAGCCAGCCCGAGGCCAGGCCGTGGCTGCCGTCGCCGTGACGGTGCAGGCGCACCAGCAGGTGCACCCGGCCATCTGCCGGGATGGAGGCGATCGAGTATTCGCGCGGGCGCTGCGGGTCGGCCGGCGCCGCCACCTGCACCAGGTCGCCCGATTGCCATGCCGGCAGCGCCGTGCCGGCCATCGGTTCCAGTTCGAGGTGATAGATCGGCGCGCCTGCGCTGCCGGGGTTGAGTTTGCACCGCTGCACCAGGCGCCATTCGCCAAATTCCGGCGCATCCCAGTCCGGCGCATCGCTGGTGCCGGCCAAGTGGCTCAGTTGCTGGCGCCAGGCGGCGATGGCCGGTGCCGCGCTGCGGTCCACTTCAACGCGCGGGAACAGCGCCTGCGCGCCGCGCGCTGCCAGCCAGGCATCGAGCGTGCGGCCAAAGCCGCAAAAGCTGCTGTAGGCGCTGTCGCCCAGCGCCAGCACGGCGTAGTGCAACTGGCCCAGCGCCAGGTCGCTACGCGCCATCAGGCGCTGTGCAAAGCGTGCTGCCGCATCGGGCGGATCGCCTTCGCCGTAAGTCGAAGTCAGGAACAGCACGCGTTCGGCCGCCTGCAGCGTGGCCGCATCGAGTTCGTCGAACTCGCACAAATGGTTCGCAATGCCGGCCACGCGCAGGGTTTCACTGGTCTGGCGCGCCAGCAGTTCGGCGTTGCCGGTCTGGCTGGCATAGGCCACCAGCCATGGCGAGTCCCCCGCCGCCGCACGTGCGGCCTGCGTCGCGGCACGGGCGCGCCTTGCGCGCAGCCATGGCAGCAGGCATACCAGGCCATAGCCGGCAATCATGGCCGCTGTCAGGCCGAGCCGGGTTGGGTCGTTCGTCAGGATCATTCTTCTTCAAGCATGTTCTGGAAGCGGCTGCTGAGGATTTCGCGCAGCCCGTCCCCTTCGCGCAGCAGGAAGCGCGCGGCCAGGCCCTTGCGCTCGGCCAGCGCCAGCCCCTGCCCGGGCCCCAGCACCGTCAGCGCCGTGGACCAGGCATCGGCTGCCATCGCGCTTTCGTGCACCACTGTAACCGACGCCAGTGCATTGGCGACCGGCATGCCGCTGCGGGGATCGATGGTATGCGGGCGCCGCGCGGCATCCTGCATGAAATATTTGCGGTAGTCGCCCGAAGTGGCAACGGCCAGTCCATGCAGCGCAACGGCGACTTCGCCCGCGCGGCCTGCGCCCGGCGCCTGCGGTTCCTCCAGCGCCACCCACCAGGGCTGGCCGTCGGGTTTGAAACCGGCGCCGCGCAGTTCCCCGCCGGCTTCAACCAGGTAGTGGCGGCAGCCCTGGCCTTCCAGGTAGTGTGCCAGCTTGTCCACGCTGAAGCCCTTGGCGACGGCAGACAAGTCGAGCTGCACGCCGCCGGGCTGGAAGGCACGCTTGCGCGGAACGTCCAGTTCCACCACGCGCCCCGCCATGCCGGCGCGCACCGTCGCCACGTCGCGCGCGCTGGGCGGCACGAAGCCGGCTTCATCATGCCGGCCGGTTGGACCGAAGCCCCACAGGTTGACCAGCACGCCGGCGCAGGGATCGCAGGCGCCGCCCGTTTCGCGCGCCACATCGAGCGCGTACTTCAGGACTTCAAAAAAATCGGCTGGCAAGGCATGCCAGGTACAGGCGCCGGCGCGGTTGAAGCGGCCCAGGTCCGAAGCCGGCTCCCAATGGCTCATCTGCGCCACCACTTGCTCCAGTTGCTCCTGCAAACCGGCCTGCAGGCCGGCAGCCCGCAGCGGCACGCCGCCAGCCATGGCGCCCGGTGCGAGCGCCACCCTCGCCGACCATGTCGTGCCCATGCTGGCGCCGCCGAAATCGACGATGCCAGCCCCCGCCGGCGCTGGCTCGGCGGAGATGGTCGGTGGCAGCAATACCCGGCGCACCTGCTTACTGCGGCAGTACTTCCACCGTCGCTGCGTACGTCACGCGGCGTGGCGGCATCTGGCGCGGGCCCGCTTGCTGGCCCGGCTGCGGCGCAGCAGCTGCAGGCCAGCTGCTGGAAACCAGGTACATGCCCGCTTCAGGGATCTTGAACGCGATCTCGCCCTTGGCATCGGTCGACAAGCGGATCTCGCCCAGCGTGCCGCGATAACGCACGCCGCCAGGAATCAGGCTGAAGGCCTGGTTGGCGGCCGGTTTGCCGTCCAACAGGAACTTCCACTTCGCTTCCTCGCCCGCGCGCATATCGTTCGGGTGCGTCACCGGCACCAGTTCCAGGCCGACTCCGGTCGGCTTGAACACGGCTTCATCGGTTTTGATGGCGCTGACGAAGGTCTCCAGGCGGCTGGCCGTGCGCGATACATTCAGCTCTTCCGCATTGGCCGGTACATTAGCCGCCATTTCCGCCTCGTTGCCGCGCCAGCGCTTTACCTCGCCATTGACCTTCCAGCTGGCCATGACAGACTGGCCTACCAGCGCGATCTTGTAGGTGCCAGGCTTGGCCATTTTCACGTCAAAGGTCGAACGCAGGCGGCCGGTCAGCGCGTTCTGCATGTCGACTTTGGCGCCATCCGGGCCGGTGATGGCAATGCCGTCCAGCTTCAGCGGCACGTGGTCGATATCGAACAGGCCTTCCGAAATGGCGGCGTCCACGGTCACCCACGGCTCCTTGCCATCGACCAGCGACGACGACGGCAGCAGCCATGCCTTGTGCGCCTGGGCGCTGAAGGCAGCGCCGGCCAATGCCAGCGCGATCAGGGTTTTGCTCAGCTTCATGGCGGGTCCTTAAGGTTTGACTTGCACGGTTACGTCGCCCAGTTCTTCCTTGCCCTTGGCGGAGAAGGACTGCGCCGATTTCGGCGGCCACGCCAGCGGCACTTTCACCAGCTCGCGCCCCCCCGCTTCGCGCGCAGCTTCGACCACCAGCTGGTAATTGCCGGCCGGGAGCTTGTTCAGCGCATCTTTCGCCACCGGGAAGCCCAGCGAGACTTCGCCTGGCGCGCGGGTGGCGCCGCTCACGCCGTCCATCGGCATTTCCACGTCGCGGCCGGCTTTGCGCCACCATTGGCGCATATCCTTCAGCCACTTGGTGCCGGCATTGTCCTTCTTCTTCACGTCATACAGCACCGCCAGGTTGGCAACCACCTTCTGGTCCGCATTCTCCAGCCAGGCCGCCACGTAAGGGCGGTGGTATTCGGCCACGTTCAGTTGCGGGATATCGAATTTCAGCGTCAGGTCGGCCGCCATCGCGGACGCGCTCACCAGCGGCAAGCCGACGGCGATGGAATAACGAAGTTTCATACAGAAGTCCTTAGTGAATGTAGAGCAAAGCGATAACACATGGAATGACAACGCCGAGGCCCACCATCGGCCAGGTAAACGGCCGCTTGGCCGCATGGAATTTCAGGATCAGCAAGCCGGTAATGCAGAACACCAGGCAGGCCGCGGCAAAAATATCGATGAACCAGTTCCAGGCCGTGCCGGTATTGCGGCCCTTGTGCACGTCGTTAAGCCAGGAAATCCAGCCGCGGTCGGTGTTCTCGAATTCCGCCGCGCCGTCTTCCAGGCCGATGCGCACCCAGGCATCACCGCCCGCCTTCGGCAGCGGCAGGTAGACCTCGTCGGCCGACCATTCGGCTTCGCGCCCGCCGGCTTTGAGCGACCAGGTCTCGCGCAGCCAGCGCTCGCCCGCTTCCGGCAGCGGCGCTTTTTCGCCATCGTGCTTTTCGGCGAAGGCATGCAGCTCGCCCAGCAGTGTTCCGGGCGCCGTGGCCTGCTTGCGCACCACGGTCGGCTTGGCTTCGATCTGGCTGGCGTGGTTCAGCGTGATGCCGGTAATCGCGAACAGGAACATGCCGAGCAGGCACATGGCCGAACTGACCCAATGCCATTCGTGCAGGAGCTTGAGCCAAACAGCGCGTTTGGCCTGGCGATTTGCCTCTATTTCTGGACTGCTCAAGTGCTGACTTTCCATAAGTGAATACCAGATAATAATGCACCAGACTTGCTAATGCAATTGAGAATCGTTATCATTTACATTGCTTTACATACCCGTAACAGCCAGCCACCTCCAGTTTGACGGATGCAGCCAGCCGGAAGACATCAACTGCATCAAATCTGGAGAGAATTTTGACCATCCGTAGCCGTAAGCACACGCTGGCCGCCCAGCCGCTGCTGAACCAATCCCTGCTCGCCATGGCCGCCATCGGCCTGCCATTTTCGGTTCAGGCCCAGGCACAAGAAAAGACCATGGCCGAAGTCAAGGTCGAAGCCGCCGCCGACGTCGCCTACAAGGCCGACCGCGCGTCTTCGCCGAAGCTGACCGCACCGCTGGTGGATACGCCGCAGACCATTTCCGTGATCAGGAAGGAGCTGATCCAGGAACAAGGCGCCTCCTCCATCGTCGAGGCCCTGCGCAATACCCCGGGCATCACCCTGCAGCTGGGCGAGAACGGCAACACCAGCGCCGGCGATACTTTCCAGATGCGCGGCTTCGCCGCCCAGGGCAACGTCTTCGTCGACGGCATCCGCGACCTCGGCGCGGTCACCCGCGAAGCGTTCAACGTTGAGCAAATCGAAGTGGCCAAGGGCCCGGCAGGCGCCGATATCGGCCGCGGTGGCGCCGGCGGCTACATCAACCTGGTCTCCAAGCTGCCCACCCGCGAAGACGCCACCGGCGCCACCCTCAGCTTCACCCAGGGCGGCGTCAAGCGCCTGAGCGCCGACGTATCGCGCGCCTTCGGCAGCAGTGGTGCCATGCGTTTGAACGCGCTGGTCTCGGACGGCAGCATGAAAGGCAGCCGCGCCCTGGACCGCGAGAGCAAAGCCATCGCGCCATCGGTCGCCTGGGGCCTCGGCACGCCTACCCGCGTCTACCTGTTCTCGCAGCACATCCGCCAGGACAACGTGCCTGACGGCGGCATCCCGAGCGTCGGCGTGGAAGGCTTCTGGAACGACCTCAAGACCACCAGCAACAATGCTGCGCTGCTGGCCGCGCCGCGCGTCGACCGCAACAACTGGTACGGCCTGAACGGCGACTACGAGAAAGTCGATGCCGACATGATCACCGCCAGGATCGAACACGAGCTGGCGCCGAAAACCACCCTGACCAATACCACCCGCTACGGCAAGTCGAAGATGGACCGCATCCTGAGCGGCATCAACGCGATCAGCGCCAAAGGCACGAACTACGCCGACTGGAGCATCGCGCGCACGCGCCAGAGCGTCCTGCAGGACAACAAGATTCTGGCCAACACCACCAATGTCGTCAGCGAATTCACGCTGGGCGGCTTGCAGCACACCCTGTCGACCGGCCTGGAACTGCTGCATGAAGAACAGTTCACGCCGACGCGTGCCGGCCTGGGCACCATGGCCAACCCGGCGAACGGCTCCACCGCGGGTCCGCCAGCCAATCTGTACCATCCAAACCCGAATGACGCTCTGGTGAACTTCAAGCCCGCACTGAACGGTGTTTTCACCGATGGCAAGACCGACACCGTAGCAGCCTACCTGTTTGATACGGTCAAGCTGAACGAGCAATGGCAGGTGAATGGCGGCGCACGTTTCGAGCACTACTCCACCACCACCAGTGGCGCCGCCCTCGTCAGCAACGTGCTGACCCCGTCGCACGTCGAGAAATCGGACACGCTGGCCAGCTTCAAACTCGGCCTGCTGTACAAGCCTGCCGCGGATGGCAGCATCTACCTCGCCTTCGCCAACTCGAAAACGCCGCCAGGCAGCGCCAACTTCTCGCTGTCTTCGCAAACCTCGAACAGCATCAATAACTCCGCGCTCGACCCGCAAAAGACCACCAACGTGGAACTGGGTACCAAATGGGACGTGATCCAGAAGCAGCTGGCACTGACGGCAGCCCTGTACCGCACCGTCAACAGGAACGAGTTCCCGCAACTGGTCGACGCGGCGACCAACACCTACTCGCAACTGGGCAAGCGCGAAGTGCAGGGTATTGAACTGGGCGCGGTCGGCCAGATCACCCGGAACTGGAGCGTGACCGCGGGCATCGCCACCATGGATACCGAAATCAAGGAAGGCCTGACCGGCAACGCAACCAGCGCACCAGGTGCGGCAAGCCGCTGGTCGCCGAAAGTCTCGGCCACCATGTGGACCACGTACAAGTTCGACGACAAACTGACCATCGGCGGCGGCGCACGCTACATGGGCAAGCAGGAACGCCTGGTCGATGCGAGCAAACTGGCAAGCGAAACCAATATGCCCTCGATTCCGCATTACACGGTGGTCGATGCCATGGCTTCGTACAAGCTGAACAAGAACGTGGCCCTGCAGCTGAACCTGTACAACGTGTTCGACAAGTTCTACGTCAACACGCTGAACAACAGCGGCGCACGCGCTACTCTCGGCGCACCGCGCTACGCGCAAATGACCGCGAATTTCATGTTCTAAGGAAGTTGGCGTAAAAAGAAGGCGGGCCAGTGCAGAACTGGCCCGCCTTTTCTATTCAAACGCCGGAACTTGCATCCGGCCCCGGCGCACCGCCTTCGGTGCCCAGCTCACTACCGCCCTGCCGCGAACCGCTTTCCGTAGCGCTTTGCCGGTTGCCGGGCAAAGGTCGGTCGGCGCGGCGGATCTGGCCTTCCGGAACCGCGGTGTTGGCGATCTCCGGATGCTCTGTATCGACCAGCACAAAGTTTTGCTGGTTCTCCGTGTCCTTACTGGGTTTGTCAGGCCTACCCATGCTGGCCTCCTTACTTTTATTGAAACTAATACTTGTCGCCACCTTGCTTGTTGCCCTGGTAGTCCTGCTGGTAGTCCTTGCCAACTTCCTGCTGGCCCTCGCTGGGCTGCTGTTCGCTGCGGCTGGCATTGCCGCGCGAACCGCTCTGGCGGTTACCATCGTTCTTGTGGCTCATGCTGCCGGCGCGGCGTGCTTCCTCGGAAGTGAACTCGTGCGCCGTGCCCTTCTGGTGGGCTGCGCGGCCGCCTTCGGAAGCAATTTCCCGCTGGCGCTGTGGGTCCATGGAGGCAAAGCCACGTGCACTTTGCTTGCTGCCGGCAGGACTATCCTGCCGGTTGCCGCGTTTGTCGCCTGGATTGTTCGAAGCCATGATTCGTCCCCCTGCTTGGTTCGGTGGAAAAGACCCCCGCCCCTTACCGTAGGCGCGGGAGAACTCATGTTAGTGCAAGCACTGTACAGGTAATATAGGACGTTCAGCGCGACAAATGTAGGATATTGCCTACCTTTTTTCAATCTGGAAAATCAATCCATCGGCAACCAGGTAGACTTTATCGCTGGCTTGCGGAATTAAAGAATGCCCGCCAGTAAAGGCGCCAAAGGCCGGCAGGATAGTCCGCGTAGTGCCAAGCAGAAAGCAAGGCAGGCGCAGCGACTCGCGCCCAGTGCGCAGGTGAAACACGGGATGCACATGGCCGGCGATGACGTAGCCTTCGCCAGCGACGTCGGGGTGGTGGCACAAGGCGAAAGGACCGCAGGCAAACGGTTCCTCGACCACGGCCACATCCAATAAGGTGGACGGGTCGCCCGCGTGCCAGTCATGGTTGCCGCGCACCAGCAGCAACTCCAGCTCCCGATGCCGCCCGCGCCAATCTAGCATGGCCTGCAATGTTGCCGTTGCCTGTGCCGCCTTCGAATGCAGGAAGTCGCCGAGAAAGACGAGACGCCGCGTGTCATAAGCAGTTACCAACGTTTCGAGCGATGCAAGGTTTTCACTGGTGATCCCGCGCGGTACCGGCACGCCCAAAGCGCGGAAGCTGGCGGCCTTGCCGAAATGGATGTCGGCTACCATCAGGGTCCTGGCGGCGGGCCAGTACAAGGCCTTTTGCGGCAACAGCAGCACCTGCTCGCCCGCCAGTTCTGCTGCAACGGCATTCATGGGCCGGCCGCCTTTTCGAGTTCGCGCAACATACGGGCCACCCGGTCGGACAGCCTTTCCGTCGTCAGCTTTTCGCGGAAGCGTTCAACCATCAGTGCAAAGCCGAACGGCGTGGCGCGCGGCACCTGGTGGAAGCTGGCCCGGCGCCGCTGTAGATCATCCAGCGTGGCGCGCAGGCGCCCCAGTTCAAGCTCCTGTTCGAGCACCTCGCGCTGGGCTTGTGTCAGCAGCAGGTTGCCGGCATCGTGCTTGCGGAAGACTTCAAAGAACAAGGAAGAGGAAGCCTGCAGCTGCCGGTTGCTTTTCGGCTGCCCCGGATAGCCCTGGAAAATCAGGCCCGCGATGCGCGCAATTTCGCGAAAGCGGCGTTGCGACAGTTCGCTGGCATTCAGGCTCGCCAATACGTCCTCCAGCAACTGTTCGCTGCTGAAAGCATCGCCATCGACCAGCGCCTCGCGCCACGGCATCGCTTGCGGCGCCAGCAATTCAAAGCCGTAGTCGTTGACGGCAATCGAAAATGTGGCGGGCAGTGTGCGCGCAATACGGAAGGCCAGCAGGGAGGCCAGCCCGATGTGTACCGAACGTCCGGCAAAGGGATAGACGAACAGATGATGCCCTTCCCTGCTTTCCATGGCCTCGATCACAGTCGCGTCGGGCGTGGGCAGCGCCGACCAGCGCTGCTGGATTTCCAGCAGCGGCCGGATGGCCTGCATTTCCGGACCGTCGTAGCGCCCTTCAGTGGCACGCCGCAACTGCTCCAGCGCGGCACGGGCCAGTTCGGACGACAGCGGCATCTTGCCGCCCTGCCAGCGCGGCACCGCCCCCTTGGCGCCGGTGGCCCGGCGCACGAACGCTGTCATTTCATGCATGCGCACGAATTCGAGGATACGTCCGCCGAACAGGAAGTGGTCGCCCTTGGCCAGCCGCGCGATAAAGCCCTCCTCCACGCTGCCAAGCGCGGACCCATTCATATATTTCACCTGCACCGTCGCTTCCGAAACAATGGTGCCGATGCCCATGCGGTGGCGGCGCGCGATGGCAGCGTCGGGCACGCGGTAAATGCCTCCCTCGTCCGGCAGCACGCGGCGGTATTCGGGATAGGCCGACAGGCTTTGCCCGCCGCGCGCCACGAAGTCCAGCGCCCATTGCCATTCCTCCCCGCTTAGCGCGCGGTAGGACCATGCTGTGCGCACCTCGGCCAGCAGTTCCTCGCTGCGAAAGCCGCCTCCCACGGCCACCGTGACCAGGTGCTGCACCAGTACGTCCAGCGGTTTTTCCGGCGGCAGGCGTGGCTCAATGTGACGTTCGCGCACGCCTTCGATAGCGCCGGCGGCTTCCAGCAGCTCCAGGCTATGGGTTGGCACCAGCGTGATGCGCGACGTGCGGCCAGGCGCGTGTCCCGAACGGCCGGCGCGCTGCAGCAGGCGCGCAATGCCTTTCGCGCTGCCGATCTGCAGCACCCTTTCGACCGGCAGGAAGTCGACACCCAGGTCAAGGCTCGAGGTGCACACCACCGCTTTCAGCCTGCCCTGTTTCAGGCCCTGCTCGACCCATTCGCGTACTTCCTTGTCGAGCGAGCCATGGTGCAGGGCAATCAGGCCGGCCCACTCCGGCCGTGCCGCGAGCAGGTTCTGGTACCACAATTCCGCCTGGGAGCGGGTGTTGCAGAACACCAGGGTACTGGCGTGCCGGGCGATCTCGTTCGCCACCGGTTCCAGCATCTGGATGCCAAGGTGCCCGGCCCAGGGGAAGCGCGATGGATGCTCGGGCACCAGGGTATCGATCAGCAGCTCCTTGCGCAGATGGCCTTCGACAATCACGCCTTGCGGCGCCAGCACCTCGCGCGCCTGCTGCAGGTTGCCGAGGGTGGCCGAGAGGCCCCACACCACCAGCGCTGGCTGCCAGTTGCGCAGCCGGGCCAGCGCGAGCTGCGTTTGCACACCGCGCTTGTTTCCCATCAGCTCATGCCATTCGTCGACTACCAGCATGTCGAGATTCGCAAACAGCTCCTGCGCCTCAGGGCGGCTAAGCAGGACGGTGAGGCTTTCCGGGGTCGTCACCAGTGCGTGCGGCAGGATGCGCGCTTGCCTGGCTCGCGTTGCGCTGTCGGTGTCGCCGGTGCGGGATTCAATCTGCCAGCCTGGCTGCAAGTCGGCGGCCGAGGACTGCAATGCGCGCAAGGTGTCCGCAGCGAGTGCGCGCATGGGCGTGACCCAGAGCATGCGCAAGCCCGGCTTGCGGCTGGCTTTCGCACGCTGCAAGGCCGCGAGCCAGACAGCCAGTGTCTTGCCCGAGCCGGTCGTTGCGTGCAGCAGGCCGGATGCGCCGCGCCCGGCAGCATCCCATACCTCGCGCTGGAAGGGGAAAATTGACCAGCCGCGCGCCGCGAACCATGTTTCCACCGCCTCGCGCGAAGGTCCGGCAGGCGCGCCGGCGGCAAGCACCCGCACCCGCACCGGCGCCGGCGCCGGCCCGGCAGGCGGCTGGCGAGACGGCAAGGGGCGTGGCCGGGGGAAAGCCGGGCTCATGGCGGCGCCTGCACCAGCAAACCGCGCAAGGTATCGAGCGTATCGGCGTCTTCAACCGCCTTGTCATCGCGCCGCCGCAAAATGCGTGGAAAACGCACCGCGATCCCCGACTTGTGGCGCGGCGACAGTGCAATGCCTTCGAAGCCGATCTCGAATACCATGGTCGGCTTCACGCTGCGAACCGGCCCGAAACGCTCAATGGTGGTGCGGCGCACCGCATTATCCACCTGCGCTATCTCCGCATCGGTCAAGCCGGAATAGGCCTTGGCAAACGGTACCAGCTTGCGTTCGCCATCCGCGTCGCTATCCCACACCGCAAACGTGTAATCGGTGTACAGCGAAGCGCGCCTTCCATGCCCCGCTTGCGCATAGACCAGCACCGCATCAACGCTGAAGGGATCGATCTTCCACTTCCACCACGTACCCACGTCCTTGGTGCGCCCAACGCCGTACTGCGCGCCCCGCGCTTTAAGCATCATGCCCTCCACGCCGCGCGCGCGCGACTCGGTCCGGACCTGCGCCAGCTGCGCCCAGTCTTCCGCCAGCACCAGCGGCGACAGCCGCAGTTGCGGCTGTCCTGCCTGCCCTACCAATCGCTCCAGCAAGGCACGCCGCTCGTGTTGCGGCAACTGGCGGATGTCAACGCCATCCAGCTCGAGCAAATCATAGGCCACCAGCACCGCCGGTAACTCGGCCAGCAGTTTCGCGCCCAGCAGCTTGCGGCCAATGCGTTTTTGCAGTGCCGCGAACGGCGCGGGTGCATCGCCTTGTGGCCAGACCAGGATTTCGCCATCGATCACCGTTCCCTGCGGCAGGCGGATGGACACCAGCTCGGGGAAGCGCTCGGTAATCAAGTCTTCGCCGCGCGACCACAGGAAATTCAGCCCGGCCCGCGATACCAGCTGCGCACGCATGCCATCGTATTTCCACTCGACCTGCCAGTCGGCCAGCTCCCCCAGCGCGGCGGGATCGCCCTGTAAGGCGTGCGCCAGGAAAAACGGATACGGTTGCCCGCCGCGCTCCGCATGTTCAGTCGCCGAGGGCGCCGCAATCAATTGCAGGAAGCCTTGCGCCGTGGGCCGCACCCGGCCATCGGTCCAACCCATCAGGCGCTGCGCGACAAGCTTGCTGTCCACCGCTGCGATGGCACTGAGCGCACGCGTAACCAATAGGCGCGATACGCCGACACGGAAGCCGCCGCCAATCAATTTGACGAGGAGGAAGCGTTCGCGCGTCTCGAGTTCATCCCAATAGCGGAACAAGGCCGCCCGCACCTCGTCCGGAGCTGCGCCGCGCAAAGGGGCGATACGCTGTTCGATCCACTGCGCCAGGCCAACATCGCTTTCCCGCTTGGGCGCTGGCAGGATATGGGCGATCGTCTCCGCCAGGTCGCCGACCGCGTTGTAGCATTCATCGAACAGCCATTCGTCCAGTCCGGCATACGCCGTCGCATACTGGCGCAGCAGCTTGACCGGGACCGCCTGCCGCGGCTTGCCGCCGGCCAGGAAATAAACGGCCCATGCCGCATTTTCCGGCGCGGCCTTGCTGAAATAAGCCTGCAGTGCTTCCAGCTTGCGATTGGTGGACGTGGTTTCGTCCAGTTCCGCATACAGGCGCGCAAACTCACGCATCGCCCGCCTCCGCTGTCGCCCCTGCCGCCCCCGCCTCCTCGTCGCCGTATTCGGTATCGAAGGCCTTGGCATCGTAGCCGTTCTGGCACAGCCAGCGCACCATGACGGGAATCGAACCGTGCGTGACAATTACACGCTGCGCTCCTGTCGCACGGATTGCTTGCATCAGGCCGGGCCAGTCGGCATGGTCGGACAGGACGAAACCCCGGTCCACCGCCCGCCGCCGGCGCGCGCCGCGCAATTGCATCCAGCCGCTGGCAAAGGCGTCGCTCAAATCGCCGAAGCGCCGTATCCACGGAGATCCGGCAGCCGAGGGCGGCGCCAGTACCAGCGCCTGGCGCAGCGCGGCCTTGTCCACATCGCTCACCATGACGGTTGGCGGCAGCGCAACGCCTCCTTCGCGATAAATCCGGTTCAGCGGTTCCACCGCGCCATGGCAGACAATTGGGCCAATCGATGGATCGAGCCCGCTGAGGATGCGCTGCGCCTTGCCGAACGCGTAGCACAGCATGACGCTGCAGCGCTCCTCCTGCGCATTGCGGCGCCACCAGGCATTCATATCGTCGAAGATTGCCTGCTGCGGCTGCCAGCGGTAGATCGGCAGGCCGAAGGTCGACTCGGTGATGAAGCAGTGGCAGCGCACTGCTTCGAATGGCGTGCAGATAGCATCGGGTTCCACTTTGTAGTCGCCGGAGGCAACCCACACCTCGCCCTGGTATTCCATGCGCACTTGTGCCGAGCCGAGGACATGCCCGGCCGGGTGCAGCGAAATACGCACGCCATTGTGCTCGAGCGCCTCGCCGTAAGCCATGGCCTGCACATTGATATCGCCAAGCCGGGCACGCAGTATGCCAGCCCCCGGCGCGGCGCACAGGTAATGCGCATGGCCGGGCCGTGCATGGTCGCCATGGCCGTGCGTGATCACAGCGCGTTCCACTGGCCGCCAGGGGTCGATGTAAAAGCCGCCGGGTACGCAGAAAAGGCCTTCCTTGCGTACCACTACCATGTCCGCCATGATCACGCTCCTGTGCCGATTGTCGGCGGCGACCTGCAGTTGTCGCAAGTACCGCAGCGCTCGATGCCGGTGGATTCGTCGCCGAAGTAGTCGAGCAGGAGCTTCCAGCGGCAATATCCGCTCTGGGCGTACGACACCATTTGCGCCAGCGCTTCGCGGTCATGCTCCTGCTTTTCGCGATAGCGCTCCGCCAGCCGTTCGAAGTCGACCGGGCGCGGCGCGGCGCCGGCCAGCCGGTACTGCAGCTTGCGGTCCTGTTTCAGCCAGCCGCCTTCCTTCAACAGCTTGAGCGCGACCTGGCTGCGATTGTCGCGCGGCCGTTCGCCGCTGGAAGTTGCCTGGTACGCTGCGCGAAGCAGGGCCGCGTCGGGATAGCTGCGCGCCAGGAAGAACTGCTGCACGCGCTTATCCTCGTGGAAGTACAACAGCGTGCAGTCAGCGGCTCCGCTGTCGCGTCCAGCCCGCCCCGCCTCCTGGTAGTAGGCTTCCAGGCTGGCCGGCACCTGCAGGTGGATCACGAAGCGGATGTCGGGCTTGTCGATGCCCATGCCGAAGGCGTTGGTTGCCACCATCACGCGGCGCGCGCCGGACATGAACAGCTCCTGGTTCTGGTGGCGCTCGCCCGCATGCAGTTTGCCGTGGTAGAGCGCCACGCTTTCGCCGGCCTCCTCGAGCGCCGCCAGCATATCCTGCGCGGCCTTGACGGTGGCAGTGTAGACGATGCCGCTGCCGCCTGTCTCGCGCACCAGGCGCAGCGACTCGGCCGCGCGCTCATCGGAATTGGTGACCTGGCGCACCGCCAGGTGCAGGTTCGGCCGGTAGATGCCGGTGTTCACCACGCGCATCTGCGGCGCGCCGAGCTGGCGGCGGATATCGTCCACCACTTCATCGGTGGCAGTAGCGGTCAGCGCCAGCACCGGCGGGCGGCCCAGCGCGTCGAGCGCAGCCCCGATATCGAGATAGGCGGGACGGAAATCGTGGCCCCAGCGCGAGATGCAGTGGGCTTCGTCGACCACCACCAGACCGATATCGGCCTGGTGCAGCAGGGACATGAACTCCGGCGTCGCCAGCCGCTCCGGCGTGCAGAACACGATGCGGTCTTCATTATCCTGCAAACCCTGCAGTGCCTCCTGCTGTTGCCCGGCCGGTATTTTGCTGTTGAGCTGTGCGGCTTCAATGCCAATGCCGTCGAGCTTCTCCGCCTGGTCTTTCATCAGCGAAATCAGGGGCGATACCACCACGGTACTGCCCTTCAATATTGACGCCGGGATCTGGTAGCACAGCGACTTGCCGCTTCCGGTTGGCATGATGGCAAGCGTGTCGTGGCCCGCCAGCACGCTGTCGATCACTTGTTGCTGGCCGGCGCGCAGGCGCTCGACGCCGAACACCTCGCGCAACAGCCGGTGGATTTGAGGATGAGTAGCCATGCCCGCAACTTAGCGCGATTGCTGGTAACATGTCGGCGTCCTAAGTAACATACCGAGCGGCAAATGTCTTTCTCCCTCAGCGAAAATACCTACAGCACCGATACTCCCGAAGCCAAGCGCGCCATGTATCAAGACTTGCGCTCGCAACTGGGCGGCCTGGTGCACGGCGAACATGACTGGATCGCCAACACGGCCAATGCCAGCTCGCTGGTGTTCAACACCATGCCGGGCTTGAACTGGGCGGGCTTCTATTTCATGCAGGGCCCGGATGAACTGGTGCTCGGCCCGTTCCAGGGCAAGCCGGCCTGCATCCGCATCAAGAAGGGCCGCGGCGTATGCGGCAGCACCGTTGAAAAGCGCGCGACCAGCGTGGTGGAAGACGTGCATGCCTTCCCTGGCCATATCGCTTGCGATGCCGCCTCGCGCTCGGAACTGGTGGTGCCGATTTTCGGCAAGGATGGCGCGGTGATCGGCGTATTCGACCTCGACAGCCCACTGCCAGGACGCTTCGATGCGGTCGACGCCGAAGGCATCGAATCGCTGGTCCGCATCCTTGAACAATCCCGCACCTGACCTGCCTCACATCTTGCCCCGCTCGCGCTTGACTGGGGCAAGTGCCAGCGCCAGGCTTCGCGGCGGCGCTGCCGTTCACTGTTGATGAGCTGCTCGATGTCGCTTTTGAGCCTTAGGCAAGCTTGCGCGGACCTTGACTGCGATACTGATCAGGACACCAAGTGTCCCGATTGTTTCCAGCAATGCGTTAAGCATGATTCCCTCCGAAGTAAGTCTTCCAGAAAAACACCAGCGTGATACAGGATGTCGCGACCAGCGTGATGGCGCGGATCACCTTGGGCGGCGTGCGGCGCCCCAACTTTGCGCCGCCGTAGCCGCCGGCCACGGCGCCGGCCAGCATCGCCAGCGTCACCGGCCAGTGCACCGCATCCGCCATGCTGAACGCCAGCACCGCCACCGCATTGGCTGCACTGACCAGCAAGGTGCGCGGCGCATTCAAATCCTTCAGGTCGCGCTTGTCGATCAAACCCCACGTCGCCATCATCATGATCCCGACCGCACCGCCAAAATAGCCGCCGTACACGCCCAGGAAGAACTGGACCAGCAGCACAGCCGGCGACCTCACCTGAAAGCGTGCGCGCAAGGCTTCGCCAAGGCGCCGCCCGAAGGCCAGCGCAATCGACGCCGCCAGCAGCAGCCATGGCAGCGCAAAGGTGAAAGCCGTCGATGAAGTCCGCAGCAACAGCCAGGCGCCAGCCAGGCCGCCGCACAGTGTAGTCACCAGCAAAAAACGCAGCGGCACCCCGCCAACGGGCCGCAAGCCATCGCGGTAGGCCCAGGCACTGGCCAGGCCGCCCGGAAACAAGGCTACCGTACTGGAAGCATTCGCCTGAACCGGTGGCACCCCGACCGCGATCAGCGCCGGCAGGCTGACGAAAGATCCGCCCCCAGCCAGCGCGTTCATCGCCCCGGCCAGCAAGCCTGCGGAAAAAGTCAGAATCATTGAGTCCATGCCAGCGATGTTAGTCGCCAGGCCACAGTCCCGCAATCTGGCAATTCCGGTGCTACACTTCGGAAATTCCGAATGCTGGAGACCATAGATGCGCTTCGACCTGACCGATATGCGGCTTTTCCTCACCGTCGTGGAATGCGGCAGCCTGACCCAGGGCGCGCGCACCATGCACCTTGCGCTGGCATCGGTCAGCGAGCGCATAGCCGGCATGGAGGCAGCATTGGGGGCGCCGCTGCTTGAGCGCAACCGGCGCGGCGTGCGCGCCACGGCGGCCGGCGAAGCCCTGCTGCGCCATGCACGCTCGATCCTGGGCCAGGTTGAGCAGATGCGCGGCGAACTGCGCACCTATGCTACCGGCCTGAAGGGGCGCATCCGCCTGCTGTCGAATTCCGCTGCCCTGGCGGCCTTCCTGCCGCCGCACCTGTGCCGCTTCCTGGCCGCCTATCGCGACCTGTCGATCGACCTGCTGGAGCGCCCCAGCGCAGAGATCGTCCAGTCCTTGGTGGACCGGCGCGCCGACCTCGGCATCGTGGCGGACATCACCGATTTCGGTCCGCTCCAGACGCACCTGATCGCCAGCGACCAGCTGGTGGTAGTGGCCAGCCATGCACACCGCTTGGCGCAGAAAACCGCCGTAACGTTTGCCGATATCCTGGGCGAACCGATCGTCGGCATCGCCGATACCGCACTCGAAACGCACCTTGGGGAACGCGCCTCGCGCCTGGGCCACCAGCTCGACTACCGCATCCTGCTGCGCAGCATCGACCATGTGGCAATGCACGTCGAAGCGGGCATCGGCATATCGATCATGTCCGGCGCAGTGGCGCGCCAGCTGCGGCGCGACCTGGCCATCGCGCCGCTGGCTGAAACCTGGGCGACGCGCCGGCTCTACCTGTGTGCGCGCGACTTTGCAGTGCTGACGCCGCACGCCAGCCTGCTGGCCGAACAATTGCTGGAAGATGCTCCGCCTGCTGCCTCAGGCCAGTAGCGCTACGCCCATCGAGCGCGCCTCGGCGGCAGCCAGGTCGAGCAGTGCGGCAAGGTCCGGGAAGTTTTCCAGGCATTGCACGATATCGGAGCGCCGCACCAGGTAGTCGTCCTGCGGCGCAGGCAGCGGCGACAGCACGGGGCACAGGTGGCGCGCCAGCAGCAGCGTATCGCGCAGGCCGGATGGCGGCAGGCTGATGGCGCCATCGCGCAGCGTCATGATGGCAGCGCCAACCGCTTCCGGCACTTCGAGCCTGCGCAGTACTGCGCGCGCCACGATTTCCTGCACCGGCCCCAGGCGCGGGCCCATTTCATCCAGCAAGCCGGGCACCTGGTCGGCTTGCGACAACAGGAAGAAATTGCCGGCTTCATGCACGATGCCGGCGAACAGCGCGGTATCGGGATCGGTGCCGGTGATATGGCGCGCCACCTGGTAAGCGATGGCTGCCACGTGGGCAGAGTACTTCCATAATTGATCGGCATGCTCGCGCAGTTGCGCATCGCGGATACGGGCGCCGAACTGGCGCACCACCATGGCGGCCGCCAGCGAATACAGGTTGCGGTAGCCAAGCCGCATCACCGCGGCGCGCGCGCTGGTGATCGCCGCAGCGCCATGGCGCCGGAACACGGCGGCATTGGCCAGCGCAACGGCACGCGCTGCCAGGACCGGTTCGCCCAGCACCTTGCGCGCTATTTCATCGTCGTGGCAATCAGGGTCAGCCAATGCAAGCTGCAATGCCAGTGCGGCATTGACGCTGGTGGGGAATACCAGTTCCCCACGCTGCACTTCCGAGATAATGGTGGCAAGGTCCCTGAGCTTTTCCATGCAAGAAATTATACCGACGCCGTCCGCAATGCGCGCACATTGCCTGGCAGGCGGCGCGCAGCGGGAGCCTTGCGCACAACGGGCGCGGCCTCGCCTTCATTCCCCAGCGTGAAGATGCTGATCGATTTCACCAGCATCTGCGCCTGGTCCTGCAGGCTGGCCGACGCGGCCGCGGTCTGCTCCACCAGCGCCGCATTCTGCTGCGTGGTGTCGTCCATCTGCGTCACGGCCATATTGATTTGCTCGATACCGTTGCCCTGCTCGGCCGACGCGGTGGCGATTTCCTGCATGATGGCCGTGATACCCTGCACGCTCTTCAGCACCTCCTGCATCGCATGGCCGGCTTCGCCCACCAGGCGGTTGCCGGTTTCGACGCGGTTCACGCTGTGGTTGATCAAGTCCTTGATCTCCTTGGCTGCCGAAGCCGAGCGTTGTGCCAGGTTGCGCACTTCGGAAGCCACCACGGCAAAGCCGCGCCCTTGCTCGCCGGCGCGCGCCGCTTCCACCGCGGCATTCAGGGCCAGGATATTGGTCTGGAAGGCGATGCCATCGATCACGCCGATGATGTCCACGATCTTGCGTGAGCTATCGTTGATTTCACCCATGGTCTGCACCACTTGCGATACCACTTCGCCGCCCTTGCCGGCGACGGTGGAAGCGTTGTGCACAAGCTGGTTGGCCTGGCGTGCATTATCGGCGTTCTGCTTGACGGTGGAAGTCAGTTCTTCCATCGAGGAAGCGGTTTCCTCCAGGTTGGATGCCTGCGCTTCCAGGCGCGAAGAGACGTCGGCGTTGCCGGTTGCGATATCGCGGCTGGCGGCATTGATCTGGTCCACGCTGGCGCGCACGTCGGACACGATGCCGCGCAGGCTTTGACTCATGGATTTGAGCGAGCGCAGCAACTGCCCGACTTCGTTGGGCGGGCCGACGTCGAAGTCGTTATCGAGTTTTCCCTGCGCCACCTCGTCCGCCACGGCGATGGCGTTTTTCAGCGGCAGCGTCACCGAACGCGCGATCAGGACGCAAATCCAGGCCGCCAGTGCAAACAGCGCCACCATCGAGACCACCATGATCCAGCGCTGCTCGGTGAAGCCGGAGATTTTTCCGGAAAGCATGCTATCGATTTCCTTCGCTGCCGCTTCATTGACGGCAAACTGCATATCGATTGCCGCCGTGGTCTTGGCCACCCACTCTTCACCGGAATAGGTCAGCGGATCGGCTTTCACGATCTGCTCCGTGCCCAGGTCCACGATCTTGCGCGCCGCCTCGCCCGCCTCGCGCAGCTGCGCGCCGAGCTTGGCCTCGATGGCCGGATTCGCCGCGGCCGCCTTGCCAAAGGCAGTCAGGGTCTGGTCCAGGCGATCGGTCACGCGCGACATGATGGCCGCCTGCTGCATACGGTCTTCAGGCGTCGCTTCCTTTTTCGCCAGCAGGCCGGCGCCTTTGGCACGGGTCTTACCGGTCTCTTCAGTCAGCCATGGCAGCTGGTAGAACATCGACTGGATCAGCTGGTACGTGTCCTTGTCGGGATCGAGGCTCAGACCATAGGCATCGCCGATCAGTTCATTCACCTTGAGCAGCTTCGGCACCAGGCCGGTATGTCCAGCATAGCTTTGCGGCACGGTGATCTTGCCTTCCGCCACGTTGCTGCGCAGCGCTTCCCATTCCTGCTTGGCGGCGGCGAACGCATCGATGATGGCCTTGTCGCCCAGCGCGGCAGCCGCTTTTTCCAGCCGGCCGTAGGCCGCATCGGCCTCGGCTTGCTTGGCGCGGCGCTTTTCCGCCACGCTCGTGACACCGCCCAGCACCAGCGCCGACAGGCCACGGTGCTGCTGCGTGTATTGCACGACCTTGAGGCCGTCGACCACGATCGGCAAGCCTTCATGCTCGCCCTTGTAAGCGTCGAGCACCTTGCCCGCCTCGCTCAGGTAGAGGAAGGCAGGAATGATCGCCAGCAGTGCCGCGATCAGGCCGAGGATCAGGAACTTGTGAGCCAGCTTGAGTTGACCGAGAAGCGAGGTAGGATTCATGGCAATTTCCTAAAGACAAGTTTGGCAAAAAGTGCGTTGCGGCACCGCGATACCTCTTGCTTTGATCTTATGCCGAATTAAGGCCTGGCGTTACAATTCGTGAGAATTTACTACTTAAATCACTTTCTCCATCACCATTTCTGTTGCGGCGGCGCGAAACAATTGCTAATGAAGAATTTAACTTTCATGATGCATGTTTAAGGGCTTTGCTATAGTGCGTCTATGAAACTTTTAATGCCGTTATTGACGCTGCTTGCTGCGTTGCTGTCGCCGGCCGTAATGGCGGAGACAGTTACCGTGTACACCAGCGCCAATTTCGCGCCCCTTGTAATCGACGGCACGCGCGGCATCTATTACGAAGCCATCGAGTACCTGAACAAGCAGGCCACCGACGGCACCAGTTTCCGGCTGGCCTACCTGCCGCGCAAACGACTGCAGATGCGGCTGGAAGACGGCACGCTGGACGGCATCGTTATTGGCATGATGCCCCAATGGTTCGATGACGTCGCACAGAAGAAATACCTGTGGACCACGGCCTTCGCTGTCGACCACTTCGTGCTGGTGTCGCGCAGCGAGCATCCGGTGCAGATGGATGTTCCGCAAGGACTGGCTGGCAAATCGATAGGCTTGACGCTTGGCTATGTCTATCCGGGAATCGATGAATGGATCCAGCGCCACGGCCTGCAACGCCAGGATGCCATCAGCGAGGAGATCAACCTGGAGAAGCTGCGCCGCGGCCGCATCGATTGCGTGGCAGTGTCGGAATCGACGGCGCGCTATTTCGTACGCCAGCACGGGCTGCATGGCAGCCTGACCCTGGTGGACTTTCCGGGGCGCGCAACGGAACGCCGCTTCCTGGTACCGATGGGGCGCAACGACTTGTTCGACAAAGTCGCGCCGATCATCAAACGCATGCGCGAAGACCCCCAGTGGCTGCGCATGACATCGAAATATCAGTAATTGAATTTCAGCTGGATGCCGTAGCTGCGCGGTTCGTTGACGACACCGGTGAAGTTGTTGAAATCGATGGCTGCTACCGCCACCACTTTATTGGTCACATTGCGCACGAAGGCAGCCACCTCGAAGCGCTCGCGCCCATCCTTGTAGCCAAGCCGCAGGCCGCCATCGAGCAAGGGGCGCGCCTTGTACTCCACGGCCTCGTACAGGAAGAAATTGTATTGGCCGCGATAAGCCCAGTCGGTGGCCGCAAACAGCGCGCCGCTGCGCCAGGGCCGGCTGTAGCGCAGCGTGGCATTGGCGATCCAGCGCGGTGAACGCGGCAGCGGATTGCCATCGATGAAAACGTTATTGGGCGCCGTACCGCGCGGGTCGAGCACCGTGCAGCCATTGCCGCAGGGGAGCACGAACAAGCCGGCATCGCGAATCCTGGTCGCGTTATAGCTGGCGCCCACGCTGGCTGTCCATTCGCTGTTGGGGCGCACCAGCCCTTCCACTTCGATACCCTGCCCGCGTACCTTGGCCGCGTTGACCAGGCGGTTCTGGTTGACGACGCCGCTGCCGGCGGTGAGCTGCATATCAGCGACCGTGTAGCGGAACAGCGCCAGGCCAAGGCGCGCACGGTGCTGCATGAAGTCCTGCTTCCAGCCCGCCTCCCAGCTCACGGCCTGCTCGGCGCGCGCCACGGAAATGCTGTTGCCGAACAGGATGCGGCCCTGGATCGATGGCGCGCGGTAGCCGGTCGCAACCCGCGCATACACGTGGCTGTCGGGCGACAGGGCTTGGGTCGCGCCAAGATCCCAGCTGAGATCATTGCCGCGCGGCGCCGCTGCCAGTCCCGCAATCGGCTGCGCCCCCGGCGCCGGTTGCGGGCGGGCGGCGAAGAAGTCCTTGCGGTCCTTGGTATAGCGCAGGCCCGCGCGCAGCAGCAGGCCCGGACGTGCACGCCACGCCAGGGCGCCAAAGGCGGCCAGCGAGCGGCTGTCCTGCTCCTGCCAGGCGTAGGCATTCTGGCTGTTGCCGTTGAAGGTGTCGAAACCGAAGCTGTCGATCCTGATCTTTTCGCTGAAACCATACACGCCGGCCAGCCAGCTCCACTCGCGGGCCGGGTCGGATTCCAGCCGGACCTCCTGCGTCAACTGCCTGTGCCTGGGCAGCGCATCGGCAGTCTCGGACGGGAATGGTATGCGGCCCGGCCCCATCGGCAAATGCGACAGCGAACCATAGCCCGCATCCACGTCGGCGCGGCTGTAAAAGCGCGCCCGCTCCCAGCCCGAAATGGCATGCAGGCTCAGGCCATCGAACTGCCAGCGCAGGCGCAGGCTGGCGCCGCCCGTCTTCAGGTGCTGGTGGTTGATGCCGTCCGTCGGCAGGCTGGCGTAATCAAAGCCCGGCACCAGCGCGTTGCTGCCCTTCTGCATGATATTGGCGCGGAACAGCGTGGCGCGCCCTCCCATGCGGCGCGCATGCCCGTTCAGCAGCGCACTGAAGGCCGGACCCGGCTGGTACAGCAGTTGCACCCGCGCGGCGTTGTCGTGGTAGCCCTCGAATTCCGTGGTGGCGGCATTGGGGCGGTCGTTGAAGACGCGGTTGGCGCGGTGCTGGCTAAGCAGCGAGACGCGCAGTGCCAGCGTTTCTCCGAGCGCCGTATTGAACGCCCCGTCCGCGTTGCGCATGCGGTCCTTGCCGATGCCGGTGTTCAGGTAGCCCTCGCGCCGGAATGCCGGCCGCACCGCATCGAACTTCACCACGCCGGCCGGTGCATTGCGTCCGAACAGGCTTCCTTGCGGCCCGCGCAGCACTTCCACCTGCTGCAGGTCGAACAGCGGGAAGGACTTGAGCAGCGGGCTTTCCTGCACCACTTCGTCATACACCACGCCGACCGGCTGCGCCGCATTCAGGTCGAAGTCCGTATTGCCCAGGCCTCGCAGGTAGAAGCGCGGGAACGACCGGCCAAAGTCGGATTCGATGTGCAGGCTCGGCATGCGCGCGGCAAGGTAGCGCAGGTCGCGGCCACTGGCGCCCAGCAGGCCGAGCGCTTCACCGCCCAGCACCGAGACATTGAACGGCACCTCCTGCAACGGCTCCGCGCGGCGCTGTGCGGTGACATAGACGCTGGGCAGCCCACCTTCCTGCGCCGGCTGCGCCCTCGCCTGCGGCAATACCGCCAGTCCCGCCACACCGATCGCCCACCATGCGCGCATGCTGCCTCCTGTGTGGTTTCATGCTAGCAGAGTTAGCTGAGCGTGGCATAATGATAGTTTCAATTTAACCATCCCCGGGCAATGGGTTCTTTGCTGCGCACCTCTGTGTTGGCCTGCCTGCTTGCAGCAGGCGCTATGGCATCGGCGCAACATCGGCCGGGCGTCGTGTCGTTCCAGCGCATTGCCATGCCGGACCAGGTGCCGGCGCACCTCAGTACCGCCATGGTGCAGGACGCGCAGGGCTTGCTGTGGATCGGTACCCAGGATGGCCTGGTGCGTTACGACGGCTACGGCTACAAGGTGTTCCGCCCGCAGCCCGGCGATTCGTCGGCGCTGGGCGGCAGCTATATCCGCGCCCTGCACGCCGCGCGCGATGGCCGGCTGTGGATCGGCACCATCAGCGGCGGCCTGTCCGTATTCGATCCGCGCACGGAACGCTTCGCGCAATACCGTCACGACCCGCAACGCAAGGACAGCCTGGCCAACGACCGCGTGGAAGGCATCGTGGAACTGGCCGGCGGCATGCTGTGGCTGGCCACCGATAACGGCCTGTCGGTGCTCGATCCCGCCAGCGGCCGGTTCACCCATTACCGCCACGTCGAAGGCGACAGCAGCAGCCTGGCCAACAACCAGCTGCGCGCAGTGCTGCTGGACCGCGAAGGACGATTGTGGGTCGCCGGCGATGCCGGCTTGCAGCGCTGGCTCGGCGACGGCCGCTTCTCGGCGCCGGTGGGACCGGCCAATGCGATCCGCCTGTTCCAGGACAGCCAGGGCCGCATCTGGATCGGCAGTTCGCGCCAGGGGGCCGCCGTATACGATCCGGCCAGCGGCAAAGTGCACGCCCTGCCGGGCCTGGGCCACTTCTGGATCTACAGCATTGCCGAACCGCTGCCAGGCGAAATCTGGCTTGGTACTTTCGGCAAAGGCATCGACGTGGTCGACGGCGCCAGCCTGGCGGTGGTCGACCGCCTGCAATACGACAGCACCAGCACTTCCAGCATCGGCAACGATCGCATCGGCGCCCTGCTGGTGGATCGCTCAGGCCTGGCCTGGACCGGCACATGGGGCGGCGGCATTGCCCACCACGATCCGTCCAGCCGCGCCTTCCTGAAGCTGCGCCACAGCCCGGCCAACCCGCTGGGTCCCAGCCATCCCGCCATTGTGCGCGCGCTGGAAGCGGCCGACGGCAAACTGTGGCTGGGCACCAATGGCAATGGCGTCGACGTGCTGGATGCCGGCGGCAAACTGGTGGCGGGCCTCCGGCCCGACGCCCGTCGCAGCGATGCCCTGGCCGACAGCGCCGTCACCTGCCTGGCGCAAGGACCGGATGGCAGCATGTGGGTGGCGACGCTGGACGGCACACTGCACCGCCAGCGCCCCGGCCAGCAAGGCTTCCAGCGTTTCGGCAGCGCGCAAGGAATGCCCGGCGGCCCTGTGCGCGCCATGGTTTTTGGCACCGACGGCGCACTGTGGGCCGGTGCCCAGCAAGGCCTGGCGCGCATCGGCAAGGATGGCACAGTGAACGCCTGGCGCCACCAGCCGGACGACCCTGGCAGCCTGTCGGGCCGCGAAGTCGAAGCGCTCGCCTTCACGCCGGACGGCACGCTGTGGATCGGCACCAATGACGGCCTGAATGCCTTCGATACCAGGTCCGGCAAGGCGCGCCGCATTTACCGCGACCCGGCACGGGCCGACAGCCTGCCCGACAACTGGGTGCCGGACCTGATGGTCGACAAGGACGGCCAGCTCTGGCTGGCCACCCAGTCCGGCGCCGCCATCCTGCGCTCCTTCGACGGCACGGCGGCGCACTTCGACGTGCTGTCGGCGCGCCTGAAGCTGCCGCCCCACCCGCCCGAATCGCTGCTGCAGGATGCGCAAGGCCAGGTGTGGCTCGGCAGCCGCGTGCGCATCGACCCGCTGACCTGGCGCTGGCGCAGTTTCGACCGCGCCGACGGCAACGAGTTCCGCACCCTGTACTATGCCAGCCGCGCACGCATGCGCAGCGGCGACCTGCTGTTTGGTTCGCCGGAGGGCTTGCTGCGCGTGCGGCCGCACATGCTGCGGCGCTGGGAATACCAGCCGGCCGTGACGGCCACCGCACTGACGATCGATGGCGTCGAGCAACCCGGCGCCGGCATCCTCCCCGAGCGCACGCTGGCTCCCGGCCAGCGCGACCTGCGCCTGGAGTTTGCCGCACCCGACTTCAGCGCGCCGGAACAGCAGCAGTACCGCTACCGCCTGGACGGCTACGATGCCGGCTGGGTCAGCGTCGATGCCCGTCAACGCGTAGCCGCCTACTCGCACCTGCCGCCGGGAGACTACCGGTTGCGGGTGCAGGCCAGCAACCGCGCCGGCCAATGGAGCCCGCAGGAATGGGCGCTTAAGCTGCACGTGCAGCCTGCCTTCTACCAGACCTGGTGGTTCCATGCTTCCATGTGGGTGCTGGGCGCGCTAGGCGTCGCCTTCCTGTTCCGCCTGCGCCTGCATGCCCTGCGCCGCCGCGGCGAACGGCTGGAGCGCCTGGTGGCGGAACGCACCGCCGAACTGGAAGCGGCTTCGCGCCGGCTGGAGCAAGCCAGCCTAACCGACCCGCTGACCGGCCTGCACAATCGCCGCTACCTTGAGCAGACCATCCAGGCCGACTTCGACCTGGCCGCGCGCCGCCATCGCAACGTGCCGCCGGAACCGCATTCCGACCTGGTGCTGTTCATGCTCGACCTCGACCACTTCAAGTGCGTCAACGACCAGCACGGCCATGCCGCCGGCGACGCCGTGCTGCAGCAGACCGCCGGCCTGCTGCGCGACTGCATGCGCAGCTCCGACCACATCGTGCGCTGGGGCGGTGAGGAATTCCTCCTGGTGGCGCGCTTCATCGACCGCGACGACGCGCCCGCGCTGGCGGAAAAGATTCGCCTGGCTGTCGCGGCCCATGAATTCCATATCCCCGGCGGCCAGATGCTGCGCAAGACCGTATCGATCGGCTTCGCCGCCTTCCCCGGCATGCCGGGCCGCCCCAGCGCGCTGACGCCGGAATCGCTGCAACGGCTGGCCGACGCCGCGCTGTACGCCGCCAAACATACCTGGCGCGACGCCTGGGTCGGCGTGCAGGCGCGCAGCGGCGAGGCCGGCCTGTCGCGCTTCCTGGCCGATCCCACCAGCGCGGTGGCGGCAGGCGACGTCTCGCTGCTGGTACCGCAGCAGCGCGGCCGCGTTGTGAATTGGCACTAGTTGACCATTGCGACGTGCACGTAAATTGCCTTTGCTACATTTTTAAATAGAATAGCTGCAATGGCCGCCGGGCCGCCACGCAAGGGAGCGGGCATTGTCTGCAGTGAATCGGGTGCTGGGTGTCAGGGCCAGGCTGGCGATCCTGGTATTGGGCTGCGTGATCCCAATGGCGACGGCAGCGGGCTTCCTGCTGGCCGACTATTACCAGCGCGGGCGGCAGCAGCTGGTCAACAGCACGTTAACCCGTGCCCAGGCCATGGCCGCGGAACTGGACCGCGAGTTCGATCACAACGCGGCCGCGTTGCAGGCGCTCGCCACGTCGCGCGAGTTGCATGACGGTGAGCTGGCCGCCTTCCACACCCGCGCTACCGAGGCGCTGGCCAACCTGCGCGCCGACAGCCTGGTGCTGGTCGGCCTCGATGGCAGCCTGGCATTGTCCACCCGCCGGTCTTATGGCTCACCCCTGCCCAAACTGCCGCGCACCCCGCTGCTCGCGAAAATCCTGGCTACTGGCAAGCCCGGCGAGTCGGCCCTGTTTCCCGGGCCGCTGGCGGGCAAGCTGATCTACACTGTTGGCGTACCGGTGCGCCGCGATGGGCAGATTGTGATGACCCTCAATGCGACAGCGGCGCCCGAGCAGCTTGACGCCTTGCTGGCGGCGCAGCAACTCCCCGGCAGCTGGCGCGCCGGCATCCTCGACAGTCAGGGCAAGATCGCGGTGCGCAGCCATGACAGCGCACACTATGTCGGAAAAGAGGCAACGCCTGCACTGATGCAGCATATTGCACAAGCGAGCGACGGCGGCTTCGAGGCGCACACCCTGGATGGCATCCCGGTGTACACGGTATACAGCACGGCGCCGCGCAGCAGATGGGTGGTAGCGATGGGCATCCCGCTCGATGAGCTGACAGGCGCCCTGCGCCACGCTTTGGCTTGGCTGGTAGCCGGAACCGTGGCCGCGCTGGCACTGGGTTTGGCACTGGCTTGGCGCATGGGAGACGCCATTGCCGGCAGCGTGCAAGCCCTGATGGAGCCGGCGCGTGCCGTGGGACAGGGCCAATTGCCCGTCATTCCGTTGCAGCCGCTGCGGGAAGCCAACGAATTGCGGCAAGCCCTGCTCGACGCCGCGCAGCAATTGCGCAGTGCCCAGGCCTCGGCGCAGGAAAGCGCCGACCGCCTGGCGCTGGCCGCTGAATCGGCCGAGCTGGGGCTGTGGGTACGCGACCTGGAGCACAACCAGGTATGGGCTTCCCCGCTATGGCGCAAGCTGTTCGGCTTCCAAATGGAAGAAACCGTGACGGTGCATGCCGTAATGCAGCGCGTCCATCCGGATGACCGGGCCAGCGCAGGTGCCGTGCTGACTGCGCCGCGCCAGCGCTATCATACCGAATTCCGCCTGCTGCTGGCCGACGGCAACTTGCGCTGGATCAGTTCGCGCGGCAGTGTCGAGGCCGGTAGCGGCGGCCAGCCACGCCTTGTGCGCGGCGTGTCGCTGGACATCAGCGAGCGCAAACAGGCAGAGCTGGCAATCTTGCAAAAGCAGCAGGAAGTCACCCACCTGTCGCGCGTCGCCATGCTGGGCGAACTGTCCGGCGCGCTGGCGCACGAACTGAACCAGCCGCTGACAGCCATCCTCAGCAACGCGCAAGCGGCCCAGCGCTTCCTGCGCGCGCCGCAGCCGGCACTCGACGAAGTAACTGAAATCCTGGCCGACATTGTGGCCGCCGATCGCCGCGCCGGCGACATCATCCGCCGCCTGCGCAGCCTGTTCGGCAAGAAGGATACTCAGCAACACCCTATCCTTGCGAGCGCCTTGGCCACCGAAGTCGCAGCGCTGCTGCGCAACGACTTCATCAACCGCGGCGTGGCGCTGCGGCTGGATGTGCAAGTGGCCGATGCGGAAGTACTGGCCGATCGCGTGCAAGTGCAGCAAGTGCTGATCAACCTGCTGGTCAATGCCTGCGACGCCATGGCCGGCTGCGCCCCGGGCACGGCCAACGTCACGCTGCACTGCCGGCGTGAATCGGACGGCATGCTGGGCTTCGTGGTCAGCGATTGCGGCCCCGGCATTGCCGACGGCCAGCTGGAGCGTATCTTCGATCCCTTTTTCAGCACCAAGGAGCATGGCATGGGCCTCGGCCTGTCAATTTGCCGCAACATCGCCACCGCCCACGGCGGCAAGCTGTGGGCTGCCAACCTGGCAAGCGGTGGCGCCGCCTTCCACCTCACCTTGCCGGAGGCTGCTTGAGCACGCGCCCCTGGGTCAACCTGGTGGACGGCCAGCCGGAAGTGCGCAAGGCCCTGCTACGCTTGCTGGCTGCGGCCGGCTACCAGGCGCGCGGCTTTGCCAGCGCGGCCGACTTCCTGGCTGCCGGCGCGCCGCAGGAAGCTGGCTGCATCGTGCTCGATCTCGAAATGCCCGGCACCGATGGCCTGGGACTGCAGCGCCTGCTGGCCGAGCGTGCCAGCCTGCTGCCGGTGATCTTCCTCAGCGGCCATGGCGACTTGGCCTCCGGTGTGCAAGCAATGAAGGCAGGCGCCACCGATTTCCTGACCAAGCCGGTTGATGAAGCCACCCTGCTGGCGGCCGTCCAGGCGGCGCTGCAGCGGAACCAGGCGGCACACGCCAGCCAGGCCAGCCAGTCGGACCTGCGGCAGCGCCTGGACAGCCTGACGCCGCGCGAACGCGACGTCCTGCCGCTGTTGGCGGAAGGTATGCTCAATAAGCAGATTGCCGCCACCCTGGGCACGGCGGAGCAGACCATCAAGATCCACCGCGCCCGCATCCTGCAAAAAATGCAAGTGCGCAGCGTGACCGCCCTGGTGCGCCTGCTCGGCCAGGCATAGCACCAAGGTGTAATAGCCACCTTGCCGCCGGCAGCCTAAGCTGGCTGCATGGATACCTTAATTCCCTGGATAGCAGTAGTCGACGACGAAGAGCCGGTGCGGCGCGCCATCCTGCGCCTGCTGCGCGCGTCCGGCCTGCCAGCCTACGGTTTCAGCGGCGGCGCTGACCTGCTGGCGGCGCCGATGCAGCAACCGCCCTACTGCGTAGTGATGGACTTGCACATGCCCGGCATGGACGGCTACCAGCTGCAACAGCACCTTGCCGCCAGCATGCCGCGCAGTGCCGTGATCGCCGTGACCGGCTCACATTCGGCGGACACCCGGGCTCGCATGGAGCGGGCCGGCGCGCTGGCCTTCCTGCCCAAGCCAGTCGATGCAGAACAATTGCTGGCCGCCGTCGCTTCGGCGTGGGCGCGCTGGCACCAACAATAAGCCTGAACAGGAGAACAACCATGGTCACCCCCTCCGATTTGATGAACGCCCGCATTCTGGTAGTCGACGACCACCCGAACAATGTGCAATTGCTGGTGACGGTACTGCAGCAGGCCGGCTACCGAGAGATCGACAGCACCACCGACCCGCTGCAGGGTTTCGAAATGTTCCGCCGCCAGCGCCATGATCTGGTCCTGCTGGACCTGAACATGCCCGTGATGGACGGTTTCACCATGCTGGAACGCATGAAAGCCTTGGCGCCGGACGATTACCCACCGGTGCTGGCCATTACCGCCGCCCACGACTTCAAGCTGCGCGCACTGTCCGCCGGCGCACGCGACTTCATCGGCAAGCCCTACGATTTTGCGGAACTGCTGCAGCGCGTGCACCACTTGCTGGAAGTGCGGCTGCTGCTGCAGGGGACAAGGGCCCGAAGCCTGCACCTGGCCAGCCACGACAGCATTACCGGACTGCCCAACCGCGAAGCGTTCACGCGCCAGCTGGAACAGGCCGTGTGCAGCAACGAAGCCGGTGCCCTGCTGCTGGTCGGGATGGAGGGCTTCACCCGCATCAACGATGTATTGGGCTACGAAATGGGCGACGCAGTGCTGGGACAACTGGTGCAGCGGCTGCAGGCTTGGGCACCGCCTGGCACCAGCCTTGGCCGTATGGGCGCGGACGAATTCGCCATGCTGCTGCCCGCTGGCGTCGCCGCGCCGGCCCTCGCCGCGGGCGAGGTGCGCCGCGCCTGTTGCCTGCCCGTCGCCCTGCAGGACAGCGACGTCGTGCTGGACGCCAGGGTGGGCGTCGCCCTGTATCCGCAGGACGGCAGCGATGCTTCGAGCCTGCTGCTGCATGCCGGCACGGCGCTGCAGTTTGCCCGGCGCCAGAGCAGCCAGCCAGTGTGCTGCTATACCGACACCATTGCCAGCGAAGCCCAGCACGGCCTCGCATTGTCGGCAGCCTTGCGCCGCGCCTGTGAACAGGGCGAGTTCGAGTTGCACTATCAGCCCAAGGTCGATCTCAGTAGCGGCCGTATTGCCGGCGCAGAAGCATTGCTGCGCTGGCGCCGCCCCGGCCACGGCCTGGTGTCGCCTGCCGAATTCGTGCCATTGCTCGAGGAGAGTGGCCTGATCGTCCAGGTCGGCGCCTGGATCATCGACGAAGCCTGCCTGCTGGCGGCGCGCTGGACACAGCTGGCACCGGGCCTGAATATCGCAGTCAACGTGGCCAGCCGCCAGTTTGCTGACCCTCAGTTCCAGCATTCAGTCGAACAGGCAATGGCCCGTCACGGCGTGCAGCCCGGCATGCTGGGCCTGGAGGTCACCGAGAGCGCCCTGATGGACGACACTGCGCGCACCGCAGGCGTGCTGGCCGCACTGCGCCAGGTGGGCGTCAAAGTGGCGATCGACGACTTCGGCACCGGCCATTCCAGCCTGGCCTACCTGAAGCATTTCCCGGTCGATACGCTGAAGATCGACAAGTCCTTCATCGACGGTATTGCCAGGGACCCGGGCGATGCCGCCCTGGTCGACGGGATCCTTGGCATGGCACGCAACCTCGGCCTTCAAGTCGTGGCCGAAGGCGTGGAAACCGAATCGCAACTGGCCTGCCTGCTGCGGCGCCGTTGCGACCAGATCCAGGGTTATTACTTTTCCCGCCCGCTCCCGGCGGCACAGTTCGAAGCCTTGCTGCGCGAGGGCCGGCAACTGGCGCCAGCGCAGGGTATCCCGGCGCCGGTCCAGCCCACCGTGCTGCTGATCGACGACGAGCCAATGGTGCTGGCTGCATTGGAACGCCTGCTGCGCCAGGACCAGTACCGCATCCTGTCGGCCTCCAGCGCCGCGCAGGCGCTGGACCTGCTGGCGCAAAATCCGGTACACCTGGTGCTGTGCGACCAGCGCATGGACGGCATGAGCGGCACCGAGCTTCTGGACCGCATCAAGGACCTGTACCCAGCCACCTTGCGCATCATCCTTTCCGGCCAGACCGAACTGGCCACGGTCATGGAGAGCGTCAACCGCGGTGCCCTGTACCGTTTCTACACCAAGCCATGGGATAACCAGGTACTGCGCGATAACATCCGCGCCGCCATGCGTCATTACTGGCAAGCCCACGGTTTGGCCGCATAAGGGGCCGTCATGCGCACGCTGCTATTGAGCCTGTACCTGGCCGCCGCCGCTGTGCTGGCCGAAGAACCCATCAAGCCAGTGCCTGCTGCGCAGGTGCCGAATCCGGGTCGCGTCGCGCTGGGTCGCCTGTTGTTCAACGAGCGCCGTTTATCCGGCAATGGTCGCCTGTCGTGCGCAACTTGCCACCAGTTGGCGCACGCCGGGGCCGATGGCCTGGCACGCGCCACGGGACTGGACGGCAAGCCGCTACCGCACAACACACCCACCATCCTGAATGCCGCGCTTAATTTCCGCCAGGGTTGGAATGGCGCCGCCGCCACGCTGGAACAGCAAGTCGCCCGTGTGGTGGAAAACCCGCAGGAGATGGGCGCAAGCTGGCCAGCTGTCGTGCGCGCCATTGCGGCCGACCCGGCTTACCGGCGCAGTTTCAACAGCCTGTACCGCGAGGGGGTGACGGCAGCCACTATCCAGGATGCGATGGCAAGTTATCAGCGCACCCTGTTGACACCCGGTTCCCGCTTCGACCGCTATTTGCTGGGCGACAAGACGGCTCTGAACGAAGACGAGCTGGCAGGCTACCAGCGTTTCAAACGCGCCGGCTGCGCCACTTGCCACCAGGGCAGCAACGCCGGCGGCAATATGTACCAGCTGTTCGGCGTGATGGCCGAGCTGCTGCCCGCCACCGCACGCCAGCGCAACGGCATCGGCCAGCGCTTCAAAGTGCCGGGCCTGCGCAATGTGGCGCGCACCGCGCCCTATTTCCACGACGGTTCGGTCGCCACGCTGGAGGATGCAATCGACCAGATGTTCCTGTTCCAGCTTGGCCGCACTGCCAGTGCCGAAGACCGCAAGCTGATCGCAGCTTTCCTGCGCACGCTCGATGCCGCGCCTCGGAGCCTGCCATGAGCCGCTATTCGCGGGCGCTGCCGTTGCCGTTGTTGCTGGTGGCGTTGGCACTCACTTCTGCCCTGCTGTTCTTTTACCTCCGCAGCAGCGACTACCATCCAGCCGACCATTTCTCTGATGTCGCGACCCTGCGCCAACTGCGGGAAGTCGACGAAAATTGGGACGAAGCCATGATGAAGTTGCGTATCGGGATGCTGCGCAACTACGACAGCCTGTCCCCCACTGCGGCGCAGGCGACAGCCCTGCCGCGCCAGCTCGACACGCTAACCAGTGTCCACTCAGCGTCGGAGGTGCCCGGCCTGCTCCAAGCCATTGCTGGCTATCGCTTGGCCCTGAACAGCAAACTACGCCTCATCGAGGCATTCAAGACCCACCATGCAGTGCTGCGCAGCTCGTTGAGCTTCCTGCCCCAGGCAGCCTGCGACCTCGCGGCCCTGCTGCCGGCAACCGCCGAAGCGGCCGTGCAACAGATATTGATCCCCACCCTGGTCTACGGTGAAGGCAACAGCGAAGACGAATTGCCGGACGTAGCGCACGCCCTCGAAGTACTTCAGGCAATGCGCCCTCGTATGGAACCAGTGGCAGCACAGCGCCTTGATATCTTCACGGCTCATGCCCGCGCCGTGCTGCGCGAAGCCTACCAGGTCGGACTCATGATGCAGCGCTTCGACGCCGTCTCTACCGCCCCGCACCTGGAGCGCATCGAATCGCTCCTGAACACCCACCAGCAAATAGCCGCGCGCCAGGCGCAACTGCATCGCCAGCTTTTGCTGCTATTTGCAGCCGCGCTGACAGGCCTGCTACTTTACGCCGCCTGGCGCCTGATACACAGCCACACGATCATTGGCCGTTTCAACCGCCAACTACAGCACGCCAATGACCAGCTCGAAATACGCGTCGCAGCGCGCACGGCGGAACTGGAAAGTGCGAACGTCCGCCTGCAGGCGGAAATAGCCGAACGCTGTGCGTTGGAAGGCCGCCTGGTTCATTCCGAAAAATTGGCCTCGCTCGGCCAGCTTGCCGCTGGCGTCGCGCATGAGATCAACAACCCTTTAGGCTTCCTCTCATCCAACTTCGGCATGCTGGATGAATATTTGCGCAAGCTATTCGACATGCTGGACAGCTATGAAGCCGCCGAACGCGCAGGTTTCGCACCGCAATCTACGCGAAGTTTGGTGGCCCGGCGCGCCGAGCTGCAACTCGACTTCCTTCGCCAGGATATCCCGCTCCTGATGGAGCAATCGCACGACGGCATGAGCCGAGTCAGCAAAATCGTGCAATCGTTGAAGGACTTTTCGCGCGCCGGTCCACGCAACGATTGGCAGTGGGCCGACCTGCATCAAGGTATCGACTCCACCCTGCACATCATCGCCAGCGACTTGCGCAAGGTGGCCGAGGTACGCAAGGAATACGGCAGGCTGCCGCAGGTCGAATGCCGCCAGTCGGAGTTGAACCAGGTTTTCCTTAACCTGCTGGTCAATGCCGGTCACGCCATCGGCTCCGGGCGCGGTGTCATCACCATTCGCTCTGGCCATGATGAAGAGGAAGCATGGGTGGAAATAGCAGACGATGGCTGCGGCATCGCGCCCGACGTACTGCCGCGTATCTTCGACCCTTTCTACACCACCAAAGCAGTCGGCAAAGGTACGGGGCTGGGACTTTCGGTGTCGCATGGTATTGTCCGCAACCACGGCGGCCACATCGATGTGCAAACCGCGCCGGGTTGCGGCACGACTTTCCGCGTGGTGCTGCCGGTAAAACAAAGCGCTCCGTGCGAATTTGATGCCTGCCTTAACCCGGGTTAATTACGCAGCCCGCTCGCCTCGCTAAGCTGTCTTCTTTCAAGGAGGAAGACATGACACTGCAAGCCAACGCACGCCTGATCGAACGCTATTTCGAAGAAGTCTGGAACCAGGGCAAAGTCGATGTGCTCGACGAGCTGCTGACCAGCGATTACCGTAACCACAGCCCCGGCCTGCCCGATCCGCAGCCCGGCCCCGACGGCCTGAAACCCATCGTGCTCATGATGCGCCAAGGGATTCCGGACCTGCACTACAGCATCGAAGACCTGGTGCTGGCGCCTGACCGCGTCGCTGTTTACGTTCATATGACCGGCACCCAGAGCGGCAGCTTTTTCGGCATCGAACCAACCGGCAAGGCCATCGACGTGCGGCAGATGCAGATCGAATGGATCCGCGACGGCCGCATTTGCCAGCACTGGCGCATCACCGAGGACTTGAAGCTGATGCGCCAGCTCGGTGTCGTCCTATAATCGACTGCATGGAACCTCTGATGCTGGTGCGCGCGCTGCACCGCCTGGAACAGGCTACGGGCCTGCAACTGCCTGAAGTGGAAACGCTGGCCGCGTCCGTGCGGCTGGTGCAATTGCGCGAGCGCGAATTTGCCTTCCACCAGGGCGACCATTGCCCCAGGCTGTTTGGCGTGCGCTCAGGCTTGCTCAAACAGTTCTACACAACGCCTGACGGCAAGGAATGGATCAAGAGCTTCACGGCGGAGGATGAACTGTTTGCCTGCCCGCTCGGCTTCCAGCCCGGAGGCCGCACCAGCTTTGGCACCGCGGCGCTGGAAGCGAGCGTGGTGGAGGCGCTTGATTGGCGCCTGGTCGATGACCTCGGGGAGCGCCACCTGGCATGGCAAAAGGCCATCCGCTTCGGCTTCCAGGCCTTGTCCGGATTGAAGATGGTGCGCGAACGCGACCTGCTGATGTACACGCCGGAACAGATGTACCAGCACTTGCTCGACAGCCGCCCCGGGCTGGTGCAGCGCGTGCCGCAAAAGGAATTGGCTGCCTACCTGGGCGTTACGCCCGTCGGCCTGAACCGGATTGCGCGCCGGCTCGCATAAAACGGTATCGGACTTTACAGCCCGGCTGCGCGGACCACGCGCAACTCCATCTCCAATTCACTGGGCACGGCGGCGTGGCCGATGCGGGCCGGCAAGAAGCGCACTTGCCGCAGTGCCGCCAGCAGCTTTTCCTCATCGTCCTCGTTGCCATCGACACCGACAATTTTTGCGCGCACGACTTCGCCCAGCGCATTGATCCAGAAACGCACGGTGATATAACCACCTTTGGTGCCCGGCAGTTCGAGCAATTCGCCACGCGTCAGTCCATCGGCCACCGCTGGCGGAGTGGTCAACTCATGTAACTGGAAAAACTGGGGAGGTGTCTCCGATTGCTCCGGCACGGCCGGCGGCTCGGGAGTGGAATGGGGCGCGGGAGAAAGCGCCGCAGGGGGCGGCAGGACTGGTTCGGGAAGTGTTGCGGGTTCGGCAGGCGCTGCTGCCGGCTCAGGCAGCAACGCAACCGTCAGGACAACGGGTGCAGGCTGTGGCAACGCCTTTGGGGCGCTGCCATGCTGGCGAACACCAAGCAGCAGGGCCAGGTGCACCAGCACCGTCAGGGCCAAGGCGCCGGCCTTGCCCCACGGTGCACGCCGCATCTTACCTGCCCAACTCACGCCACTGCAGGCGCGTAGTCGTGACCCCGCCGCCGTTTCCGCCGCCACCTTGGGTCGGCTTTTTCAAGCCGATGGTTTTTGGACGCTTGCCATCGGCAGTAACGGCAACGACCACTGGCTTGCCGCTTGGCAGCAGGCTCACTGTCATACCAACGATCGGCGAGGTCAGCCTGGTGCCCAGCGAGGTATTTCCAGCAGGTTTGCCGCCGCTCGTCGTGAACTGGTACATCCAGCTGAAGCCACCCGGCTGGCAGGCCGAAGCCGAAGGCACCACAGTCGGTACGACAAATGTATCTTCGAACACTTGCGGATCGACGGCAACGCGCTCGCCCGCGCCAGGCAGTTCAAAGTACCAGCCAACGGTGCTCGTTCCACCCGCGTCTGAGATGTCGCGGCTGGTGTCGGAGCTGCTCATGGTGCGCCTTGAGAACGCATCCAGCGACAGCGTCGTTGTACTTTGCAGGTCATCCTTGAACGCGCCGACGATTTGCGAAGTCACCGAAGCAGAAGGCACAACCAGGTCGCTCGTACCCAGGAAGCGGCCGGTTCCGAAGTACACCGTCACGCTGTCCGGTGTGCCCGTCAGGTCCGGTGCGGCCATGATTGGCCGGCTGCTGTCCAGCGCCAGAATTTTCGTAGCGGTGCCGGCCGTCAGGTTGAAGCGCCACATATTACCCAGCAGGTCGCCGCCCCATGCTGCAACTCCCGTGTTGCTGATGTTGAAATCGGGCGCAGCAATATTCAGGCGGGCCAGCCCGCTTGGATTTTCCTTGGTACCGGCTGTAGTGGCAATATCAATGACGTGTGCTTTCATACTTGCGTCACCCAGGTCCAGCAAGAACACGTGGCCCTTGCCGTCGCCGTCGTACCTGCCACCTTCGGCAACATTGTTGTAGCCGGAAGTCAGCACCGCCATCCATTTGTTATTGACCTTGGTGACATGGGCCGGACCAAAGCTATAGCCGAGATTTGGATTGTCTGCAGCCGTGTACGTCCACAATGCCCGTGGGTTCGCAGGATCGGTGATATCCAGCGCGTAATAACCACGACCGCCCTTGCCCATGGCACCGATCAGGATAGTTTTCCAGTCATTTCCAATCTTAACGTCGGAGACAGTAAGCGCGCCGTCCAGGAAGAAACGGTGGCGATCGGCATAATCGTTGTGTGCCAATTGCCAAAGGTCCGGCAGCACCATTGGCGGAATGTAGGCCCAGCGCTCGTCGCCGGTTTGCGCATCAAAGGCATGCAGCATGCCGTCATTGGCAGCGGCATAAACCGTACGGGAACGAGCAGCCTTGGCGGTGACAAATGCGTCGTAGCCGCCATCCTGGAACTTGAACGGGGGAGCCCCGACGTGTACCGGCTGGGAGTGAACGAAATCGCCCAGCAGCTTGTCGCGCTCACGGTACAGGCGCTTGTTTTCCCGGTCCACCGTCACCATCGGGTCATGCCCGCGCAGGAAGCGCACCAGAGTATCGGCATTCGCGGCGTTCTTTTGCTCGGTACTCCACGAATTGAATTGGCTCAGCGATTGCTGGACAGTCGCATTGAAGTAGGCTTTCTGGGCATCCGGCAAATCAGTGGTCGTGAAAGGCACCAGGTTATTGTTGGCGTCGGAAGTCCAGATGGTGCGGGTGTCAGTGCCATCGGCTGCCACCTTGAGGCGCAACCTCACCGCAGCCTGCCAGCGCGGATCACCGATAACATCGCCCGTTGTAGTGTCCATTCTATAGGCGCTCAATTCGCCATCCCACGCCTGGGTGCGATAGTTCGCGATAAAGATGTTGTCATCACCCGGCGTCGGCTGCAGGTTACTGGTAGCGGCGGAGGCGCCGCTACCATCGGACTGGCCAATGCTCCCCAAAGCCTGGTGCAGGCTATCCTGCAACGCAGCCGGATCCTTGGCACTGAAATAAGTACCACGGCCGCTGACGGCAGCGTGCCACAAGTCGTCGATGGTTTCCGCGGTGTTTTCCCTCGGCGCTGGCCAATTCCTTGTGCCCTGCAGGATATTGTAGTATTCACCCGCCTTGGCCGTCTTGTAATCCTTACGGAAAGGCAGCGTGCCGTCAACGCCCAATCCCAGGGTGAACGTGGTCATGTGCTGGTGGTTAGCCACGTCGCCAATATTCGCCGCACCACCCGCGCTCGGGACGATGTTCTCCATATCAGGACGCAGGTCATTGTTGTAATAGTAGAAGGCAACGTCGGCCAGCGAAACCACGTCGGCAGGTACGCCGCGCGAACCAGCCTGGTACGGAGCATACGATGGCCGCGGCGCCTTGGTGATATCGCCGTCCTGGTCCTGCATCACGGTGTCCCGCGCATCGTTAATATGCAAAGGGTCATTGCCGTTCCAATAACCGTCCGTTGCCAGGATCGCAAAGTTGCGCTGGCACGCCGCCTGGATCGGATCAGGTCCATTCGGGAAGGCTGCGTTCTTGCCAAACTTAAACAAACGACCGACCTCGTTCAACGCGGCACGCAAAGGCGTGCTGGTGTCCGGGTTGAGTTTGTACAACTCAGTGTAGAACGACTGCTTATGCGTGCCTTCAAAAGCCTCGATCGGGACCGTGATGGTGGAGTTATCGATGGTCATCAAGCCCATGCGGGCATGGAAATAGTTGCCGTCAGTCCGGTCTACCGTGACATCCTTTGGCGTGCCGCGCACATCCTTGAATGCCAGGCCGATCGATGACTTCGCCATTTGCGAACGGGTCCGGTACCACGCGTACCAGGTCGCAAAATTGCTGATCTCTTCTTCAAAATTACAGCTGGTGGCTGCAGTACAATCGGTACGCGTCGCAGCCTTCGGGTAGCTGTTACGGGACGGGACAATATCAACCCGCTCCCATTGGCTGTAGTTGACCCTGGCATGGGTGTTGTCGCGGTTCGCCTGGCAATTGCTGCCGGCGCTGTCACACCACCTCACTGTCACGTTGTAATAGTACGGTGCGCCAGTCGCGAGCCGTGGCGAATCGTACCTGTCGTTCGGGTAGGAATAGTTGCCTCCGTCAATTGCGCTGACGCAGGTCGACGAGGTGGATGACCGGCACCAGACGCGGTCAGGGAAATTGGCTGTGACGCTGCCGATCGTGGCCAGGTTAACGGTGTCGTTCGGCAGCTTCTTCGGGCAGCCAAAAGCGCGTCCGCACGGGTCGTCCATTGACGTCTGCTCATAAGTGTATTCAACCCGCTGTTGGCCGAAACCGTCGCTCGGAATCCCGGACCATGGCGAGCCATAGGCCGTCCGGTGCGAGCCTGTGGCGTCACCCACGCGCGAACCGTCCGGGTTGACCGGCCATTCATAACGCACGGCAGGGTTATAGTAGATCTTGTTGAAAGCGCTGGCCGCATAGGGCGGGTCGCCTTGATTGCAAACAGCGTTGATGCTGCCGTCCGTGTCGCGGCAGTACTTCTCCCAGGTATTGCCGGACTTCATGCGAACATAGTCCGGCATATAGCTCCAAAGCATGCTGCCGGAGTTGTCCAGGTCGAGCATGATGTTTGGCAGCAGCACCGCAGTGGTGGAGTTTGCCAGCGGCTTGTCGGCCAGGTCGGTGGTGGCAGCGCGCGACAAGGCGGCTCCCAACACGCTGCCGGTCAACAGTGCCGCCAGCATCAATTGTTTAAAGAGTGGCCTCATTGATAGGTCTCGCATTTATTGTGAAATAACTGCCTGCACGAAGCTGACATTGGAACGTGGGCCGACCACCCGCACAGTAATGCGGTACATTGCAAGCGTGCCGTTGGCAGTGGTACCCGGCAGAGGCTGGTAAGTCAGCATGGGACGCAGAATGCCGATACTGTTGGTCGTCTCCTGGCCCGACGCTGGCACAGTCGCGCACTTGGCCGGATCGAATTCGCCTGCCACATCGCACATGCGGTGGATCACGTAAGACACCTGGTTGCCTGCGGCATCGACTGCCAGCTGGGCCACGCTCGATGCATCGCTCCAGTCCAGGTCGTCGGTCGCATCAGCAGTATCATTCCCTGTCAGGTCAAGCGCAGCCTGGCTGCTTGCCCAGTAGCCGAATGCGCCGGCGTCCTGCTCCAGTTCGGTCGGACGTCCCTTAACCCAGCCCATGGCGGCCTCCACACCGGCGTCGGCGCTGATGGCAGCGCTTTGCTTGAACGCCAGGTTGCCCGCGATCAGGGATGAGGTGTCGACCGAACGCATCATGGCCAGCCCGGCCAGGGTCATGGCCACCAGCACAATCAGCGCCATGACCAGCGCGACACCTTGTTGCCGGCGGCGCCAGCCTGCTTTCACTACCGATTTCATATGTGCCCCCAGATCACGTTACGCAGCGGGATGACCGTTTCAAACACCCGATAGCGATAGCAGCCCCAATCGTTGGGATAATTTGCAGTGCTGATGGCACCCCAGCTGGTCGCGAGCGAGGTGGTTGCCGAGCAGTTTGCACCGGCGGCCGGACGCTCATATTGGCCCGAGCGCGTGACCAGCGCCAGGCGAATTGCCTTGATGCGCCGCCAGTCGTTCGGCCCCGGATTGGTCCAGCCGGCGTCCGCTGGATTGACCCAAGCGCTGATTGCATCAGTACTGATTGCCGCAGAAACGCCATATTGGGCCTGCATGTCGACGACATCCGTCATCACCAGCTCGTTGACCGCCGCCGGGTTCTGCGAGTTATCGCTACGCTGCAGTTCACGCGATGCGCTGTTGACGGAGTAAACCTTGCGGAAGATCGGGCCGCCGTTGGCCGGCTTGAAACAGGACACGGTGGAATTGGCTTCGTAAACCGGCCAGGTATTAGTGGTGTAGAACTCCGGCGCCGGGTTGTATTCACCATTCGCGTCAGCAGTGTGCTGTAGCTTGGCCGCTTGTTCCTGTACCTCGGTGATTTTCATCACGGTACAGTTACCACCCGTCGGTGCCGCCACCAGGGCGAGGTCGCCGTCCATGCAGGCCGAAGCGGAAGCAACATCCAGTTCGGCCGATGGACTCTGCATCCTCCTGCGCAGGACGGTTGTACCGGAAGGCAAACCCGATGCCACGTTTGGATCGGCAAAGTATTGAATCGTCAAAGTATCCGGATTGCTGCCACCATCCGTGATCAACACAGGTGCAAAGTTGATACCGCCCAGTGGGCCGTTCGTGCCGCCGCACGTGGCACTTCCATTGCAATAGGCATGGATAGTGGTACAACCAGGGTAGGTGGTATTAGTGGCAGTCATGCCCCACCCCGCCGCCTTGGCATCGCGCTCCAGCATGTACAGCGCGATACCGCCGTTGGCCTGGGCATCCGCAGTTCCGGTGGTAGCACGCTTGCGCGCTTCATTATTGGTAAATGCCTGCGCCACAATCACTGTGCCCAGCAAGCCGATGACCAGGCCGACCATGACCTCGATCAGCGTAAAGCCTTTTTGTGAGTCGTACATAATTGTCCTCAACCGTTGATCTGGGCCACGGCCTGGTAGCTATGGGCCCTGCTCTCGCCGGGAAGCTGCCAGTTGATAGTGACTGTCACCTGGCGGCCTGCGACCACTACCGTACGCTTGCCGTTCGGCAGGGTGGCCACCGCCTGGTTAGTGACTGCATAGCTATCCAGACCGGTGCCGGCGCTACGCGCCCACATGTCACCCAACATCTGGTTGGCCAGGAAACTGGCCTCCAGGCGATATTTGGAATCGGTCACCTGGCGTGTCGCCGAGGCCTGCATCCACAGGAAGGCCAGAATGCCGAACGAGAAGATCAGGATGGACGCCAGCGCTTCGAGCAATACGATGCCATCCTGGCGGCCAGGTTTTTTTAACTTGCGAATCATGGGATTGCTCCTTAAGAACAGCCTTGGGGCGTGCCGCCCAGCCTGGTGTCGGGGTCACACATGCGAACTTGACCGCCCTGCCCAATAGTCACCACATAACGGCGCGCGCTATTGGACTGGGCATTGGTGACGTCAATCCGGACGATCTCGGTACCGGCGGCGGCAGGAGCCCGGCCAAAGCTGTCGAACGTGACAGATGCGGGCTGGTCGAGGCCTGCGCCAGCTGTCAGCACGGTGGCGAACGTGGTGGCCGTGAGCGGTTTCGACAGTGCGGCCTTGCTGATGCCAACCCGCGCATTACTACCGCCCTCATCGGGCGAGCGCTCTTGCAGCGAGGTGGAACAGATAGCCGCGTTCGCACAGCCAACTGTCCAAGCCACTTTGCCCTCCGCGTCGGTCAGCTTGAAGCGAACCGGCGTATTGCGCCGCAGGGCTTCCGCGCGCGCCAGTTGCAGGCCGTTCAGCAGGGATTCCGCGGCAGTGCGGTTCTGCGCATCCTGGATCATGCGGGCAAAACTCGGCACTGCGAGTGCCAACAGCACGCCGAGCACGCTGATGGCGACCATCAGCTCGATCAGGGTCACACCACGTTGCTTACGCATCAGCAGCGCCCGCCCTTGCCAATCACCCAGCAGGTGTTCGAGGTACCCCAGCCGCTTGGCGAGGCAAATGTCTTTTTGACATTCGCCTCGTTCAACTCATAGGTAAAGCCGGTCATGGTGCCGATTCCTTCGGCCTTCAAGCCGTAGCTCATGCCGTTGGCGGCTACGTTGCAGGTGAAGGTGAAATCGGGATTGGTAGGCGGCGCAGCTGGGGCGCCGGCTGCGCAGGCACCGGCGTAAGTGCGGTTATCCTGGAAGAACTGCTCCAGTTTGATGCGCATGTCCGACAGGCCGTTGGTCGCCTGGGGAATGTGGCCACGGATGATGTAGTCTTTATACATTGGCAATGCCACTGCCGCCAGGATCGCAACGATAGCGACCGTGACCATGACTTCAATCAGGGTAAAACCGCTGCTGCGAGGCTTGAGTATTTGATTCACAAGGGTTCCTTTACCAGCAATATTAGTCTTGCCGAAAAATAATTTGACGGAAGTTTAACTGCATTTGGGAAAGAAGTCTCGCACAATTCGTTGCTACGAAGCATCATTAGAGCGGTCTATCTAGGTATAGAGGTGACTGTCGCCCGCCAGCCACGTGGGGTAAAATGCAACGTTTTACCGCGCGCGGCGCGGCGTCCCGACCGAAATTCCGAAAAATGACCACCCTCCCCTCCGAAATCAATCCCGACGCCGTCAAGAACAGCCCGGCCGAAAAGGTCACGCCGATGATGCAGCAATATTTACGCATCAAGGCCGACTACCCGAACATGCTGGTGTTCTACCGCATGGGCGACTTTTACGAACTGTTCTTCGACGATGCCGAAAAGGCGTCGCGCGTGCTGGGCATTACGCTGACGGCGCGCGGCAGCCAGAACGGCGTGCCGATCAAGATGGCGGGCGTGCCTTTCCATTCGCTGGATGGCTACCTGGCCAAGCTGGTCAAGGTCGGCGAGTCGTGTGCGATTGCGGAGCAGATCGGCGACCCGGCGCTGGCCAAGGGGCCGGTCGAGCGCAAGGTGGTGCGCGTGGTCACTCCGGGCACCCTGACCGATTCGGACCTGCTGCCGGAAAAATCGGAGCGCCCGCTGCTGGCCATGACCATGATCAGCAACCGCAAGGTGGTCACCTGCGGCCTGGCCTGGCTGTCGCTGGCGTCCGGCGCGCTGCGCCTGATGGAATTCTCCGGCGACCAGCGCAGCGTCAACACGCGCCTGGGGCAGGAATTGGAACGCATTGCGCCGGCTGAAATCCTGCGCGGCGATGATGCCGACATGTTCGACGAAGTCACCTTCTGCCACGTCAACAACGTGCCGGCCTGGCACTTCGACGTGGTGCACGGACACAAGGCGCTGCTGGACCAGTTGGCTGTCGCCACCCTGACCGGCTTCGGCGCCGAAGGCCTGGGCGCGGCGTTCGGCGCGGCCGGTGCCCTGCTGCGTTATGCGCAATCGACCCAGGGCCGCGGCCTGCAGCACGTCAAGAGCCTGTCCTGCGAAGCGGAAAACGAATACATCGGCCTGGACGCCGCCACGCGCCGCAACCTGGAACTGACGGAAACCATCCGCGGCCAGGAATCCCCTACCCTGTTCTCGCTGCTGGACCACTGCCGCACCGCCATGGGTTCGCGCCTGCTGCGCCACTGGCTGCACCACGCCAAGCGCGACCAGTCGGTGGCCCGTTCCCGCCACGATGCCATCGCCGCGCTGATGCAGCACGACACTACCGGCTCGCTGGCCTACCACCTGGCGCAAGTGCCCGACATCGAACGCATCACCACCCGCGTGGCGCTGCTGTCGGCCCGCCCGCGCGACCTGTCGGCCCTGCGCGACGGCCTGCAGCAACTGCCCAAGCTGCAGCACGCCATGCAGCGCGCCCTCAGCCACGACAATGCGCAAGGCCTGCTGGCCAAGCTGCACTTCGGCCTGAACGAGCCGCAGGAATGCGTCGGCCTGCTGGTGCGCGCCATCATGCCGGAACCGGCCACCATGGTGCGCGACGGCGGCGTGATCGCCCGCGGCTACGATGCGGAACTGGATGAACTGCGCGGCCTGTCCGAAAACGCCGGCCAGTTCCTGGTCGACCTGGAGACCCGCGAACGCGAACGCACCGGCATCGCCAACCTGCGCGTGGAATACAACCGCGTGCACGGCTTCTACATCGAAGTCACCAACGGCCAGGCCGACAAGGTGCCGGAAGACTATCGCCGCCGCCAGACGCTGAAGAACTGCGAACGCTACATCACGCCGGAGCTGAAGGCCTTCGAAGACAAGGCCCTGTCGGCCCAGGACCGCGCCCTGGCGCGCGAGAAGATGCTGTACGACGAGCTGCTGGCCGCACTGGCGCCTTTCATCGGCCCGCTGCAAGCCATCGCGCAGGCCCTGGCGCAAGTGGACACCCTGTGCTCGCTGGCCGAACACGCGCTGCGCAACAACTGGTGCGCGCCGGACCTGGTGGCCGAGCCCTGCATCAATATCGTGGAGGGCCGCCATCCGGTGGTGGAAAACCAGATCGAGCGCTTCATCGCCAACGACTGCAAATTCATGGCCGAGCGCCGCCTGCTGCTGATCACCGGCCCGAACATGGGCGGTAAATCGACCTTCATGCGCCAGGTAGCCCTGATCACCCTGCTGGCCTATGTGGGCAGCTACGTACCGGCCGCCAGCGCCACCATTGGCCCGATCGACCGCGTATTCACCCGTATCGGCGCCACCGACGACCTGGCCGGCGGCCGTTCCACCTTCATGGTGGAGATGACGGAGGCTGCCACCATCCTGAACGGCGCCACCGAGCATTCGCTGGTGCTGATGGATGAAATCGGGCGCGGCACCTCGACCTTCGACGGCCTGGCGCTGGCGTGGGCGATTGCCCGCCACCTGATCGAAACCAGCCGCAGCTTCACGCTGTTCGCTACGCACTACTTCGAACTGACCCAGTTGCCGGAAGCGCATCCAACTGCCGCCAACGTGCACCTGTCTGCGGTGGAGCACAAGGATTCCATCGTCTTCCTGCACGCGGTGCAGAATGGCCCGGCCTCGCAAAGCTACGGCTTGCAGGTGGCGCAGCTGGCAGGCGTTCCGCAGCCGGTGATCAAGGCAGCCCGCAAGCACCTGGCGCGCCTGGAAGCGCAGGCGCTGGACGCAACGCCGCAATTGGACCTGTTCGCAGCGCCGGTGGCCGACGCCAATGACGACGAGGCGCCATCGGCCGCCCCGGTCGCCGATCCGCGCGCCGAGGAGCTGCTGGCGGCACTGGGCGATATCGATCCGGACGCGATGACTCCGCGCGAAGCGCTGGACCGGCTGTACCAGCTCAAACGCCTGGCGCAGGCATGAAACGGCCGCTCGCCTTCGGCGCGCTGGCCATGGCGGCCACGCTGGCCGGCGCCATGCTCGCCGCGCCGCCCGCCCTGGCTCGCAGCGACAAGGCCGTGCCGCGCAAGGGCGAATTCAGTTTTGCCCTGCTCGGCCACAACTTCCCCAAAGGTGAAGGCGATGCCGAATTCCGCCGCATGCTGGCCGAAGCGAGCCGCAACGAACCGGCCTTCCTTATCGCCAACGGCATCAAGTCGCCGAGCGAGCCATGCACGGACAGCCTGTACCAGGAGCGGCGCGACCTGATGAACAGCGCCGAACGCCCGCTGGTGCTGCTGCCGGCCGGCGGCGACTGGACCGAATGCCGCAACTCCAACGGCAAATCGAACGCCATCGAACGCCTCAACCGCATTCGCGAACTGTTCTTCCTTGCGCCGGATACGCTGGGCAAGGTCAAGCTGCCGCTGAACCGCCAGTCCGGCATCGCCAAGTTCCGCGACTATGCCGAGAACACCTACTGGGAATACGAGAACGTCCTGTTCGTCACGCTCAACGTGCCGGCCAGGAACAACCACTACCTGACCGAAGCTGGCCGCAACAGCGAATATGAAGATCGCATGGTGGCCAACCGCGGCTGGCTGCACCGCGCCTTCCTGCACGCCAAGCGCAAGAACATCGCCGGCATCGTGCTGGTGATGGATGGCGACATCGGCGCCCATGTGGAGCAAGGATTCTTTGCCCGCCTGGCGCAAAAACGCGACGGTTTTACCGAGATCCGGCGCATCGTGCGCTCGCAGGCCGACAAATACCCGGGGCAGTTGCTGCTGGTGGATAACCGCAAGCAGGGCAAGGCCGCTCCCGTCATTGAATGGAACAAGAACGTCGGCCACCTGGCGCTGGGCGCCGAATGGACTGCGCTGCGCGTGATACCAGGCAGCGCCTCGCTCTTCGTCCTGGGCAGCGAGTGATATAAAAAAGCCCCGCAGTGCGGGGCTTGGGATCTTAGTGGATCGGGTGGGTGCGGAAGTGATCGCCTTCCTCGCCTTCCTCGCCATCGTCACCTTCCTCATCGCCGTCGTGGTGGTGATGGCCATGCGGGCCATGCACGTGCTCATGGGCGATTTCTTCTTCGGTGGCGGCGCGCACGTCGACCACTTTCAGTTCGAAGCGCAAGGCCATGCCGGCCAGCGGATGGTTGCCGTCCAGGACCACTTTGTCTTCGGCGATTTCGGTCACGGTGAAAATCATCGCGTCGTCGTCTTCGCCGCCTTCAGGCAGGCCTTCGAACTGCATGCCGATTTCCAGCGGCTCCGGCAGGCGCGCACGTTCTTCCACTTTCAGCAGGTTCGGGTCGTAATCGCCAAAGGCGTCTTCCGGTTCAATCTGGAGCGTGGTGGCGTAGCCGTTTTCCTTGCCGTCCAGTTCTTCTTCGATTTTTGGCAGGGTGTTCTCGTAGCCACCGTGCAGGTAGACCATAGGCTGGCGACCGTCTTCGATCAGATTGTTCTGTGCGTCGGACAGTTTGTACTCCACCGTCACAACGGTATTCTTGGCGATCTTCATTGAGCTTCCTTTCTTTTCTAAGCTGGAGGGGATTATACCGCTTGCTATAATCGCGCCATGAAAAAACTCACTCTCCTGGGCGATATCACGCCCGAACAATTCCTGCGCGATTACTGGCACAAGAAGCCGCTGCTGATCCGCCAGGCCATCCCCGGCTTCAAGCCGCTGCTGCCTTTCGACAAGCTGGCCGAACTGGCCACCAAGGACTACGTCGAAAGCCGCCTGGTCACCAAGACCACGGAAGGCAGCTGGGACATGCAGCACGGCCCGCTCAAAGAACTGCCTGCGCGCAAGCAGCGCGAGTGGACCATGCTGGTACAAGGCGTCAACCTGCAGGACGACAATGCCGATGCGCTGTTGCGCCAGTTCCGCTTCCTGCCCGATGCGCGCCGGGACGACCTGATGGTGAGCTTTGCCACCGATGGCGGCGGCGTCGGCCCGCACTTCGACTCCTATGACGTGTTCCTGCTGCAGGCCGAAGGCCAGCGCCGCTGGAAAATCAGCGCGCAAAAGGACCTGACCCTGATCGAAGGCCTGCCGCTGAAGATCCTGAAGAAATTCAAGGCCACCGAGGAATTCGTGCTGGAGCCGGGCGACATGCTCTACCTGCCGCCGCATTACGCCCACGACGGCGAAGCAATCGGCGATTGCCAGACTTATTCGATCGGTTTCCGCTCGCCGTCTTACCAGGAACTGGGCGAGGCCTTCCTGCAATTCATGGCCGATTCGATCGACCTGCCCGGCCGTTATGCCGATCCCGAACTGGAGCCGACCAGTAAGCCGGCTGAAATTCCCAAAGCCATGCTGGGTAAATTGGCCGACGAACTGAATAAGGTCAGCTTTACTGAAGACGATTTCGCGATTTTCCTCGGTGAATACCTGTCCGAGCCAAAGCATAATGTCTTCTTCCAGCCGCTGGAAAAACCGCTAACTGCCGGCAAATTCCAGCAATCGGCAGAGAAAAATGGGGTTTCCCTCTCGCGCAAGACGCAAATGCTGTATCGCGGCAAGAATGTCTTCATCAATGGCGAATCCTTCGCCATGAACAAGGCTGATAAGGCGACGCTGGAAACCCTGGCCAACACCCGCGGCCTGAATGGCGCGACGGTGGCAGGTGCGTCCGAAGACGTATTGGAAGCCCTCTTCGCCTGGTATACGGACGGCTGGCTGGAACTGAACAAATAATCGGAGATAGCATGGAGAAGCAGCTTTTTGACAGCCGTACCGAATTCCAGGCCCTGCTCTTGGACTGCATCTCCCAAGCCCGCCTGACACTGCAGATGTTCGACCCGGACTACGCCTGGTGGCAGCTGGGACACTCCAGGACGGATGCCCTGCTGCGCCAGTTCCTGCAGCACAAAGGGCGCATCCAGCTGGTCGCCCACAGCAATGCCCACCTGGAGCGCAATGAGCCGCGCTTCCTCAAGCTGCTGGAGGACTTCGGCCACCAGGTCGAGTGCCGCCTGACCAGCCGCAGCATCAACACCCTGACCGACTCCTTCCTGGTTGCCGACGGCGTCCACATCGTGCGTCGCTTCCATTCCGATCATTTCCGTGGGGAAGCAGATTTTGATGCTCCAACGTCAACCCAAACCAGTTTGGAGCGTTATGAAGCTATCTGGGCTGAAACACAGCCGGGCCTGAGACCAGGAACGACTGGATTGTGAGCCGGAAAAATGTAAAATGCTGCGGTTCGAGGTAAGACGGTAATCGCTGCAGTTGCAAGCAGTTCGACGCGGGAAAAAAATATTGCGTTTTCGCAAAATAGTTGTGTAAACCGCTTGAATTGCTATTGCGACGCAGCAGAAAACGCTATAATATCCGGTGTGTTTCCGTGTCTGGTCGACCTTTTTCTGAAGGTTGGAAGGGCCGACGAAACGCCGTACGAGCGATAATTACCGGTAATTATTCATCGCAACATTGTTTAATTTTTGTTGTTATTTAAGGAAAACAAATGAAAAAATCCCTGCTGATCGCCTCCCTGCTGGCTGTTGCTCTGGCTGCTTGCTCCAAAAAAGAAGAAGCTCCTGCTGCTCCAGTAGCTACCCCAGAAGCAGCTGCTCCAGCAGCCGCTCCTGCTGCTCCAGCAGTTGACGCAGCTGCTCCAGCTGCTGCTCCAGCCGCTGACGCTGCTGCTGCTGCCGCTTCCGCTGCTACCGACGCTGCTGCTGCTGCTTCCGCAGCTGCTTCGGCTGCTTCGGCTGCTGCTTCGGCTGCTTCCGCTGCTGCTAAGTAATTCCCCGCAGGGAAAAGAAACCAGCCTTCGGGCTGGTTTTTTTTTGCCTGAAAAACGGGGACGTACCCCATTTAAATTTGTTCATCGCGAATCACCGGAAATCCCAACAATTGCCGACGTCAGAGGAATAGGCGGGTCTGCCCCTTGGGTCTGACCCTGGTTTATCGGGTTTGGATTTTCTCCCGGCAATGGAAACTCAATAGGGAGAGACGAGTCCGACCGAGGCAATCCTGCACTCAGCGTTTTTGCCGGTTTGGCATCTCTTCCGATTTTTAAAGCAAACCCGGTAAATCGGGGTCAGACCCAAGGGTCGGACCCGTCTGCGCTACCGCTACTGATCATTTAAATGGGGTACGTCCCCATTTTTCACCCCGAATTGCACGCAATAAAAAAGCCGGCTTGCGCCGGCTTTTCTTATTTGAAGACTGTCCCTTATTTCAACTGCTCTTGCAGCAGGGTCAGGATCTTTTGGCCAACTGGAGACGTTTCCGGCTTATTCTGGTTATTCCACACCGAAACCTGGGTGGTATTAACCGAATCGGAACGGACCGAGATGCGGTAGCGCTGTGCTTCCTTCTCTTTATCCGAAGCGCCGAAACTGAACAGCTTGCTGAACCAGCCACGGGTATCGGTCGCATCGTTCACGAAGCGCACGAAGTACACGCCCTGCACGCGGTCACGGTCTTCCACGGTGAAGCCGGCACGGTCCAGTGCCAGGCCGACGCGGCGCCAGGTGCGCTCGAAGCCTTCATCGGTCTTGATGTAGGCATCAGCACCCTCGCCCACCATAGTGGCGTGCTGGGCCTGCACCGCTGCATTGTCGACCGAAGTGCGCGCCGTCGCCTCATCGGTAGTGCCGCCCAGCTTGGTCATCAGCTTGGCCAGAAAGATCGCTTCCAGGTTCGGGTCGCTATTGCGGTTGGTCCACATGGTCGACTCGTTCTGCGTGCCGGTCACCACTTCCTTGGTGCCGCGGTGGCTGATGTAGACCTCGGTACCGCCGGCTGGATTGCGCTCCAGGCGGGTACGGTACTTGTCACGCTCGCCGCTTGAGTACAGGCCGTCGAACACCTTGCCGATCGTATTGCGGATGAAGTCCTGCGGGATCTTGGCGCGGTTTTCATTCCATTCGGTTTCCATCACGCCGGCCGTGGCATCATCCACCGCCAGGGTGAAGCCCGATTCTTCCCAGAAGGACTTCAGCTGCGGCCACAGGTTTTCCGGGGTCTGCTGCACCACCAGCCAGCGCTGGTTGCCGGAGCGCTCGACGCGCACTGCGCTATTGCCGGTGCTCGCCACTTCATTGCTGCTGGCGGGCGCCGCACCCGGGGTGGTGCCGCGGGCCGCCTGGTAGCCGGAGGCGGTCGCCACGCCGCGGTCATTGCTTGGCAGCGAGTAGCGGTTGTCCTTCGACAGCTGGGTCAGGTCCGGCGGCACGTCCAGCGTGCTGGCCTTCTTGGCCGATTTGTAATCCACCTTGGTCTCGCCCACTACGGACTGCACCATGCCGCAACCGGTCAGGCTCAGCATCAGGGCGCCAACGACGATCCCGCGCTGCGGGGTCTGGGAAACGATCTTGCGAATAGTCATGTGAAAAAGAAGATTAGTTCAGCACACCGGATTCACGCAGGGCTGCGCGGACGGTCTCGTGATACTGCTCTGCCAGCGGAACCAGCGGCAAGCGGATACCTTTCGGCATCTTGCCCATTTCCGCCAGCGCCCACTTGACCGGCACCGGGTTCGGTTCAATGAACAGGTGCTGGTGCAGCGGGAGCAGTTGGTTGTTGATGGCAGTTGCCTTGGCAACATCGCCAGCCATCGCGGCTTCGCACATTTCGTGCATCTGGCGCGGCGCCACATTGGCCGTCACCGAGATATTGCCCTTGCCGCCGGCCATCATCAGCGCGATGGCAGTCGGATCGTCGCCGGAGTACACGGCGAAATCGGAAGGCGCGCGGCGCAGCAGGTCGTAGCCGCGGGCGATATTGCCGGTCGCGTCCTTGACACCGATGATGTTCTTGATCTGGGCCAGGCGCAGGATGGTGTCGTTGCTCATGTCGGCAACCGTGCGGCCCGGCACGTTGTACAGGATGACCGGCATGTCCACCGCTTCGGCGATCGCCTTGAAGTGCTGGTACATCCCTTCCTGGGTTGGGCGGTTGTAGTAGGGAACCACTTGCAGCGAGGCGTCGGCGCCGGCGCTCTTGGCAAAGCGGGTCAGTTCAATGGCTTCCACGGTGGAATTGCCGCCGGAGCCGGCGATCACCGGGATGCGGCCGGCAACGCGTTCCACCGTCGCCTTGATCAGTGCACAGTGCTCGGCCACGTTGACAGTGGCCGATTCGCCGGTGGTGCCGACGATGACGATGGCGTCCGTACCTTCGGCGATATGCCAGTCGATCAGCGCGTTCAGGCCTGGATAATCCAGGGTGCCGTCGGCATGCATCGGGGTTACGATTGCTACAATGCTACCCTTAATCATAGGAAACCAATTGCAATAAGAATTAAAACGACGATTGTAGAGCATACCCTGCACCCGTGGTGCATTTTGGTCGCTCAAAATGACGGCAACAGCGCCGCCTCCCTTGGAAACTCTCCTTTGACGGCGCAAATCCTTTGCACCATGGCCGGTTTCGGCGTATTAACGACGCCATCCTCGAATGCGATGACACGCAGCCCATGCATTCTAGCCAATTCCAGCAATTCTCCCGGCTGCAACAAAAAGGCCGGATTGGATGGTTTGCCGAAGGCGGCGTTGCCGTCGGCGAAGGTTTCATAAATCAGCATGCCGTTCGGCGCCAGGCTGCCCAGCATGTCCGCCAGCAAGGGGCGATGCAGGTAGTTGGTGACGACGATGCCGGCAAAGCGCGCCGGACCGAAGGGCCAGCAGGCGCCCTCCTCTTCCAGGTCGATCTGGCTGGTGACAATACCGGCGCCGGCAGCCGCAGCCAGCGCGTCGGCGTCGCGGTCCACCGCTACCACGGCATGGCCCAGCGCGACCAGGTGGCGCGAATGGCGCCCGCTGCCGCAAGCCAGGTCCAGCACTTCCCCGTTTGGTACCAGCGGGGCAAAACGTTCCACCCAGGCCGAGGGTGGGGTCAAAACATCAGCCATAACTCAATCCCATTGCTTCGCGCACATCGCGCATGGTTTCCTGCGCCAGCCTGCGCGCTGCTTCATTACCGTCCGCCACGATGGCGCGCACCAGGGACGGGTCGTCCAGGTAAGGTTGCGCGCGCTCGTGCATCGGCTCCTGCTCCTTGACGATGGCGTCAATCACCGGCTGCTTGCACTCGATGCAGCCGATGCCGGCCGACTTGCAACCCTTCTGCACCCATTCCTGGGTCGGGCCGTCCGAGTACACCACGTGGAATTGCCAGACCGGGCAGCGTTCCGGTTCGCCGGCATCGGTGCGGCGCACGCGCGCCGGGTCGGTCGGCATGGTGCGTACCTTCCTGGTGACCGATTCCTTGTCTTCGCGCAGGGCAATCGCGTTGCCGTAGCTCTTCGACATTTTGCGGCCATCGAGGCCCGGCAGGCGCGAGGCCTCGGTCAGCCTGGCTTGCGGCTCGACCAGGATCAGCTTGCGTGCACCTTCCAGGTAGCCGAACAGGCGCTCGCGGTCGATCATCGACAGGTTCTGCGCATCATCCAGCATGGCCTTGGCCTGCTCCAGTGCAGCATCGTCGCCTTCCTGCTGGTAGGCGGTGCGCAGTTCGTGATACAGCCTGGCGCGTTTGCTGCCCAGCTTCTTGACGGCATCCTGCGCCTTTTCCTCGAAGCCCTTCTCTTTGCCGTACAGGTGGTTAAAGCGGCGCGCGATCTCGCGCATCATTTCCACATGCGGCACCTGGTCGTCGCCCACCGGCACTTCGCTGGCGCGGTAAATCAGTACGTCGGCCGCCTGCAGCAGCGGGTAGCCGAGGAAGCCGTAGGTCTGCAGGTCCTTGTTGGCCAGGTTGTCGATCTGGTCCTTGTAGGTCGGCACCCGTTCCAGCCAGCCCAGCGGGGTGGCCATCGACAGCAGCAGGTGCAGCTCGGCGTGCTCCGGGATTTTCGACTGGATGAACAGCGTGGCCTGGGTTGGGTCGATGCCGGCCGCCAGCCAGTCCACCAGCATGTCCCAGGTCGATTTCTCGATGATGGACGGGTCGTCGTAATGCGTGGTCAGCGCGTGCCAGTCGGCCACGAAGAACAGGCAAGGCTGCTCGGACTGCATCCTGATCCAGTTCTTCAGGGCGCCGTGGTAGTGGCCAAGGTGCATGCTGCCCGTCGGGCGCATGCCGGAGACGACGCGGTCAGGGTACATGGTGTCAGCTCAGGAATGGTCGGAATGGCAGTTCGATCAGGGTCATCACAATCCCCACCAGAGCACCGACCATGGCGCGGAATGGACCAGTGTTCAGCAGCAGGATAATGCCAATGAAGATGAACGGTCCCAGGCGCTCGATGCTGGCGAATTTGTGCGCGAGCTCGCGTGGCAGCAATGAGGTCACAATACGGCCGCCATCCAGCGGTGGGATAGGGATCAGGTTAAAGGCGCACATGACGGCATTGGCAATCACACCGGCCCGGCACACTTCAATGAAGAAGCGCTCCGTCACGCCAAAATTGATCATCAACACCAGCAACAGCATCCACCCCAGCCCCATTGCAAAATTTGCGGCGGGGCCGGCGGCAGCAACAAAGCCCATCTGCTTCTTCGGATTGCGCAGGCGGTTGAAATCGACCGGCACCGGCTTGGCGTAACCGAATGCCATGTTCAATGGCGACAGCAAAAGAAGAATCGGCAAAATGATAGTGCCGAACAAGTCGATATGCCGCATTGGGTTTGGGCTCAGTCGACCCAGCTTTTCAGCGGTGTTGTCGCCAAAATAACGGGCAACGTAACCGTGCGCAGCTTCGTGTAGAGAAATCGCAAAAAGGACGGGAATCGCGTAGACCGCAATGTTGCGGATAACCTGGTCAAAATCGTTCATAACTGGGATTCTATCAGAGGGCTTCGACCGCCCCGCCGGGTGCCTGTTGCGCGGGCGGTGCGATGAATAAAGGGGTCACAGGCCGAGGGCGGCGGGGTCGCCGCGGCCGGCGCGGACCAGTTCCGGCTCGTCGCCGGTCAGGTCCACCACGGTGGTAGGTTCAAGGCTGCAGGCGCCGCCGTCGATCACCAGGTCGACCTGCTTGCACAGGCGTTCCAGCACGATGTCGGGATCGGTCAACGGCTCATCGTCGCCCGGCAGGATCAGGGTGGTGCCGAGCAGCGGCTGGCCCAATTCGGCCATCAGCATTTCAGTGATCGGGTTTTGCGGCACGCGCAGGCCGATGGTTTTGCGCGAAGGGTGCGACAGGCGGCGCGGCACGCAGCGCGTCGCTTCCAGGATGAAGGTGTACGGCCCCGGCGTAGTCGCTTTCAGCAGGCGGAATTGCTTGTTGTCGACCCGGGCGTAGACGCCGATTTCACTGAGGTCGCGGCACAGCAGCGTCAGATGGTGCTTCTCGTCGATGCCGCGGATGCGGCGCAGCTTCTCCACCGCCGCCTTGTCGTCCAGGTGACACACCAGCGCATAGCAGGAATCGGTCGGCAGCGCGACAATGCCGCCGCCATGAATGATCTGCGCCGCCTGCTTGATCAGCCGAAGCTGCGGATTGTCCGGGTGTACCTGGAAGAATTGGGTCATGTTTTAACGTAGCTGTTGCAAGGCTGCGATGCGTTCTTCAATCGGAGGATGGCTGGAGAACAGCGCCGCCCAGCCACTCGGCGAGGTGATGCCGGATGCCGCCATCCCTTGCGGCAGTTCGCCCGGATGCACGCCGCCAAGGCGCGCCAGGGCATGCTGCATCGGCACCGTGGAGCCCAGCAAGCGCGCCGAGCCCGCGTCGGCGCGGAATTCACGCCGGCGCGAGAACCAGGCAACAATCATCGAGGCAATCAGGCCAAACAGCAGTTCGCATACGAAGACGGTGACCATGTAGCCAATGCCCGGGCCACGGCGCTCCTCATCCTTGTTCAGCATACCATCCACCACCGACCCGACGATACGGGCCAGGAACACCACGAAGGTATTCACCACGCCCTGGATCAGGGTCAGCGTCACCATGTCGCCGTTGGCGATGTGCGCCACCTCGTGGCCCAGCACAGCCTCGACCTCTTCCTTGTTCATCGACTGCAGCAAGCCGCTGGACACCGCCACCAGCGCATCGTTCTTGAAAGCGCCCGTCGCGAAAGCATTGGCGTCGCCCTCGTACACTGCGACTTCCGGACGGCCGATACCAGCCTTGTCGGCCAGCGCGTGCACCGTGCCAACCAGCCACTGCTCGGTCGAATTCTGCGGCTGCTCGATCACGCGCGCACCGGTCGACCACTTGGCCATCGGCTTGGACATCAGCAGCGAAATGATGGAGCCGGTAAAGCCGACTACCACGGAAAACGCCAGCAAGCCGCCCATGCTCGTTCCCGAGCCAGGCCGTCCGATACCCAGCAGGGACAGGACAATCGAGAGCACCACGACAACCGCCAGGTTGGTGGCAATGAACAGGATGATGCGTTTCATAGAGCGGCCTCCGGTCAGCTTTACCGAACGTTAATCTATGGCCGGCAGCAGGGTTTTACAAGTCCCCGGTCAGAACCAGTCATGCCAGACCGGCGTCACATTGCCCGGCAATGGCGGCAGCAGGCGGAAATCAACCCTTGCTTCGCCCGGCGCGTGGAAATCTGTCCCGCGCGAGGCCAAAAAGCCGTAGCTGTTAGCCAGGTTAGCGTACTTCGGATACTGGTCCGGCGTATGCGACCCGGTCACGACCTCGATTGCCGTCCCGCCGAGCTGCTTGAATTCGTCGAACAGCACGCCCTCCTGCATCGGCGTGAACTTGTAGCGCCCCGGATGGGCAATCACCGCAATCCCGCCCGCCCCGAGAATCCAGCCCACGGCATCCTGCAACGATGCCCAGCGATGCTCGACAAAGCCCGGCTTGCCCGGCGCAAGGTACTTGCGGAACACTTCCGACACCGACGCGCAAATGCCCTGCTCCACCAGGAAGCGGGCAAAGTGCGTGCGCGACATCAGGGAAGGGTTGTCGACGTACTCCAGCGCACCCTCGTAGGCGCCCGGAATACCGGCCAGTTCCAGCTGGCGCCCGATTTCGCGGCCACGGTTGTCGCGCCCCGAACGGGTATCCTCCAGCCCTTTCAGCAAACCGGCATTGTTCTCATCGACCTGCAGGCCGACAATGTGCACCGTCTCGTTTGCCCAGGTAATGGAAATCTCCACGCCCGGCACAAAGCGCATACCGTAAAGCTGCGCCGCCGCGCGCGCAGCAGCGACGCCGCCAACTTCATCGTGGTCAGTCAGGGCCCAGACATTCACACCCGCCTTGTGGGCATGCTCGGCCACTGCCGCAGGGGGCAGCACGCCGTCGGACACGTTCGAATGGCAATGGAGATCTACGTTCAGCATACAGGTTGCAATATTGCGAAGCTTTCATTGTACGCTGAAAGCTCAGGCCAGGAATTCCTCCAGCATTTGCGCCAGCATTTCCGGCTGGTCGTGGTGCAGCATATGGCCGGCGTCGGGCATCATTTTCGGCGTGACCTTGGCCAGGTGGCCCAGGCGGCGGTTGATTTCGGCGCGCGCCTCGTCCTTGGGCCCCATCCACAGCCACATATTGGTGTCTTCCGCTTCCACCCACAGCACCGGCGCCGTGATCTTCTTCCAGCAGGCCAGCACTTCCTCCACGCGATATAGCGAAGGCCCCGGACGCTTATGCACCGGGTCGCCCAGGATCTCCCAGCGGCCATCGGCGTTTTGCGCCGACCAATGGCTGGCAAGGAACGCGGCCCGCTCGTCGGACAGGCGCGGATTGGTCTTTTGCAGGCGGGCGGCGACGGCAGCCTGCGAATCGTAGGTGCGCATTTCCGGCTCCACCAGCAGTTCGTCCAGCCACTTGCGCATGCGCGACGGCGCCTGCTGCGGCACGGTTGCCTTCAGGCCGAAGCCCTCCAGGTTGATCAGGCGGCGGATGCGCTCCGGGCGCACCCCTGCGTACAAACTGACAACATTGCCGCCCATGCTATGGCCCAGCAGGTTGACCTCGCCCTCCGGCTGGTAATGGCGCAGGATGGCGTCCAGGTCGGCCACATAGTCGGGGAACCAGTAGGTATCCGTGCCATTGCGCTCGGTCAGGCCGAAGCCGCGCCAGTCCGGGGCGATCACATGCCAGTCGCCCTTCAAGCAATCGACCACGAACTGGAAGCTGGCGCCCACGTCCATCCAGCCATGCACCATGAAGACCTTGGGCGCGCCTTCGCGGCCCCAGTGCAGCACGTGGGTGCGCTTGCCGCGCACATCGATGAACTCGGAACGGGATGGAATCATGGCGCCTGCCTTAAAATGGGTGAATCAGAATAATAGCACGACCGTTCTAAAATCTGCTTGACGTACAATAGCGCCACTTCCCCTCCCCCTTACCGGACCGTCCATGACAATTTACCAGCTTGGCGAACACGCGCCAGAGATTGATGCTTCCGCTTTCGTGGCGGAGAATGCGACTTTGATCGGCAAGGTGACATTGCAAGCGAACAGCTCCGTCTGGTTCGGTGCAACCATCCGCGGCGATAACGAGCGCATCACAATTGGTGAAAACAGTAATGTGCAGGAAGGCACGGTAATGCACACCGACATGGGCTACCCGCTCACGGTGGGCAAGGATGTGACCATCGGCCACCAGGCCATGCTGCATGGCTGCACCATCGGCGACGGCTCGCTGATCGGCATCCAGGCCGTGGTCCTGAACGGCGCCAGGATCGGCAAGGGTTGCCTGGTCGGCGCCGGCGCCCTGGTCACCGAGGGCAAGGAATTCCCCGACAACTCGCTGATCGTCGGCGTACCTGCCAAGGTAGTGCGCCAGCTGACAGCGGAAGACGTGGCGCGCCTGGTGGGCAGCGCCGACAGCTATGTCAAACGTGGCCAGCTGTTCAAGTCGCAACTGAAAAAGATTGGATAAAAACAATGACGAACACCCCGGATACCCTGCAGAAGTTTGTTTTCGAAGATGCCGCCGTGCGCGGTGAGCTGGTCGACATTTCCGCCACCTGGCGCGAAATCGTGGCTCGCCACCACTACCCGGTTGCCGTCAAACGCCTGCTGGGACAAATGGTGTCGGCGGCCGCGCTGCTGTCGGCCAACCTCAAGTTCAACGGCTCGCTGATCATGCAGCTGCATGGCGACGGCCCGGTGCGCCTGCTGGTGGTGGAATGCGATTCCGACCTGCGCGTACGTGCCACCGCCAAGATGAATTCGGAATTCGCAATTGCGGAAGACGCGGGCCTGCAGGCGCTGGTCAACGCACAGGGCCAAGGACGTTTCGTGATCACGCTGGACCCAGCCGAGAAGGTGCCCGGCCAGCAGCCTTACCAGGGCATCGTGCCGCTGGACGGCGAAGACGTCGCGACCGTGATCGAGCACTACATGCTGCGCTCCGAGCAGCTCGACACCAAGCTGTGGCTGGCAGCCAACGATGAAGTTTCGCGCGGCCTGCTGCTGCAAAAATTGCCGCTGCATGGCGGCAAAGCGGAAGCGACTGCGCACGCTGCCGAAGTGGCGCAGGAAACCTGGACCCGGGTGGGCATGCTGGGCGATACGCTGAAGGAAGCGGAGATGCTGGAGCACGGCATCGATGAGCTGCAAAAGCGCCTGTTCTGGGAAGAGACCCTGCGCGTGTTCGAGCCGCTGCAGCCAACGTTCCATTGCTCCTGCACCCGCGAAAAGGTCGGCAATATGCTCAAGATGCTGGGCCAGCAGGAAGTGGAAGACGCCCTGTCCGAACAAGGCAAGCTGGGCATCAACTGCGACTTCTGCGGCAAGCACTACGAATACGACGCCGTCGACTGCGCCCAGCTCTTCGTCACCGACGCCCCGGCCGAAGCCCTGATCCACGGCTCCGAAGCCAAGCACTAACCACAGCCCAGCCCGTGTCACACCATGGGGTCACACCCCAAATGTGACACGGGCTCAACTGCAATCAAAGACTGCGCGTCAGATCCACCCACGCTTGCGCTTGCGGTTTTGCGCGCTCGCGCACGCCGAAGAACGTCACCACCAACTCGCCATCCTTGTCGAAGAACTCGACCGACGTCACACCCGCGCGCTGCACCACGTAGCCGCTCTTCAACGCACTTTCGCGAACGTGCAGGTTGAACTCCGGATCCAGCACGTTGTACCAGTCGCCGCTGGCCGCGGTCTTGGTAATCTTGCCGCTGTAAATCTGCGTCGCCGCCCCATTCCCCAGGAAGGCCATGATCGGCATCTGCTGCTTCGCCGACTCATCGAGCAGCTTGCGCAGCGCCTGCGGGCCGGTCTTCTGCACTGCGCCTTGCGGCGCCAGGCGCATCGCCTGCTCGCGGGTCAGCTTGAACTCGCTGACGATGCGGTTGAACTGGTGCACATCAGTCATCTCCTTCCACGCGAGCTGGAATTCTTTGACGTCAACTGCGCTGTCGGGCAGTTCCGGTGTTTTCGGCGCAGCGGCAACAATCTTCAAGTCGCCCGCCTGCTGCGGATGCTTGAAGTCCGCCACGATCTTGTCGAATACCGCCACGCCTGCCTCGCTCTTCACATAGACTTTGTGCGCGGCGTTACCTTGCGCGTCAAAGAACTGCAGGCTGCGGCTGGTCGTGCCATCGCGCGCCGGCTGCACCACCGCAAACGCATGCTTCCAGTTGGCGAAATGGAAGCGCATGTCGATCTCGCCACCCAGGTAGCCGCCAGCCACCGCGCGCAAGCGCTCCTTGTCGGTGAACGATTCCGGCTTGGCCCTGGTTGCTACGCCGGTGCGCTCCAGCACGCCGTTTTCATTGCGGGTCAACGCCAGCACAGTGCCCAGGTCCAGCGCACGGATCATGATGTCGTTCACCGCGTATTCCGCATCCGATAGCCGCGTCACTGTCTTGCCGATACCTGTTGCCAGCAGCTCCGCTTCAGAGCTGCCCAGCGTGCGCGCCGCATCGCGGATCTGCAGCTTCGGCTGCTCGGCGCGCAGTGTATTCCACCGGTCCGCCAGCGAAGGGGCCGGCGACGCTGCGCTCACGGTGCCGGCTGCGATTGCGATGAGGCCAGTCAGTACCAGCAATGCATAAATCTTCTTCGTCTTCATATTCTTCTCCTTATCAGTACGTCAGTTTGAAATTGACTGCCAGGTGGCGGCCAGGGCGAGCCTGGCGTTCGATCTCGGCCTGTGCGATGGCCGTGGTGCCGGCGGCCAGCGTGCGCACGGCGGCGTAATCCCAGTACTTCTTGTCGCCCAGGTTGTAGATGCCGGCGTTCAGCTCTGCGTGCTTGCCGATCTTCCAGTAGCCGGCCAGGTCGACAACAGTGGCGGAGGGCACGGCGAAATATGCCGCCGGCTGCGCCTGGGCCGCAGCAACCTCAGGCTCAGCCTGCTTGCCGCGCGTATGGAAAGCCGTCAGCGAGGCGCCACCCCGCTTTTGCGGGTCGTCCCAGGCCAGGCTCGCGGTGGCCTTGTAAGGCTGGATAGAGTTCATGCCGGCCTTCTTGCCGGTGCGTTGGTTCTGCAGCGTGCCGCGCGAGGCGCCGGCTGCCAGCGAGGCGCTGAAGCCTTGCAGCTCGGGGACGACCTTGCCCAGCTCCGCCACCGCCGAAAGCTCGCCGCCCCAGCTGCGGGCATTGCCGATGTTCTCGGGGCGGAACAGGCCGAAGGTGATGGTCGGGAAGTTGACCGGGTCGGCCGGCTGCGCCGCGTATTCGATGAAGTTCTTATAGCGGTTATAGAAAGCCGATGCGCTCACCATCAGCCAGCGCGATGCATGGCCGCGCAAGCCAAGCTCGAATGCATTGCTGCTTTCCTTGCCCAGGTTCGGGTTGCCCAGCGTGGCGTAGCCATTGCCGGCGCCGGTATAGCTGAACGAGTCATAGGTACCGGTACGCTCGGCAGCTGTCGGCATGCGGTAGCCGCGCGTGAACTTGCCGTACACGTCGAAGTCCGGCGCCAGCGCCACCGTCAGGCCGAGGCTGGGCGACAGATATCTGTCGCTGTCTTCCTTGACCTCCGTGGCGGCGCCCGGCACGGCGATTACATAGTTCTTCAGGTTTTTCGGCTCCAGCTTGCGGTATTCGGCACGCAGGCCAGGCGCCAGCGTTGCGCGCAAGCCAGCCAGGGGGAACAAGTATTCGCCGCGCACGAAGGCAGACAGCTTGAGCGTGTCCATATCCGCCATGCGGTTCTTATTGGTGACCTGGTGCGCGCCGCTTGCCAGTACGGTGCGGTCTTCACGCCAAGGGCGGCGTGATTCCTGGTCCTCCACTGTCGCACCGAACGCAATGCTGTCGGCCCCGAACTGGCGTATAGCGCTGGCTGCCAGGCCCTTGTTCTTGTTAAGAAATGCGGTGTCGATGCTGCGCGCGTAGCGCTGCGGGCCAACGACGTAGGCCGCATTGGTGTGATCCTCGACTCGCGCGTCCTGCACATAGGCACGGCTCTCGACCAGCCAGGGGCCGGCTGCCAGTTCATGCTCCACACTGAAGCGGTTGCGCCGCGTGCGGGAAGACTGCATGGCGCCTTGCGGGTAGGAGGTGCCCAGCTTGTTGTCAAACCCGCGTTCGTGCTCGGAGCGGAAAGCGTCGAACGTGAAGCCCAGCTTCTGCCCGGGCGCCAGCCCCCACGCCAGCTTGGCCAGCAAGGCGTCGGAATTCCAGTCGTCCGGGTTGGGCGCCGCGCTTCCTTCGCTCTCCGCCTGTTCTCCGCTGCGATGCACGGCCACGGCCAGCGCTTGCAGCTTGCCTAACTGCGCGGCGCCGGTCAGGGCGTGCAGGCGCGCATGGTTGGCGCCGTGGTAGCCCGCTTTGTACTCGGCGTACGTTGGCTTGCCGGCGCTGACGTAATCCGACGGCGCCTTGGTCACGAACGACACCTTGCCGCCCAGGCCCGCACTGCCGCTATCGGCCGCCGTACTGCCGGCGCCAATGCGCACTTCGCGGAACGTCTCGGGATCGAAATAGTCGCGCCCCACGCCGAAGCTGTTCAGCGTTGAGCTGTCCGGCCGTGGCGCTGCATCAGGCAGCGCAATGCCATCGAGGTCGAGGCCGATGCGGTTGCCTTCCACGCCGCGGATATTGAAACCGGTATTGCCCGCACCGTCCCAGATATTGGCGCCGCCGCTCAGCGCCGAGGGAACGGCAACCAGCGTTTCGTAGCGGGCGATCTGCGACATATCGGTCACGCCGCGCTTATCCAGCGCGCGCGCGTCGATGGTTTTGGTTTCTTCAGGCTTGGCGGTGACGAGGATTTCGCCGAGGCGAGTCGCCTCCTCGGCGTGGGCGTGCGCGCCCAAGGCGGCAGCCAGCAACAGCGCCAGGCGCTGCGGCCGCAATACGGTTGCAGTCATGATGGTCCAGTCGAGAGTCAGTCAATTGCTGGCTCAAGGCTGGCACGGAAATACCATTTTAATGCGAATAATTCTCATTCGCAAGAGCTACTCTCCTGGCGCACGAGATTTGGAGTATGCTGGGCGCCTTCTGTTTTTGCCCAGGATACCCGATGCTGCCTTCCCGTTTTTCGACCGCAGTCCTTGCCGCCAGCCTGCTGGCCTCCCCACTCGCTTTCACCCAGGCCCTGGCAGCACCGGCCGCAAAACAGCAAGCCAGCCAGGCCAGCCGCCAATTGGCGCAATTGGCCAATGATTTCCACGTTGCGCGCGCCCGTTTCGATCCGCTCCTGTTTGCAACCGCTAACGGCGACCCGCGCTACAACGACCAGATCGGCATGGCGATTTCGCCGGCAGTGCGCGCCAGGCAGTTCGCTACGTACCGCCAGATGCAAAAGCGCCTCGCCAGGATCCCGCGCGTCCAACTGGCGGACCAGGAGCAGATGACGCTGGACCTTCTGGCCTATGAGCTCGACGCAGCGCTGGCATTGGCCCCCTTCCCCGAACACCTGCTGCCGCTGAACCACTTCGATAACATTCCAAGCACCTTGGCCAATTACGCCGGCGGCACCGGCTCGCAGCCACTGGGCACGGTCAAGCAATACCAGGACTACCTGAGCCGCGTGCGCCAGCTGGCGCCGTGGATCGACCAGGCCAACGCCAATATGCGCGAAGGCATCCAGCAAGGCATCGTGCAGCCTAAGCCGATCACGCAAGCGATGCTGCCGCAGATGACTGCCCTGCGCAGCGCGACCGCTGAAGCCAGCGTCTACTACTCGCCGATCAAACGCATGCCGGCCAGCTTCAGCGACGACGACAAGCAGCGCCTGGCGCGCGACTACCGCGCCGCCGTGGAGAAACTCAATCCAGCGCTGGAGCGCCTGGTGAAATTCCTGGAAGCGGAATACCTGCCGGCCAGCCGCGACAGCACCGGCTGGAGCGCCCTGCCAAACGGCGACGCATGGTACAAGGCCCGCATCAACGACAGCACCACCCTGCCGCTCACGCCGCAGGACGTGCACGAGCTTGGCCTGAAGGAAGTGGCCCGCATCAGCGCGCAAATGCAAACCCTGATGGGCAAGCTGGGTTACGACGGCCCGGCGCAAGCCTTCCCGCAATGGGTGCGCGACCAGAAGCAGTTCAAGCCTTTCACCAGCGAAGCGGAAGTGCTGGCCGAGTACCGCAAGATCTATGACACGGTGCAGGCCAAGCTGCCGGCCTATTTCACCCTGGTTCCAAAATCCAGACTGGTGGTCGACCTGGAGCCCGAGCTGACCCGCGCCACCGCCTCCGACCATTACACCCCGCCCGCGGCCGACGGTTCGCACCCTGGCGTGTTCTGGGCCGTCGTCAACGATCCAAAAGATTACAGCCGCACCGGCATGGCCAGCCTGCTGCTGCACGAAGGCGTGCCGGGCCACCACTTCCATGCCGCGCTGCTGAAGGAAATGCCGTTGCCCGACTTCCGCATGTTCAGCACGGAGAACCAGAACAATGCCGCCTACACCGAAGGCTGGGCGCTGTATTCGGAAACCCTGGGCAAGGACTTCGGCCTGTATGAGGATCCGGTATGGTACTACGGCCACCTGAACGCGGAAATGCTGCGCGCAGTGCGCCTGGTGGTCGACACCGGCATGCATGCGCTGGGCTGGAGCCGCGAAAAGGCCATCGCCTACATGGTCGAAAAACAGGGTGTATCCGAAGCGCGCGCCAAGAACCAGATCGAGCGCTACATGGTCTGGCCGGCGCAAGCCTTGAGCTACAAGGTCGGCTCCTTGAAAATCCTGGAACTACGCGACAAGGCGCAGCGTGAGTTGGGCGACAAATTCAACTACCCGGACTTCCATGCCGTGGTGCTGGGCGACGGCACCTTGCCATTGCCGCTGCTGGAAGCTCGCGTCAACGCCTGGATCGCACGCACCAAGGGCCCGGCCATGTGAGAATTTGCGTATCTCTTGGCCAGGGGGGAATGTTATGCTCGGCGCTATGAAAACCATCATTCTTTCTCTCGCCGTTGTCCTTGGCAACGGCATCGCCGCAAGCTGCATGGCGCAAAGCGCCCAGCCGGAATACGCCATCAAGGAGGATACGCCGCGCACCGGCTCGCACATCACGCGCAATGCCATCAACACGCAAACGATCGCGCTCAACAAGCGCTACCAGGAACTGAGCGCCGAAGACAAGGCCAAGCTGCACAGCTGGTGGGAGTCCATGCCGGAGGGAGACGAGCCGCCTTTTCCGGAACGCGGGCTCAAGCCGATTCATGCGGCTATTCTGAAGGGACAGGCCAAGCTTTTGGCTCAAGGGGAGTTGTACTTGATTGTGACTGTCGACGGCAATGGGGATGTATCGCAGGTCAAGGCAATTGGCTCGCCCAGCCCGGAAATGACAAAGTTTGCCGCCTCAGTGGTCGGGCTGACGAAGTTCAAACCGGCTGTTTGCGCCGGCAAGCCATGCCAGATGGACTTCCCATTCATCTACAACTTCCAAATCACGCATTAAGGCCGGGCATCGGCGGGGGCTGGCCTGGCCTGGTCCTTGCCGAGGATCTGAACGTAGATTTCATTCTGCTTGATCATGCTTAACTCGAAGCGCGCCCGCTCTTCGACAGCACCGGTGCCGTCTTTCAGGTCGTTCACTTCAGAAGCCAGCTTGGCATTACGCTGGCGCAGGCCTTCATTCTTTTCCTGCGCAGCAGCGACTTCTTTCTCCAGCTCGGCCACGCGCAGCCAGCCGCCCTTCCCCAGCCAAAGCGGGTATTGGATCAGCAACAGCAACAGGGCAAGGGCAACGGAAATCAGGCGCATTGGGTCAAAACTGAACCGGCCGGGGAGTCCCGGCCGGTGGGATTGCAATTACTTCAGATTATAGAACGCATCGCGGCCTGGGTAGGAAGCGATATCGCCCAGGTCTTCTTCAATGCGCAGCAGCTGGTTGTACTTGGCCATGCGGTCCGAACGGGACATGGAGCCGGTCTTGATCTGCAGCGCGTTGGTGCCGACAGCGATATCGGCGATGGTCGAATCTTCGGTTTCGCCGGAACGGTGCGAAATCACGGCGGTGTAGCCGGCGCGCTTTGCCATTTCGATGGCGGCGAAGGTTTCGGTCAGGGTGCCGATCTGGTTGATCTTGATCAGGATCGAGTTGGCGATGTCCTTCTGGATGCCTTCTTTCAGGATCTTGGTGTTGGTGACGAACAGGTCGTCGCCTACCAGCTGCACTTTCTTGCCCAGCGCGCCGGTCAGGTGCGCCCAGCCGGCCCAGTCGCCCTCGTGCATCGCGTCTTCGATCGAGATGATCGGGTACTTGTCGCACCAGGTAGCCAGCAGGTTGGTGAATTCTTCGGCCGACAGCACCATGCCTTCGCCTTCCAGGTGGTACTTGCCGTCCTTGTAGAATTCAGACGCAGCGCAATCCAGGCCGATGGCGATCTGGGTGCCCGCTTCGTAGCCGGCTTCTTCGATTGCCTGCATGATCAGCTTGATCGCATCTTCGTGCGAAGCCAGCGAAGGAGCGAAGCCGCCTTCGTCGCCCACGGCGGTGTTCATGCCGTTCTTGTGCAGGATCTTCTTCAGGGTGTGGAACACTTCGGCGCCGTAGCGGATCGCTTCCTTGAAGGATGGGGCGCCCACCGGGATGATCATGAATTCCTGGATGTCCAGGTTGTTGTCGGCGTGCGCGCCGCCATTGATCACGTTCATCATCGGCACTGGCATCTGCATCGCCCCGGAGCCGCCGAGGTAGCGGTACAGCGGCAGGCCGGCTTCTTCAGCAGCGGCTTTGGCAACAGCCATCGAGACTGCCAGCATGGCGTTGGCGCCCAGGCGGGACTTGTTCTCGGTGCCGTCCAGCTCGATCAGGGTACGGTCCAGGAAAGCCTGTTCATTGGCGTCCAGGCCCATGATGGCTTCCGAAATTTCGGTATTGATGTTTTCGCAGGCTTTCAGCACGCCCTTGCCGAAGTAGCGCTTGGCATCGCCGTCGCGCAGTTCGATCGCTTCGCGCGAACCGGTGGAAGCGCCGGACGGCACTGCGGCACGGCCCATGACGCCGGACTCCAGCAGGACGTCGCATTCCACGGTCGGATTGCCGCGCGAATCAATTACTTCGCGGCCGATGATGTCAACGATTGCACTCATGTGTTTTCTCCAAAGTTAAAGCAAATATCTGGGGCAAAATTGCTGCAAGAATAACAGACGTGACCAAAAAAAGGCCGCAGATAAAGCGGCCCTTTTGGATATGACTTAGTTGAAGTTGGACTCGAGGAAGCCAGCCTTCTTGGTGACGCGATCCAGTTCGATCAGAACGGACAGCAGTTCTTTCATGCGGCCGAGCGGCACGGCATTTGGGCCGTCCGACAGCGCTTGTGCGGGAACCGGGTGGGTTTCCATGAACAGGCCGGCCACGCCTACTGCCACGGCAGCGCGCGACAGCACAGGCACCATGTCGCGCATACCGCCCGACGAGCCGCCCTGGCCGCCCGGCAGCTGCACCGAGTGGGTTGCGTCGAACACCACCGGTGCGCCGGTTTCACGCATGATGGCCAGCGAACGCATGTCCGACACCAGGTTGTTGTAGCCGAAGGAAGCGCCACGCTCGCATGCCATGAAGTTGTCTTCGTTCAGGCCCTTGGCCTTGGCGGCGGCGCGCGCCTTGTCGATCACGTTTTTCATTTCGTGCGGCGACAGGAACTGGCCCTTCTTGATATTGACCGGCAGGCCGGATTCGGCGCAGGCGGTAATGAAGTCGGTCTGGCGGCACAGGAAGGCCGGGGTCTGGATCACGTCGACCACGGACGACACGGCGGCGATTTCTTCCACGGTGTGCACGTCGGTCAGCACCGGCACTTCCAGTTCACGCTTCACGTCGCCCAGGATTTCCAGGCCTTTTTCCATGCCCGGACCGCGGTACGAGGTACCGGAGGTGCGGTTGGCCTTGTCGAAGGAGGACTTGTAGATGAACGGGATGCCCAGTTCAGCGGTCATTTCCTTCAGCGCGCCGGCGGTGTCGAACGCCATCTGGCGCGATTCGATCACGCAGGTGCCTGCGATCAGGAAGAACGGTTTGTCCAGGCCTGCTTCAAAACCAGCGAGCTTCATGCTGCATTCTCCAAACGAGTGCCGGCTGCTTTATGCGCCAGGGCTGCCTTGATGAAGGACGTGAACAGCGGGTGGCCGTCACGCGGGGTCGATTTGAACTCTGGGTGGTACTGCACGCCCATATACCATGGGTGCGAATTGGCGCCGGTGCGCGGCAGTTCCATGATTTCGCACAGGTTCTCGTTCGGGGTGCGCGCCGCCACCACCAGGCCGGCTTCTTCCACGCGGGCCAGGTAATGGTTGTTCGCTTCATAGCGGTGACGGTGACGCTCGGTCACCACGCTGCCGTAGATCTCGGAAGCCAGGGTGCCCGGCTTCACTTCGCAGGTCTGCGCGCCCAGGCGCATGGTGCCGCCCAGGTCGGAGTTGGCGTCGCGCTTCTCGACCTTGCCGTCTTCGTTCTGCCATTCGTCGATCAGCGCCACCAGCGGCTGCTCGGTGTCCGGCTCGAACTCGGTGGAGTTGGCCTTGCTGAAGCCGGCCATGTGGCGTGCGTATTCGATCAGCGCTACCTGCATGCCCAGGCAGATGCCCAGGTAAGGAACCTTGGATTCACGGGCGAATTGCGCCGCCTTGATCTTGCCTTCCACGCCGCGCTTGCCGAAGCCGCCCGGTACCAGGATGGCGTCGAACTTTTCCAGTTCGGCGGTGCCCTTGCTCTCGATCTCTTCCGAGTCGATGTATTCGATGTTCACGCGCGACTCGGTGTGCAGGCCGGCGTGGCGCAGCGCTTCGGTCAGCGACTTGTAGGATTCGGTCAGTTCAACATACTTGCCCACCATGCCGATCGACACTTCCGCTTTCGGGTTTTCCAGGTTGTGGATCAGCTTTGCCCACATGGACAGGTCGGCCGGTGCCGGGTTCAGGTCCAGCGCCTCGCAGATGATCGCGTCCAGGCCCTGGTCGTGCAGCATCTGCGGCACTTTGTAGATGGTGTCCACGTCCCATACCGAAATCACGGCGCGTTCTTCGATGTTCGAGAACAGCGAGATCTTCGCCACTTCGTCCTCCGGGATCTTGCGGTCGGCGCGGCACAGCAGCGCGTTCGGGGAAATACCGATCTCGCGCAGCTTCTGTACCGAGTGCTGGGTAGGCTTGGTTTTCAGTTCGCCGGCCGATGCGATGTACGGCACCAGGGTCAGGTGGACGAAAGCGCAGTTCTTGCGGCCTGCGCGCAGCGACAGCTGGCGCGCGGCTTCCAGGAATGGCAGCGATTCGATATCGCCGACGGTGCCGCCGATTTCGCACAGGGCGACGTCGTAGCCTTCCGCGCCGCGGCGGATGTAATCCTGGATTTCATTGGTGATGTGCGGGATCACCTGCACGGTCTTGCCCAGGTACTCGCCGCGGCGTTCCTTGCGGATCACGGATTCGTAGATCTGGCCGGTGGTGAAATTGTTCACCTTGCGCATGCGGGTGGAAATGAAACGCTCGTAGTGACCGAGGTCCAGGTCAGTCTCAGCACCATCATCGGTAACGAAAACTTCACCGTGTTGCATTGGGCTCATGGTGCCTGGGTCCACGTTGATGTACGGGTCCAGTTTGAGCATGGTGACTTTGAGGCCTCGCGATTCGAGGATCGCGGCGAGGGAGGCGGCGGCAATCCCTTTACCGAGGGACGACACAACGCCACCAGTGACGAAGACAAATTTGGTCATTGCGAGATCGGCGCCGTGAAGGCGCGCAGCGGGAAATTGAAATTATAGCTCATTTTGGAAGCAAATGCGTGCGGCACCGAACAGACCCCTGCCCCGCCAAGCAGCAACAATGACTTTATTTCAACAGGAGGCCACCATGAGTCTTGATCGCGACGAATATGGCAACTATGTCGACACCGGCCACCAGGGCCCAGGTCCCCGCCTGATGGGCGCGGACACCCTGATCGGCGACCATGTCCATAACCTGCAGAATGAACACCTGGGCACGGTCAAGGAGATCATGCTCGACATGCAGACCGGTCACATCGCCTATGTGGTGATGGCATCCGGCGGCGTGCTGGGCATCGGCGAGAAACTGTTTGCGGTGCCGTTCGAAGCGCTATCGCTCGACACATCCAACCACCGCATGACGCTGAATATCGACAAGGAGCGCATCGAACAGGCGCCCGGCTTCGATAAAAACCATTGGCCGGATATGGCCAACCAGACCTGGGCCACTGAGCTGCACAATTTCTACGGCACCAGCAGCTCGACCAGCGGCCCAAGCCACCTTGACCAGAGCGCTCGTTAAAGCTCCAGGCGCATCGGGATAAAGCGTATCCCATGCATTTCCGCCACCGGGCCGGTAGCCGTGAAGCCGAGGTGGCGGTACATTCCTTCGGCGAAGGTGGATGAATTGACGGTAAAGTTGCCCGCATTGCCGCGCGCCAGCGCGCCAGCGCGGGCGCTCTCCCACAAGCGCTTGCCGACGCCCTGCCCGTGCCACGGCGAGCCGACGTAAAGGCTGAACAGGTGCGCGTTGTCGCGCACTGCAACGACACCGGCCAGCACGTCACCGTCGAAGGCGAGCTGGTAGCGGTAGGCTTCGTCTTGCAGGTTGCGGCGGATGATATCGGGCGACAGCGATACCAGGAATTCTTCCGCTCCACTTCCATCCGGTTCAATGGTCAGGTACGGCTGCAGCGACAGGATCAGCGCGCTGATCGCCGCAGCATCATCAGCTTCTGCCGGCCGAATCTCAAATCCTTCAAACTCCCGGAACAATGTTCTCTCCTTCAACCAGCACATAGCGGCCGCCATCGAATTTGTAGCGCGCCATGCCGCTTACGTACTTGCGCTTGCGCGATTCTGTTTCCGGCGCGCTCTCGGCACGCTCCTCGTCGTAACCAGTAAAGTGCAGCACCAAGTCGTCATATGGCGCGCCTTCGCGCTTTTCGAATTTCCATTTGCCGTCGACCGACCAGCAATGCGAGGTTTCCTCCCCGCAAGCGCCCTCGTTTTCCGAAGACAGCGACAGGTCGCCAGCCAGGTCGTGCAAGGTGCCATCTGCAAGGTCAAATACGGAGATCAGGTTGATCGAATAACCCTGCCAGATGCCGCCATGCTGCACGATGAATCCCGGCTTGCCTTCCCCCAGAGTGACCCACTCCACCTCACCAAAAGTACCGCTGGAGCCAAGTGATGCAACGTTCTCGTGACGCGCATCGGTCTTCCATTGGCCTCCCTCCTTGTGGAGGATGTAGGCGCTCAGTAGACCGGTCGTGACGTGGTAAGCCATTGCCTCTCCATTCGTATCCACCATCTGCGCATTGGCGACGACGACGACCCGGCCATCCGGCAGTTCGCGCATTGCGACCGGTTCCAGGCGATAGAGGCTCAGTTCGTCGCGCTTTTCCACATCCGGCAGCTCAACGTCCAGGTAGTTTTCGTGCGCAGCCCTGTCGCCATACACGGCCCGCAGAAGCTCCATCATGCGGGCGGTCTTTGGGTCGACCACCTGCTTCGCTTCCACCGCCACCGCTGTAGCTGATGCCGACGCTGGCTCGCCAAGCGCCGGCGGCTGCGCTTTTTTGCTGCAGGCAGCGAGCATCAGCGCGGCGCCAAACATTACCCATTTATTCGCCATCTGATGTCTCCGCAGGATTTTCGCCGCTGGCGAGGCGAATTCCCTTCTCGCTCAAAGCGTAGCGCGCTGTTGATTTGACTTTGCGCTGGTCGCGCGGGCCAAGGGCGGCTAGGTATTCGTCATAGGACGGCTCGGCACCGGCGGCATCTGTCAGCGCGTCGGCTTTTTGCTTAGCGTCCTCCGACCTTTGTTCAACGACGCCGCTGAAGGCGATCTCCAGGTCCGCATAGGCCTGCCCCTGGTTCTGCACAAGGCGCCATTCGCCGCTGATATTCCAGCAATGCGGGCGTTCGCCTTCGCAGTCGCCGTCATTGTCCGAATGGACGAGGATCGGTTTGCCTGCCAGGGCGCGCATGTCTTTCGCTGTCAGGTCGAACAGCGCCAGCGACTTCACCGACTGGCCACGGTTGCCGCTCTCGTCGACGATCGCAAAGCCAGGCTTGCCGGCACCCAGCGTCACCCAGGTCAATTCTCCGGCATTGCCATTGCTGCCCATGTCGGCGATCGATTCGTGCCGCCGGGTGACAGTCCATTTCCCATCAACCTTATCCAGCAGGAAGGCGCTGATGGTCGCCTGCAGCGCCATATCGCGCATACCGGGCTCTGGACTGCCTTGAGGAATTTCGCTGATAACCAGCGCCGCCTTGCCGTGCCCCAGATCTTTAAAGCCAAGCACCTCGCGGCCGTTGACAAGCGCGGCGTTGCCGAACACGGCACGCGTCAAGGCTTTCTCAAGATCCTGTTCTTCTTCGGGAGCGGCAACTGCCACGTCTTTCTGGGCAGCCGGTCTGGTTTCGGGGGTTCGTTGGCAAGCAGCGAGCAGGCATACAGCAAGAAGTGCTATTAATTTTCCATTCATGCAAAAAATTTTATCACCACCGACCCGCACACATTGTCATCAAAACTCACGGGCGCGCCATCTTGTCCTTATTGGAAGTCGCGGCTGGCCGTTGGCAGGCGGCCGAGCAAGTGCGACAAGTCGACCAGGCGGCGCGCGACGAGGTGGCGCACGATGCCTTCCTGCTGCCACACGCCGTACACCCCGAGCAATGAAGAGCCCAGCACTTCGCGCCGGTATTTTTCCACCAGGTCGGGCCAGACGATCACGTTGACGTAGCCTGTCTCGTCTTCGATGGTGACAAACAGCACGCCCTTTGCGGTGCCGGGCCGCTGGCGGCCGGTGACGATGCCGGCGCCCCGCGCCAGCTGGTTGTTGCTGAAGGTGTTCAGCACATCGGCCGGCAGGAAGCGCTTGGCCAGGAGCGCGGGGCGCAGCAACGCCAGCGGGTGGCGTCCCAGCGTTAAGCCTTGCGAGCGGTAGTCGCCGAGGATTTCTTCGCCCTCGGTTGGCGGCACCAGTTGCGGAGTCTCCTCCTCCACTTCGGTCGGCCGCAGCAAATCCTTGTCCGGCACCGCGCCCGCTGCATCCCACAGCGCCTGCCGGCGGTTGCCCGCCAACGAGCGCAAGGCATTGCCGCCGGCCAGCACTTGCAGGTCGTGACGATCCAGGTCGGCGCGCCGCGCCAGTTCAGTCACGCTGGCAAAGGGCCTGATCGCGCGCGTCTCTTCAATGCGCAGTGCGGCTTCAGCCCGCATGCCGCGCAGCAGCGCCATGCCAAGCCGCACCGCAGGCTGCCCTTCGCCCCCACGTTCTTCCAGCGATGATTCCCAGCCGCTGGAAGTGATATCCACCGGCCGCACCTCGACGCCATGCCGCTTCGCATCCTGCACCAGTTGCGACGGCGAATAGAAGCCCATCGGCTGGCTATTCAGCAGTGCGCACAGAAAGGCGGCCGGTTCGTGGCACTTGATCCATGAGCTCACATACGTCAGCCATGCAAAACTGGCCGCGTGCGATTCGGGGAAGCCGTACTCGCCGAAGCCTTGGATTTGCTGGCATATCTGCAGCGCAAAAGCTTCGTCATAGCCGCGATCCACCATACCCGACACAATGCGCGGCTGGTATTTTTCCAGGCCGCCCTTGCGCTTCCAGGCAGCCATCGAACGCCGCAACTGGTCGGCTTCGCCCGGCGTGAAGCCGGCAGCGTCGATCACTACCTGCATCACCTGCTCCTGGAAGATCGGTACGCCCAGCGTGCGGCCAAGCGCTTTTTTAAGTCCCGGCGGGTAGTCGACCTTCGCATTGCCCATGCGCCGCTGCAGGTAGGGGTGCACCATGCCGCCCTGGATCGGTCCGGGCCGCACGATCGCGACTTCGATCACCAGGTCGTAAAACACTTGCGGCTTCAGGCGCGGCAGCATGCTCATTTGTGCCCGCGATTCGATCTGGAACACGCCGATGGTGTCGGCCTGGCAGATCATTTCGTAGGTGGCGGGATCTTCGCGCGGCACGTCCTGCATGGTGAAGATTTCACCGCGGCGCACGCTGACCAGGTCAAAGGCGCGACGCAGCGCAGACAGCATGCCCAGCGCCAGCACGTCCACCTTCAGCAAGCCCAGTTCTTCCAGGTCGTCCTTGTCCCACTGGATCACGCTGCGATCTTCCATGGCCGCGTTTTCGATTGGAACCAGGCGCGATAGCTTGTCCTGCGAAATAACGAAGCCGCCCACGTGCTGCGACAAATGGCGCGGGAAACTGAGGAATTGCAGCACCAGATGGGCCCACTGGTGCGCCACCGGCGATTCCGGGTCCAGCCCGCATTCTGCGAAGCGCTCCATCAGCTCGTGCTTGCGGTCGAACCAGCGGTGCGATTTGGCGACCTTCTCGACGATTTCCAGGTCCACGCCCAGCGCCTTGCCGCTATCGCGCAGCGCGCTCTTGGTGCGATAGCAAATGACTGTCGCCGCCAACGCCGTGCGATGGCGGCCGTATTTGCGGTAGATGTACTGGATCACCTCCTCGCGGCGCTGGTGCTCGAAATCGACGTCGATGTCGGGCGGCTCATCGCGCTCGATCGACATGAAGCGCCCTACTACGCTGTTGCCGAGCGCGGGATCGACTTCGGTAATTCCAAGGCAGTAGCAGACGGCCGAATTGGCGGCCGAGCCTCGCCCCTGGCACAGGATTTCCTGCGAGCGCGCATAGCGCACGATGTCGTACACCGTCAGGAAAAAATACTCGTACTTCAGTTGCGCCGCCAGCGCCAGCTCTTCCTCGATCTGTTTCTGCACATTGGCCGGCACACCGGCCGGATAGCGGCGGTGGGCGCCGATATAGGTTTCCTGGCGCAGGAAGCTGGACGGCGTATGCCCCGGCGGGATCAACTCGTTCGGATATTCGTAGCGCAGCTCTTCCAGCGAGAACTGGCACAGACCGGCAATACGCACCGTCTCTTCCAGCACTTGCGGCGCATAGACGTTGGCCAGGCGCAGGCGCGAACGCAAATGCTGCTCGGCGTTCTGCCCCAGTTCATAACCGCATTCGCTGACCGGCTTGCCAACCCGCACCGCCGTCAGCGTGTCATGCAGCGGCTTACGGGAACGCACGTGCATGCACACGTGGCCGGCGGCGACCATCGGCAAGGCATGCTGCAGCGAGACTTCCTCGATCGCCGTGCCGTGCGCTTCGTCGAAGGCGCGGCCCAGCATGGTTGTGGCGAGCCAGGTGCGTTCGCCAAAGGTGGCGGCCACCCAGGATGCCTGCCGGTGCAGGCGCTCCACCTCGGCCGGATACTCCGGCAGCAGGAGCAGCAGGCAATCCGGCAGGCCGCGCAAATGTTCGCGCTCAGGCGGCGGGTTGGCGAAATCGTCCGGATGCAGCTCATAACTGCCCTTGCCGGCGCGCATGCGGCCGAGGGTGATCATCTCGGACAGGTTGCCATAGCCATTGCGGTTGGTCGCCAGCGCCAGCAGCGAAAGCGCGGGACTGCCGTCGGCATGGGTCAGGTGGAAGTGGGCGCCGATCAGCAGCTTCAGGCCAGCCTGCTTGGCCTCGCCATGCGCCCGCACCACGCCGGCCAGCGAACACTCATCCGTGATGGCCAGCGCGCTATAGCCGAGTTTTACCGCGCGCTCCACCAGCTCTTCAGCATGGGAGGCGCCGAGTAAAAATGAAAAGTTTGTCAGGCAAAACAGCTCCGCATAGGCGGGCAGCCCGGCGCGCGATAACTGTATATCCATACAGTATTCTACACCGCTTCCAGCCCACCGCGCCACCCCGTTGTCATGCCCTGCTGCGCACCAGGCTCGACGGCCAGGTCCTGATCGGCGGCGCCGAATATGTATGATCCGCAACACCGGGCGTGGCGTGGTTGCAACGTAAACCTGTCATTTGTGAACGCTGCATAAATGTAGTTCGGCTAGAATCAAAGACAATTTTTCCTAGGAGCAAAAAATTGTCAAGTCATTCGATTCTGCGTAAAGCCGTCCTGACCGCGCTGTATGGCGCCGGTGCCCTGTCCGCCCTGCCTGTAGCAGCACAAACCCAATCCTCTTCCAGCGACATGACCGTGGTGAACGTGGTTGGCTCGCGCCGCGCCACCAGTTCCCTTACCGATACCGTAGCACCGGTCGATGTCATTTCCCTGAGCAAGGCCTCCGAACAAGGCGCTCAGTTCGACCTGGCCCAAACCCTGACCTTCATTTCGCCTTCGTTCAATTCGACGCGCCAGAGCGGCGCCGACGGCGCCGACCTGGTGGACTCCGCCGCACTGCGCGGCCTGAGCTCGGACCAGACCCTGGTGCTGGTGAACGGCAAGCGCCGCCACACCTCCTCGCTGGTCAACATCTTCGGCGCGCGCAACCGCGGCGCAACCGGTACCGACATGAACGCCATCCCGGTGATGGCGATCAAGGACGTGCAAGTGCTGCGCGACGGCGCCGCCGCGCAATATGGTTCCGACGCGATTGCCGGCGTGATGGACATCGGCCTGAAAAAGAACGTGGGCTGCGAATCGGCAGTCGGCTACGGCCAGTATGGCGCGGGCGACGGCAAGAACTGGCTGGCCTCGGCCTACTGCGGCTTCGCGGTCGCCGGCGGCACTGTCGGCATCACCGGCGAATTCCTGGACCGCGGCCGCTCCAACCGCGCCGAAGAAGGCAACCCGCGCATCATCGGCGACTCCAAGACCAGGAACAAGACGCTGTACGTCAACGGCGAAATCCCGGCCGGTCCGGGCCGCGTCTACTTCACCGGCGGCGTGCAGCAGCGCGACGCATCGAGCGGCGCCTTTGCCCGCAATGCCGACACCGACGTCCCGGCCAAGAACTCGCTCGCCATGTACCCGAACGGCTTCGTCCCGTTCATCAATGGCGACATGGACGACCGTTACGCGATCTTCGGCTACCGCCAGAAGGTCGGCGAATGGAATGCCGACCTGTCGCAGACCTACGGCTACAACCGCCTGAAATACGACATCAGCAACACGCTGAATGCGTCGATCGCCAACCTTGACCTGCTGAACGGCGGCAAGGGCGTGAGCGCCGACCACTTCGACGCGGGCGGTTTCTCGTTCCAGCAGTCGACCACCAACTTCGACATGAACCGCTACTTCGAAGGCGTGGCGGGCGATGGCCTGAACGTGGCGTTCGGTGCCGAGTACCGCGCCGAGAAATACAAGATCTTCGCCGGCGAGCCGGGCTCCTACATCGACGCCGACGGCGCCGGCGGCGGCAATGCCGGCAGCCAGGGCTTCCCCGGCTTCCAGCCGGCCGACGCCACCAGCGCCAAGCGCCACAGCAGCGCCGCCTACCTCGACCTGGAAGCGGACCTCAACAAGAACACCAAGCTGCAGGGCGCGCTGCGCTGGGAGAGATACAGCGACTTCGGCTCCACCGTAACCGGCAAGATCGCCGGCAGCTACCGCGTGGCCGATCCGGTGCTGCTGCGCGCCTCCGCCTCGACCGGCTTCCGCGCGCCGTCGCTGCAGCAGGCCTACTTCTCCTCGACCTACACCGACTTCGTAGCCGGTGTCGCCACCAATATCTCGATCAGCCCCGCCGTGGGCCCGGTCGGCAAGATCGCCGGCCTCGATCCGCTGAAGGAAGAGAAGTCGCGCAGCTACACGCTGGGCGCAACCTGGACCCCGAACGACGCGCTGTCGGTGACCGCCGACCTGTACCACATCAAGATCAAGGACCGCATCGTGCTGTCCGGCCAGTTCAACGAGGACAACTACCCGGCCCTGGCCGCCAAGCTGGCAACGCTGGGGGTGGGCGCCGCCCAGTTCTTCGTCAACTCGGTCGACACCAAGACCCAGGGCCTGGACCTGACCGCCTCGCACAAGGCGACCCTGTTCGGCAACAAGCTGACCACCTTCCTGGCCATGAACTTCAGCAAGACCGAGGTGACCGACATCCACACCCCGGCCGCCCTGCAAGGCTTCGAAGACGTGCTGCTGTCCGAGCGTGAACGCCTGTTCCTGGAACAGGGCGGCCCGCGCCGCAAAGCCACGCTGGGCTTCGACTACGCGACCGGCGCGCTGGAGACCAACTTCAAGATCATCCACTTCGGCCCGCAAACCCTGGGCACCTGGAGCGGCACCGCAGCAGGCGTGCCGAACCAGAAATATGAAGCGAAGACCTCGGCCGACCTGGGCTTCACCTACGCCTTCAACAAGACCACCAAGCTGAGTTTCGGCGCCGCCAACATCTTCGACGTGCACCCGACGCCGCAAGACCCGCTGGAAACCGACAACGGCTTCAAGTACGAGAGCGTGCAATTCGGCCTCAACGGCGTAGCCTACTTCGCACGCCTGCACATGAAGTTCTAAGCGCCGCCACGGCCCAGCCCGTGTCCCACCATGGGGTCACACCCGAAATGAGACACGGGCTCTGCTGCAAGACGGCCGAGCCCGTGTCTCAAAACCGGTGTGACCCCATGGCGGGACACGGGCTCTTGCGTATGGCTTGATATAGCGCAAAGTCTCGTCCGGTCAATTGATGCAATGTGGAATCACAACCCACTCGGAGGAGGTCATATGGCTGCAATGACGATTCACCTGGCTGGCGACGTTATTTCCGCAATCGCCAAATGGGCGCCGGTAGAGCAAATGTCGGCGGAAGAATTCATCCTCAGCGCCGTTTCCGAAAAGTGCGCCAAAGCCAACGCACTGGAGGAAGTGGAATGCTTCTGGCGCGACCTCGCGCTTCCTTTACCCCTTCGAAATTAGCGCCAGCTCGGCGCCCATGTTCGCAATCGCCGCGGCAGTGTAGTTTTCGGTGAAGAACGGGTCAGCGAACAGCGTGCCCGCTTCAGCCTTGCCGCGCAAATGCGCCAGGACCTGGGCGCGCTGGCTGTTGTAGCGCCCTTCCGGCACATGGGCGTATTCGGCACGGATGCCGCGCGCATAGGCCTGGTACACCTCGGCCTCCTGGCCAAGGATGGCCAGGTCCACCGACAGCATGCTGTCCTTCAGCGGGTGCACGATGGCCCCGCCCTGGAAGTGGTCGGTGGCGCGGATCAGGGTCGCCACCTCGTCGGCGCGCACTGCATCCGGCTCCAGCCCGCTGCCCAGCCACATCCGGGCGCTGGCTTCCTCATTCGATACCTCGCCGGCGCCATGGGCATACACGGCATCGTGGAACCAGAAGGCGGCTTTGACCAGGGCCACGTCGGCCGGCGCAGCGCCGGTATTGGCGGCCCAGGCGCGGATCTCGGCCAACCCGTGCACCAGGTGGTCGAGGTTGTGGTAATGGCGCCCGGCGCCGCCGTATGCCACCTCGCCGGTCACGCGCTCGAACCAGTCGGCCGCATGCGGGCGTTCGCGCCAAAGGCTGTCCCACTCCTTGCGCAGCCAGGCCAGGATCCACGCCTTGTACGCCGGCGCGGGAACAAATTTCTTCATGGTCCAGTTCCAGCCTACCGGGCCTTCCAGCGCCTTGACGAAGCTGGAGCTCACCGAACCCAGGTCGCGCGGCGGCATCACGAACAGCGTCTTGGCGCCGCCGATCACTTCCACATTGGTTTGCTGGATCAGGTTTTCGTAATCGAAATCGGCGGTGCTGCGGATGCCGCGGATCAGGTAATCGACGCCGTTGCGCTTGGCCACGCGCGCCGTGTATTCGCTCTTGACGATCTGCACGCTGACATTGCCCCAACCGCGCTCGGCGCAACTGGCCAGCACGATGGCCTTGCGCTCCTCGGCCGAGAATTTAGGCGCCTTGGTGGAGTTCTCGGACAGGAAGACCACCACTTCCTCCGCGAGGGAACGCGCTTCGCCTATCACCCACATATGGCCGTTGGTGATGGGATCCAGCGTCCCCGAGAAACCGATCTTCCGCATGCCCTGCTCCGATTGTCAAAAACGACATTCTAGCGCGGGGCAAACTCCACCGTCACTTTCAGGCCTCCCAGGCGTTCCGAGGCGTCCAGCGCCAGCCTGGCGCCGTGCCGTTCGGCGATGGCCCGGATAATGGCCAGGCCAAGGCCGCTGCCCTGGGCTTCACTGCCCGGCACGCGGTAGAAGCGGTTGAACACGCGCTGGCGTTCTTCCGGCTCGATGCCCGGGCCGCTGTCTTCCACCACCAGCCGCGGCCCGGCGCCGCCCGCCGCGCCGGCGCCAAGCACCGACACGTCGACCGTGCCGCCGGCCGGCGTGTACTTGACCGCGTTGTCCACCAGGTTGCGCAGCAGGATTACCAGGGCGTCGCCCTGGCCCTGCACTGTCGCCTCGTCGGCCTGTTCCAATCCCAGGTCGATACTGCGCCCCTGCGCGGCGCCGGCCATGTCGCCCACCGCGCGCTTGGCGAGATCGGTCAGGCTGACCGGTTCCATCTTGGTATCGGCCGCTTCGGTACGCGCCAGCACCAGCAACTGTTCGACCAGGCGCGAAGCCCGTTCCACGCCTGCCGACAGGCGGCCAATCGCCACGTCGCGCGCTTCGCTGCAATCGGCGCGGGCCAGGCTGAGGATTTGCAGCTTGAGCGCCGCCAGCGGCGTGCGCAGCTCGTGCGCCGCATCGGCCACGAAGTTCTGCTGCGCTTCGAACGCCGTCTGCACGCGCGAGAACAGCAGGTTCAATTCCTGCACCAGCGGCCGCACCTCGTCCGGCAGGTCGGCATCCGACACCTCGGACAGATCGTCGGCCTTGCGCGAAGCCAGCTGCCGCTGCACGCGCGCCACCGGTGCCAGCGAGCCGGAAACAACCCACCACACCACGATCATCAGCACCGGCGCCATCAGCGCGATCGGGCCGACCGTACGCAGCGCCAGCGTGCCCGCCATTCGCTTGCGCACGGCCAGGTCCTGGGCGATCTGGATGGTCTGGGTCGCAGTCTGCGCCGAAAATACGCGGTAAGTCGTGCCATTGGCGCGCACGTTGGAGAAGCCCAGCACCGCACGCTGCGGCAGCTCCGCGCGCGACAGCGAGCGGAAGACCTGGATGCCGTCCGGCGTCCACACCTGCACCACCATCTCGTCGTTGCCGGGGTCATTCGGGTCGCGGTTGCCGGTGGCCGCCATCGGCGCATTCGAGCGCAGCGACATGGCCATCTGCTGCATGTGGTAGTCGAAGATCTGGTCGGCGTCGCTCAGCGCCGAACTGTAGGCGATCATGGCCTGCGCCACGGCGGCCATGGTGATCGCCGCCAGCAGGAACCATAGCAGGCGCCCACGCAGCGAGTGCGTGACGTTGACCTTCGGGACCGCCATCATCATGCCTTCGGCACCATGTAGCCGAGGCCGCGCACGTTCTGGATAAGCTCGGAGCCGAGCTTCTTGCGCAAGCCGTGGATATACACTTCAACCGCATTGGAATTGACTTCATCCTTCCAGCTGTACAGCTTTTCTTCCAGCTGGGCGCGCGACAGCACGATGCCCGGGCGCGCGATCAGCGCTTCCAGCACCGCCCATTCGCGGGCCGACAGGCTGACCGGCTGGCCGTTGGCGATCACTTCGCGCGTCTGCGGGTTGATCGACACGCCCTTGTGCTCGAACACCGGTTCGGCGCGGCCGGCGGCGCGGCGCAGCAAGGCGCGGATGCGGGCCAGCAGCTCGTCCAGGTCGTAGGGCTTGAGCACATAGTCGTCGGCGCCGGCATCCAGGCCGGCGATGCGCTGCTCCACCGCGTCGCGCGCGGTGGCCACCAGCACCGGCGTCAGCTCCTTGCGCGTGCGCATCGAGCGCAAGACTTCCAGGCCGTCCTTCTTCGGCAGGCCCAGGTCCAGCAGCACCAGGTCGTAGGTCTGGGTTTGCAGGGCCGTGTCGGCCATCGCGCCATCCTTGACCCAGTCGACGGCGTAGTGCTCTGCCCTCAGCAGGTCGAGCACTACCTCGCCGATCATCGTGTCATCTTCTACCAGCAGGAGGCGCATTTCTTACTACCTTTCTTGTTATGTTAGCCGAGGCGCACCGGGATAAAGATGCGGTCCTCGCCGCGCTGGATCAACAGCGCTACGGATTTGGTCGATTTTGCCACGAGGTCGCGCACATCGTTCACGGAAGTGACAGCCCGGCCGTTCACCGACAGCAGCACGTCGCCCGGCTGCACGCCGGCGCTGGCGGCGGCGCCGCCGGCATCCTCGATCAGCAGGCCCGATGCCAGGCCGGATTCACGGCGCTCCAGCGGGTCGAGCTGGCGCAGCGACAAGCCAAGGCGCAGCTTGGCGGCAGCTTCATCGTTCTGCACCGCCGCCACATTGCGCTCGGAGGCGTTACCCAGCTTGCCTTCCAGCGTCAGGGTCTTACCCTGGCGCCAGACCTCAAGCGCTACTTTATCACCCGGCATGGCCAGTCCCACCATTGCCGGCAAATCGCCCGAGGCAACGATCTTCTGGCCGTTCATCTTGCGGATCACATCGCCCGCCTTCAGGCCAAGCTTGTCGGCCGGGCCGCCGCGTTCCACGTTCGACACCAGCGCGCCTTCCGGCGACTCCAGGTCGAAGGAGTCGGCGAAGCCCTGGTTCACTTCCTGCACCATCACGCCCAGGCGCGCATGCACCACCTTGCCGGTCTTGACCACCTGGTCGCGCACGCGGGTCGCCACGTCGATCGGGATCGAAAACGACAGGCCCTGGTAGCCGCCGCTCTGGCTGTAGATCTGCGAGTTGATGCCGATCACTTCACCCTTGGTGTTGAACAGCGGGCCGCCCGAGTTGCCGGGGTTGATCGCCACGTCGGTCTGGATGAAGGGCACGTTGGAATCGTCTGGCAGGGAACGGCCCTTGGCGCTCACCACCCCAGCGGTCACCGTGTTTTCCAAGCCGAACGGCGAGCCGATGGCCAGCACCCACTCGCCCACCTTCACGTCGCTGGAACGGCCCAGCGGCACCACGGGCAGGTTCTTGGCCTCGATCTTCAGCACGGCCACGTCGGTTTTCGGGTCGGAGCCCAGCACCTTGGCGCGGAATTCGCGGCGGTCGGTCAGCTTGACCGTCACCTCGCTGGCGTCGCGTACCACGTGGGCATTGGTCAGGATGATGCCGTCGGCGCTGACGATGAAGCCGGAGCCAACGCCGTGGGTCGGGCTGGGCGCGCCGCCGCGGCCGCGCTGGCCAGGGGCCTGGAAGCGGCGGAAGAATTCGTAGAACGGGTCGTTCTCGGCATCATCGTCCGCGCGGAATTGCGCCTTGGTGGTACCGGTGGTGCTGATGTTCACCACAGCCGGGCCGTTGCTCGTTGCGATCACGCTGAAGTCAGGCAGGGAGATCATCGGCGCGGGCACCGGCGCCGGCGCGCCCTGGGCGGCATTGGCCGGGGCGCTGGCGGTAAGCACGGGATGCGGCGATGCGAAGGCCTGGCTCTGCTGGACAGCGATGGCTGCACCGGCACCGATAACACCGGCGGTGGCCAGGGCGAGGAACATGGTGGTGGCGTTGCGCATGATTAAACTCCTGAAGAAGATTGCTTTCTCAACGGCTCTAATATGCGGCATCAAACTTAGACGCGTCTTAATGCAAAAAAGGCCGGAAATCCGGCCTTTTCATGGGGCTGCGCGCAATCAGGCGGCAGCTTGCTGCTCCAGGGCAGTGTGGTTGACCACGCCGTCAATGGCAATCTTGCGGGCCTTCAGCGCCTCCGGCACTTCGCGCACCAGTTCGATGCTGAGGATGCCGTTGTCGAAGGAAGCGCCGGTCACCTTGACGTGGTTGGCAAGCTGGAAACGCTGCTCGAAGTCGCGGAAGGCGATGCCACGGTGCAGGAAGGTCTTTTCCTGGCTGTCTTTCTGCTTGCGCCCAATCACCACCAGGGAGTCGCGCTCGGAAGTAATGTCGATTTCGCTGCGGTCAAAACCGGCCAGCGCCATCACGATACGGTACTGGTCTTCGGAAACCAGTTCAATGTTGTACGGAGGGTAGCTAGGCTGGTCGCTGCGATTCGAATCATTCAGCATCTGGGCCAGGCGATCAAAACCGATGGCGGAACGATACAGTGGGGTCAGGTCAAAAGTACGCATTTTCATATCCTTTCAATTTAAGCGATATAAGGTCAGGCGGTCCCCGGCTGGGCAACCGCTGAATCCGATATAGGTGCCGCAAAAAGGATTTCAAGGGTTTTTTTTCACGTTACGTTCCGAAACATTTTGCCTCCCCCTGCGTGCTAAACTCGCCCGTCGCACTTTCCACGTTGAAATAAATGAAACTGTTCACCAACACTGCCCTCGCCCTGCTGCTGGGCACCGCCTTCAGCGCCCACGCCGGCCAGGCCATCCCTGCCCCGGCCGACCAGCCTTACCCAGGCACCATCGTGATGAAGGTCGATGCCTCGAATACCGCGCAGAATATCTACCGCATCCAGCAGACCATCCCTGCCAGGCCGGGCAAGATGACGCTACTGTTCCCGCAGTGGGTGACGGCCCAGCACGGCCCGACCGGCGCGCTGAACCAGTTCGCCGGCTTCAAGGTATCGGTCAATGGCAAAAGCCTGCCATGGCGCCGCGACAACGTGAACGTGTACGCCTTCCACGTTGAGGTACCGGCCGGCGCCAAGTCGATCGAGGTGGAGTATCAGCACCTGGCCCCGACCGAAGCAGCGCAAGGCCGTACTTCGATCACGCCTGACATGCTGGGCATCCAGTGGCAATCGCTGACCATGTATCCGGCGGGCTACGCGACCCGCCGCATCCCGATCCAGGCCACGCTGACGCTGCCGGCCGGCTGGCAGTACGGCTCCGCGCTGGAAGAAGCGGAACGCAAAGGCGACGTGGTGACCTTCAAGGCCACCGACGTGGAAACCTTTGTCGACTCGCCGCTGTTCGCCGGCCGCCACTTCAAACGCTTCGACCTCGACCCGGGCGCCAAGGTGCCGGTGCACCTGAACGTGGTGGCCGACACCGCGGAAGCACTGGAAGCCAAGCCGGAGCACATCGAACTGCACCGCAACCTGGTCAAGCAAACCTACAAAGTGTTCGGCTCCCAGCACTACAAGCACTACGACTTCCTGTTCGCGCTGAGCGATGAATTCGGCCGCGTCGGCCGCGAGCACCACCAGTCCAGCGAGAACGCGCTGAAGACCGACTACTTCACCGAGTGGAACAAGACCGAGTCCGAACGCGGCCTGCTGCCGCACGAATTCACCCACTCCTGGAACGGCAAGTTCCGCCGCCCGAAAGGCCAGGACGTGCTGAACTTCAACCAGCCGCTGCAAAACGACCTGCTGTGGGTGTATGAAGGCCAGACCACCTACTACGGCGAAGTACTGGCTGCGCGCTCCGGCCTGATGAAGGCCGCCAGCATCAAGGACATCATGGCGTCCACCGCCGCGCGCTACAGCATCCAGAAGGGCCGTGAATGGCGCTCGGTGCAGGACACCACCTACGACCCGATCATCAACGCCCGCCGCGCCATCCCGTGGTCGAACTACCAGCGCAGCGAGGACTACTACACCGAAGGCATGCTGATCTGGCTGGACGTGGACACCAAGATCCGCGAACTGTCAGGCGACAAGCGCTCGCTGGACGATTTCTCGGCCAAATTCTTCGGCGTGGAAGACGGCCGCGTGCAGGCACTGCACTACACCTTCGAAGACGTGGTCAAGGTACTCAACAGCGTGCAGCCGCACGACTGGTCCGGCTTCCTGCGCACCCGCATTGAAGACCTGGGCCCGGTGCCGATGGACGGCATCAGCCGCGCCGGCTACAAACTGGTCTTCGCCGAAAAGCAGACCGACTTCCTGAAGGCAGCCGAAGAGCGCAGCAAGTCCGCCGACTTCACCTACTCGCTCGGCTTCAACGTTGGCAGCGAAGGCAAGATCGAAAGCATCCAGTGGGACGGCGTCGGCTTCAAGGCTGGCCTGTCCGGCAACACCACCCTGCTGGCAGTGAATGGCCGTGGCTACAAGGCCGAACTGCTGCGCAAGGCGATCACCGAAGCGAAGACCAGCAGGAAGCCGATCGAACTGCTGTTGAAGCACGGCCAGCAGTTCCGCACCGTCGCGCTGGAGTACTACGAAGGCTTGAAGTATCCGCGCCTGGAACGCATCGAAGGCACGCCTGACCGACTGGAAGCCATCCTGTCGCCGCGACAGTAGATCACTTCCGAACGGGCGCACTGCGGTGCGCCCGTTTTCTTTTGGCCGCGCTAGAGTGGTGGCCATCATGTTCACCGTCTACACCTGGACCACACCCAATGGGCGCAAGCCGCTGATCCTGCTGGAAGAACTTGATCTTCCGTATGAAGTGGCGCCGGTCAACCTGCGCGAGCATGAGCAGTTCGCCCCCGAATTCCTCGCCATCGCGCCCAACAACAAGATTCCCGCGCTAAAGGACGACTCGCTGACGCTGTTCGAAAGCGGCGCAATCCTGACTTACCTCGCTGAAAAATACGAACGTTTTCTCCCACGGCAAGGGCCGGAACGCTACCGCACCTTGCAATGGCTGTACTGGCAGGTCGGCGGCCTGGGCCCGATGCTGGGCCAACTGGGCTTTTTCTCAAAATCGGACCTGGCGCTGCCGAAAGAGCATTTCACCGCCGAGGCGGAGCGCTTGCTGAATGTGCTCGACCGCGCCCTGGCCGGCAACAGCTACGTCGCCGGGGACCACTACACGATCGCCGACATCGCCTGCTATCCATGGACGCAGGCTGCCGCCTCCCACCTGGAACTGAACCTGTCGGGCAAGCCTGCGGTACAGCGCTGGCTCGAGCAGGTCGGCGAGCGCCCTGCCGTCCAGAAGGCGATGGCCTGGACGCCTGCTTAGTCCTTGAGGTAGCGCGCGCTCCACGCAGCGATCATGTTTGCTACATAGCTTGCATCGTCCCGGCTGGTGAGCAGGTGATCCGCCGTATCGAGAGAGATGAAGCTCTTCGGGTGCTTGGCCGCCGTGAAGATTTCCAGCGCATTATTGATGCCGACCGTCGTGTCGCCCGGCGCGTGCATGATGAGCAAAGCCTTGCGCATATTGGCGATCTTGTTGCGCAAGCTGTTTTCCGCCACGTCTTCCAGGAATTGGCGCTTGATGCGGAACGGCCGCCCGGCCAGTTGCACCATGGCTTCGCCCTGGGCCGTGATCGCATCGATCTGGTCGCCGAACAAATGGGTAACGTGTACCGGATCGCTCGGCGCGGCAATGGTGACCACGGCCTGCGCTTCCGGCACGGTAGCGGCAAAGGCCAGCGTTGCCGCTCCGCCGAGGCTATGCCCGATCAGGATACGCGGCGCCTGGAACTCGCGCCGCAGGAAGTCGGCAGCGGCGTGCAAGTCGGCCACATTGGATGAGAAATTGGTGTTGGCAAAATCGCCCTCGCTGGCACCCAGTCCGGTGAAGTCGAAGCGCAGCACGGCAATACCGTGCTCTGTCAGCGCCTGCGCGATGCGGCTGGCGGCAAAAACGTCCTTGCCGCAGGTGAAACAGTGCGCAAACAGGGCGTAGGCTCGGACGCCGGTCTCCGGAGAGTCCAGCCGTGCTGCCAGCAGTTGCCCGTCTGCGCCAGGGAATTCGAGTCGTTGTGCGTACATACGTGCCCCCTTTCGCAAACAATGATACTTCAGGCGAACAAACCATGCAGGTACCAGCGCGTTTCCTCGGTGCCGGGCGTGCGTTCGCGGTAGACCCAGTAATAGGCATTGTCCTCGCCTTCGGCGATGAAATAGTCGCGGCTTTGCGTTTCGCTCCACCAGCCGGCTTCGATACGCTCGGGGGTAGACACCATGCGCAGCGGTGAGCAATAGAACGGGCGGTGGTCGCGCATTAAAAGCGGGATGGGCTTGGGCAGCAGGAAGGCGGGACGCGGCAAGGGACGCGGCGGCATCTGGGCCGCGACGTCGGCCGGGCGCACCTTCTCGTGCAGCGGCACCCAGCGGTTGGCGTGTTCAGGCCGATAGTCGGCCTTGGGATAGGGCTGCAGCACGTTCTCGGCACCGAGGCGCGCCACCAGCACTTCGAACAGGCGCTGGCGATCCTGCGGGCTGCCGCCTGGATCGGGGAAGAGCGAGTCGCTGAGCGGCGCCATCGGCTCGACCTGGGCCGCTTCCAGCACCAGCCCGATTACCGGCGCCGGCAATTCCACTTTTGCCAGGCGCTCCTTCAGCAAGCGCACGATATGCTCGTCGCGCCAGGTGGGTTCGGCCAGCATGACTTCCACAGGTGTCGGTGGGCACGCTTCGCGGCCGCGCTCATGTTCCAGCAGCAGGTGGATGCGCGAAACGGAAAACTGGCGTGCACACAGCCAGCCAGTCAGCTGTTGCAGCAAACGGCAGGCGCCGGCCAGCAGCAGGTCGGTATTTTCGATGCGGCCGAACAGTTCCAGCTTGGCCCTGAAGCTGGGCGGCGCTTCCAGCCATTCGTGCATTTCGGGCGCCAGGCCTTGCGCGGCATCGAGCATCTCCAGCACTTCGAGACCGCAGCGGCGCTGCAGGCCGGGTCGCGGCAGGCGCACCAGGTCGCCAATATTGAGGCAGCCGATGCCGTCCAGCCAGCGCTGGTGGCGCTGCAGTGGCGGCAGCAAGCCGACCGGCAGGCGGTGCAGCCGGCGCAGCAGGCTATCCAGCTTGAGCGCGCGGCCGCCGCCGGCGCGCGCCAGCAGCCAGGCACCGCGCGCAGTGGGCGCTACGCCCAGCACGCCGCTGAAGCCGAGTTTTTGCAGGCTGTCCCGCACCAGGCGGCACAGGCGGCGGATGCCGCCAAACAGGCGCAGGCTGGCGCCCACGTCCAGCAGCAGGGTGGCGCCCTCGCCTTCCGCCACTTGCGGCGTGTATTGCAGCATGGCCATGGCGACTGCGTGCAGGGCTTCCCTTTCCTGCTGCGGGGCGCGTTCGTGCATCTGCGCTTCGGGCGCCAGCATCAGGGCACCGCTGCGGCGCATGCCCGGACGCACGCCCATCACATGGGCGCGGTACGACACCGCGAGTACGCCCTCCTGCTCCAGCACGACGCTGCACAGGTCATCCGACCAGTTCGGACAGAACACTTCGAGCGGTAGCCGGGGCAGGTAAAGGCCGATCCACAGACGCATGGCGTTGCAACAGGGTTGGGGTTAATGGGAGGAACAGCGGCGTGTCGCGCTGCGGTCCCCGGCGTTTGACGAATTCGATATTGATGCCGCCGGGCGCCGGCCGCAGCGCCAGCCGCAGCGGCGCCGGCGAGGAATCCTGGGCGGCAGCAATCGGCCGCAGCAGGAAGAACAGCGTTTCGCCGCATTGGGCGGCCAGGTGCAGGCGGCGCAGCGATTCGTTGCGGATGTGCTGCTGCCATAACAACACCGCGCCGCAACTGCCGCTGCGCAGGATCTGCTCGGCCGCCCACAAGCCGTCGGCGGCCTTGCCGGTGTTGCGGATCCACAGCAGTTGCTGTGGAGGCAAGTCGAGGCCGAGCGCTTGCGGGGCGTATGGGGGCTGCAGCAAGGCCGCCGGGCGTTTCAGGCTGGCCAGGGTGGCTTTCAATAAACGCAATTCACCGATACCGGGTTGCTGGAGTAGTAACTCCGTCAGGACACCCGTGGGCCATCCGCCTCCCGGCAGTTGGTGGGAAAGCACTGGAATGCCGGTATCCACACAGGACGTGGCTCCCCTGGTGAGTTGGGAGGCCAGCCAGAGGGCCGGGTGCAGGGGTTGTGGGTCAAAAAGCGCCATGGCGGAAAATACTGTACATACATACAGTATAATCCTACAAACGCGCGGAGAAAACCTGTTTCAGCGTCTGGGCATCCAGCACTGCCTCGCCCCACTGGGCAAGCTGCTCCGGGGACGCTCTGGCAAGCCTTTTTTGCACCGTTGGCGACAACACGCCAAAGCGGCGATAGAGTAAGCGCTCAAGGACTTTCGCGGCCCCCGCTTGCAGCCCTTCTTGCAGCCCTTTTTGCAGCCCTTCTTGCCGCCCTTCTGCGAGACCAATTCGAATACCCCGCTTCTCGCGCTTTTCCAGCCGGAGCTGATCAAATTCGCTAAGCCATTCCACGCTGTACCTCCTTTCAAGCCGCCCGATGTTACGCCTTAGCCGTCGCTCCAACTCGACGGACAATGGCATCAGCCAGTGAACCACCGTGAATAAATCGATGATACGCCGCTTGTGCCATCCCCGTTCGTACAGCAGCCTGACGAGCCGCCACTTTGCAGCGTAACGCGCCTCCTGCCTGGCATGTGTCTGGCGCGCCAACAGGTGGGCAGCCGTCACCCAGGCAAACACATTCCGTTCAAGCAAAAGTTCATCAACGAGTTCAGCGTAGGCCGACAATTTTGCTACTGCAAACCTGATACCCATTTGCGTGCCAAGCACCTCATTGTGAAACGAATCCTGGCGCCAACGCTTACCTGTATCAGCCAGCACGACCAGGCTCGCGACAGGCAGCATGTAATCCTTGTACAGGCCATAGTTATAATCGAGAATGCGCTTGGCCAAGTTGGGGTCACGCTGCGCCTGCACTTCAATATGCAGCAGTATCTCGCGACCATCGAGGAGGAACACGCTAGCCAACAAATCCGCGATCAGGGAATGCGGTCGCCCATCGCGGCGCGATTGCTCCAACTCCTTGTCGCGCATGCAGGGATGCAGCAGCCAGTCGATCAGCTCACAATATTGCGGGAAGAAGAACGCGATGAAATCGCGCAAATCATGTTTGAGCGCCCTCTTCCAGGGGGAATCATAGTTATCGGCCATGAAGCCAGCCTAGCGGCCCAGACGATGTGCAGGTAGCGGTTTCCGCAAGAGTCTGGCAAGTAAGGGCTCGCCTGATAGAATCGGCAATATTGCCAACTAAAAACCAACTGCCATGCAACTGATCGGCGCCATCCTGTTTGCCCTCGCCTTAGTCCATACCTTTAGTGCCAAAGCGTTCGAGCGCATGTCGCACAAGTCCGCGCGCCACGGCGGCTTGCTGCATTTGCTGGGCGAGGTGGAGGTGGTGTTTGGTTTCTGGGCCATGGTGCTGCTGGTGGTGATGGCCTTCGTGGCCGGGCCGCAGAATGCGATTGCTTACGCGGAAACGCAGCAATACACCGAGCCGCTGTTTGTCTTCGTGGTGATGGTGGTAGCGGCCTCGCGGCCGGTGCTGGACTTCGTGCAGCGCATGATCAATGTGCTGTCCGGCGGCCGCCCGCTGCTGCAGGCGTGGCTGGGACTCGCGCTGGTGCCGCTGGTCGGCTCCCTGATCACCGAACCCGCAGCCATGACGCTGGCCGCCCTGATCCTGGCACCGCAAATCTTCCGCGATGGCGTGCCTGAATGGCAGAAGTACGCCGCGCTCGGCGTCCTGTTCGTCAACGTGTCGATCGGCGGTACGCTGACCGCTTATGCCGCGCCGCCCGTGCTGATGGTCGCCGCGACGTGGCAATGGGATAGCGCCTTCATGGCCGCCAACTTCGGCTGGAAAGCCACGCTGGCGGTGCTGGTCAATGCCAGCGCCGTGACCTGGCTGCTGCGCGAGCAACTGCGCAGTGGCATCAAAAGCGATGCACCGGCACTCACCACGCGCACGCCGGCGCCTATGCTGACCAGCATTATCCACCTGAGCTTCCTGGCGGCCGTGGTCTTGCTGGCGCACCACCCGGTGCTGTTCCTCGGCCTGTTCCTGTTCTTCATCGGTTTCACCACTGCCTATCCGCAGCACCAGTCGCCGCTGATTTTGAAGGAAGCCCTGTTGGTCGGCTTCTTCCTGGCGGGCCTGGTAGTGCTGGGCAGCATGCAGCAATGGTGGCTGCAACCAATTGTCGAAAGCCTGCAGCCACTGGCGCTCTTCTTCGGCGCACTGGGCTTGACTGCCATCACCGACAACGCCGCCCTCACCTATCTCGGTTCGCTGATCGACGGCATCTCGCCGCACGCGCAGTACATGCTGGTAGCAGGCGCCGTTGCCGGCGGCGGCCTGACTGTGATCGCCAACGCGCCAAATCCTGCCGGCGTTGCTCTGCTGCGAAAAGGGTTCCGCGATGAATCAATCAGCGCACTGGGCCTGCTCGCAGGAGCCCTTGCGCCGACTGCAGTTGCTGCCATTGCATTCTTCTTGTAGGACTACGCCGCGCTAGCGTAGCGCGCGCCTTGAGCACGCGCCTTGGGCTATTCTGGACTCACCCGTTCACACTAATGAGGAGAGGCAGAATGAGCTATCTTGACCGCGACAAATTCGGCATCTATCGCGACCGTGACGAAAACGATGGTCCAGGTCCACGCCTGATGGGCGCTGACACGCTGATGGGTGAAGACGTCTACAACCGCCAGGAGGAAGACCTCGGCGACATCAAGGAAATCATGCTCGACATGCAGACCGGCCAGATCGCTTATGCGGTGCTGTCCTTCGGCGGCGTGCTGGGCATGGGCGACAAGCTGTTTGCCGTGCCATGGCAGGCATTGCAGCTTGACACGGTGAACAAGCGCTTTGTGCTTGACTGCACCAAGGAAAAACTGGAGAACGCGCCGGGCTTCGACAAGGACCGCTGGCCGGACATGGCAAGCCCCGAATTCGGCACGCAGATCCATAATTTCTACGGCACCACCGGCACCGGCATGCGCACCTCGACCGGCAGCGTCATGGGCGCCGGCACCGGCACCATGCAAAGCGACTCGACCAGCGGCGGCAGCTATAGCGGCGGTTCGACCGGCAGCGAAAGCGGCAGCAAAGGCAATTATTGATTGGCAGGATTTGACTGTTTTCTGACAGTCCCGGGCCTGACCAGGCGCAGATAATCGGCTGCTGATCCACCAGCCGGTTATCTGCCATGCGTCTACTGCTTTCCCTCCTCCTGTTCCTGCTTTCCTGTGCCCACGCTGGCGAATTGCCAGCCTACCAGCCACGCCCCGGCCACGAACGTCCCGTGATCGCCGTTCTCGGCGACAGCGTTTCGACCGAAATCACCGACTTCATGCTGCCCTATGGCGTGCTGCAACGTGCGGATATTGCGCAAGTGCTGGCTGTCGCCACGGAGGGGGCGTCCATCACCATGAATACCGGCCTGCGCGTACAGCCCGACCTGGACACCACCGCCTTCGACCAGCGCTATCCCGACGGTGCCGACTACGTGATCGTGCCGGCCATGCGCCGCGCGCAATTGGCGCCCATGCTGGCCTGGCTGCAAGCCCAGGCGGCCAAGGGCGCCACCGTCGCCAGTATCTGCGATGGCGCTCTGGTTGTCGCCAACAGCGGCTTGCTGAAGGGCCGGCGCGGCACGGCACATTGGGCCACCCACGCTTACCGCCTCGAAAAGTATCCCGACACCGAATGGCTGCGGAACGTGCGCTACGTGGCGGACGGCAAGGTGATTTCCAGCGCCGGCATCAGCGCCGCGCTGCCGCTTTCACTGGCCCTGGTTGAAGCCATAGCCGGCCGCGAAAAGGCCGCTGCCGTCGCCGCAGGCCTGGGTGTTGAGGACTGGAGCAGCCGCCATGACAGCGCCGTCTATGCGCCGAAGTTCGGCCATAACCTGAACGTCTGGCTTACGCATTACACCGACCGATGGCTGCACGGGGTGACCGAGGTCGGCTTGCCACTGGCAGAAGGTTTCGATGAAATCGCCCTGGCGTATGCCAGCGACGCCTACACCCGCACCCATCGCAGCCGCGTGCTGGCAGTGGCTTCCAGCGCAGCGGCGCTGGCCAGCCGTCATGGCCTCAGGGTTCTGCCTGACCGCGTAAGCGGCAGCGCAAACCTGCCCGCCGCGATGCTGCCCACCCTCGACAGCTCGCTGGACCGGGTGCTGGCCGGCATCGCCGGCGCCTTCGGTGCGCGCACCGCCCACCGCATCGCGCTGGAGCTGGAGTACCCCGGTTATCCGGTGAGGTAAACTGCGGGCATGCCGCCCACTCGCCCGCTTCGCATCGTACTGATCGCGTATGAAGACATGAACCTGCTGGACCTGAGCGGTCCACTGCAGGCCTTCGCCAGCGCCTCCCGCCGACATTCCGCCGGCGGGTCGCCGCTGTATGAACTGGTCGTTGCCTCTGCCGAGGGAGGACTGGTGGCCAGCAGCGCGGGCCTGGCCTGCATGACCGTTCCAATCGGCTCGCTCGAAGGCAGCAAAATCGACACCTTGCTGGTGGCAGGCGGCTGTGCCGGCGACATCTACATCACGCCGCCGGTACTGGTGAACTGGATACGCCAGCGCGCGCCGTCGGTGCGACGCCTGGCCTCGGTGTGCACCGGCGCCTTCATGCTGGCCGCTACAGGCCTCCTGGACGGTCGCCGTGTTGCGACGCACTGGGAATGGGTGGAGCGCCTGCGCAAGCTGCATCCGCAGGTGCACGTGGACCAGGACAAGATCTATATACGCGACGGCGAGGTATGGTCATCGGCGGGCGTCAGCGCAGGTATCGACCTCGCACTGGCCCTGATCAACGACGATTATGGCCACCGCGTCGCCATCGAAACCGCACGGCAGATGGTGGTATTCATGAAGCGCGCCGGCGGCCAGTCGCAATTCAGCGCGCCGCTGGCGGCGCAGGCGCGCGACAACGGGAAATTTTCCGACCTTCACGCCTGGATCGCCATGAACCTGCAATCCGACCTGCGCGTGGAGCGCCTGGCGGAGCAGGCAAAAATGAGTCCTCGCACCTTTGCCCGCAGCTACGCCAGCGAAGTCGGATGTACACCTGCGCGCGCCGTGGAAACGATGCGCGTCGAAGCTGCACGGCGTGCATTGGAAGAGACCACGCTGCCGCTTAAGGCTATTGCCGGCAACACCGGGCATGGCACGGAACAGAACCTGCGCCGCACTTTCCAGCGCCTGCTGGGCGTCAGCCCCGGAGAGTATCGCCAGCGCTTCTCAGGACGCTAGTCCGCTCAGCAGCCAGCCTCGTTCGGCGCGAGGTAGTCAAAACTGCCGGCCATCCCCACTATCTCGCCGGGAGCTGCCAGCGACGAGAGGTAGAGCGTCAGTTTCGTTGCGACAGCGCCGGTCGCGATGATGAAATCAGGCTTGCCGTCACGATCCAGGTCGCCTGCCCAGCGCACATACGCCGAAGGCTCCAGCGTGCTGCCTTCGCCCCACATGATGTCGAATTCGAATTCGCCAATCCGCTGCTTTTTGCCGCCCGCCTGCAGCTCCAGCCAGAATTCCGGCGCGATCCCGGCCTCCGCCGCAGCCTTCGACGGCCGTTCCTGGCGCGGCACGAACAGGAATTTTTCGCCGCCAGGCAGGGTCAGCTCACCACCCATGATATGTCCGCCCCCATGCCGTATCCCCTTTTTCGGCTTGCACTCCCGGCCGGGAATCCAAGATGCCACCGGACCCGCCTTCAGCTGCAGCTTGTCCAGCGGTGCGCGGAAAGGCTTGAAGACGGCGATGACTCCGTCGGCTGACAAGCGCGGCGAGAACTGCAGCAGCTGCCCCTGCATCGGGGTGTCATCATACCGATCATGGTCTTTTGAGGTGACGCTCAAGCTCAATGGAAGCAGTTCGCAAGCGTCGTTGCAGCGTAACGCCCACCATCCGGAACCCGTGCGATACTCGCGCCCGGCCAGGTGCAGCCAGACGGCATCGCCGCCAGTGGCATCGTAGCCGGCATGGGCCGGCAGGATGATCATGGCGCCGCTGGACTTACTGTCGTAAGCGTCGTTATAAGGCCGGTCGTCGGCAACTGCGCCAAACGCGGCGATGCCGAGCAAAGAGATGGCAAAACAGCGTTTCCAGTTCAACATCAAACGAAATCCTCTCATTAGCGCTGCATCGATTCCCACACCTTGGTCAGGCGCTTGACCGAGACCGGCATCGGGGTCCGCAGCTCTTGCGCGAACAGCGACACGCGCAGTTCTTCCAGCAACCAGCGGTATTCGACCAGTTTCGGGTCGGTGTTCTTGCCGGCCGACTTGTCCCGCATCAGGCGCTGGTACGGCGCTGCGGCCTGGTTCCATTCGGACATGCTCTTGGTGTCGCGCGCGGCGTCGGCACGCAGCTTCTCCAGACGCACGTTCATCGCCTTCAGGTAGCGCGGGAAATGCGACAGCTGCGAAAACTCGTTCTCGATCAGGAAGCGCTTGTGCACCAAGCCTTGCAGTTGCTGCTGCATGTCCTGCGCCACCTGCTGGTTGATGCCTTGCAGGCGCTTGGGCAGACCGTGGTACTCGGTCAGCACTTGCGAGACCAGGCGCGCGATCTCGTTCACCAGCAGCACAATGCGCGACTTGCCTTCGTCCTTGCGTTTGTTGAAACTCGTTTCGTCGGTCGGCAGTGGGTCCTGCAGGCAGGCGATGTCGATGGCCTTGGCGACGATCTGGTCGCGCAATTCTTCCTGCGTACCCATGGACATGAACTGCATGCCCATCTGCTGCAGGTTCGGAATCGATTTCTCGACGAACTTGATCTGGTCGCGCATCTGCAGCATGAACAGGCGGCGCAGGCCGATGCGGTGGGTGCGGGCGGCGAGGTTCGGGTCGTCGAACACTTCCAGGTCGCAATGCGTGCCTTTGTCCACCAGGGCCGGGAAGCCGATCAGGCTAAGCTTGCCTTGCGTGATTTCCAGCAGCTCGGGCAGCTCACCAAAGCTCCACGTCGTGATGTTGCTGTGCTGCGCAGCAGCGCTGGCGCCGGCTGCGGCCTGGGCGGCGGACGGCAAACTTGCCGGCGCACGGGACGGGCTAGCGCTGCGCGCAGCATCGGCTGCAATGCCACCATGCTTTGGCTTGGCGCTGCCGCCGCTGCCGATGCCGCCGCCAGCAAGTTGTGCGAGCTGCGCGGCGGAGGCAGGTGCGTTGCCGCCTTCCGCCATGCGCTGGAAGCTCTGGCGCGCCTGCAGGCCGTATTCCGCCTGCAGTGTGGCCAGGTTGCGGCCCATATCAAGCTGGCGGCCATGTTCGTCCACCACCTTGAAGTTCATGAAGTGGTGCGCCGGCAATTGCTCCGGCTTGAAGTCCGAAGTCAGCACGCTGATCGTGATCTGCTTGCGGATGTCCGCAATAATCGCGTCGATCAAATCGCCGCGTGCAAACTCGGCGCGCTCGCAGAACCTGGCGGCGTAATCCGGCAGCGGCACCATGTGGCGGCGCTGCTTTTGCGGCAAGGTCTTAAGCAGCAGGTGCACCTTCTCCTTCAGCATGCCCGGCACCAGCCACTCGCAGCGTTCGCGCGCGAGCTGGTTCAGCGCGTACAGCGGCACGGTGAGAGTAACCCCATCGCGCGGCGTCCCCGGTTCGAAGTGGTAGGAGAGCTGCATCTCCAGGCCAGCGGCCATCATCTTTTTCGGGAACAGCTCGGTCGTGATGCCGGCCGCTTCGTGGCGCATCAAGTCGTCGCGAATCAGGAACAGCAGCTTCGGATCGTCGGCCGAGGCGTCCTTGTACCATTTTTCGAAACCGGCGCCGTTCACCACGTCGGCCGGAATCTCCTTATCATAGAAGGCCTCGATCAACTGGTCGTCCACCAGGACGTCCTGCCGCCGCGATTTGTGCTCGAGGTTCTCGATCTCGCGCACCAGCTTGTGGTTGTGGGCGAAAAATGGCGCACGGGTGTCATAGTCGCCGCCAACCAGCGCGTCGCGGATGAATATTTCGCGCGCCTCAACCGGGTTCTTCAGGCCGTAGTTGATGCGGCGCTGGCTATAGACCACGAGCCCGTACAGCGTGGCACGTTCGGACGCGGTGACTTGCGCCGGACGCTTTTCCCAGCGCGGTTCGCCCCAGGATTTCTTCAGCAGGTGGCCGCCGATCTTCTCGATCCACTCCGGCTCGATGCGCGCCACGCAGCGCGCATACAGGCGCGTGGTTTCCACCAGCTCGGCGGAGACGATCCACTTGCCCGGTTTCTTCGACAGGTGCGAGCCTGGCCAGATATGGAACTTGATGCCGCGCGCGCCAAGGTAGGCGCCGCCCGGCTCGTCCTCTCCCTTGAAGCCGATATTACCCAGCAGGCCGGTAAGCAGCGCCATATGCAGCTGGTCGTAGGTGGCCGGCAATTCGTTGGTGCGCCAGCCCTGCTCTTTCACGATGGTGAGCAATTGCGAGTGCACGTCGCGCCACTCCCGCAGGCGCAGCTGGTTCAGGAAGGTGGCGCGGCAGGTGTCCATCAACTGGCGGTTGGACTTCTTGTGCTCGATGGCGCCCTCAAACCACTTCCAGATTTTCAGGTAGCTGAGGAATTCGGACTTCTCGTCGGCGAACTTCTTGTGCGCTTCGTCGGCAGCCTGCTGGTGTTCGACGGGGCGGTCGCGCGGGTCCTGCACCGACAAGGCGGCCGCCACGATCAGCACTTCGGTCAGGCAGGCGAATTCCTGCGCAGCCAGGATCATGCGGCCCACGCGCGGATCGAGCGGCAGCTTGGCCAGCTTGCGTCCCAATGGCGTCAACTGGTTGTCGTCGTCCACCGCACCCAGCTCCTGCAACAGCTGGTAGCCGTCGGCGATCGCACGGCCCGGCGGCGGCTCGATGAAGGGGAAGCTCTCCACGTCCGTCAGGTGCAGGGACTTCATGCGCAGGATGACGGAAGCCAGCGAAGAACGCAGGATTTCCGGATCGGTGAACTTAGGACGCTGCAGGAAATCCTGCTCGTCGTACAGTCGGATACAAACGCCGTCGGCTACACGCCCGCAACGGCCGGCGCGCTGGTTGGCGGCCGATTGCGCCACCGCTTCGATCTGAAGTTGCTCGACCTTGTTGCGATAGCTGTAGCGCTTGACGCGCGCCAGGCCGGCGTCCACCACGTAGCGGATGCCCGGCACGGTCAGCGAAGTCTCCGCCACGTTGGTGGCCAGCACGATGCGGCGCGCGTTGGTGGTGCGGAACACGCGGTCCTGCTCTTCGACCGACAGGCGGGCGAACAGCGGCAGGATTTCCACGTGCGGCGGATGATGCTTGCGCAGCGCTTCGGCGGCGTCGCGGATTTCGCGCTCGCCGGGCAGGAACACCAGCACGTCGCCACTGCCGATGCGGCAGACTTCATCGACGCCGTCGACGATGGCTTCCATCAGGTCGCGTTTGTCGCGGGCGGCGGCGGTGCGGGCGCCCTTGGCGTCAGCGCCCTGCTGGGCGCCGGGCAGCGTGACCTGGTCGCGTTCCACCGGACGGTAGCGCACTTCAACCGCATACAGGCGGCCGGAGACCTCGATCACCGGCACCGGCGGCTTGCCTTCCTGCGTGAAGTGGCGCGCAAAGCGTTCAGCGTCGATGGTTGCGGAGGTGATGATCACCTTCAGCTCCGGGCGGCGCGGCAGGATCTGCCTCAGGTAGCCAAGCAGGAAATCGATGTTCAGGCTGCGTTCGTGGGCTTCATCGATGATGATCGTGTCGTAAGCCTTCAGCAGCGGGTCGGTCTGGGTTTCGGCCAGCAGGATACCGTCGGTCATCAGCTTGACCGAGGCGCCCTTGCTCAGGGTGTCGTTGAAGCGCACCTTGTAGCCGACATGTTCGCCCAGCGGTGAGCCCAGTTCGGCGGCGATGCGTTTCGCGGTCGACGAAGCGGCGATCCGGCGCGGCTGGGTGTGGCCGATCAGGCCTTTCTGGCCGCGTCCCAGTTCCAGGCAGATTTTCGGCAACTGGGTGGTTTTACCGGAGCCGGTTTCACCGGAGACGATCACCACCTGGTGCTTGCTCAGGGCTTCGGCGATTTCCGCGCGGCGGCCCGAGACCGGCAGCTCCTCAGGGAAGGTGATCGGCGGCAGCGGGTTGCGGAAAGCGCGTGCAGCCTCGCGCTCGGCGCGCTGCTCCGGCGTTTCCCGTTCGCGGCGCTGCCCGCCTTGCGCACGCTGGCCGGATGGTTGCTGGGGAGGATTCTTCTTGCTTGCTTCAGACATCGTTTTTTACATAGTTTGGGCGCGAAAACCGCGCAGCGCATTATAATGCGCGGATAATGGAAAACCCTATCCAATTCGTCTCCTGGCTGCGCTCCGTAGCGCCTTACGTCCACGCTTTCCGCGGCAAGACCTTCGTGGTCGCTTTCCCTGGTGAACTGGTTGCCGCCGGTGCCCTTTCGGTGCTGGCCCACGACCTGTCCCTGCTGCACGCGCTGGACATCAACGTTACCGTGGTCTACGGCTCACGGCCCCAGGTCGCCGAGCAGCTCGCCCTGCGAAACGTGGAAGGCCGCTTCCACAACGGCGTGCGCATCACCGACACGGCGGCCATGGAATGCGCCAAGGAAGCCGCCGGCGAACTGCGCCTCGACATCGAGGCCGCCTTCAGCCAGGGCTTGCCGAACACGCCGATGTCGCATGCCGCGATCCGTATCATTTCCGGCAACTTCATCACCGCCCGCCCGCTCGGCGTAATTGACGGCGTCGACTTCGAACTGACCGGCCTGACCCGCAAGGTGGACGCGGAAACCATCCACTCCATCATGGGTTCGGACGGCGTGGTGCTGCTGTCGCCGCTGGGCTTCTCCCCGACCGGCGAGACCTTCAACCTGACGATGGAAGACGTGGCCTGCACCGCCGCCATCGCCCTGCACGCCGACAAACTGGTCTTCATCACCGAAACCGACATGATGACCGACGCCGGCGGCACCGAAATCCGCGAACTGTCCTCGCACCAGGCCGAAGCCGTGCTGCAAGCGGGCTTCCTGCCCGATGCCACCGCCTATTACCTGAAGCACTGCATCAAGGCTTGCAGCAATGGCGTCGAGCGTGCCCACATCGTACCGTTCGCGATGGACGGCTCGGCCCTGCTGGAACTGTTCACCCACGATGGCGTGGGCACCATGATCTCGCATGAGAACCTGGAATCGCTGCGCCCTGCCACCATCGAAGACGTGGGCGGCATCATCAAGCTGATCGAACCGCTGGAAGCCGACGGCACCCTGGTCAAGCGCGGCCGCGAACTGATCGAACGCGAAATCGAGATGTTCTCGGTCATCGAGCACGATGGCGTGATCTTCGGCTGCGCAGCGCTATACGTCTTCCCGGAAGAAAAAATGGCCGAAATGGCATGCCTTACCGTCAACCCCGACGTGCAAACCCAGGGCGACGGCGAGCGTATCCTGAAGCACATGGAAAACCGCGCCCGGGCGCAGGGCATCAGCAAGCTGTTCGTACTGACCACCCGCACCGCGCACTGGTTCATCAAGCGCGGCTTTGCCCCTGCCACGGTCGACGCGCTGCCGAAAGACCGCCAGCGCCTCTACAACTGGCAGCGCAAGTCGCAAGTCTTGATCAAGACCTTATAATCGATTTTTTTAGGAGCACCGAAGATGGCACGTACCGTCCACTGCATCAAACTGAACAAGGAAGCCGAAGGCCTGGATTTCCCGCCATACCCGGGCGAACTGGGCAAGCGCATTTATGAATCCGTTTCCAAGGAAGCCTGGGCCGCCTGGATCAAGCACCAGACCATGCTGGTCAACGAAAACCGCCTGAACCTGGCCGATGTGCGCGCACGCAAATACCTGGCCGCGCAGATGGAAAAGCACTTCTTCGGCGAAGGCGCCGACCAGGCAACCGGCTACGTACCCCCTAGCGCCTGAAAATAAATGGGGGACGTCCCCATTTATTTTCAGCGGCTCGCTACATCCCCATTCATAGGCGCGCACTGGCGCAGCTCACAGCGCGCCATGAACACTTTCCCATTGCTGCAAGTCATCCGGTAAATTTCCACCGGACCACGTTCAGTCACCAGCCCTGCACCGCGTCCGCCGCGGCATTCTTCCGCATTGGCCAGGCGCTCCACCGTTGTCGACGAAACACCTGGGCGGAACTCCACCTTCTCTACAGGCACGCCATCGATCATGGAGCGCTTGGCAACAGCCTCCGCCTCCAGCACAGCTTTACGCTTCACAGGCGCCTGGGCCACCTGTTTTTTAGTAGCGCAAGCACTCAGCACACCAGCAGCAAGCAACAGCAGGAAAAATCGTTTCATGGGCTCTTTCTAAAGGATGAATCAGTATTTGACGGTACGCACGCCGTCCGGGGTACCCAGCAAGCACACATTGGCGCCACGCGCCGCAAACAAGCCGACGGCAACTACGCCGACGATCTGGTTAACCCGGGTTTCCAGCGCGACCGGGTCAGTGATCGACAAGCCGGACACATCGATGATATTGCCGCCATTGTCGGTCACGAAAATCTCGTCGGAACCGGCCTTGGTTCGCACTTTCGGCTGGCCGCCGAGGGCTGCCAGCTGGCGCATCACCGCATTGCGCGCCATCGGCAGCACTTCAACCGGCAGCGGGAACTTGCCCAGGGTCTCTACCAGTTTAGAACCATCTGCGATGCAGACGAATTGTTTCGACACTGAAGCCACGATCTTTTCGCGGGTCAGGGCTGCGCCGCCGCCTTTGATCATGTGACCTGCCGCGTTGATCTCATCGGCGCCGTCAATGTACACCGCGATTTCCGAAACCTCGTTAAGATCATAGACAGGAATGCCGTGACCGGCCAGGCGCGCTGCAGTCGCTTCCGACGAGGCAACAGCACCCCTGATGCGGTGCTTGATCTTGCCCAGTTCATCAATGAAGAAATTCGCAGTGGAACCGGTGCCAACGCCGATGATTTCGCCGTCGATCACGTACTCGATCGCCGAAATAGCAACAGCCTGTTTCAATTTGTCTTGCGTCATAGTTACAATGGATTCAATAAAGGTTGCCTATTTTATCCGAACTGTCAACTGACCCGGGAAAAACGCCAATGAAGCCAAGTACCGTATTGATCGTGGATGACAGCCGCGTGTCGCGTATGCTGACCCGCCAGCACATCCAGGTGCGCCACGCCGACTGGGTTGTAGAGGAAGCTGCCACCGGCGATGAAGCCATCGCCAAGGCCGAAGGATTACAGCCCGACCTGGTGCTGCTGGACGTGAACATGCCGGGCATGAATGGCGTCGATGCCGCCGCCGCGCTGCGTGCGATGCTGCCCAATGCCCACATCTCCCTGCTGACCGCCAACGTCCAGGCCGCGACCCGCCAGCGCGCCGAAGAGATCGGCGTGGGCTTCATGGAGAAACCGATCACCGCCGAGCGCATTGCGCAACTGATTGCGCCGCTGGAAGCCTGACCATGGTCCGGCTTACCGAACTGGAGCACGACGCCCTCGTCGAGCTGTTCAATATTGGCGTCGGCCAGGCGGCCTCCGCCATGAGCGAGATCGTCAACGAAACGGTCACCATGTCGGTGCCTGCCATCAGCTTCCTCACCCGTGCCACGGCCGCCAAACTGCTGACCAGCCGCAGTGGCGGCAATGGCCGCCTGTGCGGCATCAGCCAGCATTACAGCGGCGCCTTCGAAACCGAAGCCATCCTGATGTTCCCTGAGGAAAAGAGCCAGGAAATCGTACGGCTGATGGTGGGCGAAGCCATGCCGCTGGCTGAACTGTCGGCCATGGAACAGGAAGCGATGAGCGAGATCGGCAATATCCTGCTGAACAGCTGCGTCGGCTCGCTGGCCAACCTGCTCGGGCATGAGCTGCATGGCTCGCTGCCGGACTACCACCTTAGCTACAGCGAGGAGATCCTGGCCCTGGCCGGCAGCGGCGAGACCGCGGTGCTGATGCTGCATATCGAGTTCGTCATCGAGCGCCAGCAAATCGCCGGCGATATCGCCTTCATCATGGACGTGACAGCACTGCACGGCCTGAAACAGCATGTGGCCGAATTCCTCGACCGCTCCGTCGGCGGAGCGCAGCCATGACATCTTCAGTCGAATCCCTGCCGCTGCTGCAGGGCGTTATCGATTGCATTGACGTGGGCACGCTGGTGCTCGATACCAATGAACGCGTGGTATTGTGGAACCGCTGGATGGACCGCCACTCCGGCGTGCTCGGCACCGAAACGCTGGAGCGCAGCTTCTTCGACCTGTTCCCCGAACAGCGCGGCAAACGGCTGGAAGCTGCCATCGGCCAGGCGCTGCGCAGCAACCTGCCCTCCTTGCTGTCGCAGACCCTGAACCGCTGGCCGCTGCCGCTTTACGTCAGCAAGTCCGCCGCCGAAAAGGGCGAACGCATGCAGCAGCAGATCACGGTCACCCCGCTCAACCTGGGCAATAGTGAACGCTATTGCCTGATCCAGGTCAGCGACGTAACCGCCGCCGTGCAGCGCGAAAACCTGCTGCGCGAACAGGCCGTGGCCCTGCGCTCGCAAACCTTGCTGGACGACCTGACCGGTGTCGCCAACCGCCGCCACTTCGACATGGCGATCGACCGTGAAACCCGGCGCGCGCGGCGGGTCGGCACTCCGCTCTCGCTGATGATGCTCGATATCGATTACTTCAAGGCTTACAACGACCACTACGGCCACCAGCAAGGCGATGCCTGCCTGGAAGCAGTGGCGTCTGCGCTATCGACCATGCAGCAGCGCCCGGCCGACCTGTTCGCGCGCTATGGCGGCGAAGAATTCGCCGTAGTCCTGCCCGACACCCCGGCCGATGCCGCGGTGATGATGGCCAACGCCATGTGCCGCAAAGTGCGCGACTTGCGCATCCCGCACCAGGCATCGCGCACGGACGAGCGCATCGTCACCATCAGTATCGGTGTCGCCAGCAGCGACAGCAGCAATGCCGGCGAAGTATACGACCTGATTAACGCCGCCGACCGCGCCCTCTACCAGGCCAAGGCCTGCGGCCGCAACCGCGTGCACTCGATTTGAGGCTGTGCTCCTCGTCAGAGCAATTCGATCCCAAAGCGCCGCACGCACATCGCGAACAGGGCGAAACAGGCGATCGTCAGCAGCACGCAGGCGCCCAGCGTCGGCCAGAAACCCAGGCGCGGCAGCAGCCATGGAAAAAACAGGAACATCGGCAGTGTCGGTAGCACGTACCAGAAGGTGTACCAGGCGTGGTTGGCAATCTTCTGTTGCGGCTGCCGTTCAACGTAAAGCCAGATCAGCGCCAGTACCGTCACCATCGGCAGCGCGGCGATCAAGCCGCCCAGGCGGTCGCTGCGCTTGGCGAATTCCGACACCGCGACCACGACGCCGGCCGTCACCAGGTATTTGAAAATCAGCCAGGTCATCGTTTACCTCCTAGTGCGCAAAAACAAAACGAACCAGCGCCAGCGACAGCGCGAATACATAACCATAAGCGAAACGGTCGATACGCAGCACAGCGTCGCCGCGGCGCGCGCGCCATGCGCCCATCAGGCACATCATGCCCCCGGCAGCCAGCGGTGTAAGCAGCAGGTTAAGCTTGCGCAGGACTTCATTTCGCACCAGGTGATCCGGCAGCAGCCAGAGTGTAATCGCGCCCGCAACAACGCCGAAAAATGCATAGCCGACGCCCGCCACCAAAGGGTTCAGCGGCCGGCGAGGCGATTTTTCGAACGAATGAAAGCCCAGTTCCACCAGTGCTTCCACCACCACCTGGATCAGGAACTCGCCGATCAGCTCAAACAGGAATTCAATCATGGTGTGAACAAGGCATGCTGGCTGGCGGTATGAAAATCGCGCCAGACACGGTTGATCTCAGAATCTTCTTGCGCAGCGCGCAGGCCGCAGTACGGGTAAATCTCGCCCACGCTCCGGCGTGCCGCCAGCACCAATGCCATAGAAGCTTCGCGCAACTGCGCATCAAGCGCGTCGTCGACGCAACCGCCATTGCCCTCGCCCCCAGCCTGCGCCCAGGCCTGGTCGAGCAATGCGTACATGCGTTCACGCGCTCCCTCCAGCGCCACGGCAGCCCGCGCCAGCGCATCCGGTGCACTGGCAGGCGGCTGGCGGCGCGCCGCAACGATTTCCCGCGCCAACGACAGGAAGTGCCGCGCCATGCCGGACAAGTTGGCTGCCAGCGTCACCCATGCCAGCAACATGAACGGGAAGCGATACAGCGTGCCCGGCGCCGTTGCATGGGCAGGGTCAATCATGAATCCATGGCGTGCCGGCACCCACGCGCCTTCAATACGGTAGGCGTGCGACGCAGAGCCCTTCATGCCAAAGCTGCGCCAGGTCGGCTCAACCACCACCAACGCCGCCGGTACAACGAAAGCCCGAATCCTCGGTGCGCCATCCGGCCCGGCCAGCGGCTGGCCGTTCTCGCGCAGCACCGCATTGAGTGTGAAATGCGTAGCCATCGGCGCACCGCTGGCGATGTCCCAGCGGCCCGTAATCCGATATCCCTCGCCTTCCTTATCAGCGAAACCGGTCGGCGCCCCGCTGCCTGCCAGGCAAACCTGCGGCGTCGAAATGACTTCGCGCGCCGTATCCGGCGCCAGGAAACCCGCAAACCAGCCGGCGCCCGCGCACAGGGTTACAACCCACCCCATGCTGCCATCCGCCTCCGCGATAGCTTCCTCCAGCCGCACCACTTGCGGCAGCGGCAGCTCCGCCCCGCCTGCGGCACGCGGCGCCAGCATTTTCAGCCAACCCTGTTGATGGATCAGTGCCTGCTGGCCAGCGAGCAGGAAGCCCGCAGCTTCCGCGCCGGCCGCATCGGCCCGGATAGCGTTGAAGTCAACTTTCATTTGCAACCTGCTTCAGAATTGCGGGCATTCTAACCTTGGAGACTCCAATGCCGTGAACCATCCCGCTTGACTCGGCCAATCTTAAGTGGCTGACAGCGCCAGCACCGCCAGCGCGTACGTGGTCAGCACGATGATCGTCATGAACAGCAGGAAGCAGGTGCGCCACAAGGCGCCGTAGCGCGACAGGCTGTAGGTGCCGCGCAGTTGCAGGAACATGTGCACCGGCGGGATAAAGACGAACAGGAATGCAGCCAGGCCACCGTAGTCGAAGTAGCTCAGTGTCGCGACGATGGTGAACAGCAGCGACATGAACGACAGCGAATACAGCGAGAACACGGCATGGTCGTACATCGCTACACCGCGGCGCCAGAAGAACATCAGCCAAAGGAAGGGCATCGAGATCGGCACCAGCAGGAAGGAGTATTTGTAGGCCGCGTTCTTCAGCTTGTACTGCGCCAGTTCCGGGTTACTGACCGCGTGCTGGATGCCCTTGCTGATCCAGCCAACTTCGGAATGTTTTGCTTCCTTGCTGCCAGCCATGTCCTGGTCTGTCAGCCCCTCGGTGACATCATGCAGGATTTCCTGGATGATGCCCGGTTCCTTAGTCTTCGCGCTTTCCGCCGGGGTTACGGCCTCCCTGGAAGCTTCCTTGGCAGTTTCCTTGCCTGCAGCTTTGGGCGCCGGCTTGATCGTTTCGGTAAACTTGGCGGTGCCGGTCATGGCAATTTTCCCGGATGCCAGGGCGATATTGAGCCCGTCCAGCGCCTTCTTTGCTTCATCCAGCCTGTGCTGCGCTTTCGGGACTTCCGACGTGCCGGGTTCCGCATCCTTGAGGTCCGACTCCGCCTCGGCGATCGCTTTTTTCTGCTCAGCGATCTTCTCATTCATCGTTTGCTCGAAGGCGGCCTTGCCGTTCTTGCTATCGGTGACCTTGCCCGTACTCGGGCCCGAGCTGGTGCCCATCGTCAGCGAGAAGACGAAGAACATGAAGAACATCATGAAAAGGAACAGCGCCAGCGGCGAAACGAAGCGCGTGCGCTGGCCGTCGATGTAGCGGCGGGTAAGCTGGCCCGGGCGTGCCACCAGCAGCGGCAAGGTGCGCCAACCCTTGGTATCGAAGTGCAGCAGGCCGTGGACCAGCTCCTCGCCCAAGTGCAGAACCGACTTGTGCAAGTGGCCTTTCTGGCCGCAGCTGCCGCAATAATTGGCGGGGACTGGCGTGCCGCAGTTGGCGCATGAAGCGCCGTGTGCGTGTTCGCCGGGCTTGCCGGCATCGCCTTCGACCTCTTTGGCCACCAGGCTGGCTGTCACCAGGTCGCCTGCTACCTCAATCTCCATCCCCATCGCCGCTACTCCGCCAAATGCAAAGCTTGGATGTTAGCAAATTATTGATCTTTATTGCTAAGCAAGCCCACAATTCCTCCGAGGACGGCGCCAATCCCTGCCCATGGCAGTACGACCAGAGATGCCGGCGGACCTTTGCCGGACACGGATACCAAGTCGACAAAGAGAAATATTGGTGCGGACACCATGCCGAGCAGCGCAGCGGGCAAGGCCAACACACCCTCGCCCTGCTCCCAGCCGATCGTTGCGCCCTTGGCCATCGCGCCAAGCAGGATCCCCAGCAGTACGCCAACCAGGGCGCCGGCTAGAGGTGACGGACGGCGCCCAGGCATTTGGCTTCGAGCCCGGAAAATACAGCAGCGCCTTCTCGGAAAATGCTCACAGCGTTTTGCTGACATTCACGACGACGGTGCCGGCCAGGAAGTCATGCACGGCGCGGCGGCGCTTGTTAACCAGCATGACAATGACACCAACCCAGGTCCAGACATTAATCAGCAAGCTGATCGCAGACACCCAGCCTGGTCCCGACGCTGCCAGCACCGTGCTGCGCTCAAAGAAGCCGTAAGCGTGGTAAGCCGCATCATCCATGGCAAGTGCAGCCAGGCCGAGTCCGAAACTGCTCGCCGCCCCCATCAACATCATTGGCGCTTCACGAATCAGGGCCGCCATGAACGTGACTGGCGAATGGTCCTTCATCTGGACGCGCAGCTTCAACACCAGTTTGCCAGGAGTACCGCCGTAGCGGCGCACCAGGTAAACCGAATAGAACAAGGCGAACAGCACGGATGGAATGACCGACCACAGATAGAAGGAGCGGGACAGGGAACTGAGCCAATATGTCAGGCCGATAATCGGCGACATTACCAGCAGGTCAATGATTTTTGCGCCGACGCGCAGCCAGAAGCCGCCAACGTTCGGGATTGCATTGCCGTCTTCCGGCGCAGGAACATCCAGGTCGGCAACGGGGGCCTGATAAGGGTTATGCATGGGAGTTCACGAAAAATGTGCTTTAAAGCAACTACGATATCACACCATTAGCAAAAAATATACGTGGCAGGTTGGCTGGCGAGGATGGGTCGCGCAAGAAGTCGCGCAGCATATCGTTATACAGGCCGGCATCCAGCTTCTGCAGGTAGACCACCGCGAAGTAGTCGGCCAGCACTTCGGCCTGCGCTTCCATATTGAAGTCGCATAGCCGCAATTCGGGCGCAAGCTCATAGTCGTAGCTCAAGCCAAGGCGGATGGCGCCGCGCCACATCACGGGATAGCCAAGCTGATGCTGCCAGACATGGACCATCTCGTGCATGAACCAATGCTTTTCACTTTCGGTAGCGAGGGAAAAGTCCGGACGGTAGCGCGAAATGTGGAAATACAGTTCGCCGTTGGGCGTGATGCAGACGTCTTTGCGCTGCAGGAAGGGAATAAAGCGGGTGTTGTGAATGCGCACCCGCTGGTAGTCGATCGCGCCGCCGAACACCAGCCGGGCCAGCGCGATCTCACCCGACGTTAGCGGCCGGGCGATGACTTCCATCAGTGGCGCAGTGCGCTTGCCGCTTTGGCGATGGCGGTAATGCGGCCCCAGTCGCCGGCTTGCATGGCGTCTTTCGGCGTCAGCCAGGAGCCGCCCACGCAGGCCACGTTCTTCAGCGACAGGAAGGCTGGCGCGGTGTCTTGCGAGATGCCGCCGGTCGGGCAGAACACCACGTCCGACAGCGGACCGGCAATCGCGTTCAGCATGCCGACTCCGCCGGCAGGAACGGCCGGGAACAGCTTCAGCTGCTTGAAGCCCTGCTCGCGCGCCTTCATCACTTCCGATGGCGTCATGACGCCAGGCAGCAGCGGCAGGCCGCTCGACTTGGCAGCGCCGATCAGCGCATCGGTCAGGCCCGGCGACACGCCGAACACCGCACCAGCATCGCGCGCGGCAGCGAATTCCTCGGGCTGGGTCAGCGTGCCGACGCCGACGATCGCGCCCTCCACCTGGCTCATGGCGCGGATCGCGCCCAGGCCGTGCTGGGTGCGCAGGGTCACTTCCAGCACGCGGATGCCGCCTGCCACCAGGGCTTTCGCCAGTGGCACGGCGTGGTCAGGGTCGTCAATCGCGATCACAGGGATCACGGCCGAGGTACGCATAATTTCGAGCAGGGTCATTTCAAGCTTTCTTTGCGAGGAAATCTTCATCGGAACCGGGCACGGTATTGCCCACATTGTCTTCGCCGTGCAGCGGCACGGTGGTCGGGATCGGGGACGGCAATGGGAACATGGTCGCCCCCTGCTCCGCCGCGCAGACGCTGGTGCGGAACATGGAGAACAGCTCGCGGCCCATGCCGATCTGGTTTGGCGACAGGTCGGCCAGCGCCAGCGAGCGGCCATGCCATACGTCCGACGACACCAGCGCTTCCAGCGTACCGCTTGCCGCATCGAGGCGGATGATGTCGCCGTCGCGCACCAGGCCCAGCGGGCCGCCGGCCAGGATTTCCGGCGACACGTGGATCGCGGCCGGTACCTTGCCCGAGGCGCCGGACATGCGGCCATCGGTCACCAATGCCACCTTGCGGCCGGCATCCTGCAGGTTCGCCAATGCCGGGGTCAGTGCGTGCAGCTCCGGCATGCCGTTGGCTTTGGGACCCTGGAAGCGGAGCACCGCCACGAAGTCGCGGTCCAGTGTGCCGGCCTTGTAGGCAGCCATGAAGGCTTCCTGCGAATCGAACACCAGCGCCGGTGCTTCAACCATGCGGTGCTCTTCCTTCACGGCCGAGACCTTCATGATGGCGCGGCCCAGGTTACCCTGCACCAGCACCATGCCGCCGTCTTTCGAGAACGGATCGGCAGCGCCGCGCAGCACCTTCTCGTCGGCGCTCCTGAGCGGCGCTTCCTTGAAGATCACGCCGCTGGCATCGTCGCTCAGGAACGGTTCGGCGCAATGCGCGCGCAGGCCTTTGCCCAGGATGGTGTTCACGTCATCGTGCAGCAGGCCGGCATCCAGCAGTTCGCGAATCACGAAACCAGTGCCGCCGGCGGCGTGGAAGTGGTTCACGTCGGCATCGCCATTCGGATAGATGCGGCACAGCAGCGGCACCACGGCCGACAGCTCGTTGAAATCGTCCCAGTCGATCACTACGCCGGCCGCCTTGGCAATCGCCACCAGGTGCAGGGTGTGGTTGGTCGAACCGCCGGTAGCCAGCAGGCCGACCACCGCGTTGATGATGGACTTCTCGTCCACGATATGGCCAACCGGGATGTACTCATTGCCCATTTCCGTGATCTGCGCCGCGCGCTGTGCCGCAGCAGCAGTCAGCGCATCGCGCAGGGGCGTTCCCGGGTTGATGAACGCGGCGCCCGGCAGGTGCAGGCCCATGATTTCCATCAGCAGCTGGTTGGAGTTGGCGGTACCGTAGAAGGTGCAGGTACCGGCGCCGTGATAGGACTGCGACTCGCCTTCCAGCAGTTCTTCGCGGCTCGCCTTGCCTTGCGCATAGCGCTGGCGGATAGCAGCTTTGTCTTTATTCGACAGGCCGGAAGTCATCGGGCCGGCGGGCACGAACACCGCCGGCAGGTGGCCAAAGTGCAGCGCGCCGATCAGCAGGCCCGGCACGATCTTGTCGCATACGCCCAGGTACAGCACCGAGTCGAACATATTGTGGGACAGGCCGATCGCCGCCGACATCGCAATCGCGTCGCGCGAGAACAGCGACAGCTCCATGCCCGGCTGGCCCTGCGTCACGCCGTCGCACATGGCCGGCGTACCGCCCGCGTACTGCGCCACCGCGCCAACCTTGCGCACAGCATCCTTGATGATGGCCGGGAAGGTCTCGAACGGCTGGTGTGCCGACAGCATGTCGTTGTAGGCAGAGATGATCGCCACCGAAGGCTGCTTCACTTCCTTCAGGATCAGCTTATCGTTTGCCGGGAACGCGGCAAAACCGTGCGCCAGGTTCGTGCAGGACAGGGTGCCACGCTGGGTGCGGCCTTTGACGCGGGCCGCCTGGAGGTGCGCCAGGTAGGCGCCGCGGGAAACGCGGCTGCGCTGGATGACGCGTGCGGTGACTTTTTCCAGGACTGGATGCAACGGCATGATCGTTCCTTATCAATGAATTTCAGGAAATTTTACTACAAAATTTCCAATTGCGAGCGCTCCCATTGGGTCGAATTACACTGCAAAGCCCCTGGATATGCCGACGCACAAAAAGATTTGTAGTGAATTTACCTGTTTTTCCTGTATAGTTAAACACAATTCATAAATCCCTATGCCACAGGACATTATGCGCTTGCCCGCCCTGACCTCCACCGCCGCCTACCAAGCCCTCGAAATCCACGCCCACGATGCCCGCGAATGGCAAATGCGCCAGCTGTTCCAGAAGGACCCGGGCCGCTTCCCGCGCATGACGGTCGATGCGGCAGGCCTGTTCCTGGACTACTCCAAGAACCGCGCCGACGACGAGACCATCAATCTGCTGGTGCACCTGGCCCGCACGCGCGGCGTGGCAGAGCAGCGCGACGCCATGTTTGCCGGCGAAAAAATCAATATTACCGAACGCCGCGGCGTGCTGCACACCGCCCTGCGTATGCCGCGCGGCAAGGTGCAGAAAGTCGACGGCCAGGACGTGAACGGCAACGTGCACGCAGTGCTGGACCGCATCAAGGTGTTTACCGACAAGGTGCGCAATGGCGGCTGGCTGGGCCATACCGGCAAGCCGATCACCGACGTGGTGAATATCGGCATCGGCGGCTCCGACCTGGGCCCGAAGATGGCTGTATTGGCCCTGCGCTCATACTGCCATCCGCGTATGAAGATGCACTTCGTTTCCAACGTCGACGGCCATGATATGGATGCGGTGCTGGCGCAGGTCAATCCCGAGACCACCCTGTTCATCGTCGCCTCGAAAACCTTCACCACTGCCGAAACCATGCTGAACGCGCAAACGGCGCGCAGCTGGTTCCTGGCCAAGGCCAAGGAAGCCGACCTGCCGCGCCATTTTGTCGCGGTCTCCACCAATACCGACGCCGTGCGCACCTTCGGCATTGATCCCGAAAACATGTTCCCGTTCTGGGACTGGGTGGGCGGCCGTTACTCCGTCTGGTCGGCAATCGGCCTGTCGGTTGCGATAGCGATCGGCTTCGGCTACTTCCAGGCATTCCTGGAAGGCGCGCACGCCATGGATGAACACTTCCGCGAAGCGCCGCTCGAGGCGAACATGCCGGTGCTGCTGGCCCTGGTCGGCTTCTGGAACCGCCAGTTCCTGGGCGCGACTTCGCTGTCCATCGCCCCTTACCACCAGGACCTGAACCGCTTCCCGGCCTACCTGCAGCAGCTCGACATGGAAAGCAACGGCAAGCGCGTGACCAGGAACGGCCAGCCGGTCGACACGCCGACCTGCCCGATCGTCTGGGGCGAGTGCGGCACCAACGCGCAGCACGCCTACTTCCAGCTCCTGCACCAGGGCACCGACGCAACGCCGATCGACTTCATCGCCGCCCTGCGCGCAACCCACGACCTGCCGGGCCACCACGACGCCCTGCTGGCCAACTGCTTCGCCCAGTCGGAAGCCTTCATGAAGGGCAAGACCGAAGATGAAGTGCGCGCAGAACTGAAAGGCGCCAACGTGCCGCCAGCCGAAATGGAAGAACTGGTGCCGCACAAGACATTCCCAGGCAACCGTCCTTCCAACACCATCCTGATGGACCAGCTGACGCCGTCCACGCTCGGCGCGCTGATCGCGTTGTACGAGCACAAGACTTTCGTGCAAGGCGTGATCTGGAATATCGCCAGCTTCGACCAATGGGGCGTGGAACTGGGCAAGGTGCTGGCCAGGAAAATCCAGTCCGAATTGACCGGCAAAGTCGATCCGGAAGCCCATGACAGCTCGACCAACGGCCTGATCGTGATGGCCAAGTCGGCCCAGATCGAATGAACAGCTACCAGGTCGAAGTCGCCTGCAACGCCACCATGACCGTGGGCGAGAGCCCGCTGTGGGCGCCGGACGAAAATGCCCTGTACTGGGTCGATATCGAAGGCTTTGCCATCCACCGCCTGTGCCCCGCCAGCGGCCAGCACGAACAATGGAAAGTGGACAGCGAAGCGTCGTCGCTGGCGCGCGCTGCCAATGGCGGCCTGATGGTCGCCCAGCGCCGCGGCTTCTCCCGCTTCAACCCCGGCACCGGCGAATTGACACTGGTGGCGGAAGCGCCTTTCGACCAGTCCACCACCCGTTTCAACGACGGCAAATGCGACGCGGCAGGCCGTTTCTGGTGCGGCACCATCTACGAGCCGCGCGACAAACCGGCGGCGGAAATGTATGTCCTCGAACGAGGCAATGTGCGCAAGGTCTGGTCCGGCGGCATGGTCAATTCGAATGGCCTGGGATTCAGCCCTGACAACAAAACCATGTTCCATGCCGAAACAGCGAGCCACCGCGTCACGCGCTTTGCGTTCGACCTGCTGTCCGGCACCGTCAGCGATGAACGCGACGTGCGCCGCTTCAGCACCGACAAATCCGCCGCAGACTACGGCGGCCGCCCGGACGGTGCGGCAGTCGACAGCGAAGGCAACTACTGGGTCGCCATGTTCGAAGGCGGCCGCATCCTCAAGCTGTCGCCGCAGGGCGACCAGCTTGACGAGATCCGCCTGCCGGTACGCTGCCCGACCATGGTGGCTTTCGGCGGCCCGGACTTGCGCACCCTGTACATCACCACGGCCGGCAAACGCCCGGCCGAGGAACTGGCGGCCTTCCCGCTCAGCGGCAAATTGCTGTCGGTGCGCATGCCCGTGGCGGGCCGCATCGAGCCCGCTTACTTGGATTGAAGTACGTAGACCGAAGTAAACCCTGTAACTCACCTGAAAACGATTATGGCTCTCTCTGATTTCGACCTGGTTCTGTTTGGCGGCAGCGGCGACCTCGCAATGCGCAAACTGCTGCCCGCTATGTTTAGCCGCGATATTTGCGGCGACCTGCCGCCGACCGCGCGCATCGTTTGCGTCGGCCGCCAGGAGAGCACACAGGAAGAGTTCATCAATATGGTGACGACCACCTCGCGTCCCCATATCAAATCAGCCAAAGCTACCGACGAGAACTGGAGCCGCTTCACCGCGCGCATCGTCTATGTCGCACTCGATGCCACCGACTCAACCACCTACAAAGGCCTGGTCGAAGCGCTGCGCACCGATCCCGCAATTACCCGCGTCTACTACCTGGCCACCCCGCCGGCCCTGTTCTCGCGCATCTGCGACAACCTGAAGGACAACGGCCTGGCCACCGCCAACTCGCGCGTGGTGCTGGAAAAGCCGCTCGGCCGCGACCTGGCATCGGCCAAGCAGATCAACAAGGAAGTTGGCCAGGTCTTCGAGGAACAGCAGATCTACCGTATCGACCACTACCTGGGCAAGGAGACCGTGCAGAACCTGCTGGCCCTGCGCTTCGGCAACATCCTGTTCGAACCGCTGTGGCGCCGCGAGTGGATTTCCGACGTACAGATCACCATCGCCGAGAAACTGGGCGTGGGCAACCGCATCGGCTACTACGACACCTCCGGCGCGCTGCGCGACATGCTGCAGAACCACCTGCTGCAGTTGCTTTGTATCGTCGCCATGGAGCCGCCCACCTCGATCGCGCCGGACGCCGTGCGCGACTCCAAGCTGCAGGTGCTGCGCTCCCTGAAACGCTTCACCGCGACCACCCTGGCGCAGAACATCGTGCGCGGCCAGTACCGCGCCGGCCACGTCGAAGGCAAGGCGGTGCCAAGCTACCGCGACGAGCCGGAAGCGCCGCAGAATTCGAAGACCGAAACCTTCGTCGCCATGAAAGTGGAAATCGACACCTGGCGCTGGGCCGGCGTGCCGTTCTACCTGCGCACAGGCAAACGCATGGCCGACTCGCTGGCCGAGATCGTGGTGCGCTTCAAACAGATCCCGCACTCGATCTTCAACCAGCCGACCTCCAGCTTCCAGCCGAATTCCCTGGTGATCCGCCTGCAGCCGGACGAAGGCCTGCGCATGAACCTGATGGCCAAGACCCCGGGCGAAGGCATGCGCCTGAAACCGGCGGAACTGGAACTGGACTTCCGCGAAACCTTCAAGATGCCGCGCATGGACGCTTACGAGCGCCTGCTGCTGGATGTGCTGCGCGGCCAACTGACCCTGTTCATGCGCGGCGACGAGCTGGAAGCCGCCTGGGAATGGGTCGAACCGATCCTGAACAACTGGGAGCAGGACGATTCCGCGCCGCTGCCATACGCCTCCGGCACCTGGGGCCCGGCCGCCGCCAGTGCCCTGATCGGCCGCGACGGGCTACAATGGCGCGAAGAAGCACTGCCGGAAGACTAATGCTGCTCGATTCCATCCGCACCCAGCTCGACTCGCTCTCCAAATCGGAGCGCAAGGTCGCGCTGGCCGTGCTAGACAACCCAGCCCGCACCGTGGGTGCCAATATCACGGCGCTGGCCAAGAGTGCGCAAGTGTCCGAGCCGACCGTGGTGCGCTTCTGCCGCACGCTCGGCTACGACGGCTGGCATGAATTCAAACTGAAGCTGGCGCAAGGCCTGGCCCTCGCCCTGCCCGGACTGAACGACCAGCCGGCGCAGGACGACCTGGCAGCCGACCTGGTAAACAAGATTTGCAGCCGCTCCATCAACACGCTGCTGGACCTGCGCAATAACCTCAACGCAGAACCGGTGCAGAAAGCGCTCGACATCCTGTCGCGCGCACGCAAGATCGAATTCTACGGCCACGGCACCTCCGGCATCGTAGCCGCCGATGCGCAGCACAAGTTCTTCCGTTCCGGCGTGCCGACCGTGGCCTACGCCGACCCGGCCATCCACAGTATTTCGGCGGCATTGCTGCATGAAGGCGACGCGGTGGTGGCGATTTCCCAGCGCGGCAACAGCCCGGCGCTGGTGCGCTCGGCCAAGCTGGCGAAAGAAGGCGGCGCCGACGTGATCGTGCTGGCGCCCTCCGGCACCCCGCTGGCGGAAGCGGCCACGGTACTGATCCCGATCGACCTGATCTTCAACACCGACCCATACACACCGATCTCGGCGCGCCTGGCTTACCTGGTAGTGATCGACGTACTGGCCGTAGGCCTGGCCCTGAAACGCGGCCCCGAATTCCGCAAGAAAATGCAGAACGCCCAAAAGGCCCTGCAGGAATTCGACATGCAGTTCGACTCCTTCATCGGTTAACGTTTATTTCTGCAGCGAGCGCAGGGTGGCTTCGGCTTCTTCGCGCCATGGGCCGCCGAGCTTGATGGCGGTCTGCGCGGCGGTGCGCGCTTCGTCCATTTGGCCCAGCTCGCCCAGCACGACGGCCAGGTTGTTGAAGGCGGCGCCGTTGTCCGGGTGCGCTGTGGCGGCGCTGCGGAATGCTTCGGCTGCGGCCTTGCGGTCGCCGCCGGCGTACGCGCTGTTGCCGAGGCCAAGTTGCAGCGGCAGTGCGTCCGGCCAGCGCTGCAGGGCGGCGCGATACGACTTTTGCGCTGCCTGCGGCGGCGCCGACTTTTCAAAGGCCACCAGTGCAGTCTGCAGCTCCGCCAACTCGGTGGTGGCAGGCATCTGGCCTGGCGCGAGCGCCACCATGCCCCAGTAGCCGCTGCGTTTCCATGTGTGTTCGAAAGTAGAAAGCGGCATCGTCAGGCGCCGCGTAGTTCCTGAGCGCAGGATCACTTCGCCGCTGTCGATGTCATAGCCGATGACCACCGCGTAGTGCCACTTCGGGAAAATTGGAAGGCTCAGGTTTTGCAGTACCAGCACGGGATGGCCGGCGTCAAGTTCCGCCAGCAGTGCGTCCATGCGGGGCGGAATGCGTGCGGTCACAACGCCATGGCGGCGCCCGGCGGCCTGCAGTTCGATTTGCAAGCTGCCTTCACGTCCTGGCAGGTACACCTCTGGCACCAGGGCCTCGGGCGAAACCTCGGCGCCCGCTGCGCCCAGCATCATTGCCAGCGCGGCAGGCCCGCATTGATAGCGCTCCTGGGCGTGGAAGGGGGTCGAGCTGAGTTCCTGCTGGTGCGGCCCGGTGCGCGGCCCAGCGAGCAGCGCACGGGTCTGGGTGGCGCAACCTGCCAGCAGCAGGACTACTGCTGCCGTGGCAAGCAGGCGCCGTGTCATCAACGTGCGGAGCGGGTGAACGGGAAGACTTTGGTCAGGCCGAGGATGTCGGTCACCAGCAGCACCACGAAGATGAAGACCAGGGCGCCGATCAGGCCATCACCGCCGGCTGGCAGGGAATCAACCTGCTGCGCCAGGGATGCGGCTTCGGCATCGGTCAGCGCAGCCACGCGGGCTTGCGCTGCTTCCATGGTGATGCCGTTGCGCTCCAGTGCTATTTGCACGTCGGCGCGTTGCAGTTCAGCTACCAGGCGTGCGCGGACTTGCGCCGCTGCGTCTGCTGCTGCAACTTGTGCGGTGCCGATCATGGCGGCCTGGGCAGTTTGCTGGAAGCCCACGACGACGAAGGCCGACATCAGGAAATGTACGATGAATTTTTTCATTTAAATTACTCCAAGGATATAAATCTCACCAATTATATCCAAGGAGCAACTCACCTGACGCACGATTGATGAATTAGAGGCCTTCTCGCAACATTTTTTCCATGGCGACGCGCGACACGTGCGGCGTGTCCTTGCCGGATTCCACCTGCCACTGGCCGCCCTTCTGCAGAACGATGTACTCGACTTGCGCGCTACCGCCCTTCGGGTGGGGTACGGCCTGCTCCATATCGAGCCCGGTTGTCGGGGTGTAGGTGAAAGTGACGGTGGCCTTGCAGCGCGCGCCTTCGCAGCTCACGGCGTCAGTCTTCCAGCCGTCGACCAGGTGCACCTGTTCGTAATAGCCTTCGGTATCGTTGTGGAGGCGGCCGCCGTCCAGTTCGAATTTCAGGAAATGATCGAGTGCCGCTTGCGGGGTAGCTTCTGCAGCGTGCGCGGAGAAGGCGGCGCACAGCGCGGCCAGGATGGTAAGTTTTTTCATAGCGGTATTATATTTTTCTGTAGAGCAATTGCTCAACACTAAAATCCGACGCAAAACTCTAAAATCCATATAATGCCTTTCATGCAAGAATCGACACTATATGGCCGTGTTTTAGGCCTCGCCAACCTCGGCTTGATGGTGCTGGACGCCGACCAGCGCATCGTTTTCTGGAACCAATGGCTGGCCAGCCGCTCCGGCATGGCCCCACCCCGCGTGCTGGGACTGACCCTGGTTGAAGCTTTTCCCGAATTGTCGGGCAAGCGCATCGAACAGTCGCTGCACACTGCCCTGGCCAACAACCTGCCGTCCGTGCTGCCGCAAAACCAGGACCGCACGCCCTTCCCGCTGTTTGCCGCCGGCACCTGGGGCGGCGAACGTATCGAGCAGTCCGTTACGCTCACGCCCTTCAACGAAGGCAAGGAGCGCTTTTGCCTGGTTGAGGTGGCGGACGTCAGCAATACCGTCGGCCGTGAACGCCAACTGCGCGGCCAGGCCGAAGCGCTGCGCGCGCAATCCTATGTCGATGGCCTGACCGGCATCGCCAACCGCCGCCACTTCGACGTGGCATTGGATCGTGAACTGCGCCGCGCCCAGCGCCAGGGTGCCAGCCTGTCGCTGCTGCTGATGGATATCGATTCCTTCAAGGCCTATAACGACCACTTTGGCCACCAGCAAGGCGACGCCTGCCTGACCATGGTGGCGGAAGCCTTCGCCTCGCGGCTGCAACGGCCGGCCGACCTGGCTGCGCGTTACGGCGGCGAGGAATTTGCAGCCATCCTGCCGGATACCACGCCGGAACAGGCAGCACAGCATGCGGAAGTGATCCGCGCCCACGTGGAATCGCTGAACATGGCGCACGCGCCCAATGCCGTTCACCCGCACGTCACGCTGAGCATCGGTGTCGCCAGTTTCGACAAGGATCACCTGGAAGACGCCAAGGCGCTGCTGGAAGCGGCCGACCGCGCACTCTACGCCGCCAAGCGCGAAGGCCGCAACCGCGTGATCGTCGGGCAGCCCGCCTAACCTTTGTAGAAGTAAGGATCGAGCGAAGTCACCTGGGTGATCTTATCCACCGGCAGCTGGTTCATTTCCGCCGTCTCGCGGATCGCTTCCGGCGACGGGGCTTCATACAGGCAGTAAGTCTTGCGCAGGTCGTCGCTCACGTAGGAATGGATCCAGGTGACGCCGCTGCGGGCATTGGTGCCGATCACGGCGTCGCAGGCTTTGGCGCCATCGGCGTTGACAGGAATGTGCAAGCCGTCCGGGAAAGTGCGCTCAACAATATAGCGGGGCATGATGGTCTCCTTGGGTTCCCTGATTCGCGGCCGAGCCGCCAATCTTCACCATAGACCATCCTGCCGCGCTGTCCAGTCACGCTGCCAACGGTGCGCGCCCGCGCTGCGCGCCCGGCTCGAGCGCCGCCTGCACCTGCCCGGCAATGATCTCAGCAGTAGCAGCCGACATGGTCCATCCCAGGTGGCCATGGCCCGTGTTGTAAAACACGCCCGGCCGCCTGCCCGCCCCGACACGCGGCATCAGGTCCGGCATCATCGGCCGCAAGCCTGCCCACGGCACCACCTGCCGCGTGCTGACGCCGGGAAAGCACTGCTGCACCCAGTTCACCAGCGGCGCGATGCGGTCGGCGCGGATGTCGCGGTTAAAGCCGTTGAATTCCGCCGTTCCCGCCACGCGGAAGCGATTGCCGCCCAGCCGGCTGCTTACCAGCTTGGCCGCATCGTCCACCAGGCTGACAGTGGGCGCCGCAGCGCGGCTTGGCGCGTCCTCCAGCATGACCGTGATCGAATAGCCTTTTACCGGATAGACGTTGACGCGGTCGCCCAGCATGGCGGCAATCTCGCGGCTGGCCGTACCGGCGCAGACAACCAGCGCATGGAAGCAACGCTCCTCCTCCACGCCGTCCAGCGCGAACCTGAGCCGCGCACTATCGCCGCCCGCCCCTACGCTGCGCACGTCGGCGCCGTACACCATCTGCACGCCGCGCGCTTCAGCGGCTTGCGCCAGTCCCACCGTGAATTTGTGGATGTCGCCCGTACTGTCGCTCTCGGTAAAGAAACCGCCGTAGAAGCGCTCCTCCAGCGCCGGCTCGATCGCCCGCATCTCGTCCGGCGTAACGGCGCGCCGCTGCAAGCCGCCCTGCTCCAGCAAGCCGGTTACCCGCGCCGCATGGTCGAAACCGGCCTTGTCGCGGTAGACATGCAGGATGCCCTCATGCCGTGCGTCGAAATCGATGCCCTCTTCGCGCGCCCAGCCAAACAGGTGCTCGCGCGCCGCAATCGCCAGCCGCGTGCTGGTGATTGTGTTGGCTTCGTAACGGGGAATGGCGGCCAGGAATTCGGCGAACCAGGACAGCTTGTGCCAGTTCGGCTTCGGGTTGACCAGCAGCGGCGCATCGCTGCGCAGCATCCACTTCAAGCCTTTGCCTACCGTGCTCCAGCTATTCCACGCTTCGGCATGGGAGGCTGAAAGCTGGCCGCCGTTGGCGAAAGAGGTCTCCATCGCGGGATAGCGATGGCGCTCGAACAAGGTGACCTGGAGGCCGCGGCGCGCCAACGCATAAGCCGTCGTAACGCCGCTGATGCCACCGCCGATGACCGCGACTGATTTCATGAGGGTGCCAGCTACTTACTGCGCCGCCGTCCTTCCATGCGATGCGGCGCCGCTGGCGCCCAGCACGCCGGCAATCAGCAATACATACCACAGCGCACCGGTACCGCCGTGCAGCGCCATCAGAGCAGTAGCATCGGCCACCAGGGCTACAGCGCAGCCCAGCGCCAGCAGCAGCAAGGCGATCGACACGGCAAACGACAGCACGCGGAAATTGGCCACGCGTGCGCCGGTGGCAAACAACAGGTAGCCCGCTACGCTGAACAGCGGGAACATCAGCCACAGCGAAACGCCGGCCACCAGTCCACCGACGCCCAGCTGCGCCAGGACCAGCGCAGCTCCAGAAAACAGACCCAGCGCCAGCAGCAGCGCTCCAACGATTGCCAAAACCATGGCTAACTCCTCAGACCAAAATATGAAAATACTAATAGTCCCCATTGTAAACGCAACATGGCGGGCCGCGCTGATTTAGTACAATAGGTTTTTTGTCCCTCACGTATCCAGGACTGCAATGAACCAGCTCGAACAGCTCAAGCAATACACTACCGTTGTTGCCGACACCGGCGATTTCCAGTCGATCAAGGCTTATGCGCCGCAAGACGCAACCACCAATCCCTCGCTGATCCTGAAGGCGGTGCAGAAGGATGAATACAAGCCGCTGCTGGAAAAAGCCGTGCGCGACAACCCGAACGCTCCCACCGGCGAAATCATCGACAAGCTGCTGATCGCCTTCGGCACCGAGATCCTGAAGTACGTGCCAGGCCGCGTTTCGACTGAAATCGACGCCGCCCTGTCCTTCGACGTGGCGGGCAATGTGGCCAAAGGCCGTGAGCTGATCGCCCTGTATGAAAAGGCCGGCATTCCACGCGAACGAGTGCTGATCAAGATTGCCTCTACCTGGGAAGGCATCCGCGCTTCCGAGCAACTGGAGAAGGAAGGCATCCGCACCAATATGACCCTGCTGTTCTCGCTGTGCCAGGCCATCGCCTGCGCCGAAGCGGGCTCGCAGCTGATTTCCCCGTTCGTCGGCCGCATCTACGACTGGTTCAAGAAATCCACGGGCATCGACTACCTGGGCGCCGAAGATCCGGGCGTGCAGTCGGTCAAGCGCATCTACAACTACTACCGCAAATTCGGCTACAAAACCGAAGTGATGGGCGCGTCCTTCCGCAACACCAGCCAGATCCTGGAACTGGCCGGCTGCGACCTGCTGACCATTTCGCCGGACCTGCTGCAAAAACTGGCCGACACCCAGGCACCGGTCGAGCGCAAGCTGTCGCCGGCCGATACCGGCACCGCCGTCAAGATTTCGATGGACGAGAAGACCTTCCGCTTCATGCTCAACGAAGATGCGATGGCGACTGATAAGCTGGCCGAAGGCATCCGCGCCTTCGTGGCCGACTCCAATAAGCTGAAGCAGATGATCTCGGCAATTCGCTAAGCGCCGCCCGGTTCTTTGCAGGCAAAGGACGCTTCGGCGTCCTTTTTTGTTATTTTTGGCTGTACAAAACGTTACAATTGACAGTGTTATACAATTTTCGGCGCAGTCCCACCCTCCCAAAACGAGACGCCAATGAAACCTGTATTGCGCACCCTGCCGCTGGCAATTGCCCTGTCGCTTACCCTTGCGGCCTGCGGCGATAAGAAAGACGCCAACAAGGCCGCCCCGCCCCCTCCCACCGTATCCGTGATCACCGCCACCAGCGGCGCAGTCACCATCACCAATGAGCTGCCGGGCCGCGTCGAAGCTTCGCGCATTGCCCAGGTGCGAGCGCGTACGCCGGGCATCGTGCTGCAGCGCGTATTCAGGGAGGGCGGCGATGTCAAGGCCGGTGAAGTCCTGTTCCGCATCGATCCCGCGCAATTCCAGGCCAATGTGGAAAGCGCCGATGCCGCCATCGCCCGCGCTGAAGCCAACCTGGCGCAGGCCGACCTCAAGGCCAAGCGCTACAAGCCGCTGCTGGCAGCGCAGGCAGTCAGCCAGCAGGAATACGACGACGCGGTCACCGCGCAGAAGCAGGCTGGCGCCGAATTGCAGTCGGCTCGCGCCGCGCGCAAGAATGCGGGGCTGACACTGGGCTATGCCACAGTCACCGCGCCGATCTCGGGCCGCGTGGGACGCGCCCTGGTCACCGAGGGCGCACTGGTTGGGCAGAACGAAGCGACGCCAATGGCGACCGTGCAGCAACTGGACCCGATTTACGTCACCATCACGCAATCCTCCGCAGAGCTGCTGCGCCTGAAACAGGCACTGGCTGCGGGCACGCTCAAAAGCGCCGGCAAGGACCAGGCGCGCGTCACCCTGCTGACCGAAGACGGACAGGAATATTCTCGCCCCGGCAAGCTGCTGTTCTCCGATGTCGCAGTCGACGAATCCAGCGGCTCGGTATCGATGCGCGCCGAATTCCCCAACCCCGAACGCAACCTGCTGCCGGGCATGTACGTGCGCGCCCGACTGGAACAAGGCGTCAATGAATCGGCCATCACCGTGCCGCAGCAAGCCGTCGTGCGCGGCGCGGAAGGCGCCACGGTGCTGGTGGTCGGCGCCGACAACAAGGTCAGCTCGGTGCCGGTCAAGGCCGACGCCGCAGCCGGCGGCAAATGGGTGGTCAGCTCCGGCCTGAAAGGCGGCGAGCGCATCATCGTGGAAGGCTTCCAGAAAACCAAGCCAGGCGGCACCGTCAATGCGGTTCCGTGGAAAGGTCCGGCATCCGGACCGGCACCGGCAGGCGCTGCGCCTGCCGCATCCGCCCCGGCGGCCAGGTAAAGGGGCCGCCACATGGCAAAGTTCTTTATCGACCGCCCCGTATTCGCGTGGGTGATCGCCCTCTTCATCCTGCTGGGTGGAGCGCTGGCGATCACCATGCTGCCGGTGGCGCAATACCCGACCATCGCGCCGCCGTCCATCGTCGTCAGCGCCACTTATCCTGGCGCCACCGCGCAGGTGCTGGACGATGCCGTCACCTCCGTCATTGAACAGGAGATGAACGGCGCCGACGGCTTGCAGTACGTCGAGTCGCAAAGCGATTCGAACGGTTCCGTCAGCATCACAGTCACCTTCCAGCCCGGCACCAATCCCGACCTGGCGGCAGTGGACGTGCAGAACCGCATCAAGCGCGTTGAATCGCGCCTGCCGCAGGCGGTGATCCAGCAAGGCGTCCAGGTCAACAAGGCGCGTTCCAACATCCTGATGTTCGTCGGCGCCTACTCGACCGACGGCAGCATGGACCCGACTGCGATCGGCGACTACCTGGCGCGCAACGTGCTCAATGAAATCAAACGCCTGCCGGGCGTGGGCCAGGCCCAGTTGTTCGGTACCGAGCGCTCGATGCGGATCTGGGTCGACCCCGACAAGCTAACCGGCTACAAGCTCAATATGAGCGACGTGACGACCGCGATCCGCCAGCAGAATGCCCAGGTGGCAGGCGGCACGGTGGGTGACCTGCCGAACCCGCGTTCGCAGGCCTGGTTCGCGCCCGTGGTGGTAACAGGCCAATTGTCGTCGGTCGAGGAATTCGGCAAGGTCGTGCTGCGCGCCAACCGTGACGGCTCGCTGGTGCGGCTGCGCGACGTGGCCCGCATGGAACTGGGCGGCGCCAGCTACGGCATCCAGGCGCGCCTGAGCGGCCAGCCATTCGTCGCCATCGCCGTGCAGCAATCGCTGACCGGCAACGCCCTGGCCACCGCCACCATCGTGCGGGAAAAGATGGACGAGCTGCAGAAGTACTTCCCGCCGGGCCTGAAATACACCGTGCCGTATGACACCTCGCTGTTCGTCAAGATCTCCATCGAGGAAGTGGTCAAGACCCTGCTGGAAGCTGTGGCCCTGGTGTTCCTGGTGATGTACATTTTCCTGCAAAACTTCCGCTACACCCTGATCCCGACCATCGTGGTGCCGGTCGCGCTGATGGGTACTTTCGCCGCCATGCAGATATTCGGCTTCTCGATCAACGTGCTGACCATGTTCGGCATGGTGCTGGCCATCGGTATCCTGGTGGACGATGCGATCGTGGTGGTGGAGAACGTCGAGCGCATCATGAGCGAGGAAGGCTTGTCGCCGCGCGATGCGACGCGCAAGGCCATGTCGCAGATCACCGGCGCGATCATCGGCATCACGCTGGTGCTGATCGCCGTCTTCATTCCGATGGCATTCTTCGGCGGCGCCGTGGGCGCGATCTACCGCCAGTTCTCGCTGTCGATGGTATCGGCCATGGTGTTCTCCGCGCTGATGGCGCTGTCGCTGACGCCGGCGCTGTGTGCGACCATGCTGAAACCGGTCGAAGCCGGCCACCATCATGCCAAGACCGGCATTTTCGGCTGGTTCAACCGCGGCTTCGCTTCCACCGCCTCGCATTACCAAGGCTGGGTGGCCAAGATCCTGACGCGCACCGGCCGCTTCCTGCTGATCTTCGCCGCGCTGCTGGGTATCGTGGCGTGGCTGTACGTGCGCTTGCCCTCCTCCTTCCTGCCGAACGAAGACCAGGGCTATATCATCGCCAACGTGCAGCTGCCTCCCGGCGCCTCGCGCAACCGCGCCGAGGCCGTGCTGGCCGAAGTGGATTCCTACTTCCGCGCCCAGCCGGGCGTGGCGCGCACCATCGCGGTGGCAGGTTTCAGCTTCTCCGGCAGCGGCCAGAATGCCGGCCTGGTGTTCGTGCCGCTGAAAGACTGGAAAGAGCGCGGACCTGACCAGTCGGCCGATGCGATTGCCGGCCGCTCCTTCGGCGGCCTGGCGCATATCCAGGACGCGCAAGTCTTCGCACTGAGCCCGCCGCCGATCCGCGAATTGGGTAACGCCACCGGTATTACGGCCCGCCTGCAGGACCGGGGCGGCCTTGGCCACGAAGCCCTGCTGGCGGCGCGCAACCAGCTTCTCGAACTGGCGGGCAAGAGCAAGATCCTGGCCGGCATGCGTCCGGAAGGCCTGGAAGACGCACCGCAACTGCAGGTCGATATCGACCGCGAAAAGGCCAATGCGCTGGGCGTGGCCTTCTCGGATATCACGGCCACGCTGGGTACCTCCTTCGGCTCGTCCTACGTGAACGACTTTGCCGCCAGCGGGCGCCAACAGCGCGTTATCGTGCAAGCCGACCAACTGCGCCGCATGCAGCCGGAAGATATCCTGCGCCTGAACGTGCGCAGCAGCACCGGCACAATGGTTCCATTCGCCTCGTTCGCCAATACGCGCTGGGTGACCGGCCCGATCCAGCTGGTGCGCTACAACGGCTATCCGGCTTACCGCCTGAGCGCCAATGCAGCCGCAGGGCATTCTACCGGCGAGGCGATGGAGGAGCTGCTGCGCCTGGCCGAGCAATTGCCGCCGGGCTTCGGCATCGAGTGGACCGGACAATCGGCCGAAGAACGCTTGTCCGGCTCGCAGGCCCCGGCGCTGTTTGCCCTGTCCATGCTGGCCGCCTTCCTGGTCCTGGCCGCGCTGTACGAATCGGAATCGATTCCTGTGGCGGTGCTGCTGGTGGTGCCGCTGGGCGTGCTCGGTGCCCTGCTCGGTGCGCACCTTCGCGACCTGCCGAACGATGTGTACTTCAAGGTCGGCCTGATTGCGATCATCGGCTTGTCCGCCAAGAACGCGATCCTGATCATCGAATTCGCCAAGGACTTGCAGGCGCAAGGCAAAGGGCTGGTTGAAGCGACGCTGGAAGCGGTGCACCTGCGCTTCCGCCCGATCATCATGACCTCCCTCGCCTTCATCCTCGGCGTGCTGCCGCTGGTGATCGCCTCCGGCGCCGGTTCGGCCTCGCAGCGCGCCATCGGTACCGGCGTGATGGGCGGCATGATTACTGCCACCGTGCTGGCCGTATTCCTGGTGCCCGTGTTCTTTGTGGTCGTGCGCCGTATCTTCAAAGGCAGCGAACGGCAACGCCGCCTCGCCGCGCATGAACTCGATCTTCCGGAGTCGAAGCAATGATGAAGCCCTCTCTCTCCAATTCCTCGCCTGCTTCGCGCACCCGCACCCTGGCCGCCGCACTGCTGCTGGCCGGTGCGGTCTCCGGCTGTTCGATGGCGCCTGCCTACCAGCGCCCCGCTGCGCCGGTGGCTGACGCCTTCCCTGCCGTGCAGCCCTCCGCCGGCGCCTCCGGCAGCGCTGCAACGGCCGGCGCAACGCAAACCGCCGCCGAAACCGGCTGGCGCACCTTCTTCCCTGACGGACGCCTCCAGCAGCTGATCACGACAGCGCTGGAAAACAACCGCGACCTGCGCATCGCCGCCCTGCGCATCGAAGAAGCGCGCGGCGCCTACCGCATCCAGCGCGCCGATCGCCTGCCAACGCTGAACGCCACGCTCAGCGAATCGCGCAGCCGCGCGCCCGGCTTTGCCAACTCCAGCGGCCAGGCGCAAATCAACGAACGCTTTGACGCCGGCCTTGGCATTTCAGCCTTCGAGCTCGACTTCTTTGGCCGTGTAAAAAGCCTGAGCGACTCCGCCCTCGCCAGCTACCTCGCCACCGAAGAAGCCAGGCGAGCAGCACAAATCAGCCTGGTCTCCGAAGTCGCAAAGGCCTACTACACCGAACGCGCCTTCGCCGAACAGCAAACGCTGGCCGAAAGCACCTACGACGCCCGCAAGCGCACCTTCGAACTGACGAAGCAACGTGTGGAAGGCGGCGCCTCCTCCCGCCTCGACCTGCGCTCCAACGAGCAGCAGATGGAGACCGCCCGCGCCGCCGCCCTTTCGCTGGCCCGCCAGCGCGCGCAAGCCAGCAACGCGCTGGCCCTTCTGCTTGGCCAAACTCTGCCAGCCGGCATCGCGACCGGCGGCCCGGCCCCGACGGAAGATGCGCAAGCCGACGCCATGTCCGCACTGACCGCCGGCCTGCCATCCGACCTGCTGGCCAACCGCCCCGACATCCGCGCCGCCGAGCAGCGCCTGAAAGCCGCCAATGCCAACATCGGCGCCGCCCGAGCCGCCTTCTTCCCACGCATCACGCTGACCAGCGCGATCGGCAGCGCCAGCCGCGATTTCAGCGGCCTGTTCGAAAGCGGCAGCAGCACCTGGAGCTTCGCCCCGCAACTGGTGCTGCCGATCTTCGACACCGGCCGCAACCTGGCCAACCTCGACGTCAGCCACGCCCGCAAGAATATCGCCGTGGCCGACTACGAGAAGACCATCCAGCAAGCCTTCCGCGAAGTAGCGGACGCACTGGCCGCGCGCAGCTACCTCGGCGAACAGGTGGCCGCCCAGCGCGCAGTGCAGGACGCCCAGGCCGAACGCCTGCGTCTATTACAATTGCGCTTTGAAAACGGGGTCGCCAGCTCGCTCGACGTGCTCGACGCCCAACGCGAATTGTTCACCGCGGAGCAGGCCCTGGTCCAGGCACGCCTGCTGCGCACGACCAGCGCCATCGACTTGTACCGCGCGCTTGGAGGAGGTTTGAAGTAGTGGATTCACCGATCAGTATCCGGCTCGGCCAACGCGCCCGCCAACGCATCGAGCGCGAAGGCTTCCAGGCCTCCGACATCGCCATCATCCCTGCAGCGGCGGGAGGCCCCAAAGGCCTGATCCTGAACGGCATCGACCAATGGATGTTCGGCGATTGGCTGAAACAGGCGCCGCGCAAACGGCGCCTGATCGGCGCCTCGATCGGCGCCTGGCGCATGGCGGCCGGCGCCTTCCACGATCCAGTGGCTGCGCAGCAGCGCCTGGCCCACCACTATGTCCGCCAGACCTACCCAGAAAAGGTGGACGCCGCCTACGTCAGCCGCGTCATTCGCGGCCTGCTCGACTGCGTGCTCGATGGCCGCGGCAACGAAATGCTGACCAATCCCGACTACCTGCTGTCGGTGATCACGGTGCGCGGTATCGGACCGCTGGCCGGCACGCGCGGTAGCCGCTGGCGCGAAATGGCAGGCTTCCTGCGCGCCGCTGCCGGCAATGCCGTCTCGCGCAGCCGCCTGGCCGGCGCCATGGAGCGTGTGGTCTTCCACGACACGCGCGACGATGCGGCCTGGCTGCGCACCAGTTTCGATGCCTTCGCCTCGCACTATATCGGCCTGTCGGAGCAGAACCTGCACTCCGCCCTGCTGGCCTCCGGCTCGATCCCGCTGGTGCTGGAAGCGGTCAGCGACATCCTCGGCGCGCCGCCCGGCGATTACTGGGACGGCGGCCTGATCGATTATCACCTGCACCTGCCCTACCAGCGTGACGTTGGCCTGGTGCTGTATCCGCACTTCACCGACCATATCGTGCCGGGCTGGCTCGATAAATCGATGCCGTGGCGCCGCGCCCGCGACAGCGCACTGGAAAACGTGATCCTGGTTTCACCCTCGCCATCCTTCGTGGCGGGCCTGCCGAACCGCAAACTGCCCGACCGCACGGACTTCAAGCACTACGGCCAGGAGCACGCCGCCCGCATCCGCGACTGGACTTCTGCAATTGGCGAAAGCCAGCGCATGGCCGACGCGTTGGCGCAATGGGCCGAGAAACCGGACCTGAAGATAGCTCAGCAGTTCTAAATCAGGCGTTACTCCTTGTTGCAGCCTTGCAACGGGATATCTACCACGCAACTATTCAGGTGCATACTAGAACTCCAACTCATTGGAGGCTTGTATGCAATTCCTGTCCCGGCTCCGTATTGGGCCCCGCCTCGCGGCGGGCTTCGGCATCGTCCTGCTGCTGTCGGCGATCGGCACCGGCTACGCCCTTTACCATTCCAACGAAACCGCCAACGCTACGCGCGCCATGATGGACCGGCCGCTGGCCAAGGAGCGCATCGTTTCGGACTGGTATGTACTGATCTACTCGGCAGTCGCACGCACGCAGATGATCGCGCGCAGCAGCGACGGCGAACTGTCGAACACCTTCGCCACCGCGATTGCCGACAGTGCCAAGCGCGGCGCCGAGCTGTTGAAGTCCATCGAAGGCTTGCTGGAGTCGGATGAAGAACGCAAGATCTACCAGGACGCAGTCGCCATCCGAGCCAAATACCAGGATGCGAAGAACCAGGTGATGAACGCCAAGAAGGCTGGCGATGCGGCGGAAGGCGAACGCCTGTACCGCGACGTGTTCGAGCCAGCAGCCAAAGCCTACCAGGAGCGGGTCAAGGACTTGCTGGCGCAGCAGCGCAAGGCCATCGACGCCACGGCGGCCGGCATCAACGAAGCCAACGCGCGCAGCAACCGCCTGATGCTTACCCTTGGCATCCTGCTGCTGGCCTTCGGCGCCTGGGCAGCCTGGGTCATCTCGCGCAGCATCACGGCGCCGCTGAATTCCGCACTCGGCATCGCCAACACCGTGGCCGAAGGCGACCTGACCACCCATTTCGACGAACAGACCGCACGCGATGAGATCGGCGACTTGATGAAGGCGTTGCGTGGGATGAACGATGCGCTACGCCGCGTGGTGAGCCAGGTACAGACCGGTACCACCGCAATCGCCACCGCTTCCAGCGAAATCGCAGAAGGCAACCTGGACCTGTCCTCACGCACCGAACAGCAAGCCAGCTCACTGGAGGAAACCGCCTCCTCGATGGAAGAACTGACATCCACCGTGCGCCAGAACGCCGACAACGCGAACCAGGCCAACCAGCTCGCGCAAGCCGCGTCCGACGTGGCCGCACGCGGCGGCGAAATTGTCGGCCAGGTGGTGGTAACCATGGGCTCCATCGACGCCTCCTCGCGCAAGATCGTCGACATCATCGGCACCATCGACGGCATCGCCTTCCAGACCAACATCCTCGCGCTGAACGCCGCCGTGGAAGCAGCACGCGCCGGCGAACAAGGCCGCGGCTTCGCCGTGGTCGCCTCCGAAGTGCGCAACCTGGCGCAGCGCTCCGCCGCAGCAGCGAAAGAGATCAAGGAACTGATCGACAACTCCGTGGTACAGGTCAATACCGGCACCTCGCTGGTGCAGCAGGCCGGCACCACCATGGGTGAAGTGGTAACCAGCGTACGCCGCGTAACCGACATCATGGGCGAGATCACCTCGGCCAGCCGCGAACAAAGCGTCGGCATCGATGAAGTGAACCAGGCCATTGGGCAGATGGACCAGGTGACGCAGCAGAATGCCGCCCTGGTGGAAGAAGCCGCCGCCGCTGCAGCCAGCATGCAGGAACAGGCCGCCCAGCTCGCGCAAGTCGCCGCCTCGTTCAAGCTTGGGACGGAAGCAGTCGCACGCTGGAGCGCCCAGCCCCGCCCTGCCGCCCGCGTCGCAGATCAGGGAGCGGGCACCGCGTCCATCGAAGCTGCTCCGCCCAAGCGCCTGGTCGCACCCGATGCACGAGCCAAGCCACGCAACGCAAATACCACGGCCAGCGCCGCAGAGGATCGGACAACGGAACGACGCACCAAGTCGGAACGCCGCACCCCGGCTGCGGCCAATGACGAATGGGAAGAGTTTTAACGCCTGGACGATCGACGCGGGATGGATCGCCAGGTCCATCTACCGCTTAGGTTTCTTAAGGCCTTGGGCTTTCTCCAATAGCGACACTATCGAGGCAGGCGATGCGACGTTTTTTGCGTAGTCGAGCGCGTTACGCTTATGGTCGTTTGCAATGTTGGGATCGGCATGAGTCGGTGCCATGAGTCGGTGCCAGGTCTGTCATTCGGAAATGAGTCGGTGCCACGGGAAATGAGTCGGTGCCAGGTCTGTCATTCGGACAGGCGAGCCGACTCTTTGATAAATATCAATACGCGAAATCGGCCAAATTCGCACTTTGAGATTCGTCAAATGTGAGCGCTAGCTGTCCAAATGACAGACCTGGTACCGACTTGTGGCACCGACTTGGAGGAGTCCTGGGGTAGCCGTTGAAAACGGCGCCTGGCGTCCATCAAAGGAACATTTGCTGCAGGTCGTTGAGGAAGCGTTGGCCCAATTCGGTTGGCTTGATCAGCATGTGGTCACGGTAAAGCAGGCCTTTGGCTTCGGCTGCATTCAACTGCTTCTCGATGGTGTTGAGCGCGACGCCGGTACGTTCGGCGAACAGGTTCGGCTCGAAGCCGCCTTGCAGGCGCAGGGTGTTCAACATGAACTCGAAGCCCATTTCGTCGCGAGACAGTTCGCGCTCTTCCTGCACCGGATTGCCAGCTGCCACCGCGTCCATATAGGACTGGGGTTGCTTGTAGCGCGCCTGGCGCAGCACGCGGTGCGGGAAGGACAGCTTGGTGTGGGCGCCGGCGCCGATGCCGAGGTAGTCGCCGAACTGCCAGTAGTTCAGGTTGTGGCGTGCCTGGTGGCCAGGTTTGGCGTAGGCCGATACTTCATAGTGGCCGTAGCCGTTCGAGGTAGTCAGTTCGGCGATCATGTCCTGCATGTCCGCACTCAGGTCGTCGTCCGGCAGCTGCGGCGGATACTTCGCGAATACGGTGTTCGGCTCCATCGTCAGGTGGTACAGCGACAGGTGCGGCGGCTTGAATCTAATCGCGGTCTCGATATCCTGGCGTGCCTGTTCCAGCGTCTGGTTGGGCAGCGCGTACATCAGGTCAAGGTTGAAGTTGTCGAAGTTCGCCAGCGCGATTTCTACCGCGCGCTTTGCTTCGCCGTCGTCGTGGATGCGGCCCAGCGCCTTCAGGTGCTCGCTGTTGAAGCTCTGGATACCGATCGACAGGCGGTTGATGCCGCTGTCGCGGTAGGAGCGGAACTTTTCGGCCTCGAAGGTGCCGGGATTGGCCTCCATCGTGATCTCGCAGGCGCCGTCCAGCGGCAGCAGGCTGCGCAAGTCCGACATCAGGCGCTCCATGCCTGCCGCCGACATCAGGCTCGGTGTGCCGCCGCCGATGAAGATCGTGTAGATCTTGCGGCCCCAGACCAGGGGCAGCGACATTTCCAGGTCGCGCCGCAGCGCGTCCAGGTATTCCTTCTCAGGCACTTCGCCCTTCGCCTCATGCGAATTGAAGTCGCAATATGGGCACTTGCGCACGCACCACGGCCAGTGGATGTATAGCGACAGCGGCGGCAGGGCTTGCAGGTTCAGCGCGCCGGGGCGCAGGTAGGTTGCAGCGACGCCGGCGGCGCTGTCGATGGTGCGGCTTGGTACGGCATTGCCGACCGGCTTGATCGGGATCATTTCTTCAGCTTCTCTACCAATGCACGCAGGGCCTGGCCGCGATGGGACAGTCGGTTCTTCTCTTCCGGTGCCAGTTCGGCCACATGCTTGCCCAGCGCAGGAATCAGGAAGTACGGGTCGTAGCCAAAGCCGCCTTCGCCGCGCGCTTCGGCCGAGATCACGCCTTCCCAGCGACCGTCGGCGATCACCGGCTGCGGGTCGTCGGCGTGGCGCACGAACACCAGCACACAGTAATAGTAGGCCGATTTGTCGGCTTGCGCTGCCAGGTCGGCGATCAATTTCTCGCTGTTGCGCGCGTCCGATTTCGGCTCGCCTGCATAGCGTGCTGAATACACGCCAGGCGCACCGCCCAGCGCATTGACGCATACGCCCGAATCATCGGCCAGCGCCGGCAAGCCGGTCAGGCGCGCTGCGTGGCGCGCCTTGGTCAGTGCATTTTCGACAAAAGTGTGGAAAGGCTCATCCGCCTCAGGCACGTCGAATTCACCCTGCGGATGGGCAGAGAAACCAATGGTCGAGAGCAGCTCGTTGAATTCCTTGAGCTTGCCCTTGTTGTTCGATGCGAGAACGATGCGTTGTGTCATGAATATCGGCTCTTTTGAAAGAGCCGATATTTTAAACCACTTGCAGCACCAGCTTGCCCTGGTTGGCGCCGGTGAACAGCTTGGCGAAGGTCTCGGGGAAAGTGTCGAGGCCTTGCACCACATGTTCGCGGGTTTTCAGCTTGCCGGCCTGGATCCAGCCGCCCATGGTGGTGATGGCTTCCATCGCGCGGTGATAGTAGTCGCCCACCATCACGCCGCGCATGGTGGCGCGCTTGACCAGCAGCTGCAGGTAGTTCGACGGCCCGGCCACGGCATCGGTATTGTTGTACTGCGAGATCGCACCGCAGATCACCACGCGCGCACCATGTGCGAGGTTGGCCAGCGCCGCATCGAGGATGGCGCCGCCCACGTTGTCGAAGAAGACATCGATGCCCTTCGGCGCATGCCGGCGCAATGCTGCGGCCACGTCTTCGGACTTGTAGTCGATCGCCGCGTCGAAGCCCAGCTCCTCGACCAGGTAACGCACTTTATCGGCGCCGCCTGCAATGCCGATCACCCGCGCACCTTTGAGCTTGGCGATCTGCCCCACCATGGCACCGACCGCACCGGCCGCACCGGAAACTACAACTGTGTCGCCCTCTTTCGGCTGGCCGACGTCGAGCAGGCCGAAATAGGCGGTGAGGCCCGGCATGCCGAGCGCGCCGAGGAACAATGGCAGTGGCGCCAGCGACGGGTCGACTTTGTTCAGTCCAGCGCCGCTGTGGATCGCGTATTCCTGCACGCCCAGCAGGCCGGTGACATGTTCGCCTGCTGCGAAGCCGGGATTGCGCGATTCGACAACGCGGCCAACTGCAATGGCGCGCATCACCTCACCCAGCGCCACCGGCGGCATGTACGACTCGGTCGACGCGTTCATCCAGCCGCGCATGGCGGGATCCAGCGAAATGTGCGATACCTGGATCAGGATCTCACCGTCCGCCAAGGCGCGCAGCGGCGTTGCGGCAAGTTCGAAATCGGAACGCTGGATGGCGCCTTCTGGGCGGCGGGCAAGCAGGAACTGGCGGTTATTGGTCATGGTGCAGAACTCCTCGGGAGATTGAATGACGCCAGTGTACGGACCTCATTCACGCTTGATAAGTCAACGAACTGGCATTACATTGTTGACCAGGGAGGGACAATGAACCCGCAACGCCTTGCCATTTTTGCCACCATCATCCAGTCCGGCAGTATCAGTGCCGCAGCAGTCAAGCTAGGCTGCGGCAAGTCCGTCGTATCGCGCCAGCTCGCCCAATTGGAGAAAGACCTCGGCGCCCGCCTTATCCAGCGCTCAACACGGCAGCTCGCGCTGACCGAAGTGGGACAACTGGTGCTGGAGGAAGCGCGCCAGATCGAGCGCTCGCTGGACAAGATCGCCCACCTCACTGACAGCTACCAGCAACAAGTGCGCGGCCTGTTGCGCGTCTCCTGCTCGATGGCCGGACGGCGCGTGCTGGTGCCGCTGCTGGCCGATTTCACGGCGCTCCACCCGCAGGTGAAGATTTCGCTGCAGCTGGACGATGCAATGGTGGACCTGATCGCCCAGCAAATCGACGTCGCAATCCGCACTTCCGCCCTGGTCGACTCGACGCTGGTGGCGCGCAAGCTGGCCGAGAGCCCCAGCGTGGTGTGCGCAGCGCCCTCCTACCTGGCCCGCAAGGGCACGCCGCGCACGCCGCAGGAACTGCAGCAGCACGCCTGCCTGGTCTACGCAGTCGGTGCGCGGGTTTATGACGAATGGAATTTCGGAGAAGCCGGCACGGTGCGGGTCGACGGCCCATTGCAGATGAACGATGGCGGCGCCCTGGTGACAGCCGCCGCGGGCGGCGCGGGCATCATCAAGGTTCCCTTGCCGATCGTCGCCGACGAACTGGCCAGCGGCCAATTGCTGCGGATTATGGAGGATGTGGACTTGCCGCCGGGCCCCGCTACTTACGCGGTGTACCCGGCGCGCGAATTCCTGCCGTTGAAGACTGCCGCTTTCGTGGACTTCCTGCGGCAGCGCTTGGGAGCAGTTACAGACCCAGCGCCTGCTTCTGCAGCTTGACCAGGTCCTTGATGCCGCCTTCGGCCAGGTCCAGCAGGCGATTCATGGCCGCGCGGTCGAAAGCAGCGCCTTCTGCGGTGCCCTGCACCTCCACGAAGGCGCCGGCGTCGGTCATGATCACGTTCATGTCGGTGTCGCAATCCGAATCTTCCAGGTAGTCCAGGTCCAGCACCGGCACGCCCTTGTACACGCCAACCGAGATCGCGGCCACGAAGTGCTTGACCGGGATGGTTTCGATCATGCCGCGCGCCTTCAGCTTGGAGAAGGCGTCATAGGCCGCCACCATGGCGCCGGTGATCGACGCGGTGCGGGTACCGCCGTCGGCCTGGATCACGTCGCAGTCCAGTTGCAGGGTGCGTTCGCCGAAAGCTTCCAGGTCGAAGGCAGCGCGCAGCGAACGGCCGATCAGGCGCTGGATCTCCTGGGTGCGGCCGCTTTGCTTGCCTTTGGCGGCTTCGCGGTCCATGCGCGAGTGGGTGGAACGCGGCAGCATGCCGTATTCCGCCGTCATCCAGCCCTGGCCCTTGCCCTTCAGGAAACCGGGCACGCGCTCTTCAATGCTGGCGGTGCAGATTACCTTGGTGTCGCCGCACTCGATCAGCACCGAACCTTCGGCGTGCTTGGTGTAGTCGCGGGTGATGCGGATATTGCGCAGCGCATCGACGGCGCGGCCGCTCGGGCGGTTGACAGTGGTCATGGATTTCCTATTTCAGTAACTGGGTAGATTTCTCGATGGCGCCGCGGATTTCCGCAATCGCCTTTTCAATTTCGTCATCGTCGAACACGTCGGTTTCAGTCTTGGCGCCGTGAATGGTCGTGCTGACCACATCGTCCGGCAACTGCTCGGTCGAAATCACGGTCGAACCGGCGTGCGTGGTCGGTGCGCCATCGGCCACCAAAGCGCCCTGCCACATGATGGCCAGCGCCGTCACGTTGTCGCTGGTGTCGCCGGCGCGGCGCAGCGCAGTGGCCAGCATGTCCGGCACCGCCCGCACCACGGTCTGCGTGGTCAGCATCTGCACCAGCTCTTCGTCGGTGACCACCGACCACAGGCCATCGGAGCACAGCATCAGCGTATCGCCCGGCAGCAGGTTGGCGCGGCCCGAAATCTCGATGCGCGGCGCGCTGCTGGCACCCAGGCAGGCATACAGCTTGTTGCGGTCCGGGTGGGTATTGCGCGCCGACGCCGGGATCAAACCCTTCTCGATCATGTTCTCGACGTGTGAATGGTCGCGCGTGCGGCCATGCACCTGGCCGTTGCGCACCCAGTACAGGCGCGAATCGCCGCAATGGGCCCACACGGCGGTATTGTGCTGCACCAGGCAAGCCACGATGGTCGTACGCGGCGACTCCGGCATATTGTGGGTCATCGTGTACGTGTGGATGTCGTTGTGCGCAGCAGCCAGCGCCTCTTCGAGGAAGCGCTCCGCCCCCTTCACGTAAGGGGTGGCCTGTTGCTGGAACATCTGGGAAATGGTGCGGGTGGCGATGGCGGCAGCGATCTCGCCGCGCGCATGGCCCCCCATGCCGTCGGCAAGCACCAGCAACAGCGCGTCGCGCGTGAAGCTGTAGCCCATCCGGTCCTGGTTAACCTTGCGGCCCCCGATATGCGTTTCCTGGTAAACGGCGAATTGCATGGCATGGGCTCCTTATTGTTGGCGCGGGGCCGTCTCTTTTTTACGGCCAAATCCGAGCTTGCCTGCCAGCTTGCCCAGCTTTTCTAGTGCCCCCGGCGGAGGCGGCGGTTCCTTCGGTGCCGGCGCCTGGGCCAGCATTTTTTGCAGCTCAAACAGGCTTTGCGGACGGGCCAAAGGATCGATTTCCAAAGTCCATCGTACCAGTTTCACCAGCTCCGGCGAATAGAGGATTTCCAGCTTCTGGAAATGCGGCTCCATCTTGTCTTCCTTGCGGCGCTGGTCGGCCGGCTGCGGCGGCTGGCCGAGCATGCAGGCGAAAATCGACGCACCGATCGAATAAACGTCGGTCCACGGACCCAGCGCCTCGGTCTTCGAGTACAGTTCCGGCGGCGCAAAGCCGGGGGTGTACATCGGCATCAGCTTCGGGCTGTCCGTGTTCACGGTCTGGCGCGCCGCACCGAAGTCCAGCAGCATAGGCGTGCCGTCCGTGCGCAGGTAGATATTGGCCGGTTTCAGGTCCAGGTGCAGCAGCTTGTTGGTGTGCACCTCGCGCAGGCCTTTCAGCACCTGCGTGAAGATCTGGCGCACGAAGGCCTCGCTGCAATTGCGACCCCTGCTGCGTTGCCGCTGGATGTGATCCTGCAGCGAATGGCCCGATTCGTAGGCCATTACCATATAAACAGTTTCGTTAGCACGGAAGAAATTCAACACCCTTACAACATTCGGATGTGAAATCTTTGCTAATGCACGGCCTTCTTCAAAAAAGCACTTCAGCCCGATCCTGAAGACCGCCAAATTCGATTTTGTGACCACCGGTACCATCTCGCCCTCTTGACGCAATGCAAGGCTGCTTGGTAAATATTCTTTTATCGCTACCGCATTACCTTCGGCGTCGTAGGCCAGGTACACAATACTGAACCCGCCTGACGCAATTTTCTTTACAATGCGGTATCCAGCAATTTCCAGACCATCCGGTAATGGAGCGTTGTTCTGAGCTGCCATAAGTTTCCTCGCTTCAACTAAACCGGATTGTGTGGGACAAAGCAATATATTGTAAAGACAAAGACAAAATCGGGGATATCCTTTGAGCATTTCCAGCATGACTGGCTACGCCGTAGCCACCAGCGAAAGCGCGGCGGGCACGCTGACAATTGAGGTAAAAAGCGTCAATTCGCGCTTTTTGGACCTTCAATTCCGCATTAATGACGACTTACGCGCGCTCGAACCCGATTTACGATCTGCCATCATGGGCGCCATCACCCGTGGCAAAGTGGAACTGCGACTGAGCTTCGGCCGCAAAGCCGCCGCTGCTGGCACGCAGGCCCTGAATGTAACCCTGCTCAACGAGCTGGCGCGCCTGCAAGGCGAAGTCAGCAAGCACTTCAGCGGTGCCGCGCAGATGAGTGTTGCTGAACTACTTCGCTGGCCGGGTGTTGTCGAAGAGGCACAAATCGGCCAGGAATCGCTGCAGGCCGACGTTTCCGCCCTCATGAACAAGACTGTGGAAGCCTTTGTCCAGAGCCGCCAGCGTGAAGGCGCCGCACTGGAAGCGATGCTGGTTTCCCGCATCGATGCCATGGAAGCCATCGTTAAACGAATTACCCCTCTAATTCCTCAGGTAGTTGCACAATTCCAACAAAAAGCGGTGGAACGCATGCAGGAGGCGCTCGGTTTGGCCTGCACCGGATCGAATACCTCGATGTCGCGCCAGGACGCGATGGAGCGCATCCGCCAGGAAGTGATCCTGTACGGCATCCGCATCGACGTCGCCGAAGAGCTGGGCCGCCTGTCGGCGCACCTGGCCGAAACCCGCCACATCCTGAAAAAAGGCGGCCAGGTCGGCAAACGCCTGGACTTCATGATGCAGGAACTGAACCGCGAAGCGAACACCCTCGGCGCCAAAGCCTCGGTCAAGGAACTGGCCGACGCCTCGATGGAGCTCAAGCTACTGATCGAGCAGATGCGCGAACAGGTCCAGAACCTAGAATAAAGAAAGTCGGGGTCAGGTCTGACCCCGACTTTTATATTGTAAGACGGTACAGCAGCACCGCAGTCCTGATTGCTCCCAGCTCGATCGAGCGCACATCCAGATCTTCTCCCGGCGCGTGGGCGCCTTTGCCGGTGGCGCCCAGGCCGTCCAGGCTGTCGACATATGGCGCGACGAATTGCACGTCGCCGGCGCCGCGCAATCCTGGCGGTAGCGCGGCGATCTCGCCCAAGCCGGCGTCGGCGCTGGCTTTCGAATATTGCTCCAATACTTTCAGGTTGCCGTTTGTCGGCGCCATTGGCGGGTAGCCGTCGTGGAAACGAATCTGTGCGCTGGTGCCGGGCAGGCTTTGCGCGACGATGGAACGCATGCGGGTGCGTGCTTGCTCCCCCTGCTCCGGCGTCAGGAAGCGCAGGTCACCCTTCACCGTTGCGCTGTTGGCGATTACGTTGGACTTGCCGAACGCCGTGCCCTTGGCTGCCGTGGCGTCGTACGTGACTTCGGTACCGCCCAGGATCAGGCCGGGGTTAAACGTCAGGTTCGGCTCCTGCAACTGCTGGCGGAAGGTATCCAGGATGCGAGCCGTTTCGTATACCGCACCAAAACCGGCACTGGCATTGAAGATGCCGGAGGAATGGCCTTGCTTGCCTTTCACCTCGAGCTGCCATGAAGTTGATGAGCGGCGGCCAATGGTGCCGGTGGCCTTGCCGTTTTCGTCGAGTACCGTGGCTTCAAATGCCAGCGCGACGTCGCTGCGCTTGGCAAGGTTGACCATGTCGCGCCGTGAGATTTCTTTCGGGTCGCCGGCACTTTCTTCGTCGCCGGTGAAGATGACGCTGATGGTGGTGTTGTCCAGCGCGCGCGCTGCGTGCAGCGCGCGCAGCGCTTCGATGATGATGACGTCGCCGCCCTTCATGTCGTTGACGCCCTGCCCGCTGGCGCTCTCGCCTTGGCGCTCCCACTTCTGCATCGGGGCATTCGCTTCGAATACGGTGTCGAGGTGGCCGATCAGCAGCACGCGCTTGCCCTGCTTGCCCTCACGCGTGGCAACCAGGTGGCCGGCACGCTGCATTTCCTTCGGCATGTCGATCCACTGCGTCTTGAATCCCAGCTTGTCCAGTTCGGCACCGAAAATTTTGCCGACTTCGCGTATGCCTTTGTGATTCATGGTGCCGCTGTTGATGTTGACTGTCTTTTCCAGCAGCGCCAGCGCCGTGCCGGAATTCGCCTTGACCAGGCCGACGATGCGTTCTTCTTCGGGTGACAGCGATTGCGCCGCGGCGCCTCCCATCAATCCAACAGCGATCAGTGAAACGAACAGGCGGGGCATACGCATTTCTGGCATCCTCCTTGAGGTGTGTTCGCAACAACTCTACTACGGAAAATTGAAATGAACATTCGCGTTGGCATCGGCGGCTGGGACTTTGCTCCCTGGCGCGACACATTTTACCCGCCCGAAGTTCCCCTCAAGCGCGCGCTGGAATACGCCAGCAGCGTGCTGACCAGCATCGAGATCAACGGCACCTTCTACCGCAATGCCAAGCCGGAGCATTTCGCCGGCTGGGCCGAGCGCACGCCGGATAATTTCGTGTTTGCGGTGAAGGCTTCGCGCTACGCGACCAATCGCAAGGTGCTGGGCGAGGCGGGGGAATCGATCGAACGCTTCATGGATAGCGGTTTGACGGAATTGGGCGACAAGCTTGGCCCGATCCTGTGGCAATTGGCCGCCACCAAGCGCTTCGACCCCGACGACCTGGAAACTTTTTTCAAGCTGCTGCCAAAGAAGCTGGGCAAGCGCAAGCTGCAGCACGTGCTGGACGCGCGCCACGACAGCTTCATGTGCCCGGAGTACCTGAAGCTGGCGCGCAAATACAAGGTCGCGACTGTGATCACCGATACACCCAAGTTTCCCAATTTCGCGGAAGTGACAGGCGATTTCGTCTATGCGCGTTTGATGGATGCGCAAAGCGCGATTGCCACCGGCTACACCAGGCCTGCCTTGAAGAAGTGGGCGGCCCAGGCACAGGAGTGGACCGGCGACGGCAAACGCGACGTGTTTGTCTACTTCATCAATGGCGCCAAGGAGCGTGCGCCGGCGGCAGCGCAGGAGCTGCTGCGCGTGCTGGGCAAGAAGCGTTAACGCGCCAGTCCGTCGAACCATTCCAGCGTGCGTACCCACAGCGGCTGGGCATGCTGGCGGAAGTAGCCCATGTGCCCAAGCTTGCCCAGGCCTGAGGCGGCCGGGTCGATATCCACGCCATGCCATGGCGCGTTGCGGTAGCCGGACATCAGCGCATCGCGCGACAGCGGCGGCGCCCACAGGTCGTCCGTCGCGTTCAGGGCCAGGATCGGCGTGCGCACTGTCGCGAAGCCCTCCGCAATCTCCGGCACTTGCGGGTCATCCAGGAAGTAGCGCGGGAATTTGCACCAGTGTTTCCACTGGCGGTACACGCCCAGCGGCAGGTCCTCGCCCATGCCCAGCTTGCTCCAGGCCAGGCGCCCCTTCCAGCGCGTGACAAGCGGGCCGATCACGTGCCACATGGCCAGCACGCGCAGGCGTTCCAGGCGCGGCATCCAGCCATGCCACCCGGCGCCGACGCCGAACAGGTAGACGCCGGCAAATTTCGCATGGTTCGGCACCAGGCCCAGCGCATGGCCGCCGTAAGAATGACCCACCATGTACAGCGGCGTGCTGTCGGCAGGCGCGAAGAATTCGATGACGGCGTTCAGGTCCAGCCGCGCCCAGTCGAGGAAGCTGGCCTCGAAGCCGCGCAGGGTTTTCGGCGCCGAGCCGCCGACGCCGCGGTAATCGAAGGTCAGCACCGTGTAACCCTGCCCTGCCGCGAATTCGGCGAAGCGGCGGTAGAAGGCTTGCGGCACGCCGGTGGCGCCGGCCACCAGCAAGCGTGCCTTCTCCGGGCCGCGGGCGCGGTAGCGCATGGCCGACAGCGGGTAGCCGTCGACTGCGCGCAGTTCCAGTTTTTCCGCCAGCAGCAAGACGGCGGCAGGCATATGGCTCATGTTCTTTTCTCAACTTTCAACATTGGCATCAGGGCATCCATGGTTTGCACCATCGGCGCGGTGTCGCCCGCCACCCGGGCTTGCAACAGGCCGCCTTCGTAAGCGGCGAGGATCAGGGCGGCGATGCCTTCGGCGCGGTGACGCTCGTGGCCGGCCTGCTCGAGGGCGTCGGCCATGCGGCCACGCAGGGCGGCGAAACCGGTTTTCAGCGCGGTCCGGATCCCGACGTCGTCGGCAGTGGACTCCAGCGCCACGGCAGCCAACGGGCAGCCCAGTTCGAACGCGCTGTCGTCCAGGCCGCGCAGGGCGCGCAGGATCCAGGCTTGTAGCGCGGTGACGACATCGGCTTCGCGCTCCATATAGCTGTCGAGCTTATGGACCAGGAAACTGAATGTGGCTTCAATGGCGGCCACGGCCAGTTGGTCTTTACCGCCGGGGAAATGGTGGTACATCACGCCTTTCGGCGCCTTGGCGGTGGCCAGGATCTCGCTCAGGCCGGCGCCATGCAGGCCGCGGTGCTGCAACGTGGTGATCATGGCGTTGATCAGGCGTTCGCGGGTGGTGAGGGTTTGCGTGCTCATGCGGTTTACTCTATAGACCGGTCGGTCCAGTGTCAAGAACGGCCTGCACACCGGGTTTCAACTCTGCTTGCTCCTTGGTAAAATGCTTCTTTGGGCGACAGCCTAGTTTTCGAGAATTGCAAATGAGCCAACATTTTTCCGGCAGCCTGTTCATGGTTGCTGCACCATCCGGCGCCGGCAAATCTACGCTGGTCAATGCCCTGCTGGCACAGGAACCGGCCATCAAGCTGTCGATCTCGACCACCACGCGCCAGCCGCGTCCGGGCGAGCAGCATGGCCGCGAGTACTTCTTCACCACGGCCGAAGACTTCCGCAAGCGTGCTGCTGAAGGCGAGTTCCTGGAATGGGCCGAAGTGCACGGCAATTACTACGGCACTTCGCGCATCTTCGTGGAAGAGCAAATGAAGGCCGGCACCGACATCCTGCTGGAGATCGATTGGCAGGGCGCGCGCCAGGTCAAGAAGCAATTCCCGCAAGCGGCCGGCATCTTCATCCTGCCGCCATCGTTCGCGGCGCTGGAAGAACGACTGCACAAGCGCGGCCAGGACGAAGTGCATGTGATCAACCGCCGCCTGCTGGCTGCGGGGGGCGAAATCGCCCACGCGCCCGAGTTTGAGTATGTTATTATCAACGAAGAGTTCCCGGTCGCCTTGTCGGAGCTAAGCGCGATCGTCCGATCGGCCCGTTGCCGGTTTGCGCAACAAGCCGCCCGCAATGCCAGGTTGATGTCCGAGCTGGGCATCCACGCCGACCACGCAGAATAATCACTGACACATCAAGTACCGCATTTACCCAGGAGTTAAGCATGGCCCGTATTACTATTGAAGATTGCCTGAAAAATGTCCCTAACCGCTTCCAGCTGACCCTGGCAGCCACCTACCGCGCACGCCAGCTGCTGCAAGGCCACACCCCTAAGGTCGAAGCCAAGGACAAGCCAACCGTCGTCGCCCTGCGTGAAATCGCCGCCGGCAAAGTAGGCCTGGAAATGCTGAAAAAGGTCCCTATGTAAGCTGGGAACCTTTTTGTTCCCGATATGAACCAGACTTCCGCCGATCCCAACATCAGCGAACAGCCCGCACGGCGGGCACGGCGCCCGGCTAAGCAACAGCCGGGCGTTGACGTTTCTGCACCAACAGTTTCCACTTCTGCACTAGCCGCGCCAACCGTGGCCACAGGCGTTGCGACCATCACCCACCTGACCGAAAAGCTCGCCGAGTACATGGGCGAGGCCGACCTGAAAAAGGTCAAGGAAGCCTATCGCTTCTCGGACGAGATGCACCTGGGCCAGGTCCGCAAGTCGGGCGAGCCGTATATTTCCCATCCGATCGCGGTGGCCGAGATCTGCACCGAGTGGAAACTGGACGCGCAAGCCATCATGGCCGCGCTGCTGCACGATGTGATGGAAGACCAGGACGTCAAGAAGGACGAGCTGATCGAACGCTTCGGCGCCCAGGTGGCGCACCTGGTCGATGGCTTGTCCAAGCTGGAAAAGATCGAGTTCCAGAGCCAGATCGAAGCGCAGGCGGAAAACTTCCGCAAGATGCTGCTGGCCATGGCCTCGGACGTGCGCGTGATCCTGATCAAGCTGGCCGACCGCCTGCACAATATGCGCACGCTGGAAGTGATGGTGCCGGCCAAGAAGCGCCGTATCGCGGCCGAGACGATGGAAGTCTACGTGCCGATCGCGCACCGCCTTGGCCTGAACAACATCTACCGCGAACTGCAGGACCTGTCCTTCTCCCACCTGTACCCGGTGCGCTACCACGTGCTGCACAAGGCCGTGAAGGCGGCACGCGGCAACCGGCGCGAGGTGGTGTCGAAGATCCTGGACGCGGTGAAGAACACCCTGTCGATGGCAGGCATCGAGGCCGAAGTCTACGGCCGCGAAAAGACCCTGTACGGCATCTACAAGAAGATGCGCTCCAAGCACCTGTCGTTCTCGCAGGTGCTGGACGTGTATGGCTTCCGCGTGGTGGTCGACAGCTTCCCGAACTGCTATGTGGCGCTGGGCACCCTGCACTCGCTGTACAAGCCGATGCCGGGCAAATTCAAGGACTACATCGCGATCCGCAAGCTGAACGGCTACCAGTCGCTGCACACCACCTTGATCGGCCCCTACGGCACCCCGGTGGAATTCCAGATCCGCACCCAGGAAATGCACCGCACCGCCGAATCGGGCGTGGCGGCGCACTGGCTGTACAAGAGCAACGACGCCAATATCTCGGACATGCAGCAGCGCACGCACGCCTGGCTGCAATCGCTGCTCGACATCCAGCAGCAGACCGGCGACTCGGCCGAATTCCTGGAGCACGTCAAGGTCGACCTGTTCCCCGACTCGGTCTACGTGTTCACGCCGAAATCGAAGATCATCGCGCTGCCGCGCGGCGCCACGCCGATCGACTTCGCGTATTCGATCCACACCGGGATCGGCGACCATACGGTATCGGTTAACATCAACGGCGAAGCAGCCCAGTTGCGCACCGAACTGCGCAACGGCGATATCGTGGAAATCGTCACCGACCCGAGCTCGCGCCCGAGCCCGACCTGGCTGTCCTTCGTTCGTACCGGCAAGGCGCGCTCCGCCATCCGCCACCACCTGCGCACCATCAACCTGCCGGAATCGATCGGCCTCGGCAGGCAATTGCTGGCGCAGGCGCTGGATGCGATCAATGTGCCGGGCGAATTGCCGGCGCCGCTGATGGAACGCCTGCTGAACGAATCCTCGGCCAAGTCGATGGAAGAACTGTATGCCGACATCGGCATCGGCAAGCGCATGGCCGCGCTGGTGGCACGCCACATCTTCGGCCTGCTGGGCGGCGAATCGGCCAGCGCTCCGATCGAGCACACCAGCTCGAAAGAACTCGACCCGGTCACGATCTACGGCAGCGAAGGCGTGTCGGTGCAGCTGGCGCCATGCTGCCTGCCGATTCCGGGCGACCATATCGTCGGCCAGTTGCGGCGCGACCAGGGCTTGCAGGTGCACACCGGCGACTGCTCGGTGGCCAAGCGTTCGAAGCAGAAAGAACCGGAACGCTGGATCGCGGTCAAATGGGGCACCGAAATCAACCGCCGCTTCGACAGCCGCATCCGCCTGATCATCAATAATGAGAAGGGTATTCTGGCGCGCGTCGCCGCCGAAATCGGCGAAAGCGACGGCAACATCACCTTCGTCGGGATGGATGAAGACCGCGAGCACGTCCTGCACCAGCTCCGCTTCACGATCCAGGTGAAAGACCGCGTGCATTTAGCGGCCCTGATCCGCAACGTCAGAAAAGTCGCAGGCGTCAACCGCGTCACCCGCGAGCGCGCTTAGTCGGGTCTGACCCTTGGGTCAGACCCTGGTTTACCGGTTTTCCTAAGCGCAAAATCATTCTTCACTGCAAATCGGATCCGCTGCAATTCCTTCTCAGACAACGGCATATCAAACAGCGCCCGATATGCCAACTGGCGAGCAGCGTCATTCTTCCCTAGTCCTAAAAAAACCGGATGGGGTGTAAGAATGGAGCTTTCCCTGCCCTCTGCATTTGCCCGATAGCTGGACCATTTATACGCTGAAGGCAACTCTACCATTCCCGCACGCACGGGATTGAGCTCAATGTATCGCTGGCAGGCCAAGAGGTAGGCATCGCTATCGATAATAGAGGAGTGATACCTCCCATCCCACATCGTTCCCGACCCGCCTTGCCGCATATGAACCCAATGCGCTGTCTGCTGCGACAAGTCCTTCATGAATAAAGATTGGGCATTATGTTCGCGCACTGTCAGCAAAATGTGGACGTGATTGCTCATCAGGACGTAAGCATGCAGGTCGCAGCAGTACTTTTTCCCATAATGCTCCATGAGTTCGAGGTACCGTTGACGGTCTTGCTCGTCGTGGAAACAAGTGCGGCGATTGTCGCCTCTTTGAACTATGTGCAGGCAACTTCCAGCGGGGTAATTGCGGAGGGGACGGACCATTTTGCGCTCCTTTTAAACCGGTAAACCTGGGTCTGACCCAAGGGACAGACCCCGCCTGCTCAAAGGATAGCGGTACTGCGTGTAGACTCTTTGTGCAGCCTCAATTTCCGCCTACTCGTAGCGCAGGGCCTCGATCGGGTCGAGCTTGGCAGCTTTGGCGGCCGGCAGGACGCCGAAGATTACGCCTACGCCGGCGGAGAATATGACCGACAATGCCACCGCCCACCACGGCACATACGCGCCGGGGAAATCGGGAATCACGCTGGCGATCGCATGGCCCATGCCATATCCCAGCAGCACGCCTAGGGCGCCGCCGAGCATCGACAAGGTCACCGCTTCAATCAGGAACTGCATCAGGATGTCGCGGCTGCGCGCGCCGATCGCCTTGCAGATCCCGATTTCGCGCGTGCGCTCGCTGACCGACACCAGCATGATGTTCATGATCCCGATGCCGCCCACCAGCAGCGCAATGCCCACCACCCCGCCCATCACCAGCGTGACCGTGGTGGTCACCGTCTCGAAACTCTTGAGGAACTGGTCGGAAGACTGGATCTCGAAATCATCCTTCTGCTCGGCATGCAGGCGGTGCGATTGCCGCATGACCGTGGCAATGCGTTCCTTGAGTTCTTCGGTACGTCCAATGTCGTTGATCGACAGCGTGATCGACATGCTCGGCTTTTGGGTATTCCCGATCAGGCTTTGACCGGTACGGAACGGCACCAGCACCTGGTCGTCCTGCGACATGCCCAGAATCTCGCCTTTCTTCTCCAGCACGCCGACAATCTTGAACCACTCGCCGGAGAACTGGATGAACTCTCCCAGCGGGTTATCCGGCAAGTGCAGCATTTCAATGATCTTTTCGCCGACCACGCAAACGCGCCGTGCACCCGCATTATCGGGCTCGCTGAGGAAACGCCCCAGCTGCGGATAGCTGCCATTCACCTCCATGAACGCCGCAGTCACCGCCAACTGCTGGCGGCTGGAAGCAGTCTGGTTGCCGTAGCGGATCTCGCCGCCCGGGAACATGAAGGCCGGGCTCAATTCGCGAATGCCGTCCACGTGCCCGCGCAACTGCTCCACGTCTTCGAACTGCAGGTGGTTGACCTTGCCCCGCATGACGTCCTTGAAGTCGTTCTTCGCGTGCACCGTCAATGCATTGCCACCCAGGCCCTCGAACTGGCGCGTGATCGATTGCGACAAGCCCTGGATCAGTGAAATCACGGTGATCACCGAGGCCACGCCAATGATGATGCCCAGCGACGTGAGGAAGCTGCGCATGCGGTGCGCCCGGATTGCCGCCATGGCCGAACGCAGTGCTTCGATAAAGATATACATGCCCTATGCCCCCGCCGCGCGCTGGTCGGACAGGACACGTCCATCCTGCAAGCGCACGATGCGCTGGCATTGGTCGGCGATGTCCGGTTCGTGCGTCACCATCACCACGGTCTGGCCGTTGCGGTGCACGTCCTTGATCAGCGCCATGATCTCGCGCGTAGTGGCCGAATCCAGGTTGCCGGTCGGTTCGTCGGCCAGCAGGATCGACGGCTTGCCCACCAGCGCGCGCGCAATCGCCACCCGTTGCCGCTGCCCGCCCGACAGCTCGTTCGGCCGATGGTGCATGCGCTCGCCCAGCCCCACATGCTCCAGCGCTTCGCGCGCCATGCGTTTGCGTTCCGTAGGTGGAATGCCGCGATAGATCAGCGGCTGCGCCACATTGTCCAGCGCCGTATGGCGCGGCAGCAGGTGGAAGCTCTGGAAGATGAAGCCGATTTCCTCGTTGCGCACCTGGGCCAGGTCGTCGCCGGCCATGGTCGCCACATCCTTCCCGTTCAGGAAATAGGTACCGCTGCTTGGCCGATCCAGGCAGCCGACGATATTCATCATGGTCGACTTGCCGGAACCGGAAGCGCCGATAAAGGCCACCAGTTCATTGCGCTCGATATGCAGGTCGACGCCCTGCAATGCATGCACGGTCTGGTCGCCCATCTGGTACTGCTTGGTGATGCCGGTCAGCGCAATCACTGCTTGCTTCCATCGGCGACTTTGAGCGGCTTGGCTTCCACCGCCCTGGCCTTCACGGCTACGCCCTCGCGCAAGTCGCGCAGGATACGCGCCGGGCCGACAGCCACGGTCTCGCCCAGCGCCAGGCCCTTGGTGATTTCCTGGTTGCTGTCGTCCGACAGGCCCAGTTCCACGGTGCGTTTCTTCGCCACGCCGTCGACAATCGCGAACACATAGTTGCTGCGCTTGCCCTTGCCTTCCGGCGCTTCGGTCAATTGCACCGCCTGCAGCGGAACCACCGGCCGCGGCGCACCGTCGCCGGTCACGATCTCGGCGCGGCAGGTCATGCCGGAACGCAGCGACAGCTGGTGCGGCGCCAGCTTCACCTTGACCACATAGCTGCGGCCCTGGCTTGCCGCCTGGCCCAGGCCCTGCGGTTTCGGCGCCAGCGAGACAGATTCCACCGTACCAGCCAGCGGGCGGTCGGCATAGGCCGACGGGAAGATGCGGGTCTTCAGGCCTGCCGCGACGTTGGCGATATCGCCTTCGTCGACATTTACTTCCGCGATCATCGAACTGACGTCGGCAATGGTCATCAGGCTGGAGCCGGCAATGCCGGTGGCGCTGGCCACGGCCGTTTCACCGGCCTTGATCGAGACGCTGGTGGCAGTGCCCGAGATCGGCGCCCTGACCTCGGTCTTGGCCAGGCGTTCCTGCGCCAGCGCCAGCATGGCCGCAGCCTGCTGCCGGCTTTCGCGCGCACTGCGCAGCGCCACCACCGCCAGGTCCACCGCCAGCTTCGCATCGTCGAGGCGCGACACGTCGATGAATTTCGCTGCTGCCAGCTGGCGCGAGCGCTCCAGTTTGCGCTGCTGGTTATCAATGTCGATCTGCGCGCGATCGACGCTGACGGCAGCGTTGCGCACCGCGGCTTCCTGCTGCGCCACGTCGGCCTTGTAGGTGCTCGGGTCAAGGCGCAGCACGACCTGCCCTTTCTCGATCCTGTCGCCCTCCTTCACCAGTACTTCGGACACCTTGCCGATCACCTCCGGCGAAAGCTGGACCTCCTGGCGGAACACCAGGCTGCCCGATGCCAGGACCGCCGGGTAAATCGCCTTGTTCTCGACCTTGGCCAGTTCGGCCTCGATTTTTGCCGGCGGGCTGCCGAACTTGATCGCCACGGGAATGCCAATCATGGCCGCGACCACGGCCAATGCAATCAGTTTGCGCTTCATAGCCACCTCAGTTCTTGAACAGGATCCAGGCAGCCCAGCAGCCGTAGATCAGGACATACGGCAGCGCGGCGATGATGGCGCAGGTGGTAGTGCTCTTGCCGGTCCAGGTGCGCAGGCCAATCGTGCTCAGCACGATGACCCAGATATCGGTGACTTTGAGCGCGCTGGCAATACCCACCCATGGCGTATGCGGCGCGGCATGCACCAGCAGGAAGTTCAGCGACAGCATGTCGGCGTTTTCAAGGGCCAGCTGGCCCTTGCTGGTGGCGATCTGCAGCGCCATCAGCGGCACGCCGATCAGGCTTGGCAGCGAGGCCCAGGCCACCAGTGCAAAGCCGGATTTGAAGCCCAGTTCCATGCCGGCCAGTTTCCCCGCCAGCCAATAGTAGAAGCCGTACAGGCTGAAGATCACCAGCGTGCCGATCACCACGCCGGCAATGCCGAATCCCATCATCATGCCGCGCGACATGGCATGGGCGGCGGCTTCGCGCTGCTCGGCAGGCATGTCCGGCGGCAGGGAAGCCACCCGCATCCAATCCCAATCAACCGCCTGGAAGTACCAGACCACGATGCCGATCCCGGCCAGGTAAAGCAGGAACAGCGGCAGCCAGGCCCGCGGCCGCTCCTTCAGCGCGGCGAAGGCGGCCGCCGGTTCATAGAAGACTTGCGTCAGTTGAGCGAATGCCATGCGCGCACCTTGCCATAAATTTAATTAAAAATTTATTATAACAACTTGGCAAGTTTGCACTGATAGAACTTTGGCGGGCATCGCTCGCGACGCAGCGCTGTTTGGCTATCGCTTTGCTCAGGCGTCCGGGGCGGGATAGCTGACTTCGAGGATTTCCAGCTCTTCCGCGCCGTTCGGCGTATGCAGCAGCACCGTGTCGCCTTCGCGCGCCTTGGTCAATGTGCGGGCGACAGGGCTGATCCAGCTCACCTTGCCCTTCAGCGGATCGAACTCGTCGATGCCGACGATGGTGATCGTGTGCTCTTCGCCATCGCGTTTGGCATAGGTGACGGTGGCGCCGAAAAACACCTGGTCGTTGCCATGGTGGATGCTCGGGTCCACCACCTCGGCCAGGTCCATGCGCTTGGTCAGGAAACGGATACGGCGGTCGATCTCGCGCAGGCGGCGCTTGCCGTAAATATAGTCGCCGTTTTCAGAACGGTCGCCATTCGACGCGGCCCAGTGCACCACCTTCACGACTTCCGGACGCTCGACATCGATCAACTGCAGCAGCTCGTCCTTGATGCGCTGGTAGCCGGCCGGCGTAAGGTAATTCTTGGAGCCGGGAGGAATCGGCGGCGCGCCCGGCGGCAGGTCGTCGTCATCGTCCTGTTCGCCCTCTTTGACAAAAGCTTTGTTCATAACCGTTTTCTAATTATTTGGTGCAATAATGGCACTCACATGAAGCGATTGTACACACTCAGGCGGCGCCTGTTCGCCCCCCTCGTCTACCTGGCGGCCCTGTTCCTGATCTTCGAGGAATGGCTGTGGGATCTCGGTGCGCGCCTGATGCTCAAGCTCTCCGCGTTCCCGCCGCTGCGGGCGCTGGAGCGCATCATCTGCAGCCTGGGCCCGGCCGCCGCCATGGCCGTGTTCCTGCTGCCGGCACTGATGCTGTTCCCGGTCAAGCTGCTGGCCCTGTTCGCCATGGCGCGCGGCCATGCCTTCATGGGCATCAGCGTCTTCGTGCTGGCCAAAGTGGCCGGCGCCGCGGCAGTCGCGCGGCTGTATGCCCTGACCCGCCCAGCCTTGCTGCGCCTGCGCTGGTTCGCCTGGCTGCATGGCCGCTTCATGGAAGTGAAACAACGCTGGATCGCCCGCCTCAAGGCCAGCGCTGCCTGGCGCGAATGCCGCGCCCTGGTCGACAGCGCGCGCGAGCGCCTGCGCCGCTGGCGTGCCGGCTGGCGCCGCGGCCGTTTCGCGGCCCGCCCGATGCGCGTACTGCGCCGCTTCAGCGCGTTCTGGCGCATGCGCCGCCGCTGACCGTTCAACCACCTCGTGCGCCCTGCCTTGCCGACCGCCCTCCACAACATCGCCGCCAACGCTCCCGGGCTGGTCTACCAGTTCCGCCGTCATGCAGACGGCAGCGTGTCCTTTCCCTATTTAAGCGACGGCTGCCTGGCCCTGCTGGGCATCAATGCCGCAGAATTGCAGGCCGAACCGGAACGCTTCCTGTCGCTGGTACTGTCGGAAGACCGGCCCGCCTACCTGGAGTCGATGCAGTCTTCCGCCAATTCGCTGTGGAGCTGGAACTGGGAAGGCCGCATCTGGGTCGAGGCCTGGAAAGACGTGAAATGGATCAACCTGCGCAGCACCCCGCACGCCCTGCCCGATGGCGGCGTACAGTGGGAAGGGATGATGTCCAACATCACCGAGAGCAAGCAGGAGCAGCTTGAAGTGCGTGCCAGCCGCGCCCGCCTGGCCGAGCTGACCGCCCACATCGAACGGGTCAAGGAGCAGGAACGCGAACGCATCGCGCGCGAAATCCACGACGACCTGGGCGGCAACCTGACCGCCATCAAAATGGCCCTGGCGATGCTTGCTTCGCGCCTGCCGCAGGGCGATGCAACGCTGCAGCAAAAGGCCGCCTACGTCGACTCCCTGGTCGACCGCACCATCGACGCGGTGCACCGCCTGACCCTCGACTTGCGCCCTTCCGTGCTCGACTTCGGCCTGCTGCCCGCGCTCGAATGGCAGGTCAAGGAATTCGAAGCCCAGGCCGGCATTGCCTGCACCCTGCAGGCCAGCATGAAAGAGCTCGAACTCGATCCCGAGCAGGCGGCGGCCCTGTTCCGCATCGCGCAGGAAGCACTGACCAATATCGCCAAGCACGCGCAAGCCAGCGCCGTGGCAGTCAAGCTGACGCGCAGCCGCGGCATGCTGACCCTGAAGATTATCGACAACGGCCGCGGCATCCACCCGGCCGACCGCGCCAAGCCCGACTCCTTCGGCCTGCGCGGGATGGCCGAGCGTGCGCGGGCACTGGGCGGTACGCTGAACCTGGTCCACGCTGCCGGCGGCGGCACCGAAGTGGCGATCAAAATCCGCCTCCCGGCCAGCGCCCCAGACGTTACAATGGGCCATGAGTGAAAAAGCCGTCATCAAAGTTTTTATTGCCGACGACCATGCCATCGTGCGCGAAGGCTTGAAGCAAATCCTGGCCGAAACCAGGGACATTGTCGTTGCCGGCGAAGCGGAAAATGGCCTCGATGCGATCAAGCTGTTCCGCAAGTCCGGCTGCCATGTTTTACTACTCGACATTTCCTTGCCAGATCGCAACGGCATCGAAGTATTGAAGCAGGTCAAGAAGGACAAGCCTGAACTGTCCGTGCTGATGTTGTCCATGCACCGGGAAGACCAATACGCCATCCGCTCACTCAAAGCCGGCGCCTCCGGCTACCTCACCAAACAAAGTGCACCGAAAGAGTTAGTAAATGCAATCCGCCAGTGCGCAGCGGGGTTAAAATATGTTAGCCCGGCATTGGCCCAGGAATTAGCCAACCATGTCGGCGAGGACCACCAGACTGCGCCGCACGAAACGCTGTCAGACCGCGAGTACCAGACCCTGACCATGATCGCCTCCGGCAAAACCGTAGGCACCATCGCCAAGGAGCTGTCACTCTCGGTCAAGACCGTCAGTGAATACCGCTCCCGCCTGCTGGCCAAGATGAACCTGAAGAACAGCGCCGAGCTCACGCACTATGCCATCAAGAACCAGCTGATCGATTAGAAAATGATGCCAGGAAGTAAGCACATTTACTCCCGTTTATCACTAAATCGCGCAACTGGGCAGTGGCTTAATATGCTGGTAATCGGTAAACCTTAGTAAAGGCTGTACGTCAGATGTCTAGCAAACCCACCAATCCAGCCGCGGCGGACATGAATCCGGCTGATATCGCTCGCGAGGCATTCCGCCGCCTCGCTGTGCGCCGGATTGCCCCTACGCCAGACGCGTATCGCGACATCTACAATGAAATCGCCGGCATCGTGCCGGTACCGCCGGCACCTGTGGTGCAGGAAAGCCCCGCAGAATCCATGCTGGCCCAGTTCGCCGCCCGCCTGACCGACCAGCCGGGCGACCTGGCCGACTTCGGCCGTCGCTTCAACCGCGCCGTCAAGGCGCGCGACTGGGATACCTATGCCCGCACCCTGGCCGCGCTGGCCGAACGCCCGCTGGTGAAAGTGGGCGCGGGCGGCTTGGTGCCCGAAGAGAATAACGAGCAGGCACGCCTGCTGCGCGAACTGCTGAGCCGCACCCTGACCTTTGCCGTCGCCTCCCTGCTGTCGGACAGTCCCAACCTGGTGGCGGAAGCCGAATCGCTGGGCGCCGCGACCAAGGAAGCCCATACCGAAGCTTCACTGGCCGAGATCGGCACGCGCCTGAAGGAACTGTGCTACCAGATCGAGATCCGCAGCGGCGACACTGCCGAGCAGCAGGAATTGCTGCTGCGCCTGTTCCGCCTGCTGCTGGAAAACGTCAGCGAACTGCTGGACGACGACTCCTGGCTGCGCGGCCAAATCGACGCCGTGCAAAACCTGATTGCCGGCCCGATCGACCAGCGCGCGCTGGAAGAAGCCACGCGCAGCCTGAAAGACGTCATTTATAAGCAGAGCCAGCTCAAGCACTCGATCACCGACGTCAAGGCCACCGTCAAGAATATGATGATGACCTTCATCGACCGCCTTGGCGCAGTAGCGACCTCGACCGGCGACTTCCACGAAAAGATCGGTGGCTATTCCGACAAGATCCGCACTGCGCGCGATATCGGCGAGCTCAACCAGATCCTCGACGACGTGCTGAAGGAAACCCGCCAGGTGCAGAGCGAGGCGCTGAAGGCACGCGACAATATGATGGTGGCGCGGCAGGAAGTGCAGGACGCCGAAGCGCGCATCCACGCGCTGGAAGCGAAGCTGCAGCACTTGAGCGAACTGGTGCGCGAAGACCAGCTGACCGGCTCGCTGAACCGGCGCGGCCTGGACGACGTGTTCGAACGCGAAACCGCGCGCGCCGACCGCCGCGGCACCCCGCTCTGCATTGCCGTGCTGGACCTGGACGACTTCAAGAAGCTCAACGACACCATGGGCCATATCGCCGGCGACAATGCGCTCAAGCACCTGGTCAAGGTGGTCAAGGAAACCCTGCGCTCGATGGACGTGATCGCCCGCTTCGGCGGCGAGGAATTCCTGATCCTGCTGCCGGAGACCACCATTGAGGCCGCCGAGGCCACCATGACCCGCCTGCAGCGCGAACTGACCCGCCACTTCTTCATGCATGAAAACGAGAAGGTGCTGATCACCTTCTCCGCCGGCGTCGCCCTGCGCCGCCCGCACGAAGGCCAGTCCGACCTGGTGAAACGCGCCGATGAAGCCATGTACAAGGCCAAGAAGTCCGGCAAGAACCGCGTCGTTGTAGCGGGATAACAAGCCAGCGCTAAAGCTGAAGAGCCCGCACATAGCGGGCTCTTTTCATTTAGTGCAAGCGGCGCGCCGGAAAGCGCCGTGCCAGCGCCAGCATCGCCAAGCCCAGCAGTGTAAGGATGCCGGCCCCAGGAGCCGGCACATCAGCAGTCGGGTCGGTCACGGCCGGGTCCGGGATCATCCAGGTGGTGAAGGCCAGCGAGCGGCCGGTCTGACGCGAAGGAAAATCCGAAAAGTTATTCTTTTCGTACAGCGCCCCCAAGCCATGCTGCACCATGAAGGCGCTGCCACCGCCGCCCACGTCAAAGACAATATCGTCGCCGGCATTGACGTGCAAAGCAAACCCCGTCAAATCCACCAGCGAGCCGTCCAGGCTCGGGGTGATCCGGGCCAGCCAGCCATCGGTCTGCCAGTGGTCGCCGCCGCCGATCTTGATCTTGACGCTGGTCCTTTGCCAGGTATAGCCAGGCGCTGCGAAGATACCGAAACCCGACAGGAGCCCGGACTGGGTGGCCGAAAAATGCTGCTGGTAATGGTTATGGATCACATCGACCGCAGCGCCCGGCCAGCTGACCGGATTATTGACATCGACCACCGGCAGGACACCGGCGGAAGCCTGGGTACAGGCCGCCAGCCACAAGGCTGCAGCCCATTGCTGAGAAATTTTACGCATCATGGTTAATAAAGAGTTATCGAAATTGTATAATACCTAATATATTTCCCATTATAAATGTTAATTACCCACAATAAACACCTTCATTTCACGGCCCGCGAAAACTTTTTTGCGCGTGAAAAATATTTTTTTTCGGTCTAAAGTTCACCAAAAGCCCGCCGTTTAAGCGGCACTGCGTAGGCAACTTGAGGGTAAGAACAGCACGATTTAGCAGCTAAATCGCGCTAAAGGTTCCCATGCGGCAACCGTTACCCATTACAACAGCGGCTTGATCGTCACAGCACAGCGTGGCGGGCCAAAGTGAATGAGCAAATTGCCCAATCAGTAGTACCGAATGGAGAAACACCATGGCTTCCGTAATTAACACCAACATCTCGTCCCTGAACTCGCAGCGCAACCTGAACGCATCCCAGAGCAGCCTGTCGACCTCCCTGCAACGTCTGTCCTCCGGCCTGCGTATCAACAGCGCTAAGGACGATGCTGCTGGCCTGGCAATTTCGGACCGTATGAATTCCCAGATTCGCGGTATGAACCAGGCAATGCGCAACGCCAACGACGGCGTTTCGCTGGCCCAGACCGCTGAAGGCGCGCTGGCTTCTTCCGGCGACATCCTGCAGCGTATCCGTGAACTGGCGGTGCAGTCGTCCAACGCCACCAACTCGGCTTCGGACCGTCAAGCCCTGCAGACTGAAGTTGGCGAACTGGCATCGGAACTGAACCGCGTTGCCCAGACCACCAACTTCAACGGCAAAAACCTGCTGGACGGCTCGATGGGCACCGCGACCTTCCAGGTCGGTGCTGACGCGAACCAGACCATCCAGGCTGTTGGCGCCAACTTCCTGACCAGCACCTACGGCGACAACCGTATTGAAGGCGCTCCAGCTGCTGTGACCGCTGCCAACACCTCGGCTGCTACCACCGCTACCATCAACGGTTCCCGCGGTTCGGCAACCATCACCACCTTGGCCGCTACCAGCACCGCCAAGTCGGTCGCTGCCAGCATCAATGCACAGACCGCCAACACCGGCGTCACTGCTTCGGCCAAAACCGACGCGGCACTGACCCTGGGCGCTGAGTCCTACACCATGACCGTCGAAGGCGACAACGCTGGCTCCCCAGTGACCGTGTCCTTCACCGTCGGCACCGGTGCCAACTCGGCTGACGACTACGCTTCGGCGATCAATGCCTTCAATGCGCAATCGTCCAAGACCGGCGTTACCGCCCAGTACGACGAGACCAACAACAAGCTGAAGCTGTCGCACTCGACCGGCTCCGACATCAAGCTGACCAACACCAAAGTTGGCGGTAACACGGTGGCCAGCGCACAGAACTACACCGCTACCGGTACCCTGAACGGTGCTGCCAACGCGATGACCGCTGCTGCTGCTGTCTCGACCGTGATGGGCCGCGTGACGATGGACTCCGAGAACTCGTTCTCGGTGACTGAAGCCGCTGCAACCGGCTTCAGCCTGGCGGGCGGTTCGACCCTGAAGTCGGTCGCAACCCTGGACGTGACCACCTTCGACAACGCCCAGCTGGCAATCAAGATCGCTGACGCCGCCCTGGCATCGGTGAACAGCCAGCGCGCTTCGTTCGGTGCACTGCAGTCCCGCTTCTCCTCGACGATCTCGAACCTGAGCGCGACGACTGAGAACCTGTCTGCATCGCGTAGCCGTATCGTGGACACCGACTTTGCTGCAGAAACCGCAAGCCTGACCCGCGGCCAGATCCTGCAACAAGCTGGTACCGCCATGTTGGCCCAGGCTAACTCGCTGCCTAACGGCGTACTGAGCCTGCTGCGCGGCTAATCGCCAGACAGCTAGCTAAAAAAGCGGTTCCCCGCTCCGGTTCGCCGGACCGGGGAATTTTCCGTAGGAGGTCTGTATGACTATCGATTCAATTACTGCTACTGCGCCGCGGGCTGAGCGTGGCATCGCGGTCCCGGATTTCGTGGCCCTCCCGGTGGCAGGCCGCAGCCCAGCTGCCGCGGTGGAAACCGTCGATGCCGTCAAGGCCAAGGAGGCGACGCCTTCCAAGCAGGATGTGGAAGACGCGGTCGCCAAGCTGAACAAGTCGGTGCAGGAGCGCGGCCAAGGCCTGGAATTCTCCATCGACGACGACAGCAAGCGCACCATCGTGAAAGTGATCGACCAGCGCACCAAGGAAGTACTGCGACAGATTCCGACCCCGGAAGCGTTGCAGATCGCCAAGTCGATCGATGCCCGCAAGGGCGGCCTGCTGGTCGACCAGCAAGCCTGACCCGGCAGCTTCGCGAAGGCCCGGCCTGCCCATGCGGCAGCCCGGGCTTTTTTACGTTATGCTTTCCTGGCCAGATTGTCATTTCGGACAGGAATAAACAGGTATTTCCCCCTCTCAAGTCCCCTTTGAATCTGCCGTAAACAAGTTAGACTTATCTTGTTTCCTCAGGAGTTTGCCGTGGCCCTTTCCAGCACCCCAGCACTGTCATCCCCCGGTATCGGATCCGGTTTGCAGGTCAACGACATCGTCGACAAACTGATGGCAGCCGAAGCGGCGCCGTTGGCGGGCTACGACCGCAAGGCCGCGTCCTACCAGGCCAAGGTCAGCGCCTTCGGTTCGCTGACCGCCGCCGTCGGCGTGTTCCAGAGCGCATTGGGCGGCCTGACCTCGGCCAACGCCTTCAAAGGCTTCTCGACCACGGTAGGCAACAAGGACCTGCTGACTGCCAGCGCTTCGGGCAAGGCGGTGGCGGGCAACTACAAGATCAATGTCAGCCAGCTGGCCCAGGCGCAGACCCTGATGACCACCGGCCTGGCGAGCAAGACGTCGACCATCGGCCTGGGCGGCTCGACCACCCTGTCTTTCCAGTTCGGTTCGGCCAGCGGCAGCTTCGGCCTGCAAGGCACGGGTTTGAGCTCATCAATGCTGAGCAACGGGCTGGCCAACGGCTCGCTCAGCATCAACGGCACCGCCATTGCAACCTCAAGCGGGACCAATAGCGCCACCGCGCTGGCCAATGCCATCAATGACAAGACCAGCACCACCGGCGTCACCGCCAGCGTGGCGAATATTTTCTCGACCTTTGGCGACGTGGCCACCGATGGCAGCGGCTCCTACGCGCTGAAAGTAGGCAACGTCACAATCGCCAGCCAGGGTGCTGGCGTCGCCGCCGGTGCCGGCGTCACGGCCGCGTCCCTCGATGCCGACCTGGCCAATGCCGGCGGCGCCACCGCGACCGCCCTCGCAGCCGCAGGCATCACCTTTACCGGCACTGCCGCTGCCGGCACCCTGGAATTCCGCAGCGCCAGCGGCGCCAGCGTGGGCATCACCGAAACGGCAAGCGGTACCACCGGCGGCGCCAAGACCGCGGCCGGCGCCGCGAATGCCGGTGCCACGTACGCGTCGGCCAGCAGCGTCACCCTGACCTCGGCCAACGGCAGCCCGATTACCATCGCCGGCAACAATCCGGCCGCAGCCGGCCTGACTGCCGGCACCGGCGGCAGCATGCTGGGCGGCGGCTTCAGCCAGGATGCCAGCCAGCCATCGGGCTCGGTCGTCATCGACAGCACCAACAACACCCTGCAAGGCGTGGCCGACGCCATCAACAAAGCCAGCATGGGTGTGACCGCCACCATCGTCTCCGATGGCAGCGCGAGCCCGTACCGCCTGGTGCTGACCTCGAACAAGACCGGCGAAAACGCGGCCATGAAGATCAGCCTCAGCGGTGACGGCAGCAACCCGCCGGACTCCGCCCTGAGCAGCCTGCTCAGCTATGACCCGGCCGGCACCCAGTCGATGCAGCAGACCAGTGCCGCCCAAGATACCAAGTTGACCGTCAACGGCATTGCCGTCAGCAGCCACTCCAACACCGTCAACGAATCAATCCAGGGCGTAGGCCTGACGGTCAACCAGGTCGGCAGCACGACGCTCAATGTTGCGCGCGATACCAATAGCGTCAAGACCAACCTGACGGCCTTCGTCAAGGCATACAACGAACTCAACGGTGCGCTGAAGAAACTCACCGCCTACGACCCGGAAACCAAGAAAGCCGGCGCGCTGCAGGGCGACCCGACCGCCCAATCGATGCAGGCGCAACTGCGCCGCATGATGAGCGGGCAGGTCACCGGCCTGTCCGGCAGCCTGACCAATATGGGCCAGGTGGGCATTTCCTTTGCCAAAGATGGCACGCTGAGCCTGGACGACGCCAAGCTGAACAAGGCAATCGAGAAGAATTTCGGCGACATCGCCGGCCTGTTTACCGCCATCGGCAATGCGACCGACCCGAACGTCAGCTTTGTCAGTTCGACCGCGAAAACCAAGCCGGGCAGCTACCCCCTGAACATCACGGCGCTGGCCAGCCAGGGTGCACTGACCAGCTCGGCAGCGCTGGGCAGCACGACGATTGCCGCCAACACCACCTGGGCGGTGACCTTGAATGACACGACGCCCAGCAACTCGAAGAATATCGCCACTGTCACCATCCCGGCCGGCACTTACGCGCCGGCCGAACTGGCCAAGATCGTGCAGTCGTCGATCAACGGCACGGCAGCCTTCTCGGATACCGGCTCCAGCGTCACCGCCGCCATCGACGGCAGCGGCAAACTGGTGCTGTCGTCCAGCAAATACGGCTCGGCCTCGAATATCGCCCTGACCAGTGTCACCGGCAGCAGCGTCGACAGCGTGTTCGGCGGCGCCGCGGCGGTGGCCGGCACCGACGTCGCGGGCACCCTGGGCGGCAAGGCCGTGGTCGGCACCGGCCAGTCGCTGACCGGCGCCGAAGGTACCGACGCGGAAGGCTTGAAGATCGATATTACCGGCGGTGCCCTGGGCGACCGCGGCACCGTCTCGTTCTCCCAAGGCTATGCCTACCAGCTCAACAACCTGGCCACTTCCTTCCTCGGCAGCAAGGGCTTGCTGACCACCGTGACCGACGGTTTGAACAAGAGCATCAAGGACGTGACCAAGCAGCGCGACGCTTTCTCTTCCAAGCTGGACGACATCGAAAAACGCTACCGCACGCAGTTCACCCGGCTCGATGCCACCCTGGCGAAAATGCAAAGCACGCAAGCGTATTTGACTCAGCAACTGGCGGCCATCGCCTCCAACGGCTGAGCGCAGGAATAAGGAGAGATTATGTTTGGAACTACTTCACGCGGCGTCAACGCCTACGCGAAAGTCGGCCTGGAAACCGGCGTCAGCTCCGCCTCGCCGCACAAGCTGATCGTCATGCTGTATGACGGTGCCCTGGCTGCGATCATGACTGCGGCGACCCAGATGAATGCCGGGAATGTGCAGGAAAAAGGCAAGGCGATCTCGAAAGCCATCCGCATCATCGACGACGGCCTGCGCGCCAGCCTGGACAAGGAAGCCGGCGGCGAGATCGCACGCAACCTGGACGCCCTGTACGACTACATGAGCCGCCGCCTGCTGGAAGCGAACATCCAGAACAGCCCGGAACTCCTGGAAGAAGTGCGCAGCCTGCTGGCCGACCTGCGCGACACCTGGAACCAGATCGGCGGCAACCCGGCCGCAACCAATAATACCCAGACTGCTGCCTTGGCCAGCATGTAATAGAGGACGACAATGACGAACGTGGAAGTATTGACCGCCTACGGCGCCATGGCAGCACTGACCCACAAGATGGTGGCGGCAGCAACGATGTCCGACTGGGACGGACTGGAAGTGCTGGAAAGCCAGGTAGCGGCCCAGGTCGCCCTGCTGCGTGGCAATGAAGAAACCGTGGTGCTGGACGCCGGCGAGCGCCAGCAAAAGCTGGGCCTGATCAAGCAGATGCTGGACGACGACCGCCAGATCCGCGACCTGACCATGCCATGGATGGCGCAGCTGTCCAAACTGATCAACAACACCGGCACTGAACGGCGCCTGGCCGCCGCCTACGGCGCCGTCTGAGCGGGGCGGCTGCCATGCTGCCCCCGCGCCTGGATGTCCGCGGTGTCGGTGCAACGACTGCGGCATCGGCCGCGCCGGCCGTTGCCGCACCGCGCCAGGAAGCCTTCCAGCGCGCCCTCTCGCAAATGGTCGGGCAAACCCTGCCCGCCCAGGTCCTCAGCAAATTTTCAGATGGCAGCTTCCTGGTGCGCGTGGCTGACACCAATGCGCGCATGCTGCTGCCGAACGGCATCAGCAGCGGCGATGAACTGCCGCTGACCGTTGTCAGCGGCCAGCCGCGCGCCACCCTGCAGGTGGGCGCCGGCAATCCGCAGGCAGGCCAGATGGCCACTTTTGTCAGCGGCGACCTGATGCCCGACATGCCGGCCGAGAACGCCCGCCTGCCCTCGCAGGAAGCGGCCATCCTCAACCTGAGCGGCAAGCAGCCGCAGGCAGCGGGCGGGGCCGAGGCCGGCCAGGCCGGCGCCGCGCAAGCCCAGGGCCGTGCGCTGAGTCCGGGTGCCGCCCTGCTCAGCAAAGCCCCGCTGGTGCCGGCCGACCAGCTGCCTTCGCTCGGCAAGGACACCCCGCAAGCCGCACTCAGCCCGGCCGCGCGCGCCATCGCCAGCGCATTGGCCTCGGCCTACACCACGCCCGGCGTGCCGGTCACCATCAACGGCAAGACGGCGCTGAGCGCAGGCGGCCCGCCTGACACCGGCAAGCTCAGCCAGGGCTTGCAGCGCGCCCTCGGCGACAGTGGCCTGTTTTACGAATCGCACGTCGCCGAATGGGCTGAAGGCAAGCGACCGCTGCAGGACTTGCAGCGCGAACCGCAGATGCAGCGCCATGCCGCCGCACAGGGCGCGGCCCAAGGCCAGGCCGATGCGGTAGCGAAGGCATTGGCCGGCCCCGACCTGTCCGCCGCACAGATGATCAACCAGCAGTTGCACACCCACGAACAGGGCAAGGTCATGTGGCAAGGCGAAGCCTGGCCCGGCCAGCAGATGCAATGGCTGGTGGAACGCGAGCAGCAAGGCGAAGCCGGCGGCAAAGGCGGTCGCGGCGAAGGCCGCGAGGGTGAAGCCGACCCGGTCTGGCGCAGCGGTGTGCGCTTCCGCTTCCCAATGCTGGGCAAGGTCGCCGCCAACGTCACCCTGGTCGGCGACCAGGTGCACATCGCGGTACAGTCCGGCTCGGAAGACACGGCCGCCACGCTGCGCGCCTGGGCCAGCGCCTTGCAGCAAGCCATGGACGCCGCCGGTGCACCGCTGGCCTCGCTTGCCATCAATGCGGAGAACAAAGATGGCGCCGAGTGACAATAGCGAGCAGCCGCGCAAGCCGTTGCAAAGCGCGGTGGCCCTGGCCTACAAGAGCGGCGAGGCGGCGCCGAAAGTCGTCGCCAAAGGACGCGGCCTGGTAGCGGAGCAAATCATCGCGGTTGCCGCCGAGCACGGCGTGCACATCCACGAGTCGAAGGAGCTGGTATCGCTGCTGATGGAAGTGGACCTGGACCACCAGATCCCGCCACTGCTCTACCGTGTAATTGCGGAACTGTTAGCGTGGCTTTATCATATTGAAGCAGCGCAAAAGACTGGCCAGCCCGCGCCCGCGGCACCCGATCTCAGCGTACCGACTGAAGCGCCCAAAAACGGACTTTGATGCACAGCTATATTTCGGAATCGGACATGGAAAACTGGCATGATTTCGAGGTTGCTTCGCGCCGCGAGATCGCCGCGCTATTGCGCAGTATCGGCGAGAAGAACCAGTTGATTCGCATGCTCATCAAAGGCGAGTCCGATGTGTGCGTCACGTCCATCCTGGACGTCGATGCCGAGGGCGGCAACGTGATCCTCGACTGCTCCATCAGCCCCGACCAGAACCGCCGCATCCTTGGCGCCAAGCGGCTTTCCTTCGAAACCACGCTGGACAAGATCCGCATCATGTTCAGCGGCGAGCAGATCGAATCGACCACCTTTGAAGGCAGCCCGGCCTTCAGGATGCCGCTGCCGGCCAGCCTGGTGCGGCTGCAGCGGCGCGAGTACTACCGCATTGCCACACCGGTCACCAATCCGGTGCGCGTGCTGATTCCGCAGCCGGCGGAACTGGGTGGCGGCAGCAAGCCGTTCCCGCTGTCCGACATCAGTTGCGGCGGCATAGCGATCCTCGACAACAGCCTGGAATTGGGCGACACGATCGGCAAGGTCTACAGCGACTGCCGCATTGAATTACCTGAAGTGGCCACGATTACCACTGGCCTGCAGATCCGCAACTCGCTGGACCTGACGCTTTTAAACAACAAAACCAACCGCCGCCTCGGCTGCCAGTTCGTCGACATGCCGCGCTCCTCGCTGACCGCCGTGCAGCGCTACATCACCAAGCTCGAGCGCGAACGCAACGCCCGCATCGCCGGCCTCGAATAAAGTCGGTGCCAAGTCTGTCATTTGGACATTTCGCAAGCGAAATGTCCAAATGACAGACCTGGCACCGACTTTTTACACCTGCATGTTCATGATGTCGTGGTAGGCCTGCACCAGCTTGTTGCGCACCTGCACCGTGGCCTGGAAGTTGATGCTGGCTTTTTGCATCGAAATCATCACGTCCGACAGGTTGACTGAATCGTCCCCCATCTGGAAGCGCTTGGTCAGGCCTTCGGCCTTGTCCTGGCTGGCCTGCACCGCGTCCAGCGCCCCTTTCAGCGCATTGGTGAAGTCGGGCTTCTCTGCCACCTTCTCGGTCTGGACCGCCGGCGGCGTCGCTGCCGGCCGTGTCGCCGCCGCATGAAGCTGGGCGATCATGGCCTGGATTTGGCTAGAATCAATTCCGCCTGTTCTCATTAGTTGACTCCAAGATACAATATTCCTGTTTTCAGGCTTCCAGAATACCCGTGTGAAAGCAAGGGGATAGCCTTGAGCAGGATGGCAAACGACCGCCTGTTCAGGCATTTAAAGGGCGCAACATCGCCTGATAATGTGCAACAGGCCCATTAACCCACAGTGATAACCCATGGCTGCAGCCGCCGAACAAATCGATATTGACGATCCCGAAGCCCAGCAGGCCCCCAAGGGCCGCTTCGCCTTCTTCCGCACCCCAATGGGCAAGATGGTGGTCCGCGGCGCCGCTGTGGCGGGCATCCTGGCGCTGATCCTGATCCTGTGGATGTGGAACAAGGAGCCGGACTACAAGGTCCTGTTCGCCAATTACACCGACAAGGATGGCGGCGCCATCACCGCTGCGCTGGACCAGATGCAGGTCAAGTACAAGCTGGCCGAAGGCGGCCAGGCCATCCTGGTGCCGGCCGAGCAAGTGCACAATGTGCGCCTGCGCCTGGCCCAGCAGGGCTTGCCGAAGGGCGGCAATGTCGGCTTTGAAGTCATGGAAAACCAGAAGCTGGGCGTGTCGCAATTCCTGGAACAGGTCAATTACCAGCGCGCGCTGGAAGGCGAGCTGGCGCGCTCCATCCAATCCATCGGCGCCGTCGAGTCGGCGCGCGTGCACCTGGCCCTGCCCAAGCCATCCGTTTTCGTGCGCGACCAGCAGAAGCCAACCGCTTCGGTCATCCTGCAACTGCATGCCAACCGCATGATCGATCCAGCCCAGGTCAGCGCCATCGTGCACCTGGTCGCCTCTTCCGTACCGGAACTGTCGCCGGCCAATGTGACCGTGGTCGACCAGGCCGGCAACCTGGTGTCCGACGTCAACAAGAACGGCAACGCGGCCAACAACGCCAAGAACCTCGATGCATCCCAGCTCAAATACGTGCAGGAGATGCAGAAGCAAGTCATCAAGCAGGTCGAATCGATCATCACGCCGATCGTGGGCGAAGGCAATGTGCGCGCGGAAGCGGTGGCCGACGTCGACTTCTCCGCCATCGAACAGGCCGCTGAAACGTACAAGCCGAATTCGCCGCCAGCCGCTTCCGCCATCCGCAGCCAGCAGAGCAGCGAGACCAGTGGCAATGCCAACGCCAATCCGGGTGGCATTCCCGGTGCGTTGTCGAACCAGCCGCCCGGCGTCGCCACCGCCCCGCTGACCACCACCCCGCCCGGCGCTGCCGGTGCGCCGGGCCAGCCGGGCACGGGTGCGGCGAGCACCGCGACCGGCCCCAGCCATAAGGAATCGACAACCAATTACGAAGTCGACAAGACCGTGCGCTATGAACAGAAGGCAATGGCCGGACTGAAGCGCATGACCGTCGGCGTCGTAGTAAACTATCGTCGGACCATCGATAAAAACGGCAAGGTCGTGGTCAAGCCGCTGAGTGCTGACGAAATGGCCAAGATCAACAGCCTGGTCAAGGAAGCCATGGGCTTCAACCAGGACCGCGGCGATTCCGTCAGCGTGGCCAATGCGCCATTCGACGGCGTCGACAGGGAGCCGGAAGCAGCGCTGGAATGGTGGCGCGACCCGGCCAACCTGCCGCTGGCCAAGGAATTGGCGAAGTTCCTGATCACGGCCTTGATCCTGCTCTACATCTTGCTGCGTATCGTGCGTCCAATGATGCGTCCGGTGTTCAAGAAGATCGATGCGATCAACGAGCCGGAACCGGAACCGGAACCAGCGCCGATCGTCGAGCCGCTGGGCCCGACGCCGGAAGAAATGCTGGCGGAGGAGATCGCCAAGATGGAAGAAAATACTGCCCGCACCTACCGCGACAACCTGGCGCTGGCGAAGAAACTGGCCGCGGAAGATCCGCGCATCGTCGCCAACGTCATCAAGGAATGGATAGGCAACAATGACTGAGAATACCGGACTGCAAAAGGCCGCCATCCTGATGCTGGCGATGGGCGAAGGCGAAGCGGCCGAGGTGATGAAATACCTCGGCCCGCGCGAAGTGCTGAAACTGGGCGCCTCGATGGCAACCATGAAGAACATCCCGCATGAGATGGTGGTCGACGTGCTGGACGATTTCCGCGACCAGTACGCGGCCGCCTCCACCGTGGGCATCGATTCGGACGAATACATCCGCCAGGTGCTGACCAAGGCGCTGGGCGACGACAAGGCCTCGGTGCTGCTGTCGCGCATCCTGGGCGGCAAGGATGCCTCCGGCATCGAGTCCTTGAAGTGGATGGATTCGCAATCGGTGGCCGAACTGATCCGCAACGAACACCCGCAGATCATCGCCACCATCCTGGTCCACCTTGAGCGCGACCAGGCTTGCGAAATCCTGGGCCACTTCACCGACCGCCTGCGCAACGATGCGGTGCTGCGTATCGCCACGCTGGACGGCGTGCAGCCGCAGGCCTTGCGCGAACTGAACGACGTGCTGACCAAGCTCCTGTCCGGTAATGAAAATATCAAGAAATCGACGCTGGGCGGCGTGCGCGCCGCGGCCGAGATCCTGAACTTCATGTCCGGCGAGCAGGAACAGAACGTGATGGACAACATCAAGAACTACGACAACGACATGGCGCAGAAGATCATGGACGAGATGTTCGTGTTCGACAACCTGATCGACGTCGACGACCGCGGCATCCAGCTGCTGCTGCGCGAAGTGCAGTCCGAAATGCTGATCATCGCGCTGAAAGGCGCGTCGCCGGACTTGCGCGACAAGGTCTTCAAGAACATGTCGGCGCGTGCCTCGGAAATGATGCGCGAAGACCTGGAGAACAAAGGCCCGGTACGCCTGTCCGAAGTGGAGACGCAGCAGAAGCAGATCCTGCAGATCGTGCGGCGCCTGGCCGATGAAGGCCAGATCGTACTGGGCGGCAAGGGCGAGGATTCCTTCGTTTGATGGCGAATATTCCAAAAGAACAGCAGACCGCGTACCAGCGCTGGGAATTGCAATCCTTCGGCGACACGCGCCCAAGCGCACTGGCGCAGCGCGAACGCGAGGAAGAGGAAGCACGCGCCATTGCCGCTGAAGAAGCCGCGGCACAGGCAGAAGTAGCGCAGGCAGAATACGCGGCGGAGCAGCCCCGCGCCCCCGACTATCCGAGCGAAGAAGAACTGGCCGCCATCCGCGAGGAAGCGCGCCAGCAGGGCTATGAGGCCGGCTTCAAGGCCGGCCACGACGACGGCGCCGCACAGGCGCTGGATGAGGCGCGCGCTGCCACCGAGCAGGCTATCGCGCCGGTGCGCGACATTGCCGGCAACTTCAGCGCCGCGCTGCGCGACGCCGACCAGGCCATCAGCAACGAAGTGCTGGAACTGGCGCTGCACCTGGCCAAGGGCATGATCAAGACCGCCCTGCGCGTGAAGCCGGAGCTGATCCTGCCGATCGTGCGCGAAGCCATCGAATACCTGCCGGTGCTGCAACAGCCGGCGCTGCTGATCCTGAACCCGGAGGATGCTGCCGTGGTGCGTGAAGGCATTGCCGAAGAACTCGACAAAGGCGGCTGGCGCGTGATCGACGACCCGACCATCGAGCGCGGCGGCTGCAAGGTCGATACCGCCTCCAACCAGATCGATGCCACGGTGCAGTCGCGCTGGCAACGCCTGAGCCTTGCGCTGGGCAAGGACCTGGACTGGATCGACTGAGATGGGCGCCGCCGACCCACAAGTGCACGCAGGCCGCTGGCGTTCTTACCTGAACGATTGCGCCACCCTGATCGACTTCGTCGAACCGATGCAGGTGTCGGGCCGCGTCACGCGCGTGGCCGGCCTGGTGATGGAGGCGGTCGGCCTGCGCCTGGCCGTCGGCGCCGCCTGCACCGTGCCCCTGCCCTCCGGCGGCAAGGTCGAGGCCGAAGTGGTCGGCTTTGAAGGCGACAAACTGTTCCTGATGCCGCAAAGCGATGTCGAAGGCATCATTCCCGGCACCCGCGTGTTCCCGGTGGAACAGAGCGTGCCCAAGCCGGGCAGCGTCAACCACCCGCGCCGCCGCCCCAGCGACCGCGCGCGCCACCTGCCGGTCGGCCCCGAACTGCTGGGCCGGGTGGTCGATGGCGCCGGCCGCCCGCTGGACGGCCTGGGCCCGATCCAGACCAGCGATTCGGCGCCGATCAATGTGCGCCCCGCCAACCCGCTGGGCCGTGCGCCGATCGTGGAAACGCTGGACGTGGGCGTGCGCTGCATCAACGCCATGCTGACCGTCGGGCGCGGCCAGCGCATGGGCCTGTTCGCCGGTTCCGGCGTCGGCAAATCCGTCTTGCTCGGCATGATGGCACGCTACACCGAAGCGGACGTCATCGTGGTCGGCCTGATCGGCGAGCGTGGCCGCGAGGTCAAGGAATTCATCGAACAGATCCTGGGCGAGGAAGGCTTGCGCCGTTCCGTGGTCGTGGCCGCGCCGGCCGATACGCCGCCGCTGATGCGCATGCAGGGCGCAGCCTATTCCACCGCGATTGCCGAGCACTTCCGCGACAAGGGGCAGAACGTGCTGCTGATCATGGACTCCCTGACCCGCTACGCGATGGCGCAGCGCGAAATCGCGCTGGCCATCGGCGAACCGCCGGCCACCAAGGGTTATCCGCCGTCCGTGTTTGCAAAATTGCCAGTGCTGGTGGAGCGTGCCGGCAACGGCGAACTGGGCGGCGGTTCGATCACCGCTTTCTATACCGTACTGACCGAGGGCGACGACCAGCAGGACCCGATTGCCGACTCGGCCCGAGCGATCCTGGATGGCCACATCGTGCTGAACCGCCGCCTGGCCGAAGCCGGCCATTACCCGGCGATTGATATCGAACAGTCAATCAGCCGCGCCATGCACTCGATTACCTCGCACGGCCACCAGAACCAGGCGCGCAAGCTGAAACAGTTGTTTTCCCGCTACGAACGCAGCCGCGACCTGATTGCCGTAGGGGCGTACACACCGGGCACCGATCCGGTGCTTGACCAGGCCATCAACCTGCACGATAAGATTGAACAATTCCTGCAGCAGCAAATTACCGAGCAGGTCAACATGCCCGAGAGCTTGGGCCAGTTAACCACTCTATTCGACTGATTGGCGCGTTTGGCCTTGCATATAATTGACCATCATGGCCTCTACCCAGCAACTTGAAACCCTGATCGACCTGGCGCAGCGGGAAACCGACGATGCCGCCAAGCGCCTCGGCGCGGCCCTGAAGGCCGTGGCCGAGGCGGAAGAGAAGCTGAACATGCTGGTTGGCTACCGCGACGAATATGGCCGCCGCTTCGATGCTTCGCAGCAGCAAGGCATCACACCCATGGCGTATCGCAATTTCCAGGCTTTCATGGAGAAACTGGACACTGCGATCCAGGGCCAGCAGGAAGTGCTGCGCCATAGCAAGGTGCGCGGCGACCAGGAGAAGCAAATGTGGCAAGACGCTGAACGCAAGCGCATGTCGTATTCCACCTTGCGCGACCGGGCCGAAGCCCAGGAGCTCAAGAAGGAAGCCAAGCGCGACCAGAAGGCCATGGACGAACACGCCTCCCGCCAGGCATTTTTCAAACGCTAGACCGATTCGATCATGCAAACCCAGACTGTACAGAACTCCCCTCTTCTTTCCGGCAACACGGCTGCTGGCCGTTCGTCCAATGCTGCGCAGGAAGACAATCAGTTTGCACAGGCCCTGAACAACCAGATCGAACGCCAGGCCAAGGCCCTGCCGCCTTCGCTGCAAGCGCAAGCCAATGGCGCGGCACGCCGTGCCGAGGCGCCAAAACCGGCCGCACAGCAACCGCACGCACAGGCAAGCCAGCAGCCGAAGCCGGCCTCCAGCACAACGGCCCAGGGCAACAAGCCAGCCGCGCCAGCGCCGCCAAAGGCCCCGCCAAGCAACCAGGCCAACAATACCGCGGCAAGCGCGGAGGCGCAGTCCGCCGCCAATGCTGCGGGCGCCGACGCGCCCGCAGCGCCCGCAGCGCCCGCAGCGCCCAACGCTGCCCCTGCAGCCGGCGCCGCCACCGGCGCCGATGCAGCCACCGAACAGGCCGATAGCCAGCAAGCCGCCAGCGACGCGGTGGCCGACATGCTGGCCATGATCCAGGGCCTGGCCCAGCCCACCTCCGCCGACGCCGCCAGCGCTGCTGCTGCGGCTGCCGCGGCGGCTGCCGCAGCAGCAGCGCTAGCCGCAGGCAAAGACGGCCGCGCAAGCGATGCCGGACTGGCCGGCGACGCCATGCTGTCCAGCAGCGGCGGCACGACTGCCAGCGCCGAGCGCTTGCCTGAAGAAGGCATGGCCCTCGACCAGGCCGCGCTGCAGGCAGCGAAAGCCAGCGCACAGGAACAGGATCCGGCCGGGGCGGACGCCCTGGCCAAGGCGCGCCACGGCGCAGCCAGCGAAGCCGGCGACGCCGGTGCAGCCTCCGCCACTACTGCCGCCAGCGACAAGGCGGCGACCCAGCCGCGCAGCGACTTCCAGGCCGTCCTGCAGCAAGCCAGCGCCGACGCCGGCAAGGCCGCCGACGCAGCTGCACAAGATGCCAGGCACACAATCCAGCCGCAGGCAAATCCCCTGCAAGCGGCCGCTACCGCCCTCGCCCCAGCCGGCGCCGCGAATGCGCAAGCCGCCCAGGCCCTGGCCAGCAACCAGCTGCACGCCCGCGTCGGCAGCCAGGGCTGGGACCACCAGCTGGGCCAGAAAGTGGTGTGGATGGCCAACGGCGGCGAACAGAGCGCCACCCTGACCTTGAACCCGCCCGACCTCGGCCCACTGCAAGTGGTGCTGAGCATCTCCAATGACCAGGCCAGCGTCGCCTTCACAGCGGCCCAGCCGGAAGTGCGTGAGGCGCTCGAACAGGCGCTGCCGAAGCTGCGCGAAACCATGGGCGAAGCCGGCATCATGCTGGGCGACACCAGCGTGTCCTCCGGCAGCCAGGACCAGCAGAAGGCCTTCGCCGAAATGGAAGCCGCCGCCGGCCGTGGCCGTGGTCGCGGCGTCGCCAATGGCCAGAATGACAATGCCGAGAACACGGCGCAGGCCGCCCCCCAGCTGCGCCGCAGCGTACTGGGCGCCGTCGACACCTTCGCCTAAGGCAGAGATAGCCCTGCTTCCTGCCTCTTTTCGGCGCATCGCTCCCCGAAAGCTTTCGCGATAATGACATAATGGCGTCATGATCCAACTCTTGCATCCAAGGCAGCAGAATTGAAAGCGAATCCAAAAATGAAGGCTGATGCTAAGGCAGAAGCAGCACCGCCGGCCGGTGGCGGAAAGAAAAAGCTGATCATCATCCTGGCTGGCGTGTTGGTACTCGCGCTGGCCGGCGGCGGCGGCGCATGGTTCATGCTGAAGAGCGATAGCGGCGAAGAACATTCGGAAGAAGCCAAGCCGAACAAGAAGGCCAAGAAGCCGGCCAAGAAAGCCGGTCCGCCAGTGTACGTTCCGGTGGACCAGTTCACGGTCAACCTGCAGCCGGAAAATGGCGACCAGTACCTGCAACTGGCGATCACGCTGCAGGCCGGCAGCCTGGAAGAGTCGGAAGTCATCAAGACCAATATGCCCAAGGTGCGCAGCCGTATCCTGCTGCTGCTGTCGAGCAAGCATGCGTCCGAGATCAATACCCCGGAGGGCAAGCAGCAACTGAGCAAGGACATCATGGAAGCGGTCAACCTGCCGTTTGAAAGCGGCGGCGAGGCGCAGGAAGTTTCCGAAGTATTGTTCACCGCATTCATCATCCAGTAAGGCGCGGGTGAAGCATGGCTGATAATTTTCTCTCCCAGGAAGAAGTCGATGCCCTCTTGAAGGGCGTCAACGGCGACCAGGACGACGTCGCAACGCCCGAGGAGACCACGGGTGTCCGCACCTACAACCTGGCGACGCAGGAACGCATCGTCCGGGGCCGGATGCCGACCCTGGAAATTATCAACGAGCGTTTCGCGCGCCTGCTGCGCGTGGGCCTGTTCAACTTCCTGCGCCGCAGCGCGGAAGTGTCGGTCGGTTCGGTGCGCGTGTCCAAGTATTCCGAGTTCATCCGCAACCTGGTGGTGCCCACCAACCTCAACCTGGTGCACATGAAGCCGCTGCGCGGCACGGCCCTGATGGTATTCGACCCGGGCCTGGTGTTCTTGCTGGTTGACAACCTGTTCGGTGGCGACGGCCGCTTCCACACCCGCGTCGAAGGGCGCGACTTTACCCAGACCGAGCAGCGCATCATCCTGCGCATCCTCGACATCGTGTTCGAGGCCTATACCAAATCGTGGGAACCAGTGTACCCGGTGGAGTTCGAGTACATCCGTTCCGAAATGAATACGCAGTTTGCCAACATCGCCACTCCGAACGAGGTGGTGGTGGCGTCGACCTTCACCATCGAACTCGGTTCGGTGTCGGGCCAGATCCACTTCTGCATGCCCTACTCGATGATCGAGCCGATCCGCGACGCGCTGACCTCCTCGCTGCAGGGCGAAGCGCTGGAAGTGGACAAGCGCTGGATCCGCCTGATGACGCAGCAGATCCAGATCGCCGAGGTGGAACTGGTGGCCAAGCTCGGCACCGCCAAGGTCAGCTTCGACGAGATCCTGAACATGAAAGCCGGCGACGTGATCCCGCTGACCATCCCGGAAACCATCGAGGCGACCGTGGATGGCGTGCCTGTGCTCGACTGCACCTACGGGGTGTTGAACGGGCAATACGCATTGAAGGTGGAGAAACTGCTGGCAAACGCGGATAATATGAAATAAAGCTAGGAGAGAAACATGGCGGATAATCAAGACGACGATACAAGCATGGATGACGATTGGGGCGCCGCGATTGCCGAGCAGGCCGCTGCCGAAGCGGCTGCCATGCAGAACCAGGCCGCCACTGCCGCCGTGTTCAAGGACTTTTCCAAGCAGCCCAACAAGACCGAAACCCATAACGATATCGACTTCATCCTCGATATCCCGGTCCAGCTGACGGTGGAACTGGGCCGCACCAAGATCGCCATCAAGAACCTGCTGCAACTGGCGCAGGGCTCGGTGGTGGAACTGGACGGCCTGGCCGGCGAACCGATGGACGTGCTGGTCAATGGCTGCCTGATCGCACAGGGCGAGGTGGTGGTGGTGAACGACAAGTTCGGTATCCGCCTGACTGATATCATCACGCCTTCCGAACGCATCCGAAAACTGAATAAATGAAGCAGAGCACAACTGCCTTGCACTTGCTGCGGCCGCTGACCATCGCGGCTGCCCTCTGCCTCACTGGCGCACCCGTGCTGGCGCAGCAAGCCCCCGCCCCCGAGACCATTTCCAGCAGCACGCAAGCAGCCCCGGCCAACGCCGCCAATCCGGCCGCTCCGGTCGCTGGCGCCGCGGCCGCGACGCCCGAACAGCAAGCCGCCCTGGCCGGCGCCCGCGCCGCCAATACCCAGGCGCCGAACAATGTGCTGGCCGCGCAGGCCCCGTCCGCTGCCGGTTCGCTGCTGCAGACCATCCTGTCGCTGGGCTTCGTCATTGCCCTGCTGGTCGGCCTGGCCTGGCTGCTGAAGCGCTTCGGCCCGAAACACATTACCGGCGGCAGCAAGGTCAAGCTGGTCGGTGCCCTGAGCGTCGGCGCGCGCGAGCGCATCCTGGTGGTGGAAGTCGGCGAGCAATGGATCGTTGTGGGCGCCTCGCCAGGCCGCATGAATGCGCTGGCTACCATGCCGCGCCAGGACAGCGGCGAAGCCGAACTGGCGGGTGCACAGGCCGCGCCGGGAGCCAATTTCGCCGAGTGGTTCAAACAGACGATTGACAAGCGCAATGGCAAATAAACGCGCACTGTGCCTCGCTGCCGGCGCCGTGCTAGTCCTGCCGCTGATTGCCGCCGCCGAACCGACCATCCCAGCCTTCACCAGCACGCCCGCGGCGGGCGGCGGCACCAATTACGGCCTGACGCTGCAAACGCTGATCCTGATGACGGCGCTGACCTTCATCCCGGCGGCGCTGCTGATGATGACCGGCTTCACCCGCATCGTGATCGTGCTGTCGCTGCTGCGCCAGGCGCTCGGTACGCAGTCGGCACCGCCCAACCAGGTCATCATCGGCCTGTCGCTGTTCCTGACCTTCTTCGTCATGAGCCCGGTGTTCGACAAGATCTACAGCGAGGCCTGGGTGCCGCTGCAGGACAACAAGATCAGCATGCAGCAAGCGATGGAACGCTCGGCCGCGCCGCTGAAAACCTTCATGCTGAAGCAGACCCGCCAGTCCGACCTGGCTCTGTTCGTGAAAATTTCACGCAGCCAGGAATTGCAGGGGCCGGAAGACGTGCCGCTCAAGATCCTGGTGCCGGCCTTCATTACGTCCGAGCTGAAGACCGCCTTCCAGATCGGCTTCGCCATCTTCATCCCCTTCCTCATCATCGACATGGTGGTGGCGTCGGTACTGATGTCGATGGGTATGATGATGATGTCGCCCGCCGTGATTTCGCTGCCGTTCAAGCTGATGCTGTTCGTGCTGGTCGATGGCTGGCAACTGCTGCTGGGTTCGCTTTCCCAGAGCTTCTACTAGCGAGGTGTGCGATGACGCCTGAAACAGTCATGACCATGGGCCGCCAGGCCATGGAAGTCACGCTGATGGTGGCGGCGCCGCTGCTGCTGGTGGCGCTGCTGATCGGCCTGGTGGTCTCGATCTTCCAGGCCGCCACCCAGATCAACGAAGCGACCCTGTCCTTCATCCCGAAACTGGTCGGCGTATTCGTCACCCTGGTGGTGGCGGGGCCGTGGATGATTTCCGTGATGGTCGACTACATGCGGCAAGTGCTGACCGGCATTCCATCGCTGGTCTCGTGAGCGATGCTGGTCGTTACCGCCGCTGAACTCAATACCTGGATCGCCGCCCTGCTGTGGCCGGCGGCCCGCATCCTGTCGCTGATCGCGGCCTCCCCTATTTTCGGCAATGCCCGCATCCCGCAGAACGTCAAGCTCGCGCTGGGCATACTGATCGCCATGGTGGTCGCACCGGCCGTGCCTGCCATGCCGGCCCTTGATCCCGCCGGCTGGGCCGGGCTTTCAGTGCTGGCGCGCGAAATCGTGATCGGCGCCGGCATGGGGTTCGCTTTGCGATTGGTCTTCGCGGCAGTGGAAATGGCGGGCGAGATTTCCAGCCTGACCATGGGCCTGGGTTTCGCCAGTTTCTTCGACCCGATGTCGCAAGGCCGCTCCTCGGCGGTATCGCAATTCCTGGTGTGGGTGGTGACGCTGGCCGTGCTGGCGGTGAATGCCCACCTGGTGCTGATCGAAGCGCTGGCGGAAAGCTTTTACACCCTGCCGGTGGCAGCCATTCCCTTCCACAACGATGGCTTCTGGGATTTGGCGCTGTGGGGCTCGAAGATCTTCACGGCCGGCCTGCAGTTGTCGCTGCCGATCGTCGCGGCGCTGCTCATCACCAACGTCGCGCTGGGCGTCCTGACGCGCGCCGCGCCGCAGCTGAACCTGTTCGGCATCGGCTTCCCGATCACCCTCGGCGTCGGCTTCCTGACGATCACAATGACCCTGCCCTACATGAGCATGCCGATCCAGGTGCTGGTCAACGAGGGCATAGAAAAAGCGCGGCAATTGCCGCGCGAGTGGGATAGCAGGAAAGCCCGGCCGCCGATGCCGGGCAAACCTCAGATCAAATTGAACAACGACAAGCCTGCCAGCGCCTTGTAGGATTTTTGCGCTGCTTCCAGCGTGGTTTGCTGCTGCGTGAAGCGCGAGATGGCTTCCACCGGATCCAGGTCGACCAGGTCGGAAATCTGGCTCGAGTACTGCAGGTTCAAATCCTCGCCTGCGCTGTCGAGATGATCGAGCTCGCTCAGGCGGGCGCCCACCGAGGCGCGCACCGACAGCACATTGTCCAGCGAATTGGTGATGTTCTGGTTGGCCAGGTTCAGCGCATTGGTCAATGCGGTGCCCGCCTGTGGCGTACCTGATGGACCGCGCAACGCAGCGATCAGCGTGGTCATGGTTTCGAACACCGACTGATTCTTGCTCGGATCGACATTGAACACGTCGCCGTTGGCCGGTGCGCCTGTGACGTCCATCTGGATGCCATCGAAGGCGATCGGCTGGCCGGACACGAATGGTACGTTGGAGGCGACCGCGGTGCCGGCAGTAACGTCGTTGACGGTATACGTGGTCACCGCCGGCGTACCGGTCACGCTAAAGTTCAGCGTGTAGTTGTGGCCCGTCACAGCCGAGGGTGTCTTCACCACGCCCGGCGAAATGATGCCGGTGCCGCCGCGCGTGTAGTTGGCAGGGTCGACGCTGGTCTGGAAGGTGCCGTTGCCGGTGATATTGCTTTCAAAGATAGCCGAACCGGTTTCGCTGGTGGCCAGCTTGCGCGACGACGCCACCTGCAGTTCGCGCTGGCCCTGGTCGCCGTTGTAGGTGGCGCCGGTAGCGGAACGGGTAAACGGCTTGATGTCGCTCTTGTAGCCGGAGAACAGGTAGGCGCCGGTGCCGTCGGTGGCATTGGCCTGGCCCAGCAAGTCTTCCAGGCGCCCTTCCAGTTCCTTGGCCAGCGCTTCGCGGTCGGCCAGGGTAAAGCCGGGGTTGCCGGCTGCGACGATCTTGCTCTTCACTTCCTGCAGCAGGTCGTCGGTGTTGGCCAGCGTATTGTCCACCAGCGACAGCGAGGAATTGGCATTGCTGCGGTTGGTGACGAACTGGGTGTTTATTGACTTCGACTGCGACACTTCCAGCGCGCGCGCCGAGGCAACCGGGTCGTCCGACGGGTTCACGACACGCCGCATGGTCGATAACTGCATCTGCGTCTTCTGCAACTGCGCCTGCAGCGTATTCAGCTGGCTGACGCCGTTCTCGTAAATCGTCCGGGTGGCAATACGCATGACCATGATGCTATTCCTTCAAAAATCTTACCTGCCCAGCGACAGCAGGGTATCGAACAATTCGCTGGCGACCTGGATCACTTTGCCAGATGCCTGGTAGGCCTGCTGGTAGCGCAGCAGGTTGGAAGCTTCTTCGTCCAGGTTCACCCCGGACACCGAATCGCGCGCGGCCTGGGCCTGCGCCACCGTGGTATCGGCCGCTGCGCCGGCAATCTGCACTTCGCGCGTCTTGTTGCCGACGAAGTTGACCATCTGCGCATAGCTGGCCTGGAAGGTCGCATGGCCATCGTCCAGGATGTTCTTCGTCTGCAGGCCGGCCAGCAGCACGCCATTGCGCGCGTCGCCTACGCCGCTGCCCGGCGAAATGGTGAACTTGTCGTTGTTGGCCGGGCTGCCGGTGATCTCGAATTCAATCCCCTGGAACGCCATCTTGGCCCCGGCGGTGTAAGGCACCGGCGTACCCGCCGGGTAGCTCGTGGTGGTGCCGTTGACCGTGACATCCACCGCCGTCGGGAAGCCGCTGAGCTGGTTGGTCGCACTGTTGTAGGTCAGCGTCACCGGCGCGGCAAGCTGGTTGCCCGGCAACAAGTAGTTCGAATTCACCGCACCAGCGCTGATCTTGCCGGTGCCGGTGTTCGTGGCCGGCAGCGAGGTGCTGATCGGCGCACCCAGCGCAATCTTGTTACGGTCCTTCAGTTCGACGCCGAAATCCTGCGCCGCGTTATAGGTCGGGCGCACCAGGAAATGGTCGGGGCCGCCTGCGGCACCGGTGATCGAAAACGCCACGCCGTCGATCACTTGCGGCTGGGCCTGCGGATACGGTGCGATGGTCGTGGTCGCGCCATCGCTGGCGCGCGTCACGACGAAGTCGGTACCGTTGTAGTTGATGTCGTAATCGGAGGTGGTCAGCTTGGCCGCGTCGACCACCACCGCATCGATTTTCACCGTGCTCGACGACGAATTGCGGGAGTCGTAGCCGACGTAGGCGTGGATGTCCTTGAAGAAGTTGCCGCCCAGGTTGCCATCCAGGTCGATGCCGAGCTTGTGCTGGTCGTTGAAGGCGTCGGCCAGGCCGGCCGCAATCTTGCCCAGGTTGGCATTCGCCACGTCCAGGCCGCTGTTGCGGAAGTCGATCAGGCCGCCCAGCTGGCCGCCGGTCAGGACGCTGTCCGGCAGTTGCGAGAAGGCGCCGCTCTGGGTTCGGTAGCCGACCACGATGCGCTCCGGGTCGGACGGCGAGGTGGCGGTGGCCAGTTCCTGGCTGCGGTTGCCGATCACCAGCGGCTGGCCGGTGCCGAACGAGACGTTCAGCATATTGTTCTCAGCCGGAATCACCGTAACCTTGATCTGCTTGTTCATCTCGGCGATCAGGGCATCGCGCTGGTCCATCAGGTCGCTCGGCAGGGCCGAAGGATCGACCGACAGGCCGGCAATCGTGTTGTTCATCTCGGCGATACGGCGCGCAAAGGAATTGATCTCGTTGACGCTGGAGGTAACGCCGGTGTTGACACCTTCGTTCAATTCCTTCATGCGGCTGGACAGGCCGTTGAAGCGCGAAGCCAGCGACTCGGCCGCCGACAGCATGGCCTGGCGCGCCGCGGTCGATTGCGGGTTGGAGTTGGCATTCTGCACGCCGCTGAAGAAGCTCTGCAGTGCCGGCCCCAGGCCGACCGTGGTATCGGCCAGCAGGTTGTCGATCTGGCTGACCTGGTTGAAATAGGTGTCGAGGTGGGACTGGTTGGTCTGCGCGCCCAGCAGTTGGCGATTCAGGAAATCGTCATAGACGCGCTTGATCTGCGCCACTTCAGTGCCAGTGCCGATGAAACCTTCGCCGCTCTGGATCGGCTGCGTGGTGCTTTGCACCGTTACCTGGCGGTTATAGCCGAGCACATTGGCGTTGGTAATGTTGTGCCCAGTGGTGGCCAGGCCCGTCTGGGCAGCCAACAAACCACTTTTACCGATGCTGAGTAAGGACATTTTGATAATTACCTTCGCTAGATATTCAGTTTACGGCACATCCGGACAAAACTTGATGTTTGTCAGGCAAGAGTGCGCTTGATAATGCCGGCCAGCTTGCTGGCATAGTTGGGGTCGGTAGCGTAGCCGGCCCGCTGCAGGCCCATGGCGAAGCCGGCGGCATCGGTGCCGTTGGCTGCTGCCAGCGCTTTTTCATAGCGCGGATTGCTGCTCAGCAGGCGGGCGTAGTCCTTGAAGCTATCGGCATAGCTGTCATAGGCGCGGAACTTCTCGACGCGGGTCTGTGCCTTGCCGTTGATATATTCGGTTGTGGCCGTTTCGACAACACGGCCCTTCCAGTCCGGGCCAGCCTTGATGCCGAACAGGTTATGGCTGTTGCTGCCATCGCGGCCCTTGATTTCGCGCCGGCCCCAGCCGGTTTCCAGGGCCGCCTGGCCCAGCATGAACTTGGCCGGAATGCCGGTGGCGCGGCTGGCCTCTTCGGCGTGGCTGGACAGCTTGTCCTGGAAGCTGCGCACATGGGCCGGCTTGTCGGAGGCGGCCGCCGGGTTCGCGCCGGCCTTGGCCACGGCCGCGGCGCCGCCGCTGGCCTCGATCGAACGTTGCAGCCTGGCTTGATCCATCAGGGCGCGCGTCATGGCCGGATCGGTCGGCACGCCATCCAGCGGCAGCGTTTTCGACAACTGGCGCACCAGCACATCGGCCAGGCCCAGGCCCTTTTTGGCGATGTCCTGGCTGGTCTGCTGGTCGAGCATGGTGGTGAACATCTTCGATTGCTGGCTATCCATCAAGCCATCTTGCGGCGTGGCGTCGCGCATGCTCTTCATCATCATGTTGACGAACATGGCTTCGAACTGGGTCGCCGTGGCTTTCAGCGCTTCCGGCGAACCGGCACGCGCCGACTGGCGCAGCTCGGACATGCCCTTGGTATCCATGGCAAGGTTGGAGCTCAGGTCGGCGGTAGCGGTACGCGGGATCATGGCGACGTCCTCAAATGATTTCCAGCTCGGCGCGCAGCGAACCTGCTGCCTTCATCGCCTGCAGGATGGCCAGCAAGTCTTGCGGGGAGGCGCCGATGGCATTGAGGGCTTTCACCACGTCGGCCAGCGACGCGCCGCCTTTCAGCATGATGACCTTGCCGGAATCTTTCTTGATGTCGACACTGCCCTGCTGGGATACCACGGTCTGGCCACCGCTGAGCGGGTTCGGCTGGCTGACCTGGGTGTCGGCATTGACCGATACTGACAGGTTGCCGTGCGAAATGGCGCACGTCTCAAGCGTCACTTCCTGGTTCATCACCACCGAACCGGTGCGGGCGTTCATGATGACTTTGGCGGCCTGGCGCGCCGGGCGCACGTCCATGCTTTCCAGGTCGCCGATGAAGGCCACCCGCGCATCGCTCGAGGATGGCGCGGTGACGCGGATGGTGCGGCCATCCTGCGCATAGGCCACGCCGGCGCCGTATTTATCGTTGATGGCGTGGACCACGCGGCTGGCGGTGGCAAAGTCGGTGTTGTTCAGTTCGAGGCGGATCTGGTTGCCGTCGCCCAGCGTGGTCGGCACCGCGCGTTCCACCGTAGCGCCGCCGGAAATGCGGCCGACCGACAGATGGTTGACGACGACTGCGGCGCCGCCACCCGGCGCTTGCGCACCGACGCCGCCCACCAGCACATTGCCTTGCGCCATGCCGTAGACCTGGCCGTCGGCGCCTTTGAGCGGCGTCATCAGCAGCGTGCCGCCGCGCAGCGATTTGGCGTTACCCATCGAGGACACGGTAACGTCGATCTGCTGGCCCGGTTGCGCAAAGGCCGGCAGGTTGGTGGTGACCATCACGGCTGCCACGTTCTTCAATTGCAGCGTGGTGCCAGGCGGCAGCGCCACCCCCATCTGCTGCAGCATGGAAGCCACCGATTGCACGGTGAACGGGGTTTGCGTGGTCTGGTCGCCGGAACCATCGAGGCCGACCACCAGGCCGTAACCCATCAACTGGTTCTGCCGTACGCCGGCAATGCTGGCCAGGTCTTTCAGGCGCTCAGCCTGCACGGCAGGCGCCAGCAGCAAGGCGGCGCAAAGGGCGAGGAGCTTGAAATTGTTCATGATCAGAAAGGCAGCAGGCTGAGGAAGAAGCGCGACAGCATCGACTGCACTTCAGCGCCATCGATATTGCTCTTGGTGCGGTATTCGACGCGCGCGTCGGCAATCGAGGTCGAAGCCACCGAATTGCCGTTGATCGAGTCCGGGTTCACCATGCCGGAGATGCGGATATATTCAGTGGCCTTGTTCATGCCGACCTGCTTTTCGCCGGCAATGACCAGGTTACCGTTCGACAGCACTTCCACCACGGTGGCGCCGATGGTGCCGCGGAAGCTGTTGCTCAGGGATTGGCTGTCGGCATCGGCAAATTTGTTGTCGGCGCTGGTGGCGATATTGGTGCCCAGCTTGTTCTGCAGCAGGCCGGGCACGCCGAAGTTGACGCTGCCCGACTTGTTGCCGGCGCTGGCGCCATTCTTGACGGCGGAGGTGCTTTCCGTGATGACGACATTGATGACATCGCCCACATGGCGCGCGCGGCGGTCTTCGAAAGCCGGGCGATAGCTGCTTTGCTGGTAGATCGCGCCATTGTTCTGCGCCACCGGCGGGTATGGCGGCGGCAGCGGACGGGCGCTGGTCGGGCCGTTGACGATCGAAGTCGGCGCAGCAACGCAGGCGGACAGCAGCACAGGCGCGATGAGGGTGGCGGCAAGACGGAATCGCATGGCGGGCTCGCTCTATTACAGCTGCGACAGGCGCTGCAGCATCTGGTCGGAAGTGGTGATCGCCTTCGAGTTGATTTCGTAGGCGCGCTGGGTCTGGATCATGTTCACCATTTCCTCGACCACGTTGACGTTCGAAGTTTCCACGTAGCCCTGCATGATCACCCCGGTACCGTTGGTGCCCGGCTGGTTCTGCGTCGCCGCACCGGACGAGCCGGTTTCCACGTACAGGTTCTCGCCCTTCGATTCCAGGCCGGTCGGGTTGATGAAGGTTGCCAGCTGGATGGCGCCGATCTGCTGCGGTGCGGCCTGGCCCGGCAGGGTGACCGACACGATGCCGTCACGCGCCACCGTAATGCTGGTGGCATTGATCGGGATGGTGATGGCCGGCTGCAGCACGAAGCCGCTGGAAGTCACCATCTGGCCATTGTTATCGCGCTGGAAGGAGCCATCGCGGGTGTAGGCCGTGGTGCCGTCCGGCAGCAGTACCGGGAAGAAGCCATTGCCGTTGACCATCAGGTCCTTGTCGTTGCCGGTCGACTGCGGGTTGCCCTGGGTGTGGATGCGCTCGATAGCCACCGGGCGCACGCCGGTGCCGAGCTGCATGCCCGATGGAAGCTGGGTCTGCTGCGAGGAAGCAGCGCCCGGCTGGCGGATGTTCTGGTACAGCAGGTCTTCGAAGACGGCGCGCGACTTCTTGAAGCCATTGGTGCTCACGTTCGCCAGGTTATTGGACACCACGTCCATCTGGGTCTGCTGCGCTTCCATGCCAGTCTTGGCAATCCACAGTGATCGAATCATTTGCCTGCCCCTTCAACAGTAAAACTAAGCGGTTTTTCTATGCAGGCATTATCCCGTGGCAAGGGTCAACTCAAAACGCCGATCTGGCCGGTTTTCCCCCGCCTATTCAAGTGTGTGGCATGGATCGATTAGCTCTGCTACTGCTTACGATTTGCCAAGTATTGCCAGAAAGACAGAGCACGAGTATTGCTCGGCCTGGTAGCCGGGGCATTATTGATGCGAACCCGGCCCGCAATCGAAACATTATGGGTGATGCCACTCGCCACAAGTCCATTCCTGCTCTGGGCGATAGAGCTGGCCGGTTAGCCGGCCGCGACGGAGTCGCGCACGAGGTTCGCTGGCTGTGCGGCCGGCAAAGGCTCGGGCCGCCCTACCCCATAACCCTGGGCGAAATCGACACCCATCGCACGCAAACAGGCCAGCACCGCATCGTCCTCGACGAATTCGGCGATGGTCTGCTTGCCCATCACATGCGCGATCTGGTTGATCGACTCCACCATGGCGCGCTCGGTCGGGCTGTGCAGGATGCCTTTGATGAAGCTGCCGTCGATCTTCACGTAGTCGACCGGCAGGTGTTTCAGGTAGGCGAAGGAAGACATGCCGGCACCGAAGTCATCGAGTGCGAAGCGGGCGCCTTGCGCTTGCAGGTCCTGGATCAGGGTTGCAGCCTGGGCCAGGTTGGCCACTGCCGCCGTTTCGGTGATTTCGAAACAGACGTCTTCCAGCGCCACGCCGGTGAGGCGCTGCTGCTCCAGCACGAACTCCAGCAAATCATCGTCGCACACGGAGGCGCCGGACAGGTTGATGGCCCAGCTGGTGCCAGCCGGTTGCTGTGCCAGCGCTTCAAAGGCGTGGCGGATCACCCAGCGATCGAGCAGCGGCATCAGGTCGTAGCGTTCGGCAGCCGGGATAAAGGCCATCGGCGGCACCAGACCGCCTTCCTCGTCCAGCATGCGCACCAGTACTTCGGCATGGGCCCGGCCGCCAGGTCGCAGCGGGGCGATGGTTTGCAGGTGCAGGCAGAAGCGGTCGTTTTCCAGCGCGGCGCGGATGCGCGAGACGGCTTCCATTTCCGTCTGCCGCACCGAGAGTTCGGCGTCGTCGTCGCTGTACAGGTGGATGCGGTTGCGGCCCTTTTCTTTCGCCATGTAGCAGGCGGCGTCGGCCGACTTCATCACTTCCTTCAGGCTGCTGCTGCGGCTATCGAGCAGCACCAGGCCGATGCTGACGCCGATGCGGTAGCTGCGCACGCCCCAGGCGAAATGCAGGTCGACCACGGCCTTGCGCACTTTCTCTGCGACGCGCAAGGCGTCTTCGTGGCTGCACTGGGTCAGCATGATGCCGAATTCGTCGCCGCCCAGACGGCCGACGATATCGCGCTCGCGCAGCGTGGCTTGCAGCAGCTGGCTCACTTGCTTGATCAATTCGTCGCCTGCGGCGTGGCCGCTGGTGTCGTTGATGATCTTGAAGCGGTCCAGGTCGAGGTACAGCACCGCATGCTCGCCGCCGCCGCCCTGGCGCAGGGCAGCCAGCAATTCGCGCAGGCGGCGTTCGAATTCGCGCCGGTTCATGATATCGGTCAGCTCGTCGTGCGTGGCCTGGTAACTCAGTTGGGCGGCGTGGCGGCGTGCTTCGCTGGCGTCGTGCAGCACAATGACCTGGCCGATGGCGGTTCCGTCGGGCGCGTGAATCGATGCTTCCGAGAGGTCGACCGGGAGCAGCTCGCCGTCGCCTGCCAGCACATGCAGCGCACCGCCCTCGCCTTCCAGCCGGCATACTTCATCCAACGGGCGGCCCAGCATGTCGGCGCCGGACATACCCAGCATCTGTTCAGCATTGCGGTTGCTGTAGCTGACGCGCTGCTCGCTATCCGTGGTGATGACGGCGTCGGCAATCGAACCCAGGGTCACCTGCATCAATTCTTTTTCGGCGAAGGCTTCCGCTTCGCTTTGGCGCAGTTGCTGCAGCAGGCGCTCGCGGCGGGCGAAGGAGCGGCGCAAGTAGCCGTGGCCGCTCCACGCCAGCAGCACTGCCGCCAGCACCAGCACGGCCAGCAAGGCGTTCGAGACCTGGCGCGCCGCGTCGTTGATGGCGGCCGCAAAGCCGATGGCGAGCGGCGTCAAGCGGCGGTCGATTTCCTGGATTTCCAGCAGTACCACCGGCGAGGAACGTGCGGCCGGCGGCATGCCATGCACGCGTTCCCCCAGCTCGCGCAGGCGCAGCAAGTGCTGGTCGCTGTGTTCCCAATAAGTGATGGCGCGCGCCATCAGGTACAGGTCTTTGAAATTGCGGTACAGCCAGACCATGCCGCGCACGTCTTCCTCGGCGTTGCGGCCGCCGAGGAATCCTTCGCGCACCACTTCCCGGTCCATTTGTTCCTTCTCCATTTCGCGCCGCGCGCGCATGTCGGACAGCGGCACTGCCAGTTCGGATTGGAATTGGGTGTAGTCCTGCTCGTCGGAAGTGACCAGGTAGCGCTGCAGGGAGGCGATGGCAGCCTTCTGGCCTTTGGACCAATGGCTTTCGCCGCTAACGTAGGCACGCAGCGTGGCGGCGATGGACAGGCTGAACACCGCGACCAGGGCGAGCGCAGCCACGGCCAGCACAAACGGCAGGACCACGGCGGCATATCGTTCCTCGCGAGGAGCCATGAACAAGGACAGCTAAACAGAAAGATTCCATGATGAGGAATCCAGGCGCGACGCGCAATGGTTCGCGCGCCACGCGTTGCCTCATAGCAACATCATTGACGCAATATTAATTCAAAGCCAAGATCTGTGTCGCTTTGGCAGCATTGTTTTCCGCGTTCTTCAACAGGCTCATTTGCGTTTCGAAGGAGCGCGCCAGGGTAATCATATTGACCATGGCATCGATCGGGTTGACGTTGCTGCCTTCCAGCGTGCCGTCCGCCAGGCGCACGCCCTGGTCGGGATCGGCCGGCAGGCCGCTTTGCTGGCGGAACAGGCCATCGTCGCCGCGCACCAGGCCTTTGACGTCCGGGTTCACCAGCTTGATGCGGCCCAGCACATTCGAGGGGCCAGGCTGGGTCTGGGTAGTGTCGATGGCCGACACCGTGCCATCGGCGGCAACGGCCACCTGGGCGTCGGGCGGAATGGCGATCGGGCCGTTCTCGCCCACCAGGGTCAGGCCGGCAGCCGTTTGCAGCATGCCGTTTTCGCTGACCTTCAGGCTGCCGTTGCGGGTGTAGGCCTCGGAGCCGTCGCTCGACTGCACGGCAATGAAACCATCGCCGCGCAAGGCCACGTCCAGCGCCCGCCCGGTCGTCTGCATAGCGCCGGCGCGGAAGTCCGAGCCGACGGTGTTGTCGACCACGAAGGTCCGGGTCGGCAAGCCTTCCGCCACCACGGGAACGGCGCGGAAGGAATCGAGCTGGGCGCGGAAGCCGGTCGTGGTTGCATTGGCCAGGTTGTTCGAGGTGGTGGCCTGCTGCTCCAGGATGTGGCGCGCGCCGGTGGCGGCGGTGTAGACAAGGCGGTCCATCGCTTGCTCGCTTTATCCGGTTAACGCAGGTTGACCAGGGTTTGCAGCACCGAGTCCTGGGTCTTGATGGTCTGCGCATTGGCCTGGTAGACGCGCTGCGCAGTGATCATGTCGACCAGTTCCTTGGTCAGGTCCACGTTCGACGATTCAACCGACGAGGAACGCAAATTGCCAAGGCCGCCCTGGCCCGGCGCACCGACCTGCGGCGCACCGGACGCCGAACTTTCCGCCCAGACGTTGTTACCGAGCGGGATCAGGCCGTCCGGGCTGGCGAAATTGGCCAGCACGAATTGCGCCAGGGGACGCGACTTGCCGTTGCTGTACTGGCCGATGATGGTGCCGCTGGCGTCAGCCGAGAAACGCTGCAGGCTGCCCGAAGAGTAGCCGTTCTGCGTCGATTCCTTTTCGCTGGTCGGCGAACCGTATTGGGTGGTGCCGACGAAGTTGGTGGAGATCGTCATGACCAGGTCGGCCCCGTTGTCCGGGAAGATCGGCAGGTTGATCGAGAACGGCAGGGTCTGCGGCGGCACCATCAGCGCCATTTTCGCTGCGCTCAGCTGGCCGTTGGTGTCGAAGCCCAGGGTGCCCACTTTCACGGCCGGCACTGTAATTGCCGCTGCCAGTTTCTGGTCGATGATGTCCGGGCTGTTGCCGGGGATGGCGCCAACGTCGGTCGGGGGCGTGTACACGGCGGCCAGTTTCGCCAGCTGGGCGGCAGTCGCACCGGCAGCGGTAGCGGCGGCGGTCATGGCGGCGCCGGCGGCTGCGGAGTAGGCCTGCTGTGCTGCCAGCATGCCGGCTGGATTGTTCGCGGCTGCGGCAGCATCGTAGGCCACGCGGGCTGCCTTGGCAGCCGGGTCGGCCAGTACGGCCTGCGCCACGGCCTTGGCACTGACCTGCACGCCATCGCTGCCGGCGTACACATCCCATACGCCGCTGCCCTTGTTCACGTAGAACATCGACATGGTGTGGGCATTGCCCAGGCTGTCGAACACGTCCATCACGGTCTGCTTGTTGTAGGTCAGCGGATCGCCAGCATCGAACGGCACTTTGCTCGGGATCGGCGAGGTGGACGACAGGTTGATCTTGAAGTTCGCTTCGGTGGTCTCGACCGGGGTCAGGTCGGCGGTGTCGATCTTGATCGGCACCGGTGCGCCGGCCAGGATGACGCCGTCCTTGGTGGCCAGGTAGCCGGTGATGGCATTGCCCTGGGCATTGGTGATGATGCCGTTCTTGTCGAGCAGGAACTGGCCGTTGCGCGAGTACTGCACTTCGCCGCTGGGCGCCACGGTGCGGAAGAAGCCGCCGCCATTGATCGAGATATCGAGCGGGTTGTTGGTGGTTTCGATGTTGCCCTGCGTGAATTGCTGCGCGATGCGCGAAATGCTCACGCCGATACCCGGGTTGTTGCCGGCCACGCCGTTCAGCGAGTTGGCGTACAGGTCGGCGAACTGTGCCTGCGAACCTTTGAAGCCCACCGTGCTCGCGTTGGCGATGTTATTGCCGATAACGTCGAGCGACTTGCCTGCGGCGTTCAGACCGCTGAGACCTTGTTGAAACATGGTATTTCCCCTATCAGGTTGGGCTTACAAAACTTGTTTGATGTCGTCCATGGTCAATTGACCGATGGCAGGAACATTGAGCCTGGTGCCGCCGGCGCCGGTGGACACGCTGGCCACGGTGCCGAAAGTCAGCGCCTGCAAGCCTTCGGCAGCCTTGCCGCCCAGGGTGCCGCTGACTTCCACGCTGTACATGCCATCGGGCGCGGTGCTGCCGTCAGCCAGTTTGCCGTCCCAGCCCAGCGGCAGCACGCCGGCATCGACCGACTGCAGCGAGAGCGAGTGCACCACCTTGCCGCTGGCATTCTTGATATCGATCTGCAGCGTGTCGACCGCGTTCTTCATCTCAACACCGAACAGGCCTTTGCTTGAAGCCAGTTGCAGGTTCTTGCCGGCCGCCAGCACGCCGTGGTTGATCAGGTTGGTCGCCTGCAGCGAAGCCGAATTGGCGTAATCCTTCTTCAGCGATTCGATCGTCTCGTTCAGCTTGTTGATGCCGGTGACGGTCTGCAATTGCGCCAGCTGGCTGGTCACTTGTGCGTTGTCCAGCGGGTTCAGCGGGTCCTGGTTTTTCAGCTGCGTGATCAGCAGCGTCATGAATTTGTCCTGGTCGGCAGTTACGCTCTTGTCGGAGCCGGTACTGCCGCGGGTATTGACCGCGTTGAGCAGGGCTTGCGTCGGCGTGCTGCCGCCAGTGACGGGGGTATTGGTGATGGCCATGGTTACTGTCCGATCGTCAGGGTTTTCAGCAGCATGGTCTTGGCTGCATTCATGGTTTCAACATTGGTCTGGTAAGAGCGCGAAGCCGACAGCATATTGACCATCTCATCGACTACGTTCACGTTCGGCATCGTCACATAACCCTTCTCGTCCGCCAGCGGATGCTTGGGGTCGTAGACTTGCTTGAGTGGCGACGGGTCTTCCACCACCTTGCTCACTTTGACCGAGGTGGCGGCGCCGTTGGCGCTCGGGGTGGCTTCGAACACCACCTGCTTGGCGCGGTAGGCTTCACCGCTGGCCGAGGTGGCGCTGTCGGCGTTGGCCAGGTTGGAGGCGACGACGTTCAGGCGCTGGGCCTGGGCGCTCATGGCCGAACCGGAAACGTTGAAAATGCTGAACAAGGACATTACTGGCCTCCCTGGATCGCGGCCAGCAGGCCTTTGATCTGCGAATTAATAAAGGTCACGCCTGCTTCGTAGCGCAATGCATTGTCGGCAAAGTTGTTACGTTCAACATCCATGTCGACCGTGTTGCCATCGACTGCGCCCTGCGCCGGGTGGCGGTACAGCAGCGGCGTGCCGTCCGGCAGCGTGCTGCCATCCTGCGGCGGACGCGGGAAGTGCTTGTTGGCCGTGGTTTGCAAGGGCTGCGGCGTGGCCGCGCGCTGCATGGCTTCCTGCAGGTTGGCGGAAAAGTCGATGTCGCGCGCCTTGTAATTCGGCGTGTCGGCATTGGCAATGTTCGACGCCAGTACGGCCTGGCGCTTTTCACGCAGGCTGAGGGCGGTTTCGTTGAACAGCAGGTAGTTGTCGAGTTTGCCTAACATGGCGCTTCTCCGCTTGATGACAGGTTCGATGATACGGAGCAATGTGCTTGCTTGATCGGAAGAGAAAGGCGGGGTTTTTGCCCTTATTCGCGGCTTGCGGCTTGCGCGCCGGGGCTAAGATGGGCAGCATGAAACAAGTCCTCATCATTGCAAGCCTGTTTGCCGCCAGCCTGGCCCATGCCGCTCCGGCCCGCATGGAGCCTGCTGCCCTGCGCCAGGTCGCCGAGCAATTCCTGCAAGTCCAGACTGCCGGCCTGCCGGGCAAGGTCACGGTCAGCGTCGGCGCGGTCGACCAGCGCCTGAACCTGGCGCCCTGCCCGGCCCCGGAAGCGTTCCTGATGCCGGGTGCGCGCGCCTGGGGCAAGACCACGGTCGGCGTGCGTTGTGCGGCGCCTTCGCCGTGGACGGTATATATTCAGTCCCAGGTATCGGTGTTAGGCAGTTATGTGGCCGCCGCCGTACCGCTGGTCCAGGGCCAGGCGATCGAAGATGCCCAATTGGCAATGATGCAAGGCGAACTGACCGCCCTGCCGCCGGGAATTGCGACCGACAAGGTGCAACTGGTCGGCAAGTCCAGCAGCATGTCGATTTCGGCCGGCACCCCGCTGCGGGTGGACATGGTCAAGGCCAAGCCGGTGATCCTGCAGGGCCAACTGGTCAAGCTGGTCACCAAGGGCAATGGCTTCTCGGTGTCGGCCGAGGGCAAGGCAGCCGGTTCGGCGGCCGAGGGCCAGGTGGTGGCAGTCCGCACCGGCAATGGCCAGCAAATCAGCGGAATTGCCCGCCTGGGTGGAATGGTCGAAGTAGCTTTTTGAACAAGTTTCACGATGCCAGCTAAAGTTTGGCCGCAGATTGCCGTTATAGACTCGTATGCCGGGGTAAGTACTCCAACCAGACGAGGATAAAGCTGTGAAGATCAACGATACATTGAAGAACACGCCGGGCTTGCCAAGTTCGCCCGCGACGGGCACGAACGCGCGCAGCGCGGACAAGGCCGCCGCAGCGACTTCCACCGCACCACAGGCAGGTACCGACAATGTGCGCCTGTCCTCGCAAGGACAGGCAATGGCGGCCAGTGGCGCTGCCGCCAGCAATGCCGTGTTCGACACGAAAAAAGTCGAGCGCATCAAGATGGCAATTGCTGACGGCCAGTTCCAGGTCAACTCGGAAAAAGTGGCAGACGGTTTGCTGGACACGGTCCGCGACCTGCTGCACGCACGTAAGCAACGCTAAGGAAACATGATGGCCGCTGTCTCCCCTAAACACAGCCTGCAGGCTGAGTTGAGCAAGATCACGGAATTGCTGGATGTCCTGAAACAGGAACAGCAAGACCTGGTAGCGGCCGACATCGACCACCTGACCTCGCTGACTCCGCACAAGTCGGCCCTGGTCAACGAAATGGCCACCCTGGCCACCGCGCGCCACCGCGCCCTCGCCGAGGCCGGTTATCCGGCGCTGGAACTGGGCATGGAATCGTGGCTGGAAGCCCAGCATGACGACGCCGCCAATATATTGTGGCAGCAACTGCTGGACCAGACCCGCGCGGCCAAGGAATTGAACCGCCTGAACGGCGTGTTGATCAACAAGCACCTGGGCCATACCCAGGGCGCACTGCAAGCCTTGCGCCCGGGGCAAACCACGGTCTACGGACCGAGCGGCATGACCACCGGCGGCACCACGCGCCGCGGCTTCATCGCCGGCTAAGCCTTTCGCAACCGGCACACCGCCGGACCTTTCGAATTAATGACTTTTTATGCAACCTTCTGCATAATGGGCGAATGCGCACATTTCTCTCAGGAATTATTCTGGCGGCCACGACCGCCCAAGCCGGTGCTGCCTCCGTTCATTCCGCCCTTGGCGGTGAACAATTCGGACTGCAGCCCGCCGACAACTACCGCCTGAGCAACGGCCGCTGCAACGACTGCGGCCAGAAGCAGGCCTTGTGGTACTTCCAGGATGAGGTGATTGCCCTGCCGGCTGCCGGTGCCAAGGATGCACCGGGCCTGGTCTGGCTGGGTTCGCCACAACTGGTGCCGCAGGCGCGCTTTGACGGAAAAGCGCTGCACACGGCCGATGGCGGCACGCTCGATTTCCGCCTGGCGCCGAAGATCGCGACCAACCGTTCCTACTTCAACGCCAGCTCGGAAGCCTTCTTCCGCCAGCGCGAAGTGCGCGTGCGCGGCCAGTGGGACGAGGCCGGCCAGCAGTTCGTGGCACGCACCATCTGGCCGCGCGACTATGTGATCGATGCGGGCAAGCTGCCAGTACAGCCCTTGTCCGGCGACGACGACCTGCAAGGTTTCGTACGTCATGCGGACGGCGGTGCGCGCGGCGAGTACGCGGTGCGCAAGGTATGGCAGCGGCCTGGCGCCGCGCCGGCCGACTTGTCCGGCAAGCCGGTGCTGGCCATGATGCTCAGCGGAGCCCAGGGCGACGACGACGAAGCATATGGCGGCCATTTCGCCATCGCCACCGGCCGGCTGGGGCCGCAGGGCGAGTGGTCGGACTGGCTGGTGAATAACTTCTACGGCCTCGATTCGACCAGCGAGAAAGGTATCGTCGCTTCGGCCCTGCCGATGGATAACTACCTGATGGACTTGAACAGCGGACAGCAGTATTACCGGCCGTCGTACATGCTGGTGGCGGTGTTGAAAGATCCGCGCACCGCGCAGGCCTACCAGGGCAATGTGAACCAGGTATTCCGCGCCTTCTATGCCCACCATTTCAGCTACCAGCACGCGGCTGCCAACTGCACCGGGATCAATGTCGACGTACTGCGCAAACTGGGCTGGCAATGGCCCCTGCAGGGTCCGACCAATCGCCTGAAGGCCGTTGGCGCTTTTGCCTACATGGCGGCGAAGGAAATGAGCATCGCCAGCGGCAAGAAGGCCTACAGCTATTTCACCGAGGAGCAGACGCGCCTGCATCCGGCGGTGGCGTTTGATGCGTTGGGCAAGGATTTGCTGAATGTGCTGGGCGGCCAGGCCGGGCGCCAGTTGAGCGGGTTCGAGCAGCAGCTGAAGTCGGATGTGGAGGCGGTGATGCTGGTGCGGATTCCGCAGATCCCTTCCAGCCGCGCGTTCGGTTCGGCGCCGGCGTATTCGATCGACGAGTTCATGGCGCGCGCGCCGGAGGATCGCAGCAAGTGGCAGGTGGTACCGGTGGAGCCACGGCCATTTCCTGAAGAGTTGATGGACGAGCAGGCGAAGCAGAACTTGCAGAAGTCGGCGTGGCCGGTGGCGGCGCTGGTACTGCTGGTTGCGACGATCGGAACTGCATGGCATTGGCGGCGCAGGCAGAAGCTGCGGGAGCAGGTGCCGCATCCGGAGCGGCTGCGCGCCTAAACCCGGTAAATCAGGGTCAGACCCAGGTCTGCGGCGGTCGCGTGTCAGGGTCTGACCCTTGGGTCTGACCCTGGTTTTACGGGTTGGGAATTTCGGTAGCCGGATCGGGGACCCCTGACAAAATCGTCACAGCCACCCGCCGATTCCGCGCCCGCGTCTCGGGATCGTCATTCGACGCCACCGGCTGGTTGTCCGCATGTCCCACCGCCGTCATGCGCGAAGCGGCAATCCCGGATTCGATAAACAGCCGCACCACAGTCCCCGCCCGCACTGCCGACAACTCCCAGTTCGACGGAAAAGCCGCATTCCTGATCGGCACATTATCGGTATGCCCCTCCACCTGCACATTGTGCGGGTCATCCTTCAGCAGCGTCGCCACCGCGGTCAGCGCCTCGCGCGACTCCCCGGTCAGCCTTGCATCGCCCGGATTGAACAGCACCGAAGCATTGATTTCCACGCTCACGCCCCGGCTATTCTGGGTCACCCTTACCTTGCCCTCTTTCACCAGCGGCGCCAGGGTACTGGCCAGGTCCTTGGCCAGCCGCGTCATCTGCTCCTTCTCCTTCTTGATCGCCTCGTTGCGCTTGCGCGAAGCGGGATTGGGAATCGGCAGGCTCTGGACTTCGGTATTGGTCGGGGGGGCAGCGCCAGCCCCGCCAAACGCATCGCCCAGCGCGTCGGAAAACACCTTGTACTTGCCAACGTTGACCGACGATACCGCGTACATCACCACAAAGAAGGCAAACAGCAGCGTGATGAAGTCGGCGTAAGAGATCAGCCAGCGCTCATGGTTCTCGGCGTCGTCGTCGAACTTGCGGCGTGCGCGGCGGTACTGCATGTCACGGCTCCCGCATCAGGGTCGCGATCCGCTCATCGATAACGCGCGTGAAGTCGCCGGTGGCGATGTCGTACATCACCGTGGCCGTCAGCTCCTGCAGGTAGACCTGGCGCGTGACGATGGTCTTGAGCTTGTTGGCGATCGGGTAGAAGAACAGGTTGGCCAGGCCGACCCCGTAAATGGTCGACACGAAAGCCACCGCAATGCCGGAACCGAGCTTGCTCGGGTCGGTCAGGTTTTCCATCACATGGATCAGGCCCAGCACAGCGCCCAGGATGCCGATGGTCGGCGAATAGCCGGCCGCCGATTCCCAGATGCGCACCGCCTGGCGCTCCGCCGTTTCGAAGGCGGTGATTTCCATGTCCAGCATCTGCCGCATCTTGTCCGGGTTGATGCCGTCCACGATCATGCGCAAACCCTTGGCGATGAACTTGTCCTTGGCGCCCAGCATGGGGCGCTCCAGCGCCAGCAGCCCGTCGCGGCGGGCCAGCATGCTCCAGTTATTGATATCGCGCGCCAACTGGGCGCGGTTGTCCGGCGGCGGCTTGAAGACCCAGCGCAGCATGGTCAGGCCACGGCGCAGGGTCGGCAAACGGGTTTGCAGCATGACAGCGCCGAACGTGCCGACTACCACGATGGCGAAGGCTGCCGGCTGCAGCAGGGAAGTGATCTTGCCGCCCTCCAGCCCCTGGCCGACGATGATGCCGGCCAGCGCCAGCAGCACTCCGGCTACGCTGGACCAGTCCATGCCTGCTCCCGCAGCGAGGCACGCAGGCGCGCCACGGCTTGTGTGTGCAACTGCGATACCCGGGATTCGGAGACGCCCATCACGGCGCCGATCTCCTTCAGGTTCAGCTCTTCCTCGTAGTAAAGGCCCATCAGCATTTTCTCACGTGGGGGTAGCGCATCAATCGCATCGATCACGGCCTGGCGGAAGTCGGTGTCGAGCAGCGCGCGCAGCGGATCGGCATCTTCATCATGGGCGTAGCGGTCGAGGAAGCTGTCGTTGCCGTCTTCCGCGTGAAAATCTTCGTAGTACACCAGTTGGTGGCCGCCGCCCTCGGACAGCATTTCCTGGTAATCGGCCAGCGACAGTTTGAGCGACTTCGCCACTTCCGACTCGGTCGGCGGGCGGCCCAGGCGCTGCTGCAGCGTGGCCATGGCGGTTTCAATCTTGCGCATGTCCTGCCGCATCGAGCGCGGCATCCAGTCGGAAGAGCGCAATTCATCGAGCATGGCGCCGCGGATGCGCATCACCGCGTAAGTCTCGAACTGGGCGCCGTGGGTTTCTTCATACCTGTTAATAGCGTCCAGCAAGCCGATCATGCCGGCCTGTACCAGGTCATCCACTTCCACACTGGGCGGCAATTTTGCCTTCATATGGTGGGCCAGGCGCTTGACCAACGGCATGTGCGTCGTCAGCAAGGAATCCTTGTCCACCTTCCCTTTGACCGTGTACATAAAGGTTCTAATTCTTTTCAGGCTCTAAAATGGTTGCAGCTCCCCATCGCAAAACGCCCTGCCAGCTGGCGGAAGGCCACTGACGCCCCGGCCAGGGGGAAGGCGTCCACCACCGCACGACCCAGCCGGGCTGCACGCTGCAGGTATTCGTCGGCCGGCACAGACCCCATGGAAACGAGGTTGACTGCCAGGTAACGGCTTGCCGCATGTGCCATATTATCGTAAACCACCCTTGCTTCGGCCTCCGAAGCGCCGGTGACCAGGATGCCGAACGGCCGGCGCCCAAGTTCATGGTTGAGCCGCTTGATCATCATATAAGCATTCTTGATCGAAGTGGCACTGTTTGACACCTGCACCACGATCTCGGAACTGGCCATCAAGGGTACCGGGAAGGCTTCGCCATCAAATTCGCCGTCCACCAGCACGATGCCGCTCTGGCTGGCCAGCACGCCGAAAGCCTTGGCCAGGCGGCGCCCTTCGTCCGGGCCACGGCGCGATTCGCCGCGCGTCATCGACACCACATTGAAGCCTTGCGGCGCCGCATGCAGCACCTGGTTCAGGCCGCAGTGCTGGCGCGCCACGTCGAGCAGGCTGGCGCCGTGGTCCAGGCCCAGGCGCGATACCACGCCGTGCGCGCTGGCGCAGGCGTCGACCAGCAGCACGTCGTTGCCCGCCTGCGACAGCGAGGCGCCCAGGTTAACCAGCATGGCGCCTTTGTCGTCCTGCGGCGTGGCCGACAGGAACGTGATGATGCGTGGCCGGGGGCCGGCCAGCATCCGGCGCAGGCCCTCGGCCTGGTCGAAATCGAAATTAGCCAAAGCGTACCTCGCGCAGCATTGGGTCGTGCACGGCGCCGGCTACCAGCAGCGGCAGTTCGGCGTCGCCGTATTTCGGGGCGGACTGGCCGCCGAAGGCGCGTCCCACCAGCGCCGCCGGATCGGCCAGGTGCAGGTCTTCCGGCACGCGCTGGCCGTTGGACGCGTAGAACAGGCGCAGCTTGTGGCGGATCACCACGTCCAGCGCGGAGCCGATCGAGGCGGCTTCGTCCAGCTTGGTGATGATGGCGCCGGCCAGGCCGCTGCCCTGGTAGGCGCGCACCACTTCGGACAGGGTTTCCTGGGTCGAGGTGGCATTCATGCACAGGATGCGCTGCACGTCGGTGCCAACGCCCTGCAACATGGCGACCTGCTCGGCCACCATCTGGTCGCGCTGGCTGACGCCGACAGTGTCAATCAGCACGGTGTGCTTGTTGCGCAGTTCATTCAGGGCGATGCGCAGGTCGGCTTCGTCTTTCACCGAGTGCACCATCACGCCCAGGATCTTGCCGTAGATGCGCAGTTGTTCGTGGGCGCCGATACGATAGGCATCGGTAGTGATCAGCGCCAGTTTTTCCGGGCCGTGGCGCATCACGCAGCGCGCGGCCAGCTTGGCGGTGGTGGTGGTCTTGCCGACACCGGTCGGGCCGACCAGGGCGAACACGCCGCCTTTTTCCAGCAGCGCGACTTCGTTGCTCATGGCGTTGATGTTGCGGGCCAGGACGGTGCGCATCCATTGCAACGCCTCGGCGCCGTCGCGGGCGGCCGGCAGCTTGTCGGTCAGGTAGCGTGCCAGGCTGGCGGAGAAGCCGGCGGCCAGCATTTCGCGCAGCACCACGGTCTTGTGCGGCTCGCGCTGCTGGGTGTTGGCGAAGGCCAGTTCGTTGAGCTGGGTTTCCATCATGCCGCGCATGGCGCGCAGTTCGCTCATCATGCTGGTCATTTCGGCAGCGGCCGTGGCTTTGGCGCTGGCGACCGCCTCCGCGACCAGCGAGGAAATGCGGTCCATGTCGACTGCCGGCGCGGCAGGTGCCGGTGCAGGTGCGATCGGGCGGGCCGGTGCGCGCGGCGCGGCTGGCGCCTGGCGGGCAGTGGCGCGTACCACCGCGGCGGCCGGCTGGGAGACCAGGGCCGGCGCCAGCTCCAGGTGCGGCGCGGGCGCTGACATCGGCGAATCCGGGGAGTGCGGGGCCAGGGCTGCGGCATCGTCGCCGGCCAGGGCCAGGATTTCCACCGCGCCGTCGACAGCGCGGTTGGAGAGGATCACCGCATCCGGGCCAAGCGCTTCGCGTACCTTGCGCAGCGCTTCACGAGATGTTGGGGCGGTAAATTTTTTAACGTTCATTTCCTGCTACTCCGGCTTATTCGCACATGGTCAAATTATTGACGATGCGTCGGGGTAACAATCGGTGGAATAGCTTGGGAAATGCCGCTTAATTCAAAACCGGCAAACCTGGGTCTGACCCGCAGGGTCAGACCCAGTCAGCGCCGCGGCCACCGGTTTGGGTGGTGCGCCGTTGATATTCGTCGAAAGTCAAAGACCTGGATTACCGGTTTTACTGCGCACCCACCAGCGAAGTAACCCGGATGGTCTTCGTCTCCGGAATCTCCGAATGCGACAGCACCTTGAGCTGTGGCAGCGCACGGCGCAGGAATTTGGACAGCAGTGGACGCAGGGCCCCCGGCACCAGCAGCACCGGCGTCACACCCAGCGCCTCCTGCTGCTGCGTTGCCGTCGCAGCCTGCTGCGCAATGGTATCGGCCAGCCCCGGCTCGATACCCGCTGAATCGCCGCCACTGGTCATGGCCTGCATCAGCAAACGTTCCAGGCGATTGTCCAGGGTCATGACCGACAGCTCGCCCCCGGCCGGGAACAGCTGCTGCACGATCGCCCGGCCCAGCGCCACACGCACTTGCGCGGTGAGGTCGTTCGGATCCTGGGTATGCGGGGTGAACTCGGCCAGCGTTTCGATAATGGTGCGCATATCGCGGATATGCACGCCCTCCGCCAACAAGTTCTGCAGCACCTTCTGCAAGGCCGACAACGACAGCATCTTCGGCACCAGGTCTTCCACCAGCTTCGGCGAATCCTTGCCCAGGTGATCCAGCAGCGACTGCACTTCGGCGCGGCCAAGCAGTTCGGAAGCGTGCGAAGTAATCAGGTGATTCAGGTGGGTTGCCACCACGGTGCCGGCATCGACCACGGTATAACCCATGCCGGTAGCCTGGTCGCGCAGCGAAGCATCGATCCAGATCGCTGGCAGGCCGAAGGCCGGGTCGGTGGTCACCATGCCGGGCAGCGTGCCGCTCGCCATGCCCGGATTGATCGCCAGGTACTGGCCGTTGAACGCCTCGCCGGTGCCAACCTCCACGCCCTTCAGCGTGATGCGGTAGGCGGAGGGCTTCAGCTCGAGGTTGTCGCGGATATGCACCGGCGGCGCCAGGAAGCCCACTTCCTGCGCAAACTTCTTGCGGATGCCCTTGATGCGCTTCAGCAGTTCTCCGCCCTGGGTCTTGTCGACCAGCGGGATCAGGCGATAGCCCACTTCCAGCCCGAGGGTATCGACCGCCAGCACGTCCTGCCAGGTTGCCTCTTCCTGCTCGGGCGCAGCCTGCGCCCCGGCCGCTGCACCGGCCGCACCGCCGCCGCCCGCACCGCCGGCCTCTTGCGTGGCATCCGCTTCCGCTTTCTCCTTCGCCTTTTTCTGCAGCATGTAGCCGGAACCGATCAGGGTCGATGCCAGCAGGATGAACACCAGGTTTGGCATACCGGGAATCAGGCCCATGCCGCCGATGATGGCGCCAGTGATGAACAGCACTTGCGGCTTGGCGAACAGCTGGCTGATCACCTGGGTGCCGATGTCGGTTTCGGAGGCCACGCGCGACACCACGATACCGGCCGCGATCGAAATCACCAGCGAAGGAATCTGCGCCACCAGGCCGTCACCGATCGCCAGCAGCACGTAGTTTTTCAGCGCGTCGGCAAAGCCCATGTCGTGCTGGATCATGCCCACCAGCAGGCCGCCCACCACGTTGATCACGGTAACCAGGATGCCGGCCACCGCATCGCCGCGCACGTATTTCGAGGCGCCGTCCATGGCGCCGTAGAACTCCGCCTCCTGCGACACTTCATTACGGCGGCGCTTCGCCTCCGGCTCGCCGATCAGTCCCGCATTCAGGTCGGCATCGATCGCCATCTGCTTGCCAGGCATTGCGTCCAGGGCGAAACGTGCGCCCACTTCAGCGATACGGCCCGCGCCCTTGGTCACGACCACGAAGTTAATGATGGTCAGGATCACGAACACCACGATACCGACCGTGTAGTTACCGCCGATCAGGAAGTGGCCGAAGGCCTCGATCACCTTACCTGCCGCATCCGGGCCGGTGTGGCCTTCGGTCAGCACGACACGGGTCGACGCCACGTTCAACGACAGGCGCAGCATGGTGGACACCAGCAGCACCGTCGGGAAAGCCATGAAGTCCAGCGGCTTGACCGTATACAGGCTGGTCAGCAGCACGATGATCGACAGTGCGATGTTAAAACTGAAGAACAGGTCGAGCACGAACGCCGGCAACGGCAAGATCATCATCGCCAGCAGCATGATGATCAGGATCGGTGCGGCCAAGGATTGGCCGTTGCCGACGATGCCTCTCATCCACGGCGGCATGTTCAGGGCGTTCATTCTCTTTTGCTCCGTTTATTTCTTGTTCAGTGGATCCATATCGTCCGGCACATCGAGCCTGGTTGGACGATCCGGGTAACGCAGGCCTGGACGATAGGCCTTGATCTGGTATACATAAGCCAATACTTCCGCCACGGCGGCGTACAGGCGCGGCGGGATTTCGTCGCCGATTTCGGTATGCTTGTGCAGCGCACGCGCCAGCGGCGGCGCTTCCAGGATGGCGACGCGGTGCTCTTTCGCCAGTTCGCGGATCCTGGCCGCCACCTGGTCGGTACCCTTGGCCACCACGCGTGGCGCGCCCTGCCCGCCTTCGGCGTACTTCAGCGCCACCGCATAATGGCTCGGGTTGGTCACCACGACGTCGGCGGTCGGCACTTCCTGCATCATGCGTTTCTTCGCCATGTCGCGCTGCAGTTGGCGGATCTTGCCCTTGATCTGCGGGTTGCCGTCCGACTCCTTGGACTCCTGGATCAGCTCCTGGCGCGTCATCTTCAGCTTGTTCGCGTAATGCCACATCTGGTACGGCGCGTCGATCAGGGCGATAAAGCCCAGTGCACCGACGATCACGATAAAGCTGAAGCCCAGCATATTCATCACGTGCGTGCTGCCGGCGTGCAGCGGCTCCACCATCAGGCCGATCGCCTCCTGCTGCTGGCGCGAAATGACCATATACGCCACCACGCCCACCACGATGGACTTGACGATGGCCTTGAGCAGTTCCACCAGCGAGTTGGTGGAAAACATATTGCCGATGCCCGTGATGGGATTCAGCTTCATGAAATTCGGGGTAAAGGCCTTGGCCGAGAACAGCCAGCCACCGACCAGCAGCGGCGACGCCAGCGCCACCACCATCACGGCGACGGCGATCGGCAGGCAGGCCAGCATGACCTGCACCACATCGACCAGGATGCGGTTCACCAGGACATCAGGATTGAACACTTGCTCGCGCGTCAGCGACAGCCCCGAGGTGAGGCTGCGGCTCAATTCGCGCACCAGGCCGGAACCGGTCATCCACAGACCGGCCCCCGCTGCCATGAGAACGGTAAAGGTCGCGACTTCGCGCGACCTGGGTACGTCCCCTTCTTCACGCGCCTGCTCGAGGCGCCTCTGTGACGCGGGTTCTGTTTTCTCGGCTTCGCTGTCTTCAGCCATTGACCGCTCCTGTTATCGACCGTGCCATTATCGCTGCGGCCGGGCAAGAGCTATCGCTGGAAAAAGCGGGGAAAACCGGCCTTACTCGGCCCCGTCGGCGGTGGTCGCGGCCTCTGGTACGGTCTTCGGACGGCCCAGCTGCCAGACCTGCTGGTCGATGGCGCCGAAAATGGACTTGCCGTCCGCATCCAGCATCTCGATCTTGATGGTGTCGCCGAAGGACATGAAGGAAGTTGTCGTTTTACCATTGGCAATCATCTCCAGGCAGCGCTTTTCGGCGATACAGGAGTAGCCCTTTTTCACATCCTTATTCGATACAGTGCCGGAGCCGACGATGGTGCCGGCGCGCGCGTTGCGGGTTTTCACAAGGTGCGAGATCAACTGGGCGAAGTTGAAGACCGTGTCGACGCCGGCATTCGGCTGGCCCACCAGCTTGCCGTTCCAGGTGGAACGCAGTGGCAGGTGCACCTTGGCATCCTTCCAGGCATCGCCCAATTCGTCCGGCGTGACGGCTACCGGGGAGAAGCTGCTGGCCGGCTTGGACTGGAAGAAGCCGAAGCCCTTCGCCAGTTCTTCCGGGATCAGGTTACGCAGGGAAACGTCATTGACCAGCAGCAGCAGGCGGATCTGCTGGAAGGCCAGGTCCGGCGCAGCGCCCATCGGCACGTCGTCGGTAATGACTGCGATTTCCGACTCGAAATCGATGCCCCATTCCTCATGCTTCAACTCGATGTCGTCGCAGGGGCCGATGAAATCATCGCTGCCGCCCTGGTACATCAGCGGATCTTCCCAGAACGAGGCCGGCATTTCCGCGTTGCGCGCCTTGCGCACCAGCTCAACGTGGTTGACGTAGGCGGAACCGTCGGCCCACTGGTAGGCGCGCGGCAGCGGGGCCATGCAGTTCGCGGGTTCGAAGTCGAAGCTGCGGCGCGCCTTGCCCTCGTTAAGCTGGCGGTACAGGTCATCGAGCTGGGGCGAGATGAAAGCCCAGTCATCGAGCGCGCGCTGCAAGCTGCGGGCAATGCCATCGGCGACCACGGCGGTCTTCAGGTCGCGGGAGACGACGACCAGCTGGCCATCGCGGGTGCCGTCTTTAAGGGTGGCGAGTTTCATATGGGAATGCTATCGAATCGGTAGAGATAATCAATTTTACCTCTTAGATACGAATCATTACCATTTGACTCAAGCAGAAAGGATTTCGACCATGGCAGCAATCGCAGCGAAGAAAATGAGCCAGGCAAGCACCCACATGGGGATTGCGTTCGGCCTGATGTACGTGCTGACCGGCTCGCTGGCATTCGGCGGCCTGGCTGCCGTGCTGGAGCCGGTGATCAACGTCGCGCTGCTGCCATTCCATGCGCGCGGCTGGCACACATTACGGATGCACTTCAATGCGCGCCGGCGAGCGCTTATCGCGGCAGAAAAGGTCTCGCAAACCATGATGCATGCGCTGATTGCGTTTGCCACGCTATACGCCGCTACCGGCTCGCTCGCCTTCGGCGGCCTGGCTGCTGTGCTGGAACCGATCATCAACGTGATTGCCCTGCCGTTCCACGACCGCCTGTTTGACCGCCATGTGCTGCGTCGCGCCCATGCTTCCGCCTGAGCAGTACTTCACCGTCCGGCCAAAGAGCCCTCCGCCCCTTCGTTTCGCGCCCCTGGCCGGTGTGCGACAACTAACCGACACGAACTCCCATGCGGCCTAGTCTCCCCACATCAGGGAACAGGGGACATTCATGCTTGCCGACAAAGATGCGATTGCAATGATCGCGGTGAAAGACCTGGCTGCGGCCGCCAGGTTCTATGGCGAAGTTCTTGGACTTGAAAAGCTCGACAGCCCGGAACGGGAAGTGCTGTTTTTCCGCAGTGGCGCGACAAGGATTAATGTCTATCACTCGCCATATGCGGGCAGCAACAAGGCGACTTGCCTTATGTGGAACGTAGGGAGCGAACTGGAAGCGATCGCAGCGCGCTTGAAGGCAGACGGCGTCAAGTTCGAACACTACGACATGCCCGGCCTGAAGCTCGAAGGCGACATCCACCGCGGCGACCGAATGAGCGTCGCATGGTTCAGCGATGTCGACGGCAACATCCTCAGCATTGTGAACGGATAGGAGGCCATATGAATCCGAAAGCACTTCCCTTGATTGTTGGCGCGCTTCTTTCAGGCCGGTTGCTGGCGGCCCCGCCGGATGTGGAAAAGGAATTCGCTTCGATGGATGCCGACCGTGACGGCAAAGTGTCCACAACCGAGCATGCAGCCGCGGCCAGGCAGATGTTCGGGAAGATGGACGCCAATCAGGATGGCAAGGTGAGCGCCGCGGAAATGGCTGCGGCCCACCAGGCGATCACTGGCCAGGCGGCGAAGAAGAACGATATGCCGGCGGCCGAGAAAATCAAGGCTGTCGATTCCGACGGGGACGGCGTGCTCACAGCCGAAGAGCACAGCAAAGCGTCGGCATCCATGTTCGCAAAAATGGATACCGACAAGGACGGCTTCCTGGGCAAGCAGGAGATGGCCGCTGGACACGCGGCCATGATGAAGAAGCCGTAATCAGGCCGGCGCCAGCAGCGCAAGCTGTTCAGGTGTGAGATAGCACCATTCGCCTTCCTGCAGGCCGAGAGCGTCGAGTTGCAGTTGGCCGATGGCGGAACGATGCAGCGCGGAACAGTGATTGCCGGCAGCAGCCAGCATGCGCTTGACCTGGTGGTATTTGCCCTGCTCCAGCACGATCTCCAGCAGGTTTTCACCGCGCTTGATGCAGGTGACAGCGGCCAGCGGGGCCGGCTCATCGTGCAGCTGCACGCCGGCCAGCATCTGTGCCACCAGCTCATCGCTTACCGGTTCCGCCGTGGTGGCCAGATAGACCTTGGGCACATGGCGCTTGGGCGAAGACTGGGCGTGGATGAACGGGCCGTCGTCGGACATCAGCAGCATGCCGGTGGTGTCGTGGTCGAGCCGGCCGACCGGTTGCACTTCGCGCCAGGTGAATTGCTCAGGAAGCAAGGTCAGCACACCAGGATGATGGCTGGGCTTGCGGGAGCATTCGTAGTCGGAAGGCTTGTACAGTGCAATATAGAGATGTTCGCGATAAACCCACTCTTCGCCGAACACTTCCAGCACCAGGCCGTTGGTTTCGATAGTCGCTTTATAGTTGTCCTGCACTTCGCCGCCGATGGAAACGTCACCGTCTTCAATCAGCGCGCGGCAGTATTTACGGGTGCCGAAGCCTTGCGACTGCAGGATTCGGTCGAGGGATAATTTACTCATGGGGCGGAATTTTACCGGATTTACGCTACCGCAAGCCTCCCTATTGATGCAGATCAAAGGGCGTGACAGTCGAGTTGGTACACTTAAATAGCATTAGGAATCTGCTGACTGGGCTATAGGAATTTCTTTGGGAGATCTCAGCAATGAAGCTCTATATCAACCGTAGGTCGTTGGCACAGGCCCATGCCGCTTCTCTGGAAACCAAATTGGCTGTAGCGCGCTGGAGCGGCCAGGCTGGCGTTATGCCGCAAGCATTGTGGCGGCGCCAGCAGGAAACGGAATTGCTGGAGTGGCTGGTACAAGGCGGTTTTTCCACCGAAGACCTCGACGCAGAAACGAAAACAGCGGCCAGGGGCCGCCGTTCTCTTGCCTCCCAAAGAGACAGTGACGAGGAATGTGAATTCACTCAAGTCCGCATCCGTAATGCGGCTGCGTAGTCTGCCTCAAGATTTGATTGCTGATCGCCCTCCCCTTGAATCGAACTACACCGTCAATATAGTCCACGTCGGGGAAATGGCAAGCAAAAATGCCAATGTTAATTGCTGAGCCATTCGCGGCCGCAGCCTAGCGCAAGCTAGGCTTGGCCGCGTCTGCAGCGGCCTTGATCGCGCCATAACCAACGGCAGCACCAAACTTCTTCAGCACGCGCTCAGGCAGGTTCTCATGCTGGGTATAGTCGACAATGTCTTCTGCTTTCACCACGTCGCGCGCCACGCTGTCCACGCTGCCCAGGTCATCGGCCAGGCCCATCTCGATGGCGCGCGCGCCAGTCCAGTAGAGGCCGGAGAACATGTCGGGCGTTTCCTTCAGCCGCTTGCCACGGCCGGTACGCACCACCTCGATGAATTGCGCGTGGATTTCTTTCAGCATGGTCTGGGCATGCTGCTTCTGCTTTTCCGACTGTGGGCTGAACGGGTCCATGAAGCCCTTGTTCTCGCCAGCGGTCAGCAGGCGCCGTTCGACGCCCAGCTTTTCCATGGTGCCGGTAAACCCGAAGCCGTCCATTAGGACCCCGATCGAGCCGATGATGCTGGCCTTGTTGACGTAGATGCGGTCGGCGGCGGACGCGATGTAATAGCCGCCCGAGGCACATATTTCATCGACCACCACATACAGCGGCTTTTGCGGATAGCCGTGGCGCAGGCGGCGGATTTCGTCCACGATCATGCCGGCCTGGACGGCGCTACCGCCCGGACTGCTGATGTGCAGGACGATGGCGACCGAGCCGGTGTCCGAGAAGGCCTTATTCAGTGCGGGAATGACGACGTCGGCAGCGCCGCTGCCTTCGGCTTCGATGCTGCCCTCGATTTCGATCAAGGCAGTATGGCGGCCAAGGGCCTCGGCGTCGCCGCCCATCAGGTTGACGCCAAAGTAGCTGGCCAGGGCGAAGAAAATGATGGCCAAGGTCGACACCTTGAAGAAGATGCTCCAGCGGCGGTTGGCGCGTTGTTCTTTCAGCGTGGCGAACACCAGCTTTTCCAGCACCTCGCGCTCCCACTTGATGGGCGGGTTCTCGGCTGGCGCGGCCGGCTGGCTGTTATTGTTGTCGTTGTTATCACTCATGGTCGTGGGCGAACATAGTCGTCAGGCTGCCAGTAAATGTTTTCATCGCGTTCAGTCACGGCAATCGGGCGCAGGCGGCCGCCGCGGCATGGGCCGCCGGCGCACTGGCCATTTTCCGGCATATAAATGGCGCCGTGCGTGGAGCACATGATATAAAGGCCGCTCGATTCGAAGAACTCACCCTCGGCCCAGTCCAGTTCAATCGGCACATGGGCGCAGCGGTTCAGGTAGCCATACACCTTGCCGCCGTAGCGCACCACAAAGCCGGTGGTGTCTTCGCCGCCGGCGCGCAGCGGGAAGCGGATGCCTTTGCCACCCTCCAGCAGCAAGTCGGCAGCGCACACCAGGACTTCAGCATCCATCACGCATACTCATTCAGCCACTGGTGCAGCTGCGGCACTGTGCGCGCCGAGAACACCGGGTTGCAGGCAGACAGTTGCTCCAGCGGATGGGCGCCATATTCGACGGCGATGCCCGATGATCCCGCATTTTGCGCCATCATGAGGTCGTGTGTGGTGTCGCCAATCATGACGGTGCGACGCAAATCCTGGCCCAGTTCGCGCGTCAGTTCCTGCAGCATCGCGGGATGTGGCTTGGAAAACGTTTCGTCAGCGCAACGCGTCGCATCGAAGGTCGACAGCAGCCCTGCCGCATTGAGCGCGCGGTTCAGGCCTACGCGACTCTTGCCGGTGGCAACGGCGAGGAAGAAGCCTTGCTGCGACAAATCCTGCAACATTTCAGGCACACCATCGAACAAGGTCAGTTCGTGGTCTTTTGCCAGGTAGTGATAGCGGTAGCGCTCAATCATGCGCGGATAGACCTTGGGGTCGAGGCCGGGCATCGCCACTTGCATGGCTTCGCCCAAGCCCAGGCCAATGACATGGGCTGCCTGCTCCCGGCTGGGGATGGGCAGGGCCAGGTCCCTGGCGGCGGCCTGGATGCATTTCACGATGGTGGCGGTGCTGTCCATGAGCGTGCCATCCCAATCGAAGACGATCAGGTCAAATTGCTTACGCGGCATTATTTTTTTCTCAATTCAATGGTTTCCCCAAGCTTACCAAGAATCGCTGGCATTCGGCGGCCAAAGGCGCATTCAGGGTCATTTGCTTGCCCGTTTCCGGATGGGTAAACGTAATCTGGTGGGCGTGCAGGAACATGCGTTTCAGCGCACCACGTGTTTCAGTCGCTTTCTGCAGCGCCTTGTTGAGCGCGAAATCGCCGTATTTATCGTCACCTGCGATAGGGAAGCCCGAAGATTGCAGATGAACGCGAATCTGGTGGGTGCGCCCGGTCTTCAGCTCGGCCTCCAGCAGGGCAAAGCCTTCGAATTTCTGCAGCAGGCTGAATACCGTGTGCGAAGCCTGGCCATCGGCTTGTACCCGCACCCGCCGCTCGCCATCCGCCAGCGTGAATTTATGCAAAGCCAGCTTGACGTGCTGGCGCTTGTTCTTCCAGTCGCCCACGGCCAGGGCCAGGTAGCGCTTGTCGGTCAGGCCGTCGCGCATCTGGTCATGCAGGTTGGTCAAGGCGGTACGCTTCTTGGCGATCAGCAGCAGGCCGGAAGTTTCCCGGTCGAGGCGGTGCACCAGCTCCAGGAACTTGGCGTCCGGGCGGGCAGCGCGCAGTTGCTCGATGACGCCAAACGAGACGCCGGAACCGCCATGCACGGCAACGCCGCAGGGCTTGTTAATCACCAGCAAGTTGGCGTCTTCGAAAATGACTTCGAACTCGGCGGCAGGGACAATGACTTCTTGCTTTTCAGCAATTCGAATTGGTGGAATGCGGACCAGGTCGCCGTCATTCAGGCGGTACAACTGGTCGATGCGGCCTTTGTTGACCCGCACTTCACCCGAGCGCAGGATACGATAGATGTGGCTCTTCGGCACACCTTTGCAAACACGCAACAGGTAGTTATCGATCCGCTGACCGGCCTCTTCTTCAGTGATCGTCACGAATTGTGCTTGCGGCAGGACCTGTTGGGGGGAAGCGGAATCGGCTTTTTGCGACTTGTTTTGGCCGGGCTTCCCAGAATTTCTCTCTAAGTCCTTCATTTTGAATATATAATCGTTATGCCGCAGTTTATCTGCTGCATGTGTAAAGAATTAAACGTACATTTTACACAGGGGCGTATCTACTGGCCTCGCCAAACGCAAATTCGGTAGAAAAAATTGTATACGCACATTCGTGCGCCGATCAGGGTCGCAACCATTGTTGCCATCGGCTCGAGCGCCCGTGTGCTGAATTAGACTGGCTGGATTGTTAGGATAAGTCCGGCGAGCAAGCACTACAGTCGTTGCTCGCTGGTTGATGAAGTGGATTACGCTTGCCGTTTCGCCAAGGCACCATACAAGATGTCCTGGCCCGACGATGTGCGCACGCCTGCATTCTCCCGCCACCCGGCAACGCTCGGGCCGTTGGATGATGTTGCACGCAGTGCGCAAACTCGGCATGACGATTTGCTTCATGCGCCCAATGCGGCGGCAGCGCTTCGCGCCTGCCGCATGACGAGGCATTTCCCCCTACAGCCTCCTTAATTCACGCGTATATCCTTGTACTTCGCCGTCTCCACGGAGGCGGCTTTGACATGGCCCAAGGGTCGCGGAGTTAATAAAAATGAAACGCATGTTGTTTAATGCTACGCAGCAAGAAGAGCTGCGCGTAGCAATTGTCGACGGTCAAAAGTTGATCGACATCGACATCGAGACCGCCGGACGAGAGCAGCGCAAGTCCAATATCTACAAAGGCGTCATCACTCGAATCGAACCCTCCCTCGAAGCTTGCTTCGTCAGCTACGGCGAAGACCGCCACGGCTTCCTCCCCTTTAAAGAAGTTGCCCGCACCTATTTCCGCGAAGGCGTCGACGTGCGCAATGCATCCGTCAAGGAAGCACTGCGCGAAGGCCAGGAAATCATGGTCCAGGTGGAGAAGGAAGAGCGCGGCAATAAAGGCGCGGCACTGACCTCCTTTATTTCGCTGGCTGGCCGCTACCTGGTGCTGATGCCGAACAACCCGCGCGGTGGCGGTGTCTCGCGCCGGGTGGAAGGCGAAGAACGCCAGGAACTGCGCGAAACCATGGACAAGCTGGACCTGCCGCAAGGCATGTCGGTGATTGCCCGTACCGCCGGCATCGGCCGTACCGTGGAAGAGCTGCAGTGGGACTTGAACTACCTGATGCAACTGTGGCGCGCCATCGAAGGCGCCTCCAAGGCAGCCAACGGCGCCTTCCTGATCTACCAGGAATCGTCCCTGGTGATCCGCGCCATCCGCGACTACTTCCAGCCTGATATCGGCGAGATCCTGATCGACACCGACGAGATCTACGAACAGGCGCACCAGTTCATGTCGCACGTGATGCCGGACATGGTGCATCGCGTGAAGCGCTACAGCGACGACGTGCCGCTGTTCTCCCGCTTCCAGATCGAACACCAGATCGAAACCGCGTACTCGCGTACCGTGCCGCTGCCATCCGGCGGCGCCATCGTGATCGACCATACCGAAGCCCTGGTCTCGATCGACGTCAACTCGGCCCGCGCCACCCGCGGCTCGGACATCGAAACCACCGCCTTCCACACCAACTGCGAAGCCGCCGACGAAGTGGCGCGCCAGCTGCGCCTGCGCGACTTGGGCGGCCTGATCGTGATCGACTTCATCGACATGGAAGTGTCGAAGAACCAGCGCGAAGTGGAACAGCGCCTGAAAGACGCCCTGCACCACGACCGTGCGCGCGTCCAGATGGGCAAGATTTCCCGCTTCGGCCTGATGGAACTGTCGCGCCAGCGCCTGCGCCCTTCCCTGTCGGAAGGTTCGCACGTGACTTGCCCGCGCTGCTCGGGCACCGGCCACATCCGCGATACCGAATCGTCCGCCCTGCAGGTGCTGCGCATCATCCAGGAAGAGGCGATGAAGGAAAATTCCGCCGCGATCCACGTCCAGGTGCCAGTCGACGTGGCTGCCTTCCTGCTGAACGAGAAGCGCGGCGAAGTGCTGAAGATCGAGACCCGTCACCGCATCACCGTGATCCTGATCCCGAACAAGCACCTGGAAACCCCGCATTACAAGCTGGAACGCATCAAGCACGACGATCCACGCCTGGAAGACCACGCTGCCTCCTACACCATGGCCGAAGCTGCCGAGACCGACATGTCGTTCTCCAAGCGCCACAAGGAAGAAGCCAAGCCGCGCCAGGAAGCCGTCGTCAAGACCATTACTCCGGAGCAACCAGCACCGCTGGTGGAACACAAGCCGGAAGCTGCCAAGCCAGCTGCTGCGCCACGTGCTGCCGCCGTCGCAGCGCCGGCAGAAAAAGGCTTCTTCGCCAAGCTGATCTCCTTCTTCACCGGTGGTGACAAGGAAGAGCCAGCGCAGCCGAAAGCACCGGTCATCGTCACCAAAGCACCAGCCAACGCCGAACGCGGCGACCGCAAGGACCGCGGCCAGCGTGGCCGCAACCGCGGCGGTAAAGGCGGCCGTGGTGAACGCGAAGACCGCGAGCCAGGTTCCCGTCCAGGCGCCGAGGAAGCAAAACCGGCCGCAGAAGCGCGCAAGCCACGCGAACAGCGCGAGCCGCGCGAAACGCGTGAACCACGCCAGCCGCGCGAACCGCGCGAGCCACGTGAACAGCGCGAAGGCGCCGAGGCAGCCCAGGCCCAAGGCCAGCGAGCCGAGCGCGAGCCGCGTGAACCACGCCAGCCACGCCAGCCGCGTGAGCCACGCGCTGAGAAACCTGTTGCGGCCGAGGCCAAGGCCGAGGAATTGGCACTGGCTGCAGCCGGCGTGGGTCCGGTTGGCACCGGCTCCGGCGCGCCTGACACGCCGGTACTGGTGAAAGCTGTCGCCAACACCGGCCCAGAGGGCGAAGACGCAGACGGTGCGGAAGGTGGCGATGAGCCGCGCCGCCGCCGCCGCCGCGGTGGCCGTAACCGCAACCGTCGTGAACGTGAAGGCGCCGAGGGCATGGACGGCGTGGACGGTGCCGAAGGCGCCGAAGGCGCAACCGAGGCAACGTTCACCGTTGCTCCAGATGAAGGCGTTGTTGCCCCGGCCGCGGCTCCGCTTGTTGCCGATGCAGCGCCTGCTGCCATCGCTGTGGAACCGGCATCGACCGAGGCTGCCAGCGCCGCTGCTGCCGAAGGCGCCGCCGCTCAAGCTGTGGCTACCGCGGCTGTCGAAGCTCCCGTGGTTGCCGAGCCAGTTGGTGCCGCGCCGGTTGCCACTGCTGCCGCCGCGGCGCCAGTCGAGGCAGCGCCAGCCGAGGCAGCACCAGTGGTTGCCGCTCCAGTGCCGCCAGCCGCTGTGGACCTGCCAGTTGCCGCGCCGGCAGCTGCGGAACCGGTCGAAGTGGAAGCTGTTGCAGCTGCTCCAGCTTCGCCACAAGGCGTGCTGCCGTTCGCGGATGCCGCTCAGGCAGTCGCCGAACCGGCAACCGCGGAAGAAGTCGCTGCCGACGTGGTCGAGCCAGCGGCCGCTCCGGTTGCTGCTGCGCCAGCGCCAGCCCCAGTTGCGCCAGCGCCAGTTGCCCCAGCGCCAGCTCCTGTAGCTGCCCCGGCGCCAGCTCCTGTAGCTGCTCCGGCGCCAGCGCCGGCCGCAGCCAAGGCTGACGTCAACGCCATGCTGGCCGCTGCCGGCCTGTCGATGGCAGTGACCGACCCGGCCAAGGCGCGTGCCGCGCAGGAGGCGGCCGCCGCAGCCGCCACCTCACAGCCGATCCGCGTGCCTCGCGAGCGCAAGCCGCAGGAAGCTGTCGCCAGCGAGCCGTTGGTGCAGGTTGAAACCAAGGTGAATGGCTAAGCAGCCTGGCACTGACGAAAAAGGGAAGCCGAGCGCTTCCCTTTTTCATGTCCCATTGTCGGAAGCCTTCCTGTACTGGCTCAAATTGGGCTTCATCAGCTTCGGCGGCCCGGCTGGCCAGATCGCCCTGATGCATGCCGAACTGGTTGAGCGCCGGCGCTGGATCTCCGAACAGCGCTTCCTGCACGCCCTGAACTACTGCATGCTGCTGCCCGGCCCCGAGGCCACGCAGCTTGCCATCTACATCGGCTGGCTGATGCACCGCACCCTGGGCGGCATCCTTGCCGGCGTGCTTTTCGTACTTCCTTCACTTTTACTGCTGATCGGCCTGTCCTGGGCCTACATGGCCTATGGCAGCCTGCCCGCCATCGCCGGCATCCTGTACGGCATGAAGCCGGCCGTCGTTGCCATCGTGCTGGCCGCGGCCTGGCGCATTGGCAAACGCACGCTGCGCAATCGCCCGCTGCTGGCGATCGCACTGGGCGCCTTCACTGCCATCAGCTTCATCAAGCTGCCCTTCCCTGCCATCGTCGCCACGGCTGCCCTGCTGGGCTGGCTGGGCGGCCGCCTGCGCCCGGACCTGTTCGCGCTGGGCGGCGCCGCGCACGGCCCGGCCGCAACGCAAGGCGCGCATGCCGCCGCCCTGATCGACGATGACACGCCAACCCCGCAGCACGCCCGCTTCAGCTGGGCCGCACTGGCCCGCGTCGCCGGCGCCGGCAGCGCATTGATGGCGGCTGGCTGGCTGCTGCTGGCCTGGATATTCGGCGTCGACAAACCGCTGGCGCAAATGGGCTGGTTCTTTACCAAGGCCGCCATGATGACCTTTGGCGGGGCTTACGCCGTGCTGCCCTACGTCTACCAGGGGGGCGTCGAGCATTTCCAGTGGCTGACAGCGGCCCAGATGGTAGACGGCCTGGCCCTGGGCGAAACCACGCCGGGCCCGCTGATCATGGTGGTCGCCTTTGTCGGCTTTGTCGGCGCCTGGACGCAGGAGGCGATTGCCGGCCATCCCGCCCTGGCAGGCGTGCTGGGCGCCACCGTGGCGGCCTGGTTCACCTTTGTCCCTTCGTTCGTCTTCATCCTGGCCGGCGGCCCGCTGGTCGAATCCACGCGCGGCAATATCCGCATGACCGCGCCGCTGACCGCCATTTCCGCCGCCGTGGTGGGCGTCATTGCCAGCCTGGCACTATTTTTCGGCGTCCACGTGTTCTATCCGGCCAACCGCTGGGAATGGCCGGCCGTGGCAATCGCCGCTGCCGCCGCCATCGCCTTGATGCAGTACAAGCAAGGAACAATCCGCGTATTACTAGCCTGTGCAATTGCTGGCGTCGTGCTATCGTACCGGGTGTAACCGCACACCCAGCATGACCGAAAAAATCATCCTCCTGAATGATGGCCGCAGCCTGGCGCCGGCCATCCCGGCAACATTAGTGGCGCCCACCGGCAGCCTGTTGGACAGCTTCGCCCGTCCGCTGCACGACCTGCGCATTTCCATCACCGACCGCTGCAACTTCCGCTGCGTCTACTGCATGCCGAAGGAAGTGTTCGACAAGGACTACCAGTACCTGCCGCACAACGCCCTGCTGACGTTTGAAGAGATCACGCGCCTTGCCCGCCTGTTTGTCGAACACGGCGTCGAAAAGATCCGCCTGACCGGCGGTGAACCGCTATTGCGCAAAGACCTTGAGCGGCTGGTCGGCATGCTGGCCGAACTGCGCACCGTGAGCGGCAAACCGCTCGACCTGACCCTGACCACCAATGGCTCCCTGCTGGCCCGCAAAGCCCGGTCGCTGAAAGACGCCGGCCTGCAGCGTGTGACCGTCTCGCTCGACGCGCTGGACGACGCCACTTTCAAGCGCATGAACGATGTCGACTTCGCAGTGGAAGACGTGCTGCACGGGATCGACGTGGCGCACAGTGTCGGCCTGGGCCCGGTCAAGGTAAACATGGTGGTCAAGCGCGGCATGAACGAGCAGGAGATCCTGCCGATGGCACGCCATTTCAAAGGGTCGCCCGTCATCTTGCGCTTCATAGAATTCATGGACGTCGGCACGTCGAACGGCTGGAACATGCACGACGTGGTGCCATCGGCGGAGCTCGTGCGCATGATTGGCGCCGATATGCCGCTGCTCCCCGTCGATCCGAACTACAGCGGCGAAACGGCCGAACGCTGGCGCTATGCGGACGGCGGCGGCGAGATCGGCGTAATCTCCAGCGTGACGCAGGCCTTCTGCAAGGATTGCTCGCGTGCGCGCCTGTCGACCGAGGGCAAACTCTACACCTGCCTGTTCGCCTCGCGCGGCCACGACCTGCGCGCCCTGGTGCGCGAAGGCCGCAGCGACGCGGAAATCTCGTCCGCCATCGGTGCGCTGTGGAGCGTGCGCGCCGACCGCTATTCAGAACTGCGCACCATCAATACCGAAGGCCTGGCGCCGGGCGCCGGCCGCAAAGTCGAAATGTCATATATTGGGGGTTGAGCCGGCGATGGGACAAAACATCAGTGCATTGATCCTGGCAGGCGGACGCGGCACCCGCATGGGCCGCGTCGACAAGGGCTTGCAGCCGTTCCGCGGCGGCACGCTTGCCTCCCAGGTGCTGCAGCGGCTTGCGCCCCAAGTAGCCAGCGTGACCATCAACGCCAACCGCAACCTCGGCGCCTACAGTGCACTTGGCGTGGAAGTGCTGCCGGACGAACTGGAAGGCTACGAAGGCCCGCTGGCCGGACTGCAAACCGGACTGCGCCATTGCGCGACCGACCTGCTGCTGACAGCCCCATGCGACTCCCCCTTCCTGCCGGCGGACCTGGCGCAGCGCCTGTACGACGCACTGAATGCGCAAGGCGCCGACCTCGCCGTGGCGTCGACGCTGGAAACCGGCGAAGACGGCAAAACACGCACGCAACTGCATCCCGTATTCTGCCTGGTACGCAAGAGCGCCCTGCCCGCGCTGGACGACTACCTGCAGTCCGGCTCGCGCAAGATGGATGGCTGGTACAAGTCGATCAAGGTGGCCGAAGTGCTGTTCAACGACGCTGCGGCCTTCCGCAACATCAATACGCTGGCCGAATTGCAGAATGAGGAAGATGCCGCCGCCAACCCTTCGCTGAAAGACGTGGCCAGCTGCCTGTCCGGTTACGATCCGGACGCGCTGCCGGTGCGCACCGCGCAGCGCATCATCCGCGACTTCATCCAGCCGCTGCGCGGCATCGAGAAAGTCGCGCTGCGCAGTGCCCTGGACCGCGTACTGGCGGCGGACGTGATTTCACCGATCAACGTGCCGGCGCACGACAACTCCGCCATGGACGGTTTCGCCTTTGCCGGCACCCAGCTGAAAGCCGACGGCAATACCACGCTGAAGGTGATCGGCACCGCCTACGCCGGCCGGCCGTCCGCCTTGAAGCCCGGACCTGGCGAATGCGTGCGCATCATGACCGGCGGCGTCATGCCCGAGGGCTGCGACACGGTGCTGCCGCAGGAACTGGCGGCCGACCTGAGCGACGTCGCCGTGACAATTGCGGCAAACACCGTGCGCACCGGCGACAACCGCCGCTTCAAGGGTGAAGACCTGGCCGCCGGCACGCCAGCCCTGCGGCAAGGCAAGGTGCTGCGCCCGGCCGACCTGGGCCTGCTCGCTTCGCTCGGCCTGGCCGAGGTGCCGGTGCAGCGCCGCCTGCGCGTGGCCTTCTTTTCCACCGGCGACGAATTGCGCTCGATCGGCGAGCCGCTGGCAGAGGGCTGCGTCTACGACAGCAACCGCTACACCCTGTTCGGCATGCTGCAGCGGCTTGGCTGCGATATCGTCGACATGGGCATCGTGAAAGATGACGCGGCATCGCTCGAAGAAGCCTTGCGCACAGCCTGCGAGTGCGCCGATGCCGTGATCACTTCCGGCGGCGTGTCCGTTGGCGCGGCCGATTACACCAGGCAGGTCATGGCCACGCTGGGCGACGTGCACTTCTGGAAGATCGGCATGCGCCCCGGCCGCCCGATGGCTTTCGGCCGCATCCGCTCCAACGGCCACAGCGCTTATCTGTTCGGCCTGCCGGGCAATCCGGTGGCAGTGATGGTTACCTTCTATTTCTTCGCCCGCCACGCCCTGCTGCGCATGATGGGTGCGGACTCGCCTGGCGACCAGTTGCTGCGGGTGCGCTCCGCCCAGCCGATCCGCAAGAAGCCCGGCCGCACCGAATACCAGCGCGGCATCATTGTCACCGCAATGGACGGCACGCGCGAAGTGCGCATCACCGGTTCGCAAGGCTCCGGCATCCTGCGCTCGATGTCGGAAGCGAACTGCATGGTGGTACTGCACGACGAGCAAGGCAATGTGGCCGAGGGCGACCTGGTCGACGTGATCATTTTCGACGGTCTGGTTTAGGGGACCAGCAATGCCTGGATCTCCGGTTTCCCGTAGTTGTCGCGGGTGACCATGACGGCATCGGTCAGGATGGTCTGGTCTTTCATGGCCGCGCCCCGCGCAGCCGCCAGCGCCGCTTTCATGGAGAGATAGCCCATCTGGCGCGGGTCCTGCACCATCAAGCCGTTGATTTCCTGCTTGCTCAATCCATCCAGCAGGAAGTCGGTGGTGTCGAATGCGACGAATCTCTTCTTTCCGGCAAAACCCGCTTGCCGCAGCGCCCGCAGCATGCCGTCGCTGGTCGATTCATTGACGGCGAATATGCCGTCAAGACCAGGGTGTTTCTCCAGCATCAGCGCTGCGCCGCGCGCCGCTTTGCCGCGTGTGCCGCCGCCATATTCGTCGGCCACGATGTTGATACGCGGTGCGTTCTTCTTCATGTAATCGATAAAGCCCTCGGCCCGCTCTTCCGTGGATCCGCTGCCTTCGATGGTGCGCAAGATCGCCACACTGCCCTGCCGGTTCAGCAGGCCGGCCAGGCGTTCGGCCGCCAGCCTGCCTGCCGCAAAATTGTTGGTGGTGATGAAGTTGGTGTGCGCCTTACCGTCCAATGCGGAATCCACGGCAATCACCTTGATCCCTAGCGCAGCAGCATATTCGACCGGCGCCACCAGGCGGCTGCGATCGGTCGCGGCGATGATGACAGCGTCGACGCCCACTCTGGAATAGATGCGCAGGATCTCGATCTGCGAGTCGACGTCGTCGTTGTGCGCCGGGCCGCGCCAGGTCAATTGAACATGCCCGTCCTCCCGCATCGCGCGCTCGACTCCCTGTCGCATGAAAGTCCAGAAAACCTGGTCGCGCGACTTGGGGATGAAGACGACATCCAGGTCCTTGGCCGATACCGGGCACGCCGCCAGAGCGATATAACTCAGCAGGAGCAAGATCCATTTTTTCATGATCTCACTATCTTACCCCCTGCCATGCGCCAGGGAGCGCCTTCAGCCACATCCGATCTCCACCCGATTCAGTAACGGTAGCAGTGCGCCTGCTGCGGCTCGCTGCGCACCAGGGCGGTGGTCCAGGCGGGGTTGGTGGCTTGCTGGCACTTGACCAGGACGTCGGACCAGGCTTTCAGGTTGGCCTCGGACGCGCCCTTCTTCCACGCTTCGTCCATGGCGCGCGCCACTGCTGTTTGCTGGCGCGGGGCGCCTAGCGGACGGCCGAAACTGTCGCGTGCGGGGGCTAAATCAAGGGGTGCGCGCAGGGCCGGCTTTGCGGCCTGGAGTTCAGGTTCGCCGCCCCACGCGCCGACTGAAGCTGGCAACAGCAGTGCTAACGCGAGGCGGGCGGCTGCTTTCATCACTCAGATGGGGCTGTCGGCGTCTGCGTCACTGTTGTCCGCCGCGCCCAGCATGAGCAAGGCTTCTTCAGGGGGCAGCGCTTCGACGGATTTCAGCTTACGGGCCATCTGGCGGCTGCGAACTTCGGCATTTTCGATATTGCGCGCGGCGCGTTCCAGCGTGGTCTTGGTCGCGGCAAGCACGTCGCCGAATTTCGCGAATTCGGTCTTCACGGCGCCCAGCACTTGCCATACTTCGGACGAGCGTTTTTCCAGCGCCAGCGTGCGAAAGCCCATTTGCAGGCTGTTCAGCAGCGCAGTCAGCGTGGAAGGACCGGCGATGCTGACGCGGTTCACGCGCTGCAGTTCATCTGCCAGGCCAGGGCGGCGCATCACTTCCGCGTACAAGCCTTCGGTCGGCAGGAACAGGATGGCAAAGTCGGTCGTCATCGGCGGCGAGACGTATTTTTCAGAGATCGTCTTCGCCTCGCCGCGCACAGCGCGTTCCAGCTCGCGGCCAGCGGCGGCTACGCCTTCGGCGTCGGCGCGGTCGGCCGCCTCCAGCAGGCGTTCGTACTGTTCTTTCGGGAACTTGGCATCGATCGGCATCCACACCGGCGCCCCGCCCTCTTTCTGGCCTGGCAGCTTGAGCGCGAATTCGACGCGGGCATTGGTGCCGGGTATGGTCTCGACGTTCTTGGCGTATTGATCCGGCGTGAGGATTTGCTCGAGCAGCATTTCCAGCTGTACTTCGCCCCAGGTGCCGCGCGTCTTCACGTTGGTCAGTACGCGCTTCAAATCGCCCACCCCCAGCGCCAGCTGCTGCATTTCGCCCAGGCCCTGGTGCACGCGCTCCAGGCGTTCGGACACCTGGCGGAACGATTCGGTCAGGCGCGTCTCCAGCGTTTCATGCAGTTTTTCGTCGACCGTCTTGCGCATTTCCTCCAGCCGCGCGCCGTTATCGGCCTGCAGCTCGCGCATCCTGGTCTCCAGCGCCACACGCACCTCCAGCAGGCGGCGCGTATTCGATTCGGTCAGGACCTCGATCTGGCGGCGCATGGTTTCCAGCTGCTGCACGGTGGCAGCGTGCGACTGCGACAGCATATTGCCCATTTCCTGGCGCTGCGCCTGCGCGGTAGCCTGCAACTGCAGCCGCACTTCACGCTCGACCCGGTCCAATTGGTCGGCAACATCGCCGCCGCGGCTACGCAGCAGCGCAACAATTTGCAGCACGAAGATGACGGCGGCCAGCGCCAGCAGGATGGTCAACTCCATCAATCGGCCTTGTTCCGCATCCAGTCCGCGGTCTGGTAGAACGACTCCATCAGCCGCAAACGCAGGTCTTCTTCGATGCCGACATCCTGCATCGCCCACGCCATGCAGCGCAGCCATTGGTCGCGCTCACTGGAGCCGACTGCGAAAGGCAGGTGGCGTGCGCGCAGGCGCGGGTGGCCGAAGCGTTCGATAAACAGGTCCGGACCGCCCATCCAGCCGCTGAGGAACCAGAACAGCTTGTCGCGCGAGCCGTCGGTGCTGGCCGGATGCATGGCGCGGATGCCGGCGAACTCCGGCTCCAGTTCCATCAGGTCGTAAAAACGGTCAACCATCGCGCGCAGCATGGTTTCACCGCCGATGACTTCGTAAAGGGTGCGTGCTTCATCATTCATAAAGCAATGATAGCGCATGGACGTATTGATGTGGATCAAGCATAGTGTTGATTCTGCGCAAAATGCGCCAACAAACCGCCATCATTGCCAGATGATCCGACGCCTTATCCGAACCCGCCTGCGTGCCCGCAGTGCCGAGGAAATCGCCGACCTGCGCCTGGCTGCGTTAAGCTGGCTCGGAATCACCTGCTTTCCACTGTATTACGCGATTTTCGGCTGGCTGGTGCCGCAGCCTTATGAAAACCTGGCGGCGCGCATGATTGGCACTGCGCTCGGGATCGGCGGCCTGCTGGCACGCCGCCTGCCGCCGCGGCTGCGCGATCGCTACACCCTGGTGCTGGTGACCTACGAGCTGCCCTTTTTCTGCACCTTCATGTTCCTGATGAACCACGCCAACGTGACCTGGTCGCAGGTGATGCTGGTGATGCTGGTTGCGCTGTTCCATTTCGACTTCCACCTCGCGCTGCGTGCCGGCGCCATCGGCATATCCAGCGCCATGCTGCTGGCAATCGCGCTGGGTGCCGGCGACGTGCTCGTTTCCACGGAAGTGCTGCAATTGCTGCCCGTGCAGTTGTTCCTGGCCGGCTGGATGTGGGTCTTCTCGCAAAGCCGGAAAGCGCTGGAAGAAGAAAAGCTGGAAGGCCTGGGCGAAGGCCTGGGCGCCGTGGCGCATGAAATGCGTACGCCGCTGGCCAGCCTCGATGCCAACGTGCGCGGCCTGTCGCGCATGCAGCAGCGCGCCGGGCAGGACAATCCGGTAATGCGCCAGGCACTCGGGCGCATGCAGTACGAGGTGCGCCACATGAATCATATGATCGACCTGTTCCTGCTTAGCGCGCAGGCAGTACGGCAAAAGCTGGACGCGCACGAAACCGTGTCCATGCTCGATACGGTCGAATCGGCGCTGCGCCGCTATCCTTTCACGGGCGAGGTCCAGCGCCAGCTGGTGGCGCTGCAGGTGCGCAGCGATTTCCGCTTCGGCGGCCAGAACGAACTGGCCATCATGCTGCTGCTGAACCTCCTGCGCAATGCGATGCAGGCGGTGCAGCGCGCCGGCAAAGGCCGGGTCAGGATCGTGATCGACGGCGCCCGGCCGGTGCCGCGCGTTCTGGTGATCGATACCGGCTGCGGTATCGCACCGCACCACCTGCCGATGATTTTCCAACGCTTCTTCACATATCCAGAGCATAATGGCGCCGGCATCGGCCTGGCTTTATGCCGCCAGGTGATGCAAGCTTGGCAAGCGAAACTGCATTGTGTCTCACGCGAGCACGCATATGCTATCTTTGTGCTCGAATTCCCCTTAAAAGCAAGCCGTTGAACCATGAAACTGCCCGTTTACGCCCACCCAACCATGACCGTCCTGGTGGACGACAGCGATACCTTCCTCCATAGCCTGGTATTCCAGCTCGATCCTATGCAGGCCAGCGTATGCTTCCATGACCCGCTGCAGGCGCTGGAATGGTTCAAGGCCAATGCCCAAAGCAGCGAACTGCCGCTGCAGGTCGATTTCGACAATCCTAACCAGTCGGCGGAGCAGCGCAATGTGGCAGTGGACCTGGAGCGGATCTACCGGATTTCCGGCCAGCCCCGGCGTTTTTCCATTCCCTCGGTGCTGGTGGTCGACTATTCGATGCCGCAAATGAATGGCGTGGCGTTCTGCCAGGCGATCCAGCACCTGCCCTGCAAGAAGATCCTGTTCACAGGCCAGGCCGATGAAAAGATCGCGGTGGATGCCTTCAACCGCGGCCTGATCGACCGCTATATCAAGAAAAGCGCAGACGATGCGCTGGACCGGCTGGAAGAAGAAGTGGCGGCGCTGCAGAAGGCGTTCTTCCAGGAGCAGTCGGAAACCCTGCTGGACATGCTGGTGCTGCACGAATTCAGCTTCCTGCGTTGCGGCGCGCTGGCCAGGGTAGTGCAGCAGCTGTACCAGGAGCACGGCTTCGTCGAACATTACCCATTCCCCAGCCCGAGCGGCATCCTGTTCTTCAAGGCTGACGGCTCGGCGCAGCTGATGGTGGTGGAGACGGCGCGCGGTTACGAATCCCAGGTGGAAATGGCTCGCGACAGCGGCGCCCCGCAATCGCTGGTGGAGGCACTGGAAGAAAAGCGCATGCTGCCCTTCTTTCCGCCCGATGGCATGTATTCGGACGAGGTGGGCCAGCATTGGCACCGCTACTGCAAGGCGCCGCAGGTGTGCAAGGGGCTGGAAACCTATTACTGGGCCCTGTTCGAAATCGAGCCTGCCCTGCTCGATATCCAGCCTACCCCTTACGCAGAATTCCTGCGCCAGCATACGCCGCCGCTGGCGGCGTAATCCCCATCAAGCCTCCCGCAGCGTCTGCAGGGGGGGGTGATTCAGCACATTGCGCAGGCCAAGCGAGCCGCCGACCGCGGCGCACGCTGCACCTGCCAGCAAGCCTGCCAGCCAGACCCAGGGACTGAAAGTCCAGGCGAACTTGAACTGGTAAGTCGCCAGGCCCCATCCCATCATCCCTGCCCCGGTGGCGGCCAGCAGGCCGCCCAGGCCCCCGACCAGCATGAACTCGATCAGTTGCGCTTGCGACAGCTGGCGGCGGGTGGCGCCAAGGGCGCGCAGCAGGCCGGCCTCGCGGCGCCGTTCGTCCTGCGAGCCCATCAAGGCGGCATACAGTACCAGCACGCCGGACAACAGGGTGAAGGCAAACAGGAATTCCACCGCCTGGATCACCTGGTCCAGCACCGATTGCACCTGGCGCAGGATGCCGCCCACGTCAATAATGGTCAGGTTGGGGAATTCACGCGACAGCGCATTGCCGGCCACCAGGGCTTCCTTCGGCAAGTGGTAGGACGTAATCCAGGTTTGCGGCGTGTCGGCCATTACGGCGGGATTGATGATGACGAAGAAGTTCACCCGCATCGAGCCCCATTCCAGCTTGCGCAGGCTGGTAACCTTTGCCTCCACCGGCGAGCCGGCGATATCGAAACGCATCGTGTCGCCCAGCTTCAGGCCCAGCGTCCTGGCGATGCCTTCCTCGACCGAAGCTTCGCCCGCGCTGCCGCGCATTTCCCATTTACCGGAGGTGACCCGGTTCTGGGACGGGAGCTCGGTCATGGTCGACAGGTTGAACTCGCGTTCGGCCAGCCCTTTCGCGCGCTCGTCGGTGTAGCTCTCGCTGGTGATAGCCTTGCCATTCACCGCCACCAGGCGGCCGCGTATCATCGGGAACAGCGGCACGTCCTTCACCCCGGCTCCTTTCAGGCGCGCAGCGATGGCGTCCTTCTGCTCCGGCTGGATGTTGATGATGAAGCGGTTCGGCGCATCCGGCGGCATGGTATTGCGCCAGGCCGACATCAAATCGCCGCGCACCACGGTCAGCAGCAGCAACGCCATCAGGCCGAGCGACAGCGACACCACCTGCACCACGGTGGCGCCGGGACGGCGGCGCAGCGAGGTGACAGCGAAGCGCCACGAGTGGTGCGAAAACGCGTTGCGCAGCGGACGCAAGGCCTGCAGTCCAAGCCAGCCCACCAGCGCGAACACGGCGCAGCCAAGCAGGAAGCCGCCGCCGGTCATGCCGGCCAGCTTGACGTCATTCGATTGCCACAGCAGCAGCGCGCCGAAAGCTGCGATGCCAAGGCCATAAGTCGCCAGTGCAGCCGGCTTGGGGGCGGCCGCTTCGCGGCGGATGACGCGGTTGTGCGGCACGTTGCGCAATTGCAGGATCGGCGGCAGCGCGAAGCCGGCCAGCAGGATCATGCCGGTAGCCAGGCCTTGCAGCGCCGGCAGGAAGCTCGGCGCCGGAATATCGGCGGCCACCAGGCTGCCAAGCAGTTGCAGCAGCACGTAGTGGGCGCCAAAGCCGAGCAGTACGCCGAGCAGGCTGCCGGCCAGGCCGACCAGCAGGAATTCAACGAGGTAGATCACCGTCACCTGGTTTTGCGTCAGCCCCAGGCAGCGCAGCATGGCGCAGGAATCGAGATGGCGCTGCATGAAGCGGCGTGCCGCCATCGCCACCGCCACGGCAGCCAGCATGGCCGACAGCAGGCCGACCAGCGACAGGAAACGGTCCGCGCGGTCGAGCGTGGCGCTCATTTCAGGGCGCCCTTCTTCCAGCGATTCAAGGCGCACGCCGCGCACGTTATCCTTTTTGAGCAGGGCTTTGAGCCATTCGCCGTATTCCTGCGTCGGCTTGGAGCTGGCGCCGGGTCCTGCCACCAGCAGCCGGTAGCCGACGCGCGAACCTTCCTGCACCAGATTCGTGGCGGGCATATCGGACAGGGCAAGGAAAACGCGCGGCGCGAAGTTGATGAAGCCACCGCCCCGATCCGGTTCCGCGGCAATCAGCTGCGTCACGCGGAACTGCTGGTCGCCCAGCTGCACCGTGCCGCCCACGGCGACGTCCAGCGCAGCCGCCAGCGCCGGGTCGATCCAGATCGTGCCCGGTTGCGGCGCGGCAGGCGCCGGGCTGCCGATGCTTTCATTGGCCTGCGCAATATCGGTATTGACCTTGACGCGGCCGCGCAGCGGATAGCCCGGGCTGACGGCTTTCAGCGTTACCAGCACGGAGCGGGCGGTATCGCCCTGCCCGGCCTGTGCCATGCTGGGAAAGGCCAGCGTATCGGCCACCAGCAGGCCGCGCTTCCGTGCTTCGTCGCGCCAGGCCGCAGGCACCGGATTATCGGCCACCACCACCAGGTCGGCGCCCAGCAACTGGTGCGCATCGCGGTTCAGCCCGCTGCGCAGGCGATCGATGAAGAAGCCGGCGGCCGCGAGCGCCGCCACCGCCACCACCAGCGCAACCAGCAGGAAGCGCAATTGCCCGGCGCGCCAGTCGCGCACCGTCATCCTCAGGGCTTGTCGAAACATTGATTGTCAGGCCAGGTTAAACCACGTTGAAGGCAGAGAAGTAGCTATCCACCTCATCCAGCAACTTCTGCTTTTCGTCCGCCGGCAGGAAAGCCGCTTCGAAACTGTTGCGCGCCAGCTGGTGCGCATGCGCCAGGCCGAGCGGCAGGGCGTCGAACAGGGCGACGAAGTTGTCGTTCATATAGCCGCCGAAGTAGGCCGGATCGTCTGAATTCACCATCGCCACCAGGCCCGCGTCAAGCAGGTCCAGCAGGTTATGGTCCTTCATCTGGTCGAACACGCGCAGCTTGGTGTTGGACAGCGGGCAGACGGTCAGCGGCATGCGCAGCGCGGCCAGGCGGCGCGTCAGCGCCGGATCTTCCAGGCAGCGCACGCCGTGGTCGATGCGTTCCACCTTGAGCAGGTCGAGCGCGGTTTCGATATAGGCTGGCGGGCCTTCTTCGCCGGCATGCGCCACCAGATGCAGCCCCAGGTCGCGGGCGCGCGCAAACACGCGCGCAAATTTTTCCGGCGGGTGGCCGACTTCCGAAGAATCGAGGCCGACGCCAATAAATTGATCGCGGTATGGCAGCGCAGCGTCCAGCGTGGCCAGCGCATCTTCCTCGCTCAGGTGGCGCAGGAAGCACAGGATCAGCTTGGCGCTGATCGGGCCTTCTTCGCAGGCGCGGTGGATACCATGAATTACATCGCCAATCGGCACCCCGCGCGCGGTGTGGGTCTGCGGGTCAAAAAAAATCTCCGCATGGCGCACATGGTCGGCTTTGGCGCGCTGCAGGTAGGCCATGGTCATGTCGTAGAAGTCCTGCTCTTTCAGCAGCACGCTGGCGCCGGCGTAGTAGATGTCGAGGAAGGATTGCAGGTTGGTGAAGGCATACGCGGCGCGCAGCGCCTCAACCGAGGGATAGGCCAATTTGACGCCATTGCGCTCGGCCAGCGCGAAGATCAGTTCCGGCTCCAGCGAGCCTTCGATGTGGATGTGCAGTTCGGCCTTCGGCATGTTTTGCACGATGGAGCGCATTTGGGTGGTCATGTCTGTTCTCTCTCGCTTTGGACGTGTTGTGCATCATACTTCACATGTGCTGCAGAGTCGGGCCAGCCGTGCTACTGTGGTGCCAACGCGCGAGGGGACGAGCACCGGCTTTACTTCTAGATCCATTAGAGCAATAATAAATTTCATCAACGTAAGATGCGTTTCGAGCCCGGCAACCATCCCTCCCGCCGGCTAATAATGATCCAGCTCTGAGCCTCGGGCAATCCCTGGCACCTCAAGCAAGCTGGCAAAGCATTGAGCAGGCCTGCAGCCCATAGCTTCGACTGCCGACCATGTGACTAGTAGATTTTTCATTAAAGGACATTCACATGACCATTTTTGACAACTACGCAGCACGCTACGAGCGCACCAAGGAAGAGGAAATGTCCCTCTCCGAATATCTCGCGCTTTGCAAAAAGGACCGCCTGACCTACGCTTCGGCGGCGGAACGCATGCTGGCTGCGATTGGCGAACCGACCCTGGTTGATACGCGCAACGATACGCGCCTGTCCCGCATCTTCGCCAACAAGGTCATCAAGATTTATCCCGCCTTCCGCGAGTTCTACGGCATGGAAGACGTCATCGAACAGGTGGTCGCCTACTTCCGCCATGCCGCGCAGGGGCTGGAAGAGCGCAAGCAGATCCTCTACCTGCTGGGCCCGGTCGGCGGCGGCAAGTCTTCGATTGCGGAAAAGCTCAAGCAATTGATGGAAGAAGTGCCGTTCTACTGCCTGAAAGGCTCGCCGGTGAACGAATCGCCGCTCGGCCTGTTCAGCGAGGGGGAAGACGGCACCATCCTGGAGGAAGACTACGGCATTCCGCGCCGCTACCTGCGCAACATCCCTTCGCCATGGGCGGTCAAGCGGCTGCATGAATTCAATGGCGATATCAACCAGTTCCGCGTGGTCAAGCGCTACCCTTCGGTGCTGAAACAGACCGCCATTTCCAAGACCGAGCCGGGCGACGAGAACAACCAGGACATTTCCTCCCTGGTCGGCAAGGTCGATATCCGCAAGCTGGAAGACTATGCCCAGGACGATCCGGACGCTTACAGCTATTCCGGCGGCCTGTGCCTGGCCAACCAGGGCCTGATGGAATTCGTCGAGATGTTCAAGGCGCCGATCAAGGTGCTGCACCCTTTGCTGACCGCCACCCAGGAAGGCAATTACAAGGGCACGGAAGGCTTTGGCGCGATTCCGTTCGAAGGCATCATCCTGGCGCACTCGAACGAGTCCGAATGGAAGAGCTTCAAGAACAACCGCAATAACGAGGCATTCCTCGACCGTATCTATATAGTGAAGGTGCCGTACTGCCTGCGCGTCACCGACGAAATCAAGATTTACGAGAAGCTGCTGCACAATTCTTCGCTCGACAAGGCGCCTTGCGCCCCGGGCACGCTGCGCATGATGTCGCAGTTCGCCATCCTGTCGCGCCTGAAAGAGCCGGAAAACTCGAGTATTTTCAGCAAAATGCTGGTGTACGACGGCGAAAACCTCAAGGATACCGACCCGAAAGCCAAGTCGATCCACGAGTACGTGGACTACGCCGGGGTGGACGAGGGCATGAACGGGCTGTCGACGCGCTTCGCCTTCAAGATCCTGTCCAAGGTCTTCAATTTCGACTCGACCGAGGTGGCGGCCAATCCGGTGCACCTGCTCTACGTGCTGGAACAGCAGGTCGAACGCGAGCAGTTCCCGCCGGAGACCGAACAAAAGTACTTCTCCTATATCAAAGAGCACCTGGCCCAGCGCTACGTCGAATTCATCGGCAAGGAAATCCAGACTGCCTACCTCGAGAGCTACTCCGAATACGGCCAGAATATCTTCGACCGCTATGTGACCTTTGCCGACTTCTGGATCCAGGACCAGGAATACCGCGACCCGGATACCGGCGAGAGCTTCGACCGCGAATCGCTGAACAACGAACTGGAGAAAATCGAGAAGCCGGCCGGCATTTCGAACCCGAAAGACTTCCGGAATGAGATCGTCAACTTCGGGCTGCGCGCGCGCGCCAATAACGGCGGCAAGAATCCGGCCTGGACCAGTTACGAGAAATTCCGCACCGTGATCGAAAAGAAAATGTTCTCCAACACCGAAGAACTGCTGCCGGTGATTTCCTTCAACGCCAAGGCCAGCGCCGAGGACGCCAACAAGCATGCCGACTTCGTGGCGCGCATGGTGGAAAAGGGTTACACGGCCAAGCAGGTGCGGCTGCTGTGCGAATGGTATCTGCGCGTGAGGAAGTCGTCCTGATAGAGAAGTGGGATAATCAGGACGCGCCAATCAAGCAGGCAGGAGGAACATGACTTACCTCATCGACCGTCGTTTGCAGGGCAAGAACAAGTCCGCGGTCAACCGCGAACGATTTTTGCGGCGTTACAAAGGCCAGATCAAGGATGCCGTCGGGCGCGCCATCAAGGGGCGCTCGATCACCGACATCGAGAATGGCGAAAAAGTATCCATTCCCGTCAAGGACGTGAACGAGCCCTCGTTCGGCCACGCCCATGGCGGCGTCTGGGAAGTAGTCAACCCCGGCAATGAGGAATACCAGAAAGGCGACTTGATCAACCGCCCCAAAGGCGGCGGGGGCAGCGGCCGCGGCCGCGCAGGCAACAGCGACCAGACCAGCGAAGATGATTTCATCTTCGAATTGTCGCGCGAAGAATTCATGAACTACTTCTTCGAAGACCTGGAACTGCCGCACATGATCAAGACCCAGCTCACGGCAACCACCGAGTTCAAGCCGCAGCGCGCCGGTTACACGGTGTCCGGCACGCCGTCCAATATCCACGTGCTGCGCTCGCTGCGCGGCGCCCTCGGCCGCCGCATCGCCGTGGGCGGCAATTCGCGCAAGCGCCTGATCGAGGCCGAACGCGAACTGGAGGAATTGCTGGTGGCCGGCGCCCCGCTCGACGATCCGCAAGTGATCGAGCTGAAAAAGCTGATCCACCACCTGCACACGCGGCTGCTGGCCATCCCCTTCATCGACCCCTTCGACCTGCGCTATTCCAACCGCATCAAGGTGCCGAAACCGATGACCCAGGCCGTGATGTTCTGCATCATGGACGTGTCGGGCTCGATGGACGAGCAGCGCAAGGATACCGCCAAGCGCTTCTTCATCCTGCTCTACCTCTTCCTCAAGCGCGTGTACGACAAGATCGAGGTGGTGTTCATCCGCCACCATACGGCAGCGTCGGAAGTGGACGAGAACGAGTTCTTCCATTCGCGCGAATCGGGCGGCACCGTGGTCTCCTCCGCCCTGCACCTGCTGAACAAGGTGATCGACGAGCGCTTTGGCGGCGGCAGCTGGAACGCCTATGTGGCGCAAGCGTCCGACGGCGACAACTGGGACAACGATTCCGTGCTGTGCCGGCAACTGCTGGTCAATACCATCATGCCCAAGGTGCAGTACTACACCTATGTCGAGATCACCGACGGCCCGCCGCAGAACCTGTGGGAGCAATACGCCCAGATTCCCGAATACCACCAGCACTTCGCCATGCAGAAGATAGTCACGCCGGCCGATATTTACCCGGTGTTCCGCGAACTGTTCAAGAAGCAGCCAAAATGAACCAGATGAGCAAGCGCCCCCCGCATCCACGGGCCCTGCCGGAGCAATCCGAATGGACGTTTGAATTGATCGAGCAGGCGCACGGGGAAATCCGCCGCGTGGCGCAAAACTTCGGGCTGGACACTTATCCGAACCAGCTGGAGATCATTACTGCCGAGCAAATGATGGATGCCTACACCTCGGTCGGCATGCCAGTTTCATATGCACATTGGTCTTTCGGCAAGCACTTTCTTGCCACGGAAAAAGGCTACAAGCGCGGGCAGATGGGGCTGGCCTATGAGATTGTGATCAACTCCAATCCCTGTATCGCCTATCTGATGGAGGAGAACAGCCTGACCATGCAGGCGCTGGTGATTGCCCATGCTGCCTACGGCCACAATTCTTTCTTCAAGGGCAACTACCTGTTCAAGACCTGGACCGACGCGGACGCGATTATCGATTACATGGTGTTTGCCAAGAATTACATTACCGAGTGCGAACAGCGGCATGGCATCGATGCCATTGAATTGCTGCTCGACTCTTGCCACGCGATCCAGAATTACGGCGTCGACCGCTACAAGCGGCCGGCCAAGCTCTCGCTGGCGCAGGAAGCGATGAAACAGAAGGAGCGCGAAGCCTACCTGCAATCGCAGATCAACGAGCTGTGGCGCACCGTGCCGCGCCGCGAAGAAGAAGCGGTCGACAAGCCGGCGCCGCGCTTCCCGCCCGAGCCGGAAGAAAACCTGCTGTACTTTATAGAGAAGTACGCCCCGCTGCTGGAGCCATGGCAGCGCGAGATCGTGCGCATCGTGCGCAAGATCAGCCAGTATTTCTACCCGCAGCGCCAGACCCAGGTCATGAATGAGGGCTGGGCCACGTTCTGGCATTACACCATCCTCAACCAGCTGTACGACGAGGGCGTGGTCAGCGATGGCTTCATGATGGAATTCCTGAAGAGCCATACCAATGTGGTGTACCAGCCGCCGGTGCATAGCCCCTATTACAACGGCATCAATCCGTATGCGCTGGGGTTCGCGATGATGTCTGACATCCGCCGCATCTGCGAGAACCCCAGCACGGAAGACCGCGAATGGTTCCCCGATATCGCCGGCAGCGACTGGAAGAAGACGCTTGACTTCGCGATGCGCAACTTCAAAGATGAAAGCTTCATTGCGCAATACCTTTCGCCGCGCCTGATCCGCGAGTTCCACTTCTTTGCTGTATTGGATGACGACAAGAACGACAAACTGGCGGTCTCGGCCATCCATGATGAACTGGGCTACCGCTACGTGCGGCAAATGCTGGCCGACCAGTACAACCTGGGCAACCGCGAGCCTAATATACAGGTGTGGTCGGTGAATACCCGCGATGACCGCGCCCTGACACTGCGCCACACGCAGTACAACCGCCGTCCCCTCAACCAGCAGGCCAACGAGGTTCTGAAGCACGTGGCCCGCCTGTGGGGATTTGACGTTCACCTGGATACGGTCTCCCCGGATGGCCAGGTGATCAGCACCATCGAGTGCAAGCGCGAGAAGCGCAACCGGGTGATCTGACCGCCGCTTTTGACAGAGTTAAGTCGAAGCAACACACTTCGCCAAATTTCCTTAGCCTCGCCAGCATTGTTGGCGAGCTTTCTTTCGTCTTACGGAAAAAATGATGAAGATCAATCGCAAGGGCGAAAGATTGGTCAATTTTCTCTTGCTTTTTCTGCCAGACCGCTTTGCAATAGTCTGGTAACAGCCTGCCAATATGGGGCTAAGGGCATGAAATTTAAACGGTTTTCAAGACAAAATTCTATGCAAAAATCCAAAATTCGTATGTATAATTCGCCGACGTCCCGGATGCGGCTGTAGCTTTGTGTCGCCATTTTGGGGGTTTAAAAGGTAGCAACACAAGAGTTGGTATTGGAGAAAGCAGGCATGAATTTCAGTGATAACGAGAAAATTGCCGGGAAGAAGAACTATACGGGCATCGCGTTCGTCGTAGTCCTGCACCTGTTAGCTGGTTACGGCATCGTATCTGGCCTGGGCAAGAAAATGATTAGCAAGATGATCGAACCGGTGGAGACCAAGATCATCGAGGAGGTAGCCCCGCCTCCGCCAAAAGAACTGCCGCCACCGCCACCTCCACCAGAGATGAAGGCACCACCACCGCCATTCATTCCTCCGGTTGAAGTGAACGTGCAGCAACCGCCGCCAGCGCAGAACGTGATCGCCAACGCGACCAGCGTGAAGCCAACCACCACCGATATTCGCCCAGCCCCTCCAGCGGCACCGGCACCGACCGCCCCTCCGGCAACCGGTGTGCGTACCCCGGCTGTGGTCGACTTTGGTACCTGCGCCAAGCCAGAATGGCCGAAGTCGTCGCTGCGTAACGAAGAAACCGGTACCGTGACCCTGTCGTTCCTGATCAGTGCGGACGGCCGTGTCGGCGATTCGAAAGTAGTGAAATCTAGTGGTTTCCGTGATTTGGACAAGGCTGCCATCGTCGGCATCGCCAAGTGCAAGTTCAAGCCAGCCACCGTGGATGGCCATCCACAAGAAACCTGGCAACAGATGCAATACGTCTGGACGCTGGAATAAACCTGAGACAAAGCACCGTCTCGCAACTAAGTAAGTCCGTTGTCGTTTAAGCCAGCGAACTGATTATTTTTCAAATTTGGAGGAAGCATGTTTAAGAATACCCGTTTGTCCGCTGTACTGGCCGCTGTGCTGTTCTCGGTGACCGCAGCTACCGCCCTGGTAAGCGCCCCAGCGATGGCTGACGCGCCTGCCTCGGCAGCCGCTACGGCTCCAGCCGCTGACGCGCCTGCAGCTCCAGCAGCCGACGCGGCAGCAGCTCCAGCAGCAGAAGCAGCCGCTCCAGCTGCCGCCCCTGCTGCTCCAGCCGCTAAAGAAGAAGTCGAAAACCCATTCGGTATCGCCGCTGTGTGGGAAGCCGGCTTCGTTGCTCGTGCTACCCTGATCATCCTGTCGATCATGTCGGTCGGTTCCTGGTACATCATCGTGACCAAGATCATCGACCAGCAGAAGATCTTCAAACAGCAGAAAGAAACCGCTGCCAAGTTCTGGAAAGCATCGTCGATCGCTGCCGGTACCGCGACCCTGACCGAAGGTTCCCCATTCCGCTTCATCGCTGAATCCGGCACCAAGGCAACCGCTCACCACGACGGCGCCCTGCTGGAACAAATCGACCTGTCGACCTGGGTGACCATGTCGATCCAGCGCGCTGTTGACAAAGTGCAGTCCCGTCTGTCCGATGGCCTGTCCTTCCTGGCAACCGTTGGTTCGACCGCTCCGTTCATCGGCCTGTTCGGTACCGTGTGGGGTATTTACGGCGCGCTGACCAACATCGGTATGACCGGTAACGCATCGATCGACAAAGTTGCAGGCCCAGTGGGTGAAGCACTGATCATGACCGCTTTCGGTCTGCTGGTAGCAGTTCCTGCAGTTCTGGGTTACAACTGGCTGCTGCGTCGTAACAAGACCGCAATGGAAGATGTACGTTCCTTCTCCGCAGACGTGCACTCCGTGCTGATCTCCGGCGCAATGTCCACTTCGAACGCCGCTTCGTCGAAAAAAGTAGGTTAATACCATGTCGATGTCTGTAGGCTCCGATACCGGGGGAGAAGAGCAGCTTAACAGTGAGATCAACACGACTCCGCTCGTGGACATCATGCTGGTTCTGCTGATCATCTTCCTGATCACGAGCCCGGTCGTTCTCAAACTGCAGAAGATCAACCTGCCGGAAGAGATCAACCAGGCAATCCAGACCAAACCAGAGAACGTCAACATCGTTGTTAACAAAGATGGCGACATCTACTGGAACCAGAAGAAAATGCGCGACGCGAATGAGCTGTTCGATTTTCTGAAAGAGGAAGCTGTGAAGGTGCCTCAGCCTGAAGTTCATGTCCGCGGCGACAAAGACGCGAAATATGAATCGATTGGCCGTGTGATCTACACCACCCAGCGCGCTGGCATCCAGAAGGTCGGTTTCATCACCGAACCGCCTGATAAGATGTAAGAACAAGCCGCCCCCGGCCGTATCGGGGGCGGCCTTCTGAAAAGGAACACAATTCATGAGTATGAGCGTAGGCAGTTCCGGCGGTGAGTCGGAACCGATGATGGAAATGAACATGACGCCGATGATCGACGTCATGCTGGTTCTGATCATTCTGCTGATCATCACCATTCCAAAAGCGAACCACTCGGTTAACTTGAACATGCCGGTCGGCACCCCGCCACCGCCAACCAAGGAACCAGTGGTCGTGACCATCGACGTTGACTTCGACGGCACCATCCTGTGGGACAATGTGGTCGTACCCGACCGCCCTGCCCTGGAAAACAAGCTGATCGCCGTAGCGGCACAGGCTGACCAGCCTGAAGTGCACCTGCGTCCGAACAAGCTGGTTAACTACAGCGTGGTTGCAGGCGTAATGGCTTCGGCACAGCGTCTGGGCGTCACCAAGATTGGTCTGGTCGGCAACGAGCAGTTCCAGTAAATAATTGGGCCAAAACACCCTTTATTTTCCCAAATAGGCAGGTTATCCTGCCTATTTCGCATTTTGAAGAAAGAAAATCACCCCATGATTAAGTTTCGTCTCGCACATCTCGGCCTGGTAATGGCCGCTATCGGTTTCACCGCTGCCGTTCCAATGATGGGCGTATCGTCCATCGCTTATGCCGATACCGTGCGCGCTGAAGTGGGCAAGCCACTGCAGGAAGCGCAGAAGCTGGCCTCTTCCGGCAAATACAAGGAAGCCCTGGCGAAACTGAGGGAAGCTGATGCAGTCGGCGGCAAGTCCGAACTGGAAAAGTTCCAGATCGAATACACCCGTGGCTCGGCCGCGACCGCTGCAGGCGAGAATGAAACCGCTGCCCGCGCATTCGAACAAGTCCTCGCTTCCCCTAAGCTGTCGTCGGCCCAAGCACCAAAGATCACCGAAGCGCTGGCCAGCATCTACCTGCGCGCCCGCGATTATCCAAAAGCCATCACCTACATCCAGAAGGTGCTGAAGGATAATCCGAACAACGCCCAGATGCGCGAGCAACTGATCCAGACCTACTACCAGAGCGGCAAGCTGAATGAAGCGGCCAAGGAACTGCAAGGCGCCAAGTCCGAAGGCAACCTGCAAATGCTGGCCAACATCCAGCTCAAGCAGAACGACAAGGCCGGCTATGTGCAGACCCTGGAAAAGCTGGCGGCTGCCTATCCCAAGGCATCCTACTGGGCCGACCTGCTGAACCGCGTGGTGGGCAAGCCTGGCTTCTCCTCGACCCTGAACCTGGACGTGATGCGCCTCAAGCTGGCCCTGAAGCAGATCACCAAACCATCGGAGTTCATGGAAATGGGCCAGTTGGCCCTGCAGGCAGGCAATGCTGCTGAAGCCTTGAAGATCGTCGACGAAGGCTACAAGAAGGGTGCCCTGGGCACCGGCGCCGACGCCGGCCGCCACCAGCGCCTGAAAGACCTGGCCGCCAAGACCCTGGCTGACCAGCAGAAGAACGCTGCCACCCAGGAAGCCAACTTCCGCAAGGAAAAGGATGCTGACGGCCTGGCCAACCTGGGCTATGCCATGGTTTCCGACGGCAAGGCCGATGGCCTGAAGCTGATGGAAGAAGCGATCAAGCTGGGCAGCGGCCGCAAGCCTGAAGAAATGAAGCTGCACTACGGCGTGGCGCAGTATGTTGCAGGCAAGAAGTCTGCTGCCATCAGCACCCTGAAGTCGGTCAAAGGCACCGCTGGCGAGCCTGAACTGGCCCGTTACTGGACCATGTACATTAACAACCCGGTCTGAAGCAAGCCGGGCTGAGCCAAGAAAAGCGCTGCCTGCACCCGCAGGCAGCGCTTTTTTACTTTCAACACGTATAATCAAGCATTTGAGCCTGACAGCAACTTAAATGAAGGTATTTCGCGGACTTCCCAATGCAGCGGCGCGTGCGCCCTGCGCCCTGACGATCGGCAACTTCGATGGTGTCCACCGCGGCCACCAGGCGTTGCTGGCGCGCGTGCGCGCGGCTGCCGATCAGCTCGGGCTGGAATCGGCCGTGATGACCTTTGAACCGCATCCGCGCGAATTCTTCGCCCGCAAGATGGGCGATATGTCGAAAGCGCCGCCGCGCATCGCCAACCTGCGCGACAAGCTGCAGGCGCTGGAAAACAATGGCGTCGACCGCGTCATCGTCGAGCATTTCTGCGACGCCTTTGCCGGCCAGTCGCCGCAGGCCTTCGTCGAGAAGGTGCTGGTGGAAGGCCTGCACGTGAAATGGCTGATGGTGGGCGACGATTTCTGCTACGGCGCCAAGCGCGCCGGCAATGTCGCCTTGCTGGCCGAAGCGGGCAGGCAGTACGGCTTTGAAGTCGCAGTGCTGGCGACCGTGCGCAACGGCGAGACCCGCATTTCCTCTTCGGCCGTGCGCACTGCGCTCGCCGAAGGCGATTTCCCGCATGCGCAGGCGCTGCTGGGCCATCCTTACTCGATTTCCGGCCATGTGATCCATGGCGCCAAGCTGGGACGCGATATCGGCTTCCCGACGCTGAACCTGCGCGTGCCGCACCGCCCTGCCCTGGCCGGCATCTTCATCGTGCAAGTGCACGGCCTGGGCGACAAGCCGCTGCCGGCAGTCGCCAGCCTCGGCGTGCGCCCGACGGTGGAAGACGCCGGCCGCGTGCTGCTGGAAGTCCATGTCTTCGACTTCGCCCGGAACTGCTACGGCAAGGTGGTGCGTGTCGAATTCCTGCAAAAGATACGCGACGAAGAAAAGTTCATTGACCTGCCTACCCTGGTCAAAGCCATTGAGCGCGATGCCGACCAAGCGCGCGCCTTCTTCGCCGCCAACTCCGTCACCGACCGAATTTAGACGCTGCCCAACTCCGCAAGCGCCTACCGAAATACAAACTTAAAGCATTCATCATGTCTGACAACAAAGCGAACAAGAGCAAGTACCCGGTCAATATGACCGAAACCCCATTCCCGATGCGCGGCGACCTGGCCAAGCGCGAGCCGGGCTGGGTCAAGCAATGGCAGGACAAGAAAATCTACGAACGCGTGCGCAAGGCATCGGCCGGCCGCCCGAAATTCGTGCTGCATGACGGTCCGCCATACGCCAACGGCGACATCCACATCGGCCACGCCGTCAACAAGATCCTGAAGGACATCGTGGTCAAGTCGCGCACCCTGTCCGGCTTCGACGCGCCTTACGTGCCGGGCTGGGACTGCCACGGCATGCCGATCGAAATCCAGATAGAAAAACTGCACGGCAAAAACCTGCCGACCGCCGACGTGCTGACCAAAGCCCGCGCCTACGCGCACGAGCAGGTCGAACGCCAGAAGAAGGATTTCATCCGCCTGGGCGTCCTGGGTGAATGGGACAACCCGTACCTGACCATGAATTACGGTAACGAGGCCGACGAACTGCGCGCCCTCGGCAAGCTGCTGGAAAAAGGCTATGTCTACCGCGGCCTGAAGCCTGTCAACTGGTGCTTCGATTGCGGCTCCGCGCTGGCGGAAGCGGAAGTGGAATACCAGAACAAGCGCGACCCGGCAATCGACGTCGGCTTCGCCTTCCACGAGCACGCCAAGCTGGCGAGCGCCTTCGGCCTGCCTGCCCTGCCTGCCGGCGACGGCTTCGTGGTGATCTGGACCACCACCCCATGGACCATCCCGTCCAACCAGGCCCTGAACATGCACCACGAGGTGACCTATGCGCTGGTGCAGACCGAGCGCGAAGGCAAGCCGCTGCTGCTGATCCTGGCCAAGGACCTGGTGGCATCCTGCCTCGAGCGCTACAAGCTGGAAGGCACGGTCATCGCCACCGCCACCGGCGACAAGCTGGCAGGCATCGCCTTCAAGCACCCGCTGCACGCCCGCGACGCCTTCTACGACCGCCTGTCGCCGGTATACATCGCCGACTACGTGACCACCGAAAGCGGTACCGGCGTGGTGCACTCGGCGCCAGCCTATGGCCAGGACGACTTTATCTCCTGCAAATCGCACGGCATGAAGGACGACGACATCCTGAAGCCGGTGATGGGCGACGGCAAATACATCCCTTCCCTGCCGCTGTTCGGCGGCATGGGTATCTGGGAAGCTTCCAAGCCGATCTGCGAAGCGCTGCGCGAAGCGGGCGCCCTGTTCGAACTGAAGATGTTCGACCACAGCTACATGCACTGCTGGCGCCACAAGACCCCGATCGTCTACCGCGCCACCTCGCAGTGGTTTGCCGGCATGGACATCCAGCCGCTGGACGGCGGCTCCACCCTGCGCGAAACCGCGCTGGAAGGCATCGAGGCGACCGAATTCTTCCCTGACTGGGGCAAGGCGCGCCTGCACGGCATGATCGCCAACCGCCCGGACTGGACCCTGTCGCGCCAGCGCCAGTGGGGCGTGCCGATGGCCGTGTTCGTGCACAAAGAGACGGGCGAACTGCACCCGCGCACCGCCGAGCTGCTGGAGCAGGTGGCCAAGCTGATCGAGCAGGGCGGCATCGACGCCTGGCAGGCGCTGGATCCGGCCACCCTGCTGGGCGCGGAAGCCGAGCACTATGTGAAAAACAAGGACACGCTGGACGTGTGGTTCGACTCCGGCTGTACGCACCAGACCGTGCTGCGCGGCTCGCACCCCGAACAGTCGCACTTCCCGGCCGACCTGTACCTGGAAGGCTCGGACCAGCACCGCGGCTGGTTCCACTCCTCGCTGCTGACTTCCTCGATGCTGAACGGCCGTCCGCCGTACAAGGCGCTGCTGACCCACGGCTTCGTGGTCGATGGCGAAGGCAAGAAGATGTCCAAGTCGATCGGCAACACCGTCGCGCCGCAGAAGGTGTCCGACACCCTGGGCGCCGACATCCTGCGCCTGTGGGTTGCAGCGACCGACTACACCTCCGAGCTGTCGATCTCCGACGAGATCCTGAAGCGCGTGACCGAATCGTACCGCCGCATCCGCAACACCCTGCGCTTCCTGCTGGCCAATACCTCGGACTTCGATCCGAAGGCGAACGCCGTGCCGGTGGCCGAGCTGCTGGAAATCGACCGTTATGCACTGGCCAATATGGCCGCGCTGCAGAAAGAACTGTCGGCTCACTATGAGCGCTACGAGTTCCACCCGGTCGTGTCCAAGCTGCAGAACTTCTGCTCCGAAGACCTGGGCGGCTTCTACCTCGACATCCTGAAGGACCGCCTGTACACCACCGCGGTGGATTCCCAGGCGCGCCGCTCGGCGCAGAGCGCACTGTGGCACATCACCCAGTCGTTGCTGCGCCTGATGGCCCCGATCCTGTGCTTCACCGCCGAAGAAGCATGGGCCTCGTTCGCCGGCGCAGAAAGTTTCAAAGCCAGCGACGAGACCATCTACACCCAGACCTGGTGGCAGCTGCCGGAACTGGCTGATGGCGAAGCCCTGATGGCCAAATACGCGACCCTCATCGCCGTGCGCGCCGACGTCACCAAGCAGCTCGAAGAACTGCGCGGCTCCGGCGCAATCGGCTCGTCGCTGCAGGCGGAGCTGGAGATCAAGGCCGCCGGCGACAAGTTCAAGGTATTGTCCTCGCTGGACGACGACCTGAAGTTCATCTTCATCACCTCGCTGGCCAAGGCAGTCGAAGTGGCGGCAGAAGAGGATGAGGCGGTGAACGTCGCAGCATCGACCGCGCAAAAGTGCGAGCGCTGCTGGCACTACCGCGCCGACGTTGGTTCGCACGCCGACCACCCGGGCCTGTGCGGCCGTTGCCACTCCAACCTGTTCGGCGCCGGCGAATCCCGCAAGTTCGCTTAAACCGGTAGGGCGATGTCTGACCCGCTGGGTCAGACACCTGACACGCGACAGCCGCGCATCGGTGCCTGACCCAGCGGGTCGGGCACCGGGTTACCGGTTCTGGCACGCATAGAGAAAAAGCTACTTATGGCCACCAAAAAGACCAACACCTTCAGCAGCAAACCCGCTTCCGGCAGCCTTGCTCCCTGGCTGGGAATCGCCTTCATCATCATCCTGCTCGACCAGCTGTCCAAGATCACGATCAGCAAGCTGTTCGTGTATGGCGAAGAAAAGGTCATCACCGGCTTCTTCAACCTGGTGCTGGCCTATAACAAGGGCGCCGCATTCAGCTTCCTGGCCAACGAAGGCGGCTGGCAGCGCCACCTGTTCACCGCCATCGGCGTGTTCGCGGCGCTGTACATCATCTACCTGCTGATGCGCCACAGCGGCCAGCGCATGTTCTGCTGGGCCCTGTCGCTGATCCTGGGCGGCGCAGTGGGCAACGTGATCGACCGTATCTGGCATGGCCACGTGATCGATTTCCTCGATTTCCACTGGGCGTCCTTCGGCCACTTCCCGGCCTTCAACATCGCCGACACCGCTATCTGCATCGGCGCCGCACTGTTCGTACTGGACGAACTGCGCCGCGTGAACAAGTAGGAGCAGCATCATGGAACTGACTGGCAAAAAAATCGTCCTCGGCCTGTCCGGCGGCGTGGCTTGCTACAAAGCCGCTGAACTGTGCCGCGCGCTGGCCAGGGAAGGCGCCTCGGTGCAGGTTGTGATGACCGACGCCGCCACCCACTTCATCACCCCGGTGACGATGCAGGCGCTGTCCGGCAAGCCGGTGTTCAGCAGCCAGTGGGATCCACGCGTGAACAACAATATGGCGCACATCGACGTCACCCGCGACGCCGACGCCATCCTGATCGCGCCCTGCTCCGCTGACTTTATTTACAAGCTGTCGCATGGCGTGTGCGACGACCTGCTGTCGACCATGTGCCTGGCCCGCCCGCGCAATGTGCCGCTGCTGATCGCGCCTGCCATGAACGTGGAAATGTGGTCCAACCCGGCCACCCAGCGCAATGTGGACCAGGTGCGTGAAGACGGCATCACCGTTTTCGGTCCGGCCGCCGGCGACCAGGCCTGCGGCGAAACAGGCCTGGGCCGCATGCTGGAACCGGAACAGCTGCTGGCGGAAATGATCGCAGCCTTCCAGCCGAAAGTCCTGGCAGGCAAACGCATCCTGGTTACCGCCGGCCCGACCTTCGAAGCCATCGACCCGGTGCGCGGCATCACCAATCTCTCTTCCGGCAAGATGGGCTATGCCGTGGCGCGTGCCGCGCGTGAAGCCGGCGCCGAGGTGACCCTGGTGTCCGGCCCGACCGCGCTGGCAACGCCGTTCGGCGTGGAGCGCCACGACGTCAAGAGCGCACAGCAGATGTATGACGCCGTGATGGACCAGATCGGCGGCCAGCACGTATTCATCTCCGTGGCGGCGGTAGCCGACTGGAAGGTGGTGAATCCGAGCGCGCAGAAGGTCAAGAAAACCGGCGACGGCAGCGTGCCGGAACTGAAGTTCGAACAGAACCCGGACATCCTGGCCAGCGTGGCCACCCGCACCAGCCTGGCCGGCTGGCCTTACTGCGTAGGCTTCGCCGCCGAATCGGAAAACCTGATCGAATACGGCGCCAGCAAACGAGAACGCAAAGGAATCCCGCTCCTGGTCGGCAACATCGGCCACAACACCTTCGGCCAGGACGACAACACCATCATCCTGTTTGACGAACACGGACATACCATTTTGCCGCGCGCCGACAAGCTCACGCTGGCGCGCCAGCTGATTTCCGAAATCGCCAAACGCATCGACAAGAACTCGCTATTCCAATGAAAACTGTAGACGTCAAAATCCTCGACCCGCGCATGAAAGAACAGATGCCGGCCTATGCAACCCCTGGCAGCGCCGGCCTCGACCTGCGTGCCTGCATCGATGCGCCGCTGGTGATCGAGCCGGGCCAGACCGTGCTGGTGCCGACCGGCCTGGCAATCCACATCGCCGACCCGGGCTACGCTGCCATGATCTTGCCGCGTTCCGGCATGGGCCACAAGAACGGCATTGTTTTAGGGAATCTGGTAGGCTTGATTGACTCCGATTACCAGGGACAGTTGATGGTGTCTACCTGGAACCGGGGCTTAAACACGTTTACGCTGAATCCAATGGAGCGCCTGGCGCAATTGATCATCGTGCCCGTGCTGCAAGTTGGCTTCAATGTTGTCGAAGACTTCGAGGCCAGCGACCGCGGCGCCGGAGGTTTCGGCAGCACTGGCAAGCACTAAGGAAATATATATGGCAGTAGAGCAATGCAATCACATTTCTTCGCCGGCCCGCCGGCTGACCTGGCCCGCGATTGCGGCCACGCTTTTGCTCTCTGCCTGTTCCACCATCCAGCCCGGCAGCGAGCCTGCCGCACCGGCACAGCCGATCCCGCCGTCGGCGCCAGCCGCCCCGGTAGTCACGCCGCAAATGCAGGCCGCACGCGACAACCTGAAAGTCATCGCCGGCCAGCAGGAGCGCCTGTACCGCATCGCCGCCCCGCTGCTGATCAATAACGCCGACCTGTGCAAGGCGCAAGCGCGCAACATGCTCGGCTTCACGGCCAAGAACAAGTACTCCTATCCGGGCGAATACGCCGACGCCTCGAGCGCCGTGCTGGGTTACGACGACGTGCTGCAGGTGTCCGGCGTGCTGGCCGGCAGCGGTGCCGCCAAGGCCGGCCTGCGCAAGGGAGACGACCTGATCGCCGCCGGCGGCAAAGCGCTGCCGAAAGGCCACGATGCCGAAAGCAAGGCCGCTGCCGTCTTCGGTCCATTGACCGCCAGCAGTGCTACGCTGAGCATGACCATTGCCCGCAACGGCAGCAACCAGACGCTGAATGTACCGGTGACCCGCGCCTGCGCCTTCCGCGTCGACCTGGGCAACTCGGACAATGTGAACGCCTACAACGACGGCAGCCGCGTCATGCTCACGCGCGGCATGATCAACTTCGCGCAGAACGATGAAGCAGTAGCCTACGTGATGGCAAAAGAACTGGCGCATAACATCCTGGGCCACGCCGGCTCGATGCGCAGCACCGCCACCATGGCCAGCATCATCGACAACCTGGCGTCCGTGCGGCCTGACCTGACCATGCTGGTCGGGACAGCCGGCGTGCGCCCAATGCCAGCCGATTACGACGTGGCGGCCGACAACCTGGCGCTGTACATGCTGGCGCGCGCCGGCTATAACATCGGCAACGCGCATAGCTTCTGGCAACGCCTGTCCGGCCAGTATCCCGCCACGGCGCTGAATGGCTACACCGCGATCCATCCCAACGTCACCGCGCGCCTGGCCGCGATGGACCGCAGCGTGTCCGAAATCAAGGCCAAGCAGGCCGCCAAGCGTCCGCTGCTGCCATGAAAACGGTGGTCCTGCTGCTCGCCATGGCGCCCTGCATCGCGCTGGCGGGCCCCTGGACCACCGTCTCCAGAGATAAGGACAGCACCCTGATGCTGGACAGTAAATCGGTGCGCAGCGCAGCCGAAGGCCGCAAGGCCTGGACCATGGAAACTTTCCGCAAGCCGCAGACTGCGCCCGACGGCAAGATGTACCTCTCGGTGCGCTCGCTGCACCTGTATGCCTGCGACGCCGGCACCCGGACCCTGCTCAGCCAGACCTTCCACGCCGATGTACTGGGCAAGGGCGAGCCGGTCGGCACCTTCAAATACGAAGCCTACGATCCCGAAACGGCCGCCCCCGACAGCCTGCCCGGCAAGGCCCTCGAGGCCGTCTGCAAAAAGCGCTGACCCTTGCTATAGTTCGGTGCATGGACAGCATCGACCTCGAAGTACTCAAGACTTGCTCCGCCTGGCTGGCAGCAGGACACCGCTGCCAACTGGTCACGGTCATCCGCACCTGGGGCTCCAGCCCGCGCCCGATCGGCGCCACCCTCGCCATCTGCGACGATGGCCGCGTGGTCGGCTCGGTCTCCGGCGGCTGTATCGAGGACGACCTGATCGAGCGCGTGCGCAAGGAGGGCATCGTACGCGAGTTGCCCGAGGTCGTCAGCTACGGCATCACCGCCGATGAAGCCCACCACTTCGGCCTGCCCTGCGGCGGCACCATCGAACTGGCGCTGGAACCGCTTGGCCCGCACAGCCGCATCGACCAGCTGCTGCAGCGCCTGGCAGCACACGAACTGGTGGCGCGCACGCTCAATTTAAGCGACGGCTCAGTCATGCTCGAGCGCGCCCGTCCCGGCGCCGTGCTGGAGCGCAGCGGCGACCTGCTGCTCACCCAGCACGGCCCGCGCTGGCGGCTGCTGATCATCGGCGCCGGACAGCTCTCGCGCATGCTGGCGCAGATTGCCACTGCCATGGATTACCACGTCACCGTGTGCGACCCGCGCGAGGAATACCGCGCCGGCTGGGCCCTGCCCGAGGTGCCGCTGGTGCACGCCATGCCGGACGACCTGGTGCTGGAGATGCAGCTCGACTCGCGTAGCGCGGTAGTGGCGCTGACGCACGACCCCAAGCTGGACGACATGGCGCTGATGGAAGCGCTCAAGTCCAACGCCTTCTATATTGGCGCCATCGGCTCGCGCGCCAATAACAGCAAGCGGCGCGAACGGCTGCTGCAGTTCGACCTCACGGAAGAACAGATTGCCCGCCTGCACGGGCCGATCGGCCTGTACATCGGCAGCAAGACGCCGCCGGAGATCGCCATCTCCATCCTGGCCGAAATGACGGCGATAAAGAACGGCGTCCCCGAAGTGCTGCAGATCAACCACGCCGCCGCCCTCGCAACAGCCCCCGGCCCCGCCTGCCCGACATGAATTCAATCGCAAGAACCAGCTTGCTACAGCCCAGCCCGTGTTCCACCATGGGGTCACGCCCGAAATGGGACACGGGTGTGACCCCACGGTGTGACACGAACTGAACAGTATGAATACTTCGAACCTTCTCAAATTGATTTTGCTGGCTGCCATCTGGGGCGGCTCTTTCCTGTTCATGCGGATTGCGGCGCCGGTGCTGGGGCCGGGCGTGCTGATCGAGTATCGCGTGACATTTGCGGCAATCTTCCTGGCCTTAGTGGCGCTGGTGCTGCGCAAGCGGCTGGACCTGGGCAAGCATTGGAAACATTACCTGGTGCTGGGCTTCTTTAATTCTGCCCTGCCCTTCCTGTTGTTTGCCTTTGCGGCCAAGACGCTGACAGCTTCCGTGCTGTCGGTCTTGAATGCGACAGCGCCGATCTGGGGCGCCATCGTTGGCGCCGTGTGGCATCGCCATATGGTTTCCAGGCGCGTGATGCTTGGCCTGGCCTTGGGCACAACTGGCGTTGCGATGCTGGTCGGGTTCGATCATGCCAGCAGCAAGGAAGGCGCCGGGCTGGCCATCGCTGCCGCGACCCTGGCGGCCTTCAGCTATAGCATTGCCACCACCTACACCAAGGTGGCCAAATCGGCACAGGGCGTCGAGCCTTTCGCCAACGCCCACGGCAGCATGTGGGCGGCGGCCTTGCTGACCATTCCTTCCCTGGCGATCTTCCCGCAGCCCGGGGAGCCGACCGTCGGCATCATGGCCGCTGCATTGGCGCTGGGTGTACTGTGCAGCGGCATCGCTTACCTGCTGTACTTCGGCCTGGTGCGCGATGTGGGGCCGACTTCGGCACTGACCGTCACTTTCCTGAATCCCTTGTTCGGTATTTTGTGGGGTGCGCTTTTCCTGCATGAGGTGGTGGGCTGGTACACGATTGCCGGTGCGGCCATCGTCATCACCGGCACCATGCTGGTCACCGGCTACAAGGTCAAGCTGCCCTGGATGCGAAAGTCCGAGGCCGTATGAAGCATACGTTTTCACTGTCCCTGCCTGCCGCCTATCGCGTGCAGGATGTCCTGGCCTTTCACGGCCGCGATGCCGAAAGCGTCGCGGAACAAGTGAATGACGAGGCGATCCGCAAGGGCGTGCTGTTCGATGGCGTGCCGGTGCTGCTCGCGGTCGCGCTGCCGAAGGGGCGCGCGCGCTCCATCGCCTGTGAGGCCGACATTGACTTGCCGCGGGCGCGCAAGGTTCCGCCTGCGCTGGCGGCGCAAGTCGAGGCCGCGACCCGCAATATCCTCGGCCTGCACATTGATCCGGCGCCCTTCGTTGCGTTCGCCCGCGACGATGAGCTGCTGGGGCCTCTGGTCGCTCGCCAGCCGGGGCTGCGGATCGTGCAGTCGGCAACTGTATTCGAAGCCCTGACCTGGGCCATCATCGGCCAGCAAATCAACCTGTCCTTTGCCATCGCCTTGCGCCGCACCTTCATCCTGCAGGCGGGACGCCAGCATAAGAACGGTTTGTGGTGCTATCCGGAAGCGGTCGACGTGGCCAGGCTTACCGTCGAAGACCTGACCACCCGCAAATTCTCGCGTGCCAAAGCGGAAACCCTGATCCGCTTCGCGCAGCTTGTCGCCGACGGTGACCTCGATATCGAGGAGCGCGAGGACAACCCGATCCCGGCGATCTGCCGCAACCTGCTGGCGGTCAAGGGCATCGGTCCCTGGACGATCAACTATGCCCTGCTGCGCGGCTACGGCTACGCCGATTGCTCATTGCATGGCGACGTCGCCATCCGCGCAGCGCTGCAGCGCTTGCTGGGCGAGGAGAGCAAGCCGGACATGGTGCGCACCGAAGCCCTGCTGCAGCGCTATTCCCCGCACCGCACGATGGCGGCGGCCCACCTGTGGGCCAGCCTGGCATTCGAGCCCTGAACTCAATAGTAGTATTTGGTTTTTTTGGCCCAGTCGCTGCTCGGGTACAGCTTGTGCAGCATGGCGAAGGCTTGCTTCGAATACTTGTTGCGCAACTCCCATTGCGCTGGCGTTGGTCCCTCCGCAGTCGGCGCCCACGCGCACTCGTTGCGCATCGATGCTAGCAGGAGATGCAAGGCTTTCGGTGCTTCGACGTCATTCGGCTTGGCCGAAGCCCATGCCATCAGCGTCGGGGCCAGGAACATCGAGCGCAGTGACAGCTGGCGCAATCCTTGCTGCTCCCGCTCGCCTTCCGCGCGCTGCTCCTTGCCCAGGAAGCGCGGCGCCGGCGCCGGCCGCTCGCCGATATTGACAGGCCGGCAGGACCCATCGTTACCAAGGCCTGCCTGGGTGAATACGTGCGGCCTCAGTTCCGGAGTATTCACCAGTATCAGTGCAGCGGCCAGCTTGCGGTCCGCCCCGCTGGCAGCCTTGCGATAGCGCGCGTACAAATGTGCGGTCGTGTTGCGCCCCTCGGCAACGCTATCCAGCAATGAGAGCGCGCTCGCCTCATCATTCGCAACCAGCGCGCGCGTGAAGATGGCCTCCCGCAGCTCCACTTTCCAGGCTGGCAGCAAATCGGGGTTGGCGTACAGCGTCTTCAGGCTGGCCAATGGCAAGTGGCGGTACACCGCCACGCGAAAATCGTCGTCGGTTCCTTCCGGATCTTTTGCCCCATCATCGATCGGTGCGCCGCGCTCCACTGGGTCCTGTACGCGCCGTCCGGCCTTGACAAAGCCCTCCAGCGAGCCTGTCGTCAGCATCTTCAGCGCCAGGAAGCGGTTGGTGGTGGCGACCGACATGGCTTTGCCTTGGCTTGCCAGCAGGCGGTCGATGTCCCTGTCGGCCTGCGCCAATTGGTTTTCCGAAACGGCCAGCCGAACCAGGTTGTATTGCATGGTCTGGTAGAGCGGATGGCCGGCCGGCACTGCGGCAGCTGCTTTCTTTTCGGCTTCGCTAAGCTCGCCAGGCCTGGCGAATGTAAGCAGGGGCGCCAGCCATAGGGCGTCGCCATGCTTCTGCCAATGCTGGCGCGTCGCATCCAGTGCCAATTTGCGGCGTTCTATCACTTCGGGATTGTCGCTGCCGTCATACCAATCGAACGAATTGCCCTGCATGGTGCCGATCCATGCCGTCAGCGGCTCCTTGGCGCCGATCATTTCGTTGCGAGGCAGCTTATCAAGCAGCAGCAGGTAATCGCTCAGCATGCCTGGTGTATCGGCAGTGAAAGGTTCCTGCTCCAGGCGGTGTGCCAACAGCTTGACCTGCGCGGCGGGGTCGAGGCGTGCATCGACCAGCAACATCATCTGCCTCGCTGGGGCGTAGGATGGCGCCAGCGCCGCAAGTTCCTCGCGCGCCTGCTTGAATTTGGCGACGCGGCTGTCGCTCGCGCCTTCTCCTTGCAGCGTAGCGCTGCGGATCAGGCATCGCGCTGCCAGGTAGGCGCCCAGCGGCTGCCAGGGCGAATTCGTATCCTGCGCCACGGCGAGGAATTGGCGGCGCGCGGCGTCGAGATTGCCCGAATAGAAATTGGCCGCCGCTTCCTGGTAGGCGCGGTCTGCCTTCAGCCAGGCGGGGGCATCATCAGGTATTGCTGGCGGCAGCACCGCTTGCGACGGTGCCGATTGCGCGCCGCAATTGGCGAACACCGCGTCCTGCCCTTCCAGCCAGGCCTTGAACCACTGGTCAGGCTTGCCGCCGGGCCCAAGTTGCGCACGCGCCTTGGCGCTAACGGCGGCCCGCCGGAAGGCATCGGCGTGGCAGTTCACATAATTGCTCCAGTCCTCACTGCCCGTGATCACGACCTTGGCCTCAGCCGGCAACCCTGCTTGCACTGCGAGCGGCGCGCGAGCCTTGAACCAGTCTGCGCTGCCATTTCTCTCGGCATTGCCCACATAGTCCCAGGCCCTGTAGTGATCCCCCAAGTGCCAACCCGACACTTTGAGCGAGGCCGCTTGCGCCGGTGTGATGGCGCGCCCTTTGGCAGCCTGGTAAGCCAGGTAGAGGTAGACCCGCCAATAGCTGCTCGATAGCACGCCCAGGTTGCCGGCGGCATACTTGGGCAGCGCGCCTGGCGCCACCATGAGTTCATTGGCGTAGAGGTTGTAGGTGAAGCCATCGAAGCCGCTGGAAAACGCATATTGCGGCAGGGCGATGAGCGCGGCGACAGCTGCGAGCTTGCGCAGCTTGGGGAAGCATTTCATGGAGCGTGTACCTTGCTTGGGGAATGGAGGGCCTGCCATTGGGCCGCGGTCCAGGATCGGGGCGAAAAATAATAGCTGCGCGGGGCAAGCCGGCGCAGCCGCGGTTCGTCGGTTGCGTAGCCAACCGCCTGGCGGCAATAGGGCTGGCTGAAACCTTGCCAGCGCAGGCGCTGGCGCAGCGCATGCTGTTGCTGACCCATGCGGAAAGCCATGGGCACAACTTCATCGGCCATGCCCTCGGCCAGCCACGCATCGTCGAGGCACCAGGATGCGAGCGCCGTCACCGATAGCGCCACTTCGGGCGGCAAGGCGCGCCGAATGGCAGCGACAGTACGCGCCAGGAATGGGCGCTGCGAGCGCCTCACTTCGAAATCGAGTTGCACCACCTGCCGGTTGGCCCCCGGCGCAATGCGCAGCAGCTCCTGAACGATGGCCTGCATCTGCGCATCGTTGAATGCCGGCGGCTCGCGCCCCGATAAGTCGACGTGCAGCACCGGCACGCGCGCGGTAGCCGGGTCCACCAACAGGCGCGCGGTACGCGGACGCACCAGCGCTTGCTCGCCTTGCAGCATGATGCTGGAGGCGACGAATGCGACGCCGGCATCGCCAGGCAGCCAGCGCAGGTCTTCCGCACGCTCCCAGGCCCACGCCATCTGCAGCGGCAGCAACGCCAGCGCCGGATGCGCATTCGGCACACGACTGCTGTCCGCGCGGGCCAGCAGCAGGATGACTATAAGTAAAAGCAAACGTTGCATGCCCAACATCATAAGGGATGGATGCCGTACCATCACGTTTTTGCACGCAGCGCTTGACCCTCACCCAGCGTCAGGCTCCAGCATGCTGGTAACGTAACGAACAAAAGGAGCACTGCATGATGTTGAAAGTAGGTGAACTGGCGCGCCGTTCAGGCCTGACCGTCCGCGCCTTGCACCATTACGACAGCATTGGCTTGCTCAAGCCTTCGGGACGTTCCGATGCCGGCTACCGCCTGTATAACCGCGACGACGTGGCCCGCCTGCACCAGGTGCAGGCGCTGCGCCGCTTCGGTATGGCGCTGTCCGACATTGGTCAATTCCTGGCCAAGCCCGGCACTTCCCTGCCCGACCTGATTGCGCGCCAGATCGATTCGCTCGACCAGCAAATCGCCGAAGCCGCCAAGCTGCGCGAGCAGCTCGTGGCCCTGCGCGGGCAATTACTGGCAGGCGAAGAACCGGAATTGGCTACCTGGCTAACCACACTGGAGCAAATGACCGTGTACGACAAATACTTTAGCAAGGAAGAACTGGCACAACTGCCGATGTACAGCGATCCGGCCGCGCCCGAAGAATGGGCCAAGCTGATCGAAGCCGTGGGACAGAAAATGGCGGCAGGCGTGGCGCCGTCCGATCCAGCGGTGCAAGAATTGGCGCAGAAATGGATGGCAACATTCAGCCGCCAGGCTGGCCACAGTTTCGACATGATGCGGCGACTCGACCATATGTGGTCAAGTGAAGAGGAATACCGCAAATCAAGTGGCATCACGGTCGAGATGCGCGACTACGTCGCGGCAGCGGGCGGCCTGAGCAAACTGGCAATCTACGGCAAATACATGCTGCCCGAGGAAATCGAGACCATGCACAAGCATTTCAGCACCCGGGCGCAGGAATGGCCGGGGCTGATCAGCGAAATCCGCGACCAGATGGCCGCCAACCCCTCGCCCCTGGCGCCGGAAGCGCGTGCCCTGGCGCATCGCTGGTACGCACTGTTCACCGATATGGTCGGCAATGCACCGGGCGTTCGCGAGCGCTTCCGTAAAGCACTTGAAAACGAACCCGCGCTCAATGCCGGCCGCATGATGAGCGACGATTTGCTGGATTTCCTGCGCCAGGCCCACGCCGCGGAATAAAACGGCGAAAAAAAACCGTCATCGCAAGCTGCCGATGACGGTTTCTTCTGAATTCTGGTTGCGGGGACAGGATTTGAACCTGTGACCTTCGGGTTATGAGCCCGACGAGCTGCCAGACTGCTCCACCCCGCGTCTGATGCAAGTATTATAGGGCCTCCCGCCAATTTAGGCAATATTTATCCCACATCTTCTTACGATAGCTCGAATATATTTCGCTCAATTCCGGCAATCGGCAGTTCGGTGTAAAGTAGACAGTATGAAATTTTGTTCAGAATGCGCCCACCCTGTTGAGTTGATGGTGCCGGCCGGTGACAACCGGCCGCGCTATGTTTGCGTCAACTGCTCCGCAATCCATTATCAAAATCCCAAGATGGTGGTGGGAACGGTCCCGGTCTGGGAGTGCGGCGGGGAATTGCAGGTTTTGCTTTGCAAGCGAGCGATCGAGCCGCGCCGCGGTTTCTGGACCTTGCCGGCAGGTTTCATGGAAAACAATGAGACCACGGCCGAGGCAGCCCAGCGCGAAACCGAAGAAGAGGCCGGCGCCAATATCGACCTGGGCAAGCTGTACACCCTGCTCAACGTGCCGCGCGTGCACCAGGTGCATATGTTCTACCTGGCCACCCTGCGCGACCTCGACTTTGCACCGGGAGAAGAGAGCCTCGACGTCCAAATGTTCACGGAAGCGGAAATCCCCTGGGATGACCTGGCCTTCCCGACCATCCGCACCACGCTGGAGTTGTTCTTTGCCGACCGCGCCAATATGCGCGAGGGCGGCGGCTACGGTTTCCACACCCAGGACATCACCCAGCCAATGCGCCAGCCGTCCGACACATGATTCCCTGGCTCGACGCCAACACGCCCTTTCCCGACGTCTCCGAAGCCCTGAGCACGGACGCGCCGGGCCTGCTGGCGGCAGGCGCTGATTTATCGCCGCAACGGCTGCTGGCAGCATACCAGCGCGGCATCTTCCCGTGGTTTTCCGAGGGCCAGCCCATCCTCTGGTGGAGCACCGACCCGCGCATGGTGCTGCGCACCGCCGACTTCAAGATTTCCGACAGCCTGCGCAAGACGCTGAAGAAGATTGCGCGCGACGGCCAGCACTGGGAAGTGCGTTTCGACAGCGCTTTCGAACAGGTGATGCGCGCCTGCGCCGCACCACGGCGCGACGGTCCCGGCACCTGGATTTCAGAAGACATCATCGCCGGCTACAGCGGCCTGCACCAGCAGGGATTCGCCCACTCCTCCGAATTGTGGCTGGACGGCGAACTTGTCGGCGGCGCTTACGGCGTTTCCATCGGCACCATGTTTTACGGCGAGTCGATGTTCGCGCGCATCACCGATGGCTCCAAGGTCGCCCTGGCCTACCTCGTGCATTTTTTGCGACAGCACGGCGTCGAGCTGATCGATTGCCAGCAAGAGACCGGCCACCTGGCTTCGCTCGGCGCGCGCCCCATACCGCGCCAGGACTTCATTGCCCACTTGCAGAAAAATATTGTGATGCCACAGATACGCGATTGGTGCCCTATCGCACCGTTTTAAGCCGCGGACGCGTTATGATATGAATCATGACGCAGCTTAACGACCTTCCATTCGCAACGTTGCAGTTTTATACAACGGCGCCTTATCCGTGCAGCTATCTTGATGCACGACAGGCCCGCTCACAGGTAGCGACGCCGTCCCACCTGATCAACGCCGATGTGTATTCGGAGCTGGTGAAGAACGGCTTTCGCCGCAGCGGCATCTTTACTTATCGTCCATATTGCGATGGATGCCAGGCCTGCATCCCGGTGCGCGTGGTGGCCGCAGGGTTCTCGCCGACACGCGGCCAACGCCGGGCATGGGCGCGCCACGGCAATCTGGAAGCCGGCGTCGCCAGCCTGTCGTTCTCGGACGAACATTACGATCTTTACCTGCGCTACCAAAGTACGCGCCACGCGGGCGGCGGCATGGACCAGGATTCACGCGACCAGTACGCGCAGTTCCTGCTGCAAAGCCGGGTCAACACGCGCCTGGTGGAGTTCCGCGAACCGGACGGCACGCTGCGCATGGTCTCCATCATCGACGTGCTGTCGGACGGGCTGTCGTCGGTCTACACCTTCTTCGACCCGGACGTACCCGGCGCCTCCTTCGGCACTTATAACGTGATGTGGCAGATCGCGCAGGCGCATGAACTGGGGCTGGAATTCGTCTACCTGGGCTACTGGATCGAAGACAGCCCGAAGATGAACTACAAGATCAAATTCCAGCCGCTGCAGGCACGCATCAAAGGCGTGTGGGGCCCGCTTACTTCTTCATCAGGTCCAGCAGCGCAACCGTAGTGGCCAGCACCCCGGTCTGGATCGACTTCTCCGCATCGGCGCGGAACAGCGGGCTATGGTTGTACGCAATTGAGGCTTTGCCGGCGCGCGCCGCTTCCACCAGCGCCGGCGGGGTGCCGCCGATCATGAAATACACGCTCGGGATGCCCTGGCCATAAATGAAGTGGGCATAGTCTTCGCCGACCATGCTGCCACGCTGGTAGCCCTTGTCGAAGATTCCCTCACCCAGCTTGCTTGACCATACGCTGCGCAGGCGCTGCAGCATGGCCTTGTCGTTCAGCGTTGGCGGCACCGGACGGTCGGTATGGCGGATCTCCGGCAGCTTGTCTTCCGGTACGCCGGCAGCGCGTGCGGTGTGCTCGGCCACCCGCTTGATACCCTCCAGCAGCTTGGCGCGCGTCTCGTCGCTTTCCGAACGCACCGTCAACTCCAGGCGCGCGGTATCGCTGATCACATTACCCTTGGTGCCGGCATGGAAGGAGCCCACGGTAATCAAGGCGGCTTCGCGCGGTGCGATGTCGCGCGTGACGACCGTTTGCAGCGCCAGCACAATCTGCGAGGCGATAACGACCGGGTCCTTGCCGGTATGCGGGCTGGCGCCGTGGGTGCCGATGCCGTGCACCACGATTTCCATCAGGTCGGCTCCGGAGAACGGCGCTTCGCCGGCTTCAATCCTGCCGGCTTCGATATCGGCGCCAACGTGCAGCGACAGCGCGTAATCGGGTTTGCCGAAACGCTTGTAGATACCGTCGGCCATCATATCGAGCGCGCCGCCGGTACGTTCCTCGGCTGGCTGGCCAACCAGCATCAGGGTGCCCTTCCAGTCGCCCTGGCGGGCCGCCATCTGGTGCGCGGTGCCGACCAGACTGGTCATGTGGACGTCGTGGCCGCAGGCATGCATCACCGGCACCAGGTTGCCGCTCAAATCCTTCACCTTGACCCTGGAGGCGTGCGGCGCGTCCGACTTCTCTTCCACCGGCAGCGCGTCCATGTCGGCGCGCACCATCACAGTCGGGCCTTTGCCATTGCGCAGGATGGCCACCAGGCCGGTCTTGCCGACGCCTTCCGTCACCTCGAAACCGGCTGCACGCAATTCCCTGGCCATGCGCGCGGCCGTCTGCACCTCCATATAGGACAGCTCCGGATTGGCATGCAAGTGGTTGAACAAGGGCTCCAGGCTGGTTTTATAGTCGCGCGCAATGGCGGCGGAAAGCTGGTTTTCGGCGGCGACGGCAGGCAGGGAAAGGCAGGCCAGCAAGGCAAGTCCAGGCTTGATCACGGAAGGTCCTCCAGGGGGCGCAGTGTAAAATGCTACAAAAATACACCAAAGCTCCCCACAATGTCCGATAAATTCCTGTACTCCCTGGCCCGCCCCATCCTGTTCTCGATGGATGCCGAATCCGCCCACCATTTCACCCTGCCGGCACTGAAGCGCCTGTCTGCCCTGGGCCTGACGCGCGTCATGGTGCGCCGCCCGAAGGACGACCCGCGCACCGTCATGGGCCTGACATTCCGCAACCCGGTCGGCCTGGCTGCTGGCCTGGACAAGGATGGCGCCTTCATCGATGCGTTGGCCGACCTGGGCTTCGGCTCGATCGAAGTGGGCACGGTGACCCCGCGCGCACAAGCGGGCAACCCGAAGCCGCGCATGTTCCGCCTGCCTGCGGCGCACGGCATCATCAACCGTATGGGCTTCAATAACGGCGGCGTCGACGCCTTCGTGGCCAATGTGCAGTCGTCGCGCTTCTACCAGAACCGCGAGGGCGTGCTGGGCCTGAATATCGGCAAGAACGCCGATACGCCAATCGAGCGCGCCGTCGACGACTACCTGCACTGCCTGGACAAGGTCTACCCGTACGCCAGCTACGTGACCGTCAACATCTCCTCGCCCAACACCAAGAACCTGCGCCAGCTCCAGGGCGCATCGGAGGTGGATGGCCTGCTGTCGCAACTGAAGCAAGCGCAGCTGCGCTTGGCCGACCAGCACAAGCGCTACGTGCCGATGACCCTGAAGATCGCGCCGGACATGGATGGCGACCAGGTGAAGAACATTGCCGACGCCCTGCTGCGCCACAAAATCGACGGCGTGATCGCCACCAACACCACCCTGAGCCGCACCGCGGTGGAAGGCATGCAGCACGGCGCCGAAGCCGGCGGCCTGTCGGGTGCGCCCGTATTCGAACTGTCGAACAATGTGATTCGCCTGCTCAAAGCGGAACTGGGCGATGCGCTGCCGATCATCGGCGTCGGCGGCATCATGCAGGGCAAGGATGCCAAGGCCAAGATCGAAGCCGGCGCACAGCTGGTGCAGCTCTACTCCGGCCTGATTTACGCCGGCCCGGCGCTGGTGCGCGATTGCGCCGACGCGCTGCGGGGCTAAGCATGCAGAAGATCACCCTCGGCCGCAGCGACCTGAAGGTCAGCAAGATCTGCCTCGGCACGATGACTTTCGGCCAGCAGAACACCGAAGCCGATGCGCACGCCCAGCTCGATTATGCGCTGGAGCGCGGCATCAATTTCATCGACACCGCCGAGCTGTATCCGGTGATGCCGTCCGCTGCAACCCAGGGTGATACCGAACGCTTCATCGGCACGTGGCTGAAAAAGTCCGGCCGCCGCGCCGACGTGGTGCTGGCAACCAAGGTCGCCGGACCCAATCCGTATATGCACTGGATCCGCAAAGGCAAGAGCAACCACAATGCGGCCAATATCCGCGCTGCGGTGGAGACCAGCCTGCAACGATTGCAGACGGAATACATCGACCTGTACCAGTTGCATTGGCCGAGCCGCAATGTGCCGATCTTCGGCGCCAGCCAGTTCGATCCTGAGAAGGAACGCCACAGCATCGCCATCGAAGAATCGCTGGCCGTGCTGGGCGACTTGATCAGGGAAGGCAAGATCCGCCACATCGGCGTATCGAACGAAAGCAGCTGGGGCGTGGCCGAATTCGTCAAGCAGGCCGAAATGAAGGGCCTGCCGCGCATAGCCACCATCCAGAACCTGTACAACCTGACGGCGCGCCATTTCGAAACCAGCTTCCTGGACGAGACCTGCTTCCGCGAGCAAGTAAGCCTGATGGCATATAGCCCGCTGGCGTTCGGCCAGCTCACGGCCAAGTATCACGACGATCCCAAGGCGCACGGCCGCCTGACGATCTTCCCGCCAACCTGGAGCCCGCGCTACCTGCGTCCGGGCGTACTGGATGCGGTGGCGCAGTACGCCAAACTGGCGCGCGACAACGGGATGACGCCAACCCAGCTCGCACTGGCCTGGTGCTATTCTCGCTGGTTCATCGCCTCCACCATCATCGGCGCCACCACGCTGGCGCAGCTCAAACAGAACATCGATGCCTTCGATGTGCGCCTGTCGCCGGAGGTTGTGGCAGCAGTCGACGCAATTCACGCCAAACTGCCCAACCCCGGGCAGTAACCGATAAGGTCAGGTGCGCGCCTGACCATCTATCCAATTGCTGTATGGGAACGTTGTTGATACTATTCCCCACTCAGGTTGCCCGCTCTCACGGGCCATGTCTTTCCTGATTCTTCGCCGCCACCTCCCCGCGGCCTTGGCAATCTTCCTCGAAAAACCGACATGCTCAAAAACCTGACCATCAGGGCGCGGCTTATTGCCGTCCTGACCATGCTATCCGTGCTGCTGCTTGCAGTAGGCTGCGTTGGCCTGGCAAGCCTTGGCCAAACCCACAATACCTTGCGCACCGTCTACCAGGAGCGCCTGCTGGCACTCGGTCACCTCGACGGGATGATGCGCCTCATGCTACGCAACCAGCTCGTCATTGTTCGCGCCGCGAATGCCGATCTACCGGATTTGCCCGCAATGATCGATCAAGTCGAACAGGACCGGGACCATGCCAGCAAACTGTGGCAGGAATACAGCGAAACCTTCGTCACGGAGCAAGAAAGGGAAATGGCGGAACGCTTCGAGGCCGCCCGCAGGCACTTCATGCTCGACGCCCTGGCGCCTGCACTGGCCGCCGCCAAAGCAGGCGATATCGACGCCATGCGCATCCTGGTGGATGGTCCGGTAGAGCATATGTTCCCCAAGCTTCGCATCGAAATGGAAAAGCTGATCGCCTATCAGCTCGAACGCGGCAGAATGCAGTACTTCGCATCGGAAGACAAATACGCCAGCCAGCACCAGCTGGTCATTGGATTGCTGGCGGCCGGCCTCATTCTCGCCACCATCATCGGCTGGTGGCTGGTGCGCAGCATCACGCAGCCGCTCAATCGTGCGGTCGCCATTGCCCAGGCCGTCGCCCGAGGTGACCTGACGCAGCAGATTGAAATCACTGCGAACGATGAGACCGGCCAGTTGCTGGCGGCGCTGAAGGAAATGAACTCGAGCCTGGCCGGCATGGTCGGCAACGTTAGGCAGGCTACCGAAACCCTGCATGCCGCATCCGCGCACATTGCCGACGATGACCTTGACCTGTCGCACCGTATCGAGAAACAGGCCAGCGCACTGGAGGAAACCGCCTTGTCGATGGAGGAGCTGACCTGCACTGTGCGCCGGAATGCCGACAATGCCCGCCAGGTGAACCTGCTGGCGCAAGGTGCAGCGAACCTGGCGACACGCGGCGGCGCCGCAGTGTTCCAGGCGGTGGAAAAGATGGATGCCATCAACGCCTCCTCGCTCAGGATGGCCGACATCATCGGCGTGATCGACGGCATAGCCACCCAGACCGGTCGCCTGGCGATGGATGCCTCTGCCGAAGCCCAGCGCGCCGGCGGTGCAAGCCCTGAAGGTTGCGCCATGGTCGCGAGCGAGGTACGCGGCCTGGCGCAGCGCGCCGCGGCAGCCGCGCAGGAAATCAGGCAATTGATCGATCACTCGATGCAGCAGGTCAATGCTGGCAGCACCCTGGTGCACCAGGCCGGCACGACCATGAATGAGGTGGTGCAGGCGGTGCATCGCGTCAGCGGCATTATCAATGAGATCACTGCCGCCAGCCACGAACAAAGCATGGGCATCGGCCAGGTCAGCGAAGCAATGCTGCAAATGGATGCGGCCACGCAGCATAACGCCGCGCTGGTCGAGCAGGCCGCCGCCGCTGCCGCATCGATGCAGCAGCAGGCTTGTGCCCTTGCCAAGGCAGTGCGCGTATTCCGCCTGACACCCCAATGCGGCGGAGCGGTGCAGGCGGCGAATAAACCACAATCTCACCAATTCTCACTTGCTTCGTTAAAACCTTATTGCTAGCATCGGGTTTCCAGGGTGTCCGCCTCGCCGGCCCCAGCCAGCCCTGTCCAAACGCCGCCCCACCCTCGCGGCCTCCTATCCCACCAAAGCCGTTTGCTTGCGCGTACGCGCGGGCTGGAGCCGTACATGCTGAACAACCTGACTATCAAAACCCGCCTGGTCACTGTCCTGGCCATCCTGTCCCTCATGATGACGGTGATTGGCATTGCCGGCATTACCAGCTTGTCGAATTCGAATGCCTCCCTGCAGACGGTATACGAGGACCGCCTGGTGGCGCTGGGGCAGTTGCAGGACATGATCCGCTCGATGAATCGCAACCAGCTGGCAATGGCCAATGCGGCACTCGGTGATGCCGCCGCCCTGCCGGATATGGTCAAGGGCGTGGAGCAGGATCACGCCCAGGCCAACACGATCTGGAAAGCCTACATCGCCACGCAGATGACCGTGGAAGAAAAGGCATTGGTGGAGCGCTTCAGCGCAGCCCACTCCGCCTATCTCGAACAGGGACTGGAACCTGCGCTGGCAGCCGCCCGCGCCGGTGACATGGAGAAGATGAAATCCATAATGCATGGACGAATGAGCGAACGCTTCGTGCCGGTACGCGACGTGATCAACCAGCTGGTCAATTTGCAGAAGGATATCGGCAAGCAGGTGTACGAAACATCCCAGGCCAGCTTCTCCAGCTTCCGCCTGATGGTGATCGGCATCCTGGCAGGAGGCTTGTCCCTCGCAGCAGGCATCGGCTGGTGGCTGGTGCGCAGCATTACCATCCCGCTCAATCGCGCGATACGGATCGCTGAGAGCGTGGCAGCCGGTGACCTGACGCAGCAGATCGAGGTGTATACGCAAGATGAAACCGGCAAGCTGCTGGCTGCCTTGCGCGAGATGAGCATCAGCCTGGTCGGCATCGTCGGCAATGTGCGTCAGGCTACCGACTCCATCAACACCGCTTCGTCCGAAATCGCCAGCGGCAATGTGGACTTGTCGGCACGCACCGAGCAGCAAGCAGGCTCGCTGGAAGAAACTGCATCCTCATTGGAAGAACTGACTTCCACCGTGCGCCAGAATGCCGACAATGCAAGGCAGGCCAACCAGTTGGCCGGCAATGCATCGCAAGTGGCGCGGCGCGGCGGTGCCGTGGTGTCGCAAGTGGTCGATAAGATGAGCGCGATCAACGAGTCGGCCTACAAGATCGTGGAAATCATTTCGGTCATCGACGGCATCGCATTCCAGACCAACATCCTGGCCTTGAACGCAGCGGTGGAAGCTGCACGCGCCGGAGAACAGGGGCGTGGCTTCGCAGTCGTCGCATCGGAAGTACGCAACCTGGCCCAGCGAGCAGGCGCCGCCGCCAAGGAGATCAAACAGTTGATCGACAACTCGGTGGCACAAGTGGAAGAAGGCAGCCGCCTGGTCGACCAGGCCGGCAGCACCATGACCGAGGTGGTGCTCAGCGTGCAGCAGGTGACGGACATTATCGGCGAGATTTCAGCTGCCAGCGGCGAGCAAAGCGCGGGCCTGCAACAGATCAACCAGGCTGTGGTACAGATGGACAGCGCAACCCAGCAAAATGCCGCACTGGTGGAACAAGCTGCCGCTGCTGCCGGCGCATTGCAAGAGCAGGCGGGCTCGCTATCGCAAGCAGTCAGCGTGTTCCGGCTGTCGGCAGCGGGCGCCGCTGAACCGGCTCGCCGCAGTGCCGTCGTCACCCGCCTGGCTGCGCGTGCCGCGATGCAGCCTGCTCCGGCAACCGCGGCCCGTCGCACCGCGCTGGCTGCCAACAGCACCCGCGACGGCTGGTAAGAATTCCAAGCCGCGCCGCTTCAGAACTCTTCCCACTCATTGTCCGCACGGGCCGTTTTTGCGGCCACTGCAGGCTTGCCGAGCCGCGGGGCGGCAGTTGCAGCCGGTCGCGTGGCCGCCTTCACCACTGCCCGCACGGCCAGCCGTTTCGCATCGGCCTGGTGGTCGGCCAGGCGGAACACACTGACCGCCTCGGCCAGCATTTCCGCCTGGTCACGCATCGATTGCGCAGCCGCCGCGGCTTCTTCGACCAGCGCCGCATTCTGCTGCGTCACATCGTCAATCGAGACGATGGCCTGATTGACCTGCGCGATGCCGCTGCTCTGCTCCTGGCTGGCGGCGCTGATCTGCTGCATGATGTCACTGACTTGCTGCACCGCCTTGACGATGCCATCCATCGTTTCCCCCGCCTGGTCGACGAGGCGCGCGCCTTCATCGACTGTGTCGACCGAGTGCCCGATCAGCTCCTTGATTTCTTTCGCCGCTGCGGCGGAGCGCTGCGCCAGGTTGCGCACTTCCGACGCCACCACGGCAAAGCCCCTTCCCTGCTCGCCCGCGCGTGCCGCTTCGACGGCGGCATTCAGCGCCAGGATATTGGTCTGGAACGCGATGCCATCGATCACGCCGATGATATCGACGATCTTGTTCGACGACTCCTTGATCGCCCCCATGGTGTTGACCACCTGCCCCACAACAGCGCCACCGCGCGTGGCAAAGTCGGAAGCAGTCACCACAAGCTGCGTGGCCTGGCGTGCATTCTCTGCGTTCTGCTGGACGGTGGAAGTCAGTTCCTCCATCGATGAAGCGGTTTCCTCCAGCGAGCTGGCTTGCTGCTCGGTGCGCGAGGACAGGTCCAGGTTGCCGGTGGCGATTTCGTTGGAAGCGGTGGTGATAGTGTCCGAGCCGGAGCGCACCTTGCCAACGGTGCGCGCCAGGCTGTCGTTCATATTCGCCAGCGCCTGCAGAAGCTGGCCGGTTTCATCGCGGCTGGTAACGTCGATGCGTTGCGTCAGGTCGCCGCCGGCCACGGCCTCCGCCACATCAACGGCGCGGTTCAGCGGCTGGGTGATGCTGCGCGTGACCCACCATGCAACCCATGCCGCCAGCGCGGCCGCCGCTGCGGTCAGTATGATCATCACGTCGCGGGAATTGCTGTAGGCCTTGCCTGCGACATCGCTGGCGGCGCTCACGGCGGCCGCCTGGTATTTCACCAGTTCGCCCAGCGCGGCCAGGTAAGCGGTCTGCTCCTTGCGCACTGCGGTCAGCAGGTATTTGACGTTCGCTTCGCGCTGGCTGTCGTCGGCGGACTTTTGCAGGAAAGTCGACTGAACGACCAGGTAGCGATCGCGCGCCTCCTGCACCGCCTTGAGTTTGGCCTTGCTTTCTGCGTCCACATCATCTGAAATCAATTTGGCAAGCTTATCGAGATTGCCATCAATCTCGGCTTTCCTGTCCTCGACGCGTCTCAACTCCTTCTTTACCGTTTCCGGGTCAGTTGAGAGCATTGCATTGCGCATGGCGCGCGCGATGTCGTTGACGCCGCCGATCGCCTCGTAAGCCAGGATTACTTTCGGCACCTTGTCGCTGGCGATATCTTCGGTGCCGTCGTTCAGCTTACCCAGGTTGACGATGCCGGTAACGGCAATGCCAACCATGAAGGCCAATGCAAGACCCAATCCGGCGGCCAGGCGCACGCCGATCTTCCAGTTACCGATACCCATACAACCTCCTTCAAGGTTACAGGGGGTCGCCTCCCTGCAAGGCCTGCTCGATGTCGCTGCGCGTCAAATCCGGGGCGAACTGCGTGATGAATTCGTAGGCATACGAGCGCAAGTATGCTCCTTTGCGCAGGGCCAGTCTTGTTGTATTTGCAGCGAACAGGTGCGACGCCTCGATGGCGCGCAAGCCCTTGTCGCGGCCATGGTCGAAGGCCATGGAAGCCACCAGCCCAACGCCCAGGCCCAGCGTCACGTATTGCTTGATCACGTCCGAATCCATGGCAGTCAGCACGATGTCGGGGCGCACGCCAGCCTTGTCGAAGGCGGCGTCGATGTGGCCGCGGCCGGTGAAGCCGACGTCGTAGGTGATCAGCGGATATTCGGCCAGGTCTTCCAGGCGGATCGGGGAGCGCGTCAGCAGCGGGTGGCCATCCGGCACCACCACCAGGTGGCTCCAGCGGTAGCACGGGAAGGACACCAGGTCCGGGAATTGCGACAGGCCTTCGGTAGCGATGCCGATATCGGCCTTGCCCGACAAGACCCATTCCGCGATATGGTCGGGGGCGCTTTGCTGCAGCGCGATGCGCACGTCCGGGAACTCATTGCGGAAATGCGAAACCGCCTTCGGCAGCGCATAGCGCGCCTGGGTGTGGGTGGCCGCGATGGTCAGCGTGCCGCTTTTCTGGCCGGTGAACTCCAGGCTGGCCTGCTGCAGGTTTTCCGCTTCCACCAGCAAACGGTCGACGATTTTCAGGATGCCCTTGCCAGGCTCGGTCAGGCCGGTCAGGCGCTTGCCGTTACGTTCAAAAATGATGACGCCAAGTTCGTCTTCCAGCTCTCGAATCTGGCGGCTTACGCCCGGCTGGGAGGTGAACAGCGCGTTCGCCACTTCGGTCAGGTTGTAGTTGCGGCGCGCAGCTTCGCGCACGGAGCGTAATTGCTGGAAGTTCATGCGTGTGCCCCTTCATCGACGAAGACGCGCAGGCGCTTGGGACGCACCACCAGGGTTTCGCCGTCTTGCAGGTTAAGTTGGATATAGCGTTCGTTGGAAATGGTCGCCTCGATGATCTGGGCATTGTCAGCGCGCTCCAGGTCGAGATGTGCCAGCGGGCCGATCGCATGCGCGCGGCGCAGCTTGACCACGATGCCTTCCGCGCCCTGCACATAGCGCTCAACTTCCAGGTCATGCGGGCGGATGTAAGCCGTGCCCTTGCCGCTGCCCTGGCCTTCCACATCGAATTCGACGCCGTCGCTGGCCAGCACGCCTTCATGCACGCGGCCGTGGAACACGTTGACGTTGCCGAGGAAGCCGTACACGAAAGGCGAGGCAGGACGGTTGTACACCTCATCCGGCGAACCCAGTTGCTCGACATGGCCTTTGTTCATCAGCACCACGCGGTCGGCTACTTCCAGCGCTTCTTCCTGGTCGTGGGTCACGAAGATCGAAGTGACGTGCAGCTCGTCGTGCAGGCGGCGCAGCCAGCGGCGCAGTTCCTTGCGTACCTTGGCGTCCAGCGCACCGAACGGTTCGTCCAGCAGCAGCACGCGTGGTTCAACAGCCAGCGCGCGCGCCAGGGCGATACGCTGGCGTTGGCCGCCGGAGAGCTGCGGCGGATATCGGTCGGCCAGCCAGTCCAGCTGCACCAGTTCCAGCAGCTCTTTCACCTTGCGGCGGATCTGCTCCTCCGACGGTCGCTCCTTGCGCGGCTTGACACGCAGGCCGAAGGCCACGTTCTCGAACACGGTCATGTGCTTGAACAGCGCATAGTGCTGGAACACGAAGCCCACCTGGCGCTCGCGCACGTGGCGGTCGGAGGCATCCTGGCCCTCCAGCAGCACCTGGCCGGAATCGGGATGCTCCAGGCCGGCGATGCAGCGCAGCAGCGTGGTCTTGCCGCAGCCCGATGGGCCGAGCAGCGCGGTCAGCTCGCCCTGCGGGAAATCGAGCGATACATTGTCCAGTGCGACGAAGTCGCCGAAACGCTTGTTGATGTTCTTGACTGCGATCGTCATATCAATGCTCCTTGGCGTCGTCGCCGTAGTTTTCGTGCAGGCGCCATTCGATAAAGGTCTTCACCGCCAGGGTCACCAGCGCCAGCAGGGCCAGCAGCGAGGCCACGGCAAAGGCGGCGGCAAAGTTGTATTCGTTGTAGAGGATCTCGACCTGCAGCGGCATGGTGTTGGTCTCGCCGCGGATATGGCCCGACACCACCGACACCGCGCCGAACTCGCCCATGGCGCGCGCGTTGCACAGGATCACGCCGTACAGCAGGCCCCACTTGATGTTCGGCAGCGTCACGCGGAAAAAGGTCTGCCAGCCGTTTGCACCCAGCACCACGGCCGCCTCCTCTTCTTCGCTGCCCTGCGCCTGCATCAGCGGGATCAGTTCACGCGCCACGAACGGGAAGGTGATGAACACGGTGGCCAGAACGATGCCCGGAACGGCAAACAGGATCTTGATGTCGTGCTCCGCCAGCCATGGGCCGAACCAGCCCTGGGCGCCAAACAGCAGCACGTAGATCAGGCCCGAGATCACCGGCGACACGGAAAACGGCAGGTCGATCAGCGTGAGCAGCAGGCTCTTGCCGAGGAACTCGAACTTGGTGATGGCCCAGGACGCTGCCACGCCGAACACCAGGTTGAACGGCACTGCGATGGCGGCGGTCAGCAGGGTAAGCTTGATGGCGGCAATCGAATCGTCGTCCAGGATGGCGTTGGCATACACGTCCCAGCCCTTTTTCAGTGCCTCGGTGAACACGGCCACCAGCGGCACGAACAGGAACAGTGTCAGGAAAGTCAGAGCCACCGTGACCAGGGCGTAGCGCACCCAGCGCGGTTCCAGCGCATCATGGCGTTGCGGCAGTTCGCCGCGGCGTTTTTGCGTTGCAGATGCACTCATTTTGCATTCCTCCCGCGCGACCAGGCCTGCAGCAGGTTAATCGCCAGCAGCATCAGGAAAGAGGCCACCAGCATGACTACCGCGATGGCGGTAGCGCCGGCATAGTCGTACTGTTCCAGCTTGGTGATGATGAACAGCGGCGTAATCTCGGAAACCAGCGGCATATTGCCGGCGATGAAAATCACCGAGCCGAATTCGCCGGTGGCGCGGGCAAAGGCCAGCGCAAAACCGGTCAGCAGCGAAGGCAAGATGGTCGGAAAGACGACGCGGCGGAAGGTCTGGAAGGCCGAGGCGCCCAGGCTGGCAGCGGCTTCTTCCAGTTCGCGCTCGGCGTCTTCCAGCACCGGCTGCACGGTACGCACCACAAAAGGCAGGCCGATGAAGGTCAGTGCCACCACCACGCCCAGCGGGGTGAAGGCGACCTTGATGCCCAGGGTGCCTTCAATAAAGCGGCCGAACCAGCCGTTGGAGGAATACAGGGCGGTCAGGGTGATGCCGGCGACTGCGGTCGGCAAGGCGAACGGCAGGTCGACCAGCGCGTCCACAATGCGCTTGCCGGGGAAATTGTAACGCACCAGCACCCACGCCACGATGCCGCCAAAGAAAACGTTCAATGCGGCGCCGATAAAGGAGGCGCCGAACGTCAGCTTGTAGGAGGCAACCACGCGCTCCGAGGTGACCGCGCTCCAGAAGCCTTCCCAGGTCATGGTGAAGGTCTTGAGGAAGATTGCCGACAGCGGGATCAGGACGATCAGCGTCAGGTACAGGATGGTGAAGCCAAGGGACAGGTTAAAGCCGGGCATCACGCGGTATGGCGCTTTGCGGGCTTTGACCTCTCCTCCCGGCGTTGCCGCCGGGGTGGGCACTGATGCAGCAACTGCAGACATGCTTGCTCCCTTATTACATTTTCGACTAACAGGAGCGCATGTTCGCATTCATGCGTTATAAACCAAACTACGCTTTTTTCATTTGCTTAGATGCCAAAACGGCAGTGGCGAGGTGTTCAGGCCACCAGTTTGGCCGCCACGGATACCAGGACGGTAGCCAGCACGCCGCGCAGGAAGCGCTCCGGCATGGAGCGTGCAAACCAGGAGCCAATGGTAATGCCAGGCACTGAGCCCATCAGCAAGGTCAGGAGCAGCGTCCAGTCGATGGAGCCCAGCCACCAATGCCCGATAGCGGCAATCGCGGTCAGCGGCACGGCATAGGCGATGTCGGTGCCGGCTACTTCTGCCGGCGTGAGGCGGGGATACATCAGCACCAGCAGCGTAGCGCCCACGGCGCCGGCGCCGATGGAGGAAATGGTCACCAGCGTGCCGAGTACGGCACCGGCAACGATGGTGGACACTGCCAGCGCCCTGCCCTGCAGCTGCCGCTCAGGGTGGGCCAGCATCCAGGCCAGCATCTTGCCTCGGAACAGGATCGCCACCACGGTGAGCATGACGGAACCGGCGATGCAGAGGCGGATCATATGGCCAATCTGCTTGTCCAGCGCGCCGAAATACTTCAGGCCAACGGTCGCGACAACGGCCGCCGGCAAGGCGCCGAAGCAAAGCAGGCGTACGATGTCCCAGCGCACGGTGCCGCGCAAGCGATGCGCGAATGTGCCGGCGCTCTTGGTCACCGAGGCAAAGGCCAGGTCGGTGCCCACTGCCACCGAGGGTGAAACGCCGAACATCAGGGTCAGGATAGGCGTCATGAGCGAACCGCCCCCCACACCGGTCAAACCAACGAGCGCGCCTACGACAAAACCAGAAACGATGAACGACAGATCCATGCGAAATCCTTCCAAGACCCGCTAGGGTATCCAGATGCGCATGAGTTCTCAACAACGAATTCCTTATTTGCTTATAAAAAAAGCGCCCGGAGGCGCTTTCAAGAAGGAAGTAATCGTTCAGAAGGCGGTATCGAACTTCAGGTACATCGAACGGCCATTCACGCCAAACGGGCAGGTTTCCCAGCAGTACTTGAAGCCCAGTTTCGGGAAATCGCCGCCATTGGTCCACTCCGACGGGTAAGTGTCGAACAGGTTGTTGAAGCCCAAGGCCACGGTGGTTTTCTTGCTGAAGCTATAACGAATGCTCGCGTCGACGATCCACTTTGCATCCCAGGTCTGCAGCGGGCTGAAGCCCTCGCCCTGCACTTCGCCATAGTAGTTGGCGCGGGCATTCACGTTCCACTGGCCGATGGTGTAGTCAGCCGCCACAACGTGGTGCTTGCGTGGCTGGCCGCGTTCGATCAGGGTCACCTGCGCCTGGTTGAACAACTGGTCGCCGGTCAGCAGGCTGGATGGCGAATGGCGCTTGGTCACTTCGGTCTTGTTGAAGCCCAACTGGCCGGACAGCACCAGAGTCGACGAGGTGAACTTGGTGGTATGGTCGGCAACAATGTCCAGGCCCTTGGTCTTGGTATCGACCGCGTTGGTGAAGAACTGCGCCTGGCCTACGCCCAGCGGATTCAACACGTTGGCGATCGGGCCGCCACCGGCTTCCGGCGAAATCTCGCTCGAGAACACGATGCGGTCCTTGATCTTGATCTGGTACAGGTCGGCGGTCAGCGACATGTTCTTGGCTGGACGCAGCACCATGCCGATGGAGGCGTTGCGCGAAGTTTCTTCCTTCAGCGGCTTGATGCCAAGCGCGGTGGTCACGGCGCTGCCCTCGCGCGCGGTCAGGGTCTCGGTCAGCTGGCCAGCCTGGTTCAGGTTGGTCGATACCGAACTGTAGAACTTCTGCTGCACGCCCGGTGCGCGGAAGCCGGACGACACGCTGCCGCGCAGGCCGAATTCCTTGGTCGGGTCCCAGCGCGCGCTGAGCTTGCCGGTCGTCGTGTTGCCAAAGTCGGAGTACTTCTCGTAGCGCACTGCAGCAGCCAGCAGCAGGTCCTTGACCGGGTGGTATTCGGTATCCAGGAACAGGGCGATATTGTGGCGGCCCTCGTCCACCGCGGTGGCCGGGGTGTAGCCGGGGAAGCCCTGGGTGCCGGATGCAGCGACGCCGCCGGTCTGGTTGGTGATCGCGATCGCCGGGTTGTTGGTGCGGCCGTACTGGTAGGACACGGGATCGCCAGCGACGATCTGGTAGTTGTCGCGGCGGTACTCGAAGCCGGTGGCCACGAACACCTCTTCGCTGCCGAATTTGACCGGGCCCTTGATGTCGGCGTTGAAGGTGGTCTGGTTGAATTTCAGCTTGCCGGTATCGGCCTCGAACGGCGACTCGGCGTAGATGCCGCCGCCCGGTTTCGGCTCGTACCAGTAGGAGACGTTGATGGTCTGCTTCTCATGGAAATCGAGCTCGCTGCGGCCATGGTTGATGCTGATGTCGGCCTTCCAGTCGTTCGGCAGGTCGCGGCGGTAGCCGAAGGCGAACGAAGCGTCTTTCACGGTGGTGCGGATATTCGGCAGGAAGCCTTCCGGATACACGGCAGGCACGTTGCGGCCATCGCCCTTGGAGCGGAAGAAGCCCGACGAATCGCCCTTGCGCTTGGAAACGCCGCCGAAGGTGTAGAACTCACCGGCTTTGTCGACCGGCAGCGCCGCATTCCACCACAGGAAGGCATCCTTGGCATCGCTGTCGCCGATGCGCTGGGTCACGCGCGGCGGATCGACGCGCAGCGAGTCAGGGCCGGCACGGTTGGTCTCGTCGCGCTTGCGGCCTTCCAGCGACAGGTTGATGTAGCCGCCGTCTTCGCCCAGCGCCCAGCCGCGGTTCACGCTGCCGGAGATCATGTCGCCGTCGCCTTCCTTGGTGGTGCCAACCTGGCCGCTGATGGCGGTCTCGTTCACGTTCGACTTCAGCACGATGTTGATCACGCCGGCAATCGCGTCCGAGCCGTACTGGGCCGCCGCGCCATCGCGCAGCACTTCGATGTGATGGATGGCCGACAGCGGAATGGCATTGATGTCGGTACCGGCCGAACCGCGGCCGATGGTTTGCTGCACGTTAACCAGCGCCTGCTGGTGGCGGCGCTTGCCGTTCACCAGCACCAGCAGCTGGTCCGGGCCAAGCGAGCGCAGGGTCGCAGGGCGAATGATGTCGGTGCCGTCGCTGATGAAGGTGGTGGAGAAGTTGAACGACGGATCCAGCGTTTGCAGCAGCTTGCCCAGTTCCAGCGGGCCGGCCGTCTGCAGGTCCTTGGAATTGATCAGGCCGACCGGCGCGGCAGTATCGAGCGCGGTTTTGGCGGTTGCGCGCGAGCCCAGCACGACCACGGTCTGCTGTTCTTCAGCGCCGGGTTGGGCGGCGGTTTGTGCGTAAGCTTGCGAGGTGGCCAGCAAAACAGCACTGGCGATGAGGGTGCGTTTCATAGGTATTCCGATCTCTCTAACGATTTTTATTTGGTGCCGCGAAAAAATACTAACCTCGCACAATTGAACTCACAAAGAAATAATTCATTTCTGATAAGTGAATCACCTGCCAACGTTGCATGAATGGAACAGATCCAAGGCTATTGGCTTGTATTCAACCAAGTGCTACATTGTCTGCAAGCGATTCATGGGAGGAAGTGTGATGACTGATGCTCTGTTGCTGACCGACCGTTTGTGCGACCTGACCGAAATGGCCTTGCAAGCCTATACCAAGTTCGAAAAGGCCACTGTCTACTGCACCGCCAAGCACCTGGTGGCCGATTTCGAAGATGCCGGGCTGCCCCTGGCTGCATTCGATAAACTGTCGTCGATCCAGGCGGCCATCCTGGCAGCCGTCGAATTCGCCCCGCCCGGCGGCAAGAACAATCCCCAATGCATCGTCGCAGCGCGCAACGAGATCGCGGCGCTGCGCGAAATGCTGAAAGAAAAAAAGCGCCCCGAGGGGCGCCTGCAAGAACATCTGCACTAGCCATTCCGGAGACCTGGTGATCTTCTCCCCTTCCTGACCGGCATAGGCGCATGCGCCGTTCCCAAAACAGTTACTTGTTCGGTTGCGGCGTAATGCGCAGGTAAGGACGCGGGGCTTTGAAGCCTGCCGGGTACTTCTGCTTGATCACTTCCGGATCCTGCACGGTGAGCGGGATGATCACGTCATCGCCATCCTTCCAATTGCCTGGGGTAGCGACGGTGTGCTTGTCCGTCAGCTGCAGGGCGTCGATTACGCGCAGCACTTCATCGAAGTTGCGGCCGGTGCTCAGCGGGTAGGTGATCTGCAGGCGCAGTTTTTTGGCCGGATCGATCACGAACAGGGAACGCACGGTAGCCGTGGCCGACTGGTTCGGGTGGATCATGTCGTACAGCTCGGCGACCTTGCGGTCGGCGTCTGCGATGATCGGGAAGCCCACCACGGTTTGCTGGGTTTCTTCGATATCCTTGATCCACTCCTTGTGCTTGTCGGCCGGGTCGACCGACAGCGCGATCGCCTTGACGTTGCGCTTGTCGAACTCCGGTTTCAGCTTGGCGGTCAGTCCAAGTTCCGTGGTGCAGACCGGCGTAAAGTCGGCCGGGTGCGAGAACAGCACGACCCAGGAATCACCTGCCCATTCATGAAACCTGATGCTGCCAATGCTGGAATCCTGCTCGAAGTCCGGCGCGGTATCGCCAAGGCGTAAACTCATTCTTTTTCTCCAATGTTAAATGTGATGCGCGCTGCGCCAGGACTTGCAGCAGGCGCTGGCCAAAACGCCAGTCGCCCAAGCCTGATTCGGCGTTGATATGTCCCAGCGCTCCGGCGTTGACGAAGTCGCTGCCCCAGCGCTGCGCCCAGGTTTCTGCGCTTTTTGCAGTCATCCATGGGTCGTTGGTACTGGCCACCATGATCGATGGGCAAGGCAGTTCCCCGTGCGGCAGCAGGGAGCTGACCTGGAACTTATCGGGATCGGCAGGCCCCACCAGCAATACCCCCGCCACGTGGGGGGAGGTTGAACGTGACAGGCTTAATGCCGTGGTGAGGCAGCCGAAACTGTGTGCAACGATGAGGGTCGGACGGCGCTCTTCATCCAGTACTTCATCCAGGCGGTCGGCCCAGCGCAGCAGGACCGGATCGCTCCAGCGCGTCTGCTCCACCCGCTCAAAGCGCGGGTACAGGCGCTGCCAGCGGGACTGCCAGTGATCGGGCCCGCTGTTATGCAGGCCTGGCGCGACCAGGACGCGGAATTGGTTCAGTTGTTGGATCGCCATGCGGCCCTCCGTTGCGTGTATTTCTCGAATTATTGGCCGGCGACTTTCGCGCCAGGCTGGTAGATCTGGTCGAACACGCCGCCGTCGGCAAAGTGCGTTTTCTGCGCGGTAGTCCAGTCGCCGGCGACGTCGGTGATCTTGAACAGCTTCACATTCGGGAATTGGGCGGCGTACCTCTTCGCTTCCTTCTCGATGCCTGGGCGGTAGTAGTTCTTGGCGATGATGGCCTGGGCCTGGTCGGTGTACAGGAAGTTCAGGTAAGCCTCGGCCACCTTGCGGGTGCCGCGCTTGTCGACCACCTTGTCGACCACGGCCACAGGCGGTTCGGCCAGGATCGAGACCGAAGGCGCCACGATTTCAACCTTGTCCGGGCCCAGCTCCTTGATCGCCAGCAGGGCTTCGTTTTCCCAGGCGACCAGCACGTCGCCGATGCCGCGCTCCACGAAGGTGGTGGTGGCGCCGCGCGCGCCGGAATCCAGCACTGGCACGTTCTTGTACAGCTTCTTCAGGAAATCGCGCGCGCTGGCATCGTTGCCGCCCGGCTGGCGCAGGGCGTAGCCGTATGCGGCCAGGTGGTTCCAGCGGGCGCCGCCGGAGGTTTTGGGATTCGGGGTAATCACCGCCACGCCTGGCTTGACCAGGTCGCTCCAGTCCTTGATGCCTTTCGGGTTGCCCTTGCGGACCAGGAAGACGATGGTGGAACTGTAGGGGGTGGCGTTATGGGGCAGGCGTTTTTGCCAATCCTTGTTGACCAGGCCGCGCTCGGCGACCGCGTCGATATCGTAGGCCAGTCCCAGGGTCACCACGTCGGCTTCCAGGCCGTCGATCACGGCGCGCGCCTGCTTGCCCGAGCCGCCGTGCGACTGCTTGATCTTCACGTTGTCGCCGGTCTTGGCCTTCCATTCCTTGGCAAAGGCGGCGTTGACGTCCTGGTACAGCTCGCGGGTCGGGTCGTAGGAGACGTTGAGCAAGCTCACGTCGGCTGCTTGCGCCACTGCGGCAGTGGCGAACAAGGCAGCGGCAATCAGTTTCCTGGACAGCATCTGGTTTCCCCTTTTTTGTTTGGAGATGCCAGATTAACCGCCCCTTATATAAATACGAACGAATACTTTCGACGTTCGTTATACCGGAAAGTAATTAAAAGAAGCGATTGACCAGTACGACCAGCCAGGTCGCACCCGAAAGAAGGGAGGCGAGCAGCACGGCGGCGCTGCCAAAATCCTTGGCGTTCTTGGACAGCGGGTGGCGCTCCAGCGAGACACGGTCCACCACTGCTTCAATTGCAGAGTTGATCAGTTCGACGATCAGTACGATCACCATGCTGCCGATCAGCACCAGCTTCTGGAAAGCAGAAACCGGCAGCAGGAGGGCAGCGATGGTGCCAATGACGAATACGACCAGTTCCTGGCGGAAGGCATGCTCGGAACGGATGGCGGTCTGCAAGCCTGCGAGGGAGTAAAAAAAGGCCGAGTAAATACGCTTCAGGCCGCTCTTGCTTTTAAATTCACTAGTAGGTTCCATGGACACGGATTATAGCGACAGAATTCCCATTTTTTTCACATCATGGTATAAATAAGTCTGCCTATACTGCACTGCACCAACCACATCATGAAAAGCGAAACCCTGCCCCCGCAGGAGCCGAAAACGACGATCCAGGTCATCGACCGTATGACGGCCCTGCTTGACGCCCTGGCGAATTATCCGGATCCGGTCAGCCTGAAGGAACTGTCGAAAGTCTCGGGCCTGCATCCCTCCACTGCCCACCGCATCCTGAACGACTTGGTGGTGACGCGCTTTGTCGACCGCGTTGAGCCTGGCACCTACCGCCTCGGCATGCGCCTGCTGGAACTGGGCAATGTGGTGAAAAGCCGCCTGTCCGTGCGCGAAGCTGCGCTCGATTCGATGCGCGCCCTGCACAAGAAGACGCAGCAAACCATCAACCTGTCGGTGCGCCAGGGCGACGAGATCGTCTACATTGACCGCGCCTACTCCGAGCGTTCGGGCATGCAGGTGGTGCGCGCCATCGGCGCCCGCGGCCCTCTGCACCTGACATCGACCGGCAAACTGTTCCTGTCGGTGGACGAACCGAAGGCCATCCGCGCCTATGCCACCCGCACCGGCCTGGCCGGCCACAACAAGAATTCGATTACCGACCTGGCGCGCCTGGAACGCGAGCTGAGCCTGGTACGTGCACGCGGCTATGCGCGCGATAATGAGGAACTGGAACTGGGAGTGCGCTGCATGGCAGCCGGCATCCGTGACGATTCCGGCAAACTGGTGGCAGGCTTGTCGATTTCCGCGCCGGCGGACCGGCTGCAGGATGACTGGCTGGAAGACCTGGTCAATACCGCCAACCAGATCTCCGCAACCCTGGGTTACATACCCGAGTAAGACTGGGCGCTGGTGCTGGCGCCGCTGACATTTTCACCGAAGGTTGGCTTGAGCGCGGCCAGCCACTTCTTCATGCGGGTCGCGTCGGCAACGCGCGCCGCGGAACCCTTGGCATCCAGCAGCACCATGATCACAGCGCGCCCTTCCACCATTGCCTGCATGATCATGCAACGGCCAGCTTCATTGATGAAGCCGGTTTTCTGCAGGCCGATTTCCCAGCCCGAGTTCGGCGCCACCAGGCGGTTGGTGGTGCCAAAGGTGACAGGACGTCCGCTGTTTTCCACCACGGCTTTCGGGTCGGTCGAGAATTCGCGCAGGATCGGGTGTTCGTAGGCAGCCTGCACCAGCTTGGCCAGGTCGCGTGCGCTGGCCACATTCATCTTGGACAGGCCGCTCGAATCGACATAGTGCGTATCGTTCATGCCCAGCGATTGCGCTTTCTCGTTCATCGCCTGCACGAAAGCCGGCAAGCCGCCCGGATAGTTGCGGCCCAGGGCCGACGCGGCGCGGTTTTCCGAGCTCATGAGGGCAATGTGCAGCATATTGCGACGGGTCAGGTGGTCGCCCACCTTCAGGCGCGAGGAACTGAATTTCTCGCGGTCGACGTCTTCGTCGGTAACGGTCAGCACTTCATCGAGGTCCTGGTTGGCTTCCACCACCACCAGGCCGGTCATCATCTTGGTGATCGATGCGATCGGCAAAGCCACGCCAGCGTTCTTTTCGAACAGGATTTCAGAATTGGCCTGGTCGAGGACCAGGGCCACATTGGATTTCAGGTCGAGCGGATCACGCACCAGGTTCAGCCCGGCGAGGTCGCCCATGGTCGGACGGCTGACGTCAGGCACCTTGGTCACGCGCTGGTAAACGATCTTGTTGCGGCCACGCACACTGATCGTGCGCTTGACCATCTGGGATTTCGTTACCGGGGCGGCGTAACGGGTACCAGCTTTCTTGACGGCCGCTTGTGCAGATCCCATTGACGCCGATGCGCAAAGCAAGGACACAAGCACGCTGATAGCAAGTTTGTTCATTCGTCATTCCCCGGTGTGAAACAGCTGAATCGCTAGTTGCAGTGTAGCAAAACCAGATTCCTGCGCAAGCTAAATCAAACTTTTCTTCACCAATGTTTTCAGCCTCGCAATACACAATTCCCATAGTGACGCGACGCTGCAACGAAAGCTTGTTCACTCCATAAATTTAACAAATTTGGCAATCGGCTCGCGCTCGGTTACCAGCGTATTTTCAATTTTGCCACTATCGGCGAATCCAAGCGACATCCCGCATACAACAGTTTCGCTGGCCGGCAGGCCCAGCACCTCGCTGATGATGCGGTGATACTGGGTGAAGGCAGCCTGCGGGCAGGTATCGAGGCCGCGGCCACGCGCCGCGACCATGATATTTTGCAAAAACATCCCGTAATCGAGCCAGGAGCCCTGCTCCATGATGCGCTCGATGGTGAAGATCATGCCCACCGGCGCATCGAAGAATTCAAAATTGCGCCCATGCTGGGCGGCCATGCCGGCCTTGTTTTCACGAGTCAGGCCCAGCAGGGAGTACAGGTCCCAGCCCACTTTGCGGCGGCGGTCGATGTAAGGCGACACCCATTCGCGCGGGTAGTAAGCGTATTCCTCGCGATGCAGCTTGTTCTGCTCCGGATCGGCATAGGCGGCCAGGATTCTGGAGGACAAGGCTTCCTTCATGGCGCCGGTCAGCACATAGACATTCCAGGGCTGGGTGTTGGTGCCGGAAGGCGCGCGCGACGCCACTTCCAGGATGGCTTCGACATCCTCGCGCGGCACCGGGGTGGGCTGGAAAGCGCGGATCGAACGGCGCGAGGTAATGGCCGCGTCGACGGCCTGCTGTGCTGGGGAGCTGATCATGATTGTGGCCTATTTGGGTTGCTTAATCACAAATATTACTCCAATCACCGCCAGCGCCATACCGGCAATGCCCATCCCGTTCAGGACTTCGCCAAACATTGCCCAGGCCATCAGCGCGGTGGTTGGCGGCGTAAGATAGAGCAGGCTTGTGACCTGGGTCGCGTCGCTGCGACGAATCAGCGCAAACAGGAGGAAGATTGCACCGATGGACAAGGCGAGCACCGACCAGGCCCAGGCGCCAAAGAATTGCGGCACCCATTGGACCGAGCCCATATCTTCCAGCAGCAGGGCAAACGGCAACACGGCGGCAAAGGATGCGGCGAACTGGATCACGGTACCCGTCCGCAGGTCGAATTGAGGGCAGAAACGCTTTTGATAAAGCGTTCCCGCAGTAATCGACAGGAGTGCGAACACTGCCAACGCGATCGCCTGCCAACTGAGGCCAAGCAAGGTGATCTTCGCGTACACCACCAGGGCCACGCCGCTGATGCCAAACAGCAGGCCCAGCCATTGGCGCGGGCGTACCCGCTCGCCGATCAATGGCGCCGCAAAGGCGGTCAGGATCGGCTGCATGCCGACCACCAGGGCCGACAAGCCGGCCGGCATGCCTATCTTGATGGCGCACCAGACGCCGCTCAGGTAGCCCGCTTGCAGCAGCAGGCCGGCCAGCGCCACATGGCCCACCTTCCCTTTTGGCCATGGCGCGCGCAGCAGCAGCACGGCGGGCAACAGGATCGCCAGCACGCCAAGGAAACGCAGCAGCAGGAAGGTCAGCGGCGGAGCATACGGCAGGCCGTAGCGGGCCACGATAAAGCCGGTACTCCAGAGGAAAACGAAGAACAGCGGGATGGGGGAAAAGAGCGAGCGCATGCGGCGATTCTAGCATCGGGCGCCAATACCCTGCTTGGCAGCAATACCTATGATTTTTCTAGCCAGAAACCCTTTACTGACAATAAGTTAGTTAGTTTGTGCAACGCACAAAAACTGCTTGACTTTGATTCCTGAACCCGGATAATCGTCTTTGTTGCGTTGCACAATGCGTTGTTTTCCGTTGCAGAAACATCAAGTTCCAACGACTAAATTCACTTATTTGGAGAGTCCAATGTTTGCGATTCCTGAGCAGTTTTCTAATGCCACCAAGGCAAACTTCGAAAGCCAATTCGCACTCTTTTCTTCGCTGACCAACAAAGCCTTCGAAGGCGTTGAGAAGTTCGTCGACCTGAACATCACCGCTGCCAAGGCATCGCTGGAAGAATCGTCGGCCGCAACCCGTCAGTTGCTGTCGGCCAAGGACCCGCAAGAGTTCTTCACGCTGTCCGCTGCCCAGGCCCAGCCAGTCGCCGAAAAAGCCATCGCTTACAGCCGTCACCTGGCATCGATCGCTTCCGGCACCGGCGCTGAATTCAGCAAGGCCGCCGAATCCCAGATCGCCGAGACCAACCGCAAGGTAATCTCGCTGGTTGACGAAGTGAGCAAAAACGCCCCGGCCGGCAGCGAAAGCGCCGTCGCCCTGTTCAAGTCTGCCCTGAACAATGCCAATGCCGGTTACGAGCAATTCACCAAGAGCGCCAAGGCTGCTGCTGAAACCTTCGAAGCCAATGTGAATGCTGCAGTGAACCAATTCAGCACTGTTGCCGCCAACGGCAAGAAGCAGTAATTGATCCCCCCGCCGGTCCCAGTGGCCGGCAGAAGCAACGCTGTACGCAGGTCTCCTCGGCATCCGTGGTTTCCTCTCAGCGGGTGTCCTTCCCGAGCCCCGGCATTGTCCGGGGCTTTTTTTGAGGTCTAGTTTACATTTCATCTAAAACGAGATAATCTGTCTTGATGATGAAACGAACTTCCGAGCAGCAGCACCTGCTGGAGCAGATGAAACAGGTGGCCGACGGGCTTGGCCGTACGCTGGCGCCCTTCACTGAAGTGGTGCTGCATGACCTGCTCGATCCTGGCCATGCCGTGCTGGCGATCCATAACAACCTCTCCGGCCGCGCGGTCGGCGCGCCGGCGACGGAGCTGGGATTGGCGCGAATTGCCGATTCGGGCTTCCCGCAAGTGCTGGCCAACTACCCGAACACCTTTCCAGACGGCCGTCCCGCCAAGAGCACCTCGGTCGGCATCAAGGACAGCGAAGGCCAGTACATCGCCGCGCTCTGCATGAACGTCGACCTGAACCTGTTCCGCAGCCTGCAAGCGATGCTGGGCCAGTTCAGCAATGTCGACCCTGCCGCCGCAGTGATCGAGTCGCTTGCCCCGGCCGCCGGCGCCGACGCGATCCGCGCACATATCGAACAATTCGCTGCACGCCTGTCCACCACGCCGCGCGCGCTGAAAGCGGATGACCGCCGCGCCCTGGTGCGCGAACTGGGCGACGCCGGTTTGCTGGAGATGCGCCGCTCGATGGAAATCATCGCCGCCCATCTGGGCGTGTCCCGCGCCACGGTCTACAACTATGCAAAATAACGACGCCCGCCTGCTGCTGCTGGACCGCGATGCGGTCGCCGCGCTGCTACAGCCCGACGAGGTGCACGCTGCCGTACGCGAAGCCTTTTCCTTGCACGCTGCGCGCGCCGCACGCGTCTTCCCGTTGGTGCGTGAAGAGCTGCCGGGCAGCGCGGTATTCGGCATCAAATCAGGCGACGTGCCTTCGCAGGAACTGCTTGGCTTCAAGGCCGCCGGCTTCTGGCCCGCAAATCGCGAAGCGGGAGGCGAAGCGCATCAGGCCACCATCATGCTGATCGACCCGCGCAGCGGGCGCCCATTGTGCATCGCCGACGGCAACGCAGTGACGACCGCGCGCACAGCTGCCGCCGGCGCGCTCGGGCTGCAACTGCTGGCGCGCGCCGATAGCGAGCAGCTGTGCATATTTGGCACCGGCGTGCAGGCACGCGGGCACGTGGAATACGCGCTGCATGCCCTGCCCTCGCTCAAACGCGTGCGTTACGTGACTTCGGATGGCCTGCAGGCGCCCGCGTTCGAGGCGCTGTTCAACGGCCGCTGCGATACAGCGCTTGCGGGAGGCGCTGGTACCGCTGGCGCCGATGCAGCGGTTGCAGCGTCGGATGTGATCATCACCGCAACGCCAGGCCACAGCGTGTTGTTCAGCGCCGATGCGGTACGCGCAGGGACGCACATCAACGCCGTAGGCGCGGACACGCAAGGCAAGCGCGAACTACCTGCGGGCCTGCTGGAGCGCGCGCGCGTATGGGCCGACGACCTGCCACAGGCGCGCCATATCGGCGAACTGCAATGGGCCAATGAACTGCCTGCAGCGGAACTTGGCGAACTGCTTGCCGCCAGCGCGGGCGCAACGCCGCGCGCGGCCGGCGACATCACGATTTTTGATATGACGGGCATCGCCCTGCAGGACCTCACCACGGTGCGCATGCTGTACCAGCGCGCCCTCGCCAACAACATCGGCCAGGATATCGCCTGGCCCTGGTAAGCAAGGAGAACCATGAGTATCACTTTCGAAGACATCGTCGCAGCAGCCGCCCGCATCGAGGGCCACGCCCACCGCACGCCGGTGCTCACCTCCCGCACCGCCAATGAGGAACTGGGCGCGGAGATTTTCTTCAAGGCCGAGAACATGCAGCGCATGGGCGCCTTCAAGTTCCGCGGCGGCTTCAATGCCCTTTCGCGTTTCAATGAGGCGCAGCGCAAGGCCGGCGTGGTGGCTTTCTCGTCCGGCAACCACGCGCAGGCCATTGCGCTGTCGGCCAAGCTGCTAGGCATCCCTGCCACGATCATCATGCCGGAGGACGCGCCAGCATCGAAGATGGCTGCCACGCGCGGCTACGGCGGCAATGTCGTGACGTATGACCGCTACAAGGAAGACCGCGAAGCCATCGGCCGCAGGCTCGCCGAGGAAAAGGGCATGACCCTGATCCCGCCTTATGATCATGCCGACGTGATCGCAGGCCAGGGCACGGCCGCCAAAGAGCTGTTCGAGGAAGTGGGTGAACTGGATTATTTCTTCGTCTGCCTGGGCGGCGGCGGCCTGCTGTCTGGCTCTGCGCTGGCGACACGCGCGCTGTCGCCAAGGTGCAAGCTGTACGGCGTGGAGCCGGAGGCCGGTAACGACGGCCAGCAATCGTTCCGCAGCGGCGCGATCGTGCATATCGATACGCCAAAGACGATTGCCGACGGCGCACAGACGCAGCACCTTGGCTCGCTCACCTTCCCCATCATCAAGCGCGACGTCGACGACATCCTGACCGTCAGCGATGCGGAACTGGTGGACGCCATGCGCTTCTTTGCTTCGCGCATGAAGATCGTAGTCGAACCGACCGGCTGCCTGGGCTTCGCAGCCGCGCGCAAGATGAAGGAAGCATTGCGCGGCAAGCGCGTCGGTGTGTTGATCAGCGGCGGCAACATCGATATCGAGCGCTTCGCCGCCCTGCTCGCGTAATCCGGCCCGGCAGTACTACTCTCCCAGGTAGGCTGCCTTGACGCGCGGGTCGTGCAGCATGTCCTGCGCGTTGCCGGTCATGGTGACCGCGCCGGACTCCATCACATAGCCGCGGTTGGCAGCCTGCAGCGCCAGCTTGGCGTTCTGCTCCACCAGCAGGACGGTGATGCCTTGCTGGTGCACGTCGCGGATCACTTCGAAAATTTTCTCGACCATGATAGGCGACAGGCCCATCGACGGCTCGTCCAGCAGCAGCAGGTGCGGATGGCACATCAGCGCACGCGCCATGGCCAGCATCTGCTGTTCGCCGCCGGACAGGGTGCCCGCCAGCTGCGCGGCACGTTCTTTCAGGCGCGGGAATACGCCAAACCATTTCTCGATGTCGGCTGCAATCGCCGCCTTGTCGTTCATGGTGTAGGCGCCCATCATCAGGTTCTCGGTGATGGTCATGCGGGTGAATACGCCGCGGCCTTCAGGCACCATGGCCAGCTTCTTCTCCACCAGGTGGAAGGACTGCGAGCCTTTCAGCGACTGGCCCATATACGACACGGTGCCCTCCACTTTGCATGGAGGCAGGGTGCCGGTGATGGCCTTCAGCGTGGTGGTCTTGCCAGCGCCGTTGGCGCCGATCAGCGTTACCAGTTCGCCCTGGTTGACTTCCAGGTCGATGCCCTTGACTGCCTTGATGCCGCCATACGCGACCTTCAGGCCCGAAATTTTCAGAACATTGGCGCCCATCAGTGCGCTCCTCCCAGATAGGCTTCAATCACTGCTTTATTGCTTTGGATCTCGGCTGGCAAGCCTTCGGCAATCAGCTTGCCGTATTCCAGCACGCTGATGCGGTCGCACAGGCCCATCATCAGCTTCACATCGTGCTCGATCAGCAGCACGGTCTTGCCTTCGTTCTTGATCTTGACCAGCAGCTCGCGCAGGGCCAGCTTTTCGGTCGCGTTCATGCCGGCAGCCGGTTCGTCCAGCGCCAGCAGCTGCGGATCGGTGGCCAGGGCGCGGGCGATTTCCAGGCGGCGCTGGTCGCCGTACGACAGGTATTTGGAAGTGCGGCTGGCAAACTGGCCGATGCCGACGAAGTCCAGCAGTTCCTGCGCGCGCTTGCGGATTGCCGCCTCCTCTTCACGTGCAGCCTTGTGGCGGAAGATGGCGCCGAACACCCCCTGGTGCGAGCGCACGTGGCGGCCCACCATCACGTTTTCCAGGGCGGTCATTTCGCCGAACAGGCGGATATTCTGGAAGGTGCGGGCTATGCCAGCCCTGGCCACGGCGTGCGGGGCCGAGGGAGAATACGGCTTGCCAGCCAGTTCGAAGGTACCGGTGTCCGGCTGGTACAAGCCGGTGATCACGTTGAAGAAGGTGGTCTTGCCGGCGCCGTTCGGACCGATCAAGCCGTAGATCTGGCCTTGGTTGATCTTGATGCGCACATCGGTCAGCGCCTGCAGGCCGCCGAAACGTTTGTTGACGCCTTCGATATTCAGGATTACTTGTTCGCTCATCTCTACTAACCTCATGCCGCCATTACGCCGGTCGACTGGCCTTTGGAGTCCGAGTCCGCATCCGGACGCTCTTCATGCTTGGGCGAAGGCCACAGGCCGGCCGGACGGCTCAGCATGGTCCCCACCAGCGCAATACCGAACAGGCCTTGGCGCAGCACTTCCGCTTCAAGGATCACCTGGCCGAACAGCTTTTGCTGCAACGGCTCCACCGTGTGACGCAGCACTTCGGGCAGGGCCGCCAGCAGTACGCCGCCGAGCACGACGCCGGGGATATGTCCAATGCCACCCACCACGACCATCGCCAGGACCACGATCGATTCCATCAGCGAGAACGATTCAGGCGATACGAAGCCCTGGAACGATGCAAACATGGCGCCCGAGACGCCGCCGAAAGTCGCGCCCATCGAGAATGCGAGCAGCTTTACGTTGCGGGTATTGATGCCCATCGCCTTGGCCGCAATTTCGTCTTCACGGATCGCCACCCAGGCGCGCCCCAGGCGGGAGTGCTGCAGGCGCGACGTGATGAACACGGTCGCAATGGTCAGCAGCAGGAACAGGAAATAGTAGGCATTCACCGAAGGCATCGAGAAGCTGCCGATGAACACCGTGGCGCGCGAGCCCGGTTCGCCCGCCAGGTTCACGCCAAATACGCGGATCGGGTCGATCATGTTGATGCCCTGCGGACCGTTGGTGATGTTGACCGGATCGTTCAGGTTGTTCATGAAGATGCGGATGATCTCGCCAAAGCCGAGCGTGACGATCGCCAGGTAGTCGCCGCGCAGCTTCAGGGTCGGCGCCCCCAGTAGCGCGCCGAAAACGCCTGCCAGTGCGGCGGCCAGCGGCACGATTACCCATACCGACAGGTGGATGCCGTTGCTGCGGATATCCTCGCCCAGCATGGCCGCCAGCGCTTCGCCGAATGCGGGATTCATGTTGATCACGGATTCCAGCACGGTGGCAAATTGCGGCGATGCCAGCAAGGCGGTCAGGTAGGCGCCGATCGCGTAAAACGCGATATAGCCCAGGTCCAGCAGTCCGGCAAAGCCCACCACGATGTTCAGGCCAACGGCCAGCATGATGTAGAGCAGCGCCAGGTCAGCGATGCGCACCCACGAATTACCGAAAGGCGCGGCGGCAAACGGGAAGACAATCAGCACCGCCAGCAGCAGCGCCATGCTGATGTAGGCCTGCTTCGGATTATTTCGTACGTCGAATTTCAGCATTGTCAGCTCCTCATCAGGCGCGGTCGGCCACGCGTTCACCCATGATGCCGGACGGACGCACCGTCAGGACCAGGATCAGCACCACGAAGGCGAAGATGTCCTGGTAGTGCGAACCGAGCAAGCCGCCGGTCCAGTCGCCAATGTAGCCGGCGCCCATCGATTCAATAATTCCCAGCACAAGGCCGCCGATCATGGCGCCATAGATATTGCCGATCCCTCCCAGCACCGCTGCGCAAAACGCTTTCAGGCCCGGCATGAAGCCCATGGCGAAACCGATGGAAGCATAGTTGGCGCCCCACATCACGCCTGCAACGGCGGCCAGCCCGGCACCGATGGCAAAGGTCGACACAATCACGCGATTGGAATCGACGCCCATCAAGCCGGCAACCCGCGGGTTTTCCGCGACAGCACGCATGGCGCGGCCCATCCGGGTCTTTTCGACCAGCATGACCAGGCCAAACATCGACAAGGCAGCCAGCACCAGCAGCAATACCTGGGTCACCGTGATGACAGCGCCGCTGATCATGATCGGCTCGGTTGGCAGCAGCTGCGGGAATGCCAGCGGGTTGCGGCCCCAGTATTTCATCGCGAAGGTTTGCAGCAGGATCGAAACACCAATGGCGGTAATCAGGGGCGCCAGGCGCGGAGCATTGCGCAGGCGGCGATAGGCGACGCGTTCGATCAGCATGTTCACCAGCATGCAGGCCGGGATTGCCCCGATGATGGCAATGCCCAGTTGCAGGTAGCCTGGCAGCTCCGGCGCGTGCACGCCCAGCAAATTCAGGATGGAGAGGCCGATCATCGCGCCAATCATCAGCACGTCGCCGTGGGCGAAGTTAATCAGGTTCAGCACGCCGTACACCATCGTATAACCGAGGGCCACCAGCGCATACATACTGCCCAGCACCAGGCCGTTAAGAATTTGTTGGATAAAGGTATCCATCGTATGCCCTTAATAACTATAAAAAACGGCACCCAAGGTTGCCCTCGTGGTGCCGCCGTTTGGAAGCGTTCGCCATAATAGCGAGGTTTCCGGAAAACTAATCGTGGAAAATCCACGTTTTACCGAATTATCACTCGATGCCGTTGTTTTTCCCGCCATCCAGGCCTTTTGGCAGGGGGAAAGTGACCGCCTCTTCCACGCCGTCCAGGGTGCGCACGCTCTTCGCGCCCAGCTCTTTCAGGCGGTTGATGACCGCATCGACCAGCACTTCCGGCGCCGAAGCGCCAGCCGTCACACCCACGCGCAGCTTGCCTGCCAGCCAGGCCGGATCGATCTGGGCCGCATTGTCCACCATATAGGCCGGGGTGCCCTTCTTCTCGGCCACTTCGCGCAGGCGGTTCGAATTGGAGCTGTTCGGCGAGCCGACCACGATCACCACTTCCACCTGCGGCGCCATGAATTTCACGGCTTCCTGGCGGTTGGTGGTGGCGTAGCAGATGTCGCCTTTTTTCGGCTCAATAATATTCGGGTATTTTGCCTTAAGGGCTTCGATGATTTGTGCCGTATCATCCACGGAAAGTGTCGTTTGCGACACATAGGCCACCTGGTCCGGGTTTTGGACCTGCAGGCCGGCCACGTCTTCCACCGTTTCGACCAGGTACATGCCCTCATCGGTCTGGCCCATGGTGCCTTCGACTTCCGGATGGCCGTCATGGCCGATCATGATGATCTCGCAGCCCTGCTTGCGCATCTTGGCCACTTCCACGTGAACCTTGGTCACCAGCGGGCAGGTCGCATCGAAGATCGACAGACCGCGCGCTTCCGCTTCGGCGCGCACGGCTTTCGATACGCCGTGGGCGGAGAACACCAGGGTATTGCCGGACGGGACATCATCCAGCTCTTCAATGAAGATGGCGCCCTTGGCGCGCAAGTCTTCCACCACATAGGCGTTGTGCACGATTTCGTGGCGCACATAGATCGGCGCGCCGAACTGCTGCAGCGCGCGTTCGACGATCTCGATGGCGCGGTCCACGCCGGCGCAGAAGCCGCGCGGCTGGGCGAGGAGGATTTCTTTGTCCATGTTCTTTTACAGCACAGAGATAAGGTTCACTTCAAACTTCACCGGCTGGCCGGCCAGCGGGTGGTTGAAGTCGAAGATGGCGACGTCGTCGCGCAGTTCGCGCAGCACGCCGGCAAAGCGGCCGCCTTTCGGCGCGTTGAAGTCGACCAGGTCGCCGATCTTGTATTCATTGTCAGGATCGGAGTTTTCTTCCAGCGTAGCGCGGGACACGGCTTGCACCAGGTCCGGGTTGCGCGGGCCGAAGCCTTCGCCCGGGGCCAGTTCAAACACCTTGTGCGTGCCTTCCGGCAGGCCGATCAGCAGCGCTTCCAGGTTCGGCGCCAACTGGCCCTGGCCCAGCATCAAGGTGGCCGGGTTGCCTTCGAAGGTGGAAACGATATTGATGCCATCCATGGAGGCAAGGCGGTAATGCAGGGTGAGGTAGGCCGAAGCGGTGACAACGTTAGACATGGAAACAACTCTGGTGACAGGCAAAACGCTATTGTAAGCCATCGGGAGGCGTGCGGCGCAGCGCCGCCCCGCCCCACCTGCGCAAAACCTGAGCCAACGCAAATTGACCTTCCCTGCCGGGCCGGATAATGGGCGACGGAGGTGACCATGGCGATTTCAGACTGGCCAGAACAACTGCGCCCACGCGAACGATTGTTAAAAGCCGGGCCGCAAGCCCTGTCCGATGCCGAACTGCTGGCGGTTTTCCTGCGGGTGGGCATCCCCGGCAAGGATGCGGTAGCGCTGGCGACCGAGCTGCTGGGCCGCTTCGGCTCGCTGCGCACCCTGATCCACGCCAGCCGTGCCGATTTCACGGCCGTACCCGGCCTGGGCGCGGCCAAATACGCCCAGCTGCAGGCTGTTGTCGAACTGGCACGCCGCGCGATTGCGGAGGAATTGAGCTCCGGCGAGGCATTGTCCTCGCCGCACGCGGTGAAAGACTTCCTGCGCCTGTCGCTGGCGGGCCAACCCTATGAATCCTTCCACGTCCTGTTCCTGGACGTAAAAAACCGTTTGATCGAAGCCTGCGAATTGTTTCGCGGCACCCTGACCCATACCAGCGTGTATCCGCGCGAAGTGGTGCGGGAAGCGCTGGCGCGTAACGCCGCTGCCGTCATGCTGGCCCATAACCACCCGTCCGGATCACCCGCCCCGAGCGAATCGGATGTCCTCCTGACGAGGGCACTGGTGCAGGCGCTGGCCCTGGTGGATATACGGATCCTTGACCACTTCGTGGTAGCGGGCCACCAGGTGCATTCCTTCGCCGAACATGGGCAAATCTAATTGTTAAATTTTGAGTTAATGTATGACACAATTGTTTTTCGCAAGTGCTTGAAAAACTTGGGAAATTTCCATATACTCTTGTTTTTCCAATTTCGGAAGTAATTCAAGGAGTGTGCCATGGCACGTGTTTGCCAAGTAACTGGGAAGAAGCCGATGGTCGGCAACAATGTTTCCCACGCAAACAACAAAACCAAGCGTCGTTTCCTGCCTAACCTGCAGAACCGTCGTATTTTTGTTGAATCTGAAAACCGCTGGGTCTCCCTGCGTCTGTCCAACGCCGGTCTGCGCGTAATCGACAAGGTCGGCATCGACGCCGTCCTGGCCGACATGCGTGCACGTGGCGAGAAAGTTTAATAGGGAGCTGAATCATGGCAAAAACTGGCCGCGACAAGATCAAGCTGGAATCGACCGCAGGTACTGGTCACTTCTACACCACTACCAAAAACAAGCGCACCATGCCTTCCAAAATGGAAATCATGAAGTTCGATCCTAAAGCACGCAAGCACGTGATGTACAAGGAAACCAAGATCAAGTAATTGATCCTGGCTCGAACAAAAAACCGCCCCTCGGGGCTAATGCCGTTCAGTTAAGACTGAACGGCATTTTTCGTTTTGGGGTGTTGTAAACGTCATCACATGCTGTTAACCTCGGTTGCACATGCTCGACGACACCCTTCATTTTCTGGCCAATGCAATCGAGGCGCCCAACTGGCGGCGCCTGGGGGAACACCTTCCCTACGAGTGGGTGGCCGAAGCTGTCGAGTATACGGGCAAAGCCAGTGTCCGGCATCGGCGCTTGCCGGCAGAGCAAGTGGTGTGGCTAGTGATCGCGCTGGCACTTTATCGGCATCARTCGATAGGCGAAGTGGTCGATGAACTTGATTTGGCGTTGCYGGATGCCGACACGCCGTTCGTTTGCAAGAGTGCGGTTGCGCAGGCGMGTCAGAGACTTGGTGCAGAGCCTTTGCATTGGCTCTTCATCACAGCAGCTCACGCTTGGAGCGCACAAGATGCCAAGCACTRTCTATTCAAAGGGCTGAGTCTTTTCGCCATGGATGGCACCACGTTGCGTACAGCGGATAACCCCGACACCCGCGCGCATTTTGGCGCTCAGGGTTAAAAAACCGCCCCTCGGGGCTAATGCCGTTCAGTTAAGACTGAACGGCATTTTTCGTTTTGGGGTGTTGTAAACGTCATCACATGCTGTTAACCTCGGTTGCACATGCTCGACGACACCCTTCATTTTCTGGCCAATGCAATCGAGGCGCCCARCTGGCGGCGCCTGGGGGAACACCTTCCCTACGAGTGGGTGGCCGAAGCTGTCGAGTATACGGGCAAAGCCAGTGTCCGGCATCGGCGCTTGCCGGCAGAGCAAGTGGTGTGGCTAGTGATCGCGCTGGCACTTTATCGGCATCARTCGATAGGCGAAGTGGTCGATGAACTTGATTTGGCGTTGCYGGATGCCGACACGCCGTTCGTTTGCAAGAGTGCGGTTGCGCAGGCGMGTCAGAGACTTGGTGCAGAGCCTTTGCATTGGCTCTTCATCACAGCAGCTCACGCTTGGAGCGCACAAGATGCCAAGCACTRTCTATTCAAAGGGCTGAGTCTTTTCGCCATGGATGGCACCACGTTGCGTACAGCGGATAACCCCGACACCCGCGCGCATTTTGGCGCTCAGGGTTATGCCAGTGGCGCCGTGGCAAGCTATCCTCAGGTACGCGGTGTGACGCTTACTTCGATCCCGTCACATATCATCGCTGATGCCGCCTTCGGGCCTTATGGAATCAATGAAATGCTCTATGCGAAGACTTTGCTCGAGCAGGTTCCGGATGATTCGTTGACGGTGTTTGATAAGGGCTTTCTGGCAGCGGAGATTTTGTGCCAATTGACCGCCAAGGGAAGCAATCGGCATTTCCTTATTCCAGCAAAAAGCAACAGCAAGTGGGAGGTCTTAAGCGGCACTGCGGACGATGCCATCGTCCAGATGCGCGTATCGCAACAAGCGCGGGCCAAGTGCCCAGAGCTCCCTCCATTCTGGCAGGCGCGCGCCGTCACCGTCATCGACAGCAACGCGCGCAAGAGAATTCTATTGACGTCGCTCACCGATCGTCGCCGCTTCAAGGCAGCCGATATCGCAGCCTGTTACGCGCGCCGCTGGCAAGTCGAAACTAGCTACCGGGAGCTAAAGCAAACAATGCTGGGGACAGCATTGACCTTGCGCAGCCGTACCATTGAAGGCGTCTACCAAGAGATATGGGGGGCGCTTATCGCGTACAACYTGATTCGGCTGGAAATGAGCAAGGCAGCTTTGGCGGCCAACAGCGAACCCACCGCTATCAGCTTTGTACGCGCTTTCCACGCTATTCAATATGAGCTGCATTGGGCCGCGGTCACCAAAGCACAAGGCAAATTGCCGGCCTTACTGCAACGACTACGCCAGCGCTTAATAGACCTGCACAATGAACAACGGCCCGGTSGTTCGCRCGACCGGGCCGTTAAAGCCCTACCTCAACGCTRTGCAGTCAA